>NZ_QZVS01000093.1 GCF_003602235.1 Cryobacterium melibiosiphilum
GCTCGGTGGCGAACCGATCCGGCGGAACCGGAACCGCCTCCGGATCCGCGGGCTCCTCATGCTCGATGTCAGCCCACCGCTGCAGTTCGTAGTCGGCCACAATCTGCACGTCGACCCGGTCATCGAGACCGACCCAGTCGTCCAGGCCAGCCCAGTCATCCAGGCTGACCCCGTCCGGGCCAGCCCAGTCATCTGAGCCAGCCCAGCCATCCACGGCACCGCCGTACCCGCCCGGGTCATCGGGCGGGAGACTTTCCTCACTCCCAGTAGTCTTCATGAGCATTAGTCAATACCGAACCACCGACATTCCAGCCCCGACCAGCGCCCCACTCGGGCCTCAACCAGCGAAACAAGAAAAAAAACTTTTCAGTATTTTTCACACCGGCGCCGCATCCCGGATTCACTCGGCAGCCTTAACAAGAAAACCCCCGCAGCCGAAGCTGCGGGGGTTCTCTATTTCACAAGAAGACTACGCGTCCATCTTCTTCACGCGGGAGACCAGGCGCGAGCGAGCGCCGGCCGTGAGCTCCACCTTGCGAATACGCACGGCGGCGGGGGTGACCTCGACGCACTCGTCTTCACGGGCGAACTCGAGGCACTGTTCGAGGGAGAGCACCTTCGGCGGGGTCATCGACTCGAACGAATCCGAGCTCGACTGACGCATGTTGGTCAGTTTCTTTTCCTTGGTGATGTTGACGTCCATGTCGTCGGCGCGCGAGTTCTCGCCGATGACCATGCCTTCGTACACCTCGGAGGTCGGCTGCACGAAGAACGACATGCGCTCCTGCAGGTTGATGATCGCGAACGGCGTCACCGCACCCTGACGGTCGGCCACGATGGAGCCGTTGGTACGGGTGCTGATGGTGCCGGCCCAGGGCTCGTAGCCGTGCAGGATCGCGTTGGCGATACCGGTACCGCGCGTGTCGGTGAGGAACTGCGTGCGGAAGCCGATCAGGCCGCGCGAGGGAACGATGAACTCCATGCGAACCCAGCCGGTGCCGTGGTTGGCCATGTTCTCCATGCGACCCTTGCGGGCGGCGAGGAGCTGCGTGATGGCGCCGAGGTACTCTTCGGGAGCGTCGATGGTGAGGTGCTCGAAGGGCTCGTGAACCTTGCCGTCGATGCGCTTGACGACCACCTGCGGCTTGCCGACGGTGAGCTCGAAGCCTTCGCGACGCATCTGCTCGACGAGGATGGCGAGGGCCAGTTCTCCACGGCCCTGCACCTCCCAGGCGTCCGGGCGTCCGATGTCGACGACCTTGAGCGAGACGTTACCGACCAGTTCGCGGTCGAGGCGGTCCTTGACCATGCGGGCGGTGAGCTTGTGGCCCTTGACCTTGCCCATGAGCGGCGAGGTGTTGGTTCCGATGGTCATCGAGATGGCCGGGTCGTCAACCGTGATGGTCGGGAGCGGGCGCACGTCGTCGGGGTCGGCGAGGGTCTCACCGATGGTGATGTTCTCGATACCGGCAACGGCGACGATGTCGCCGGGGCCGGCGCTCTCGGTCGGGTAGCGGTCCAGCGCCTTGGTGATGAGCAGCTCGGTGATCTTCACGTTGCTGACGGTGCCGTCCTGCTGCACCCAGGCCACGGTCTGGCCCTTCTTGATGGTGCCCTGGAAGATACGCAGCAGCGCGAGGCGGCCGAGGAACGGCGAGGCGTCGAGGTTGGTGACGTGCGCCTGAAGGGGGTGCGTGTCATCGTAGGTCGGTGCCGGGATGTGCTTGAGGATCGCGTCGAAGAGCGGCTCGAGGTCATCGTTGTCGGGCAGGGTGCCGTCTTCGGGCTTGTTCCAGCTGGCGGCACCGTTACGGCCCGAGGCGTAGACGACGGGCACGTCGAGGACGGCGTCGAGGTCGAGGTCGGGGAAGTCGTCGGCCATGTCGCTCGCGAGACCGATGAGCAGGTCCTGGCTCTCGGCCACGACCTCATCGATGCGCGCGTCGGGACGGTCGGTCTTGTTGACCAGCAGGATGACGGGAAGCTTGGCTTCGAGCGCCTTGCGCAGCACGAAACGGGTCTGCGGCAGCGGGCCCTCGGATGCGTCGACGAGCAGGACGACACCGTCGACCATGGACAGGCCGCGCTCGACCTCGCCACCGAAGTCGGCGTGGCCGGGGGTGTCGATCACGTTGATGGTGATGGGGCCATCCTTCGCGTGGATGCCCTTGTACGAGACCGCCGTGTTCTTGGCGAGAATTGTGATGCCCTTTTCGCGCTCCAGCTCGTTGGAGTCCATGGCACGTTCTTCGACCTTGGAGTGGTCGGCGAACGAGTCGGTCTGCTGGAGCATCGCGTCGACCAGCGTCGTCTTACCGTGGTCAACGTGAGCGACGATGGCAACATTTCGGAGGTTATTGCGCGTAGCAATCGCCATAAAAATAGATCCTTACGAAGAATGAATGCCGCAGAGTACCGCTGGCGACGAAGAATGGAAACAAGGGGTCATAGGCTGACCCAAAGTACTATCCTACTGCATGCTCACGACTGCGCGGCTGAGAACGCTATCCGAGGCGACGGATGCCCCGCCCGGCGGCCCGATGAGGCGGCCCTACGCGGCGCCGGACAGCTTGGCGGCCTGGCGCGCCTCCCGGCGCAAGCGCTGTTCGGCCGGGTCCGGCACGGGCACCGCGCTGATCAGCCGCTGCGTGTAGGCCTCCCTGGGCGCCCGCAGGATCTGCGCGCTCGTGCCCTGCTCGATCAGCTTGCCCTTGTGCATCACGGCGATCCGGTGCGCGAGGGCATCGACCACGGCAAGGTCATGGCTGATGAACAGGCAGGCGAAACCAAGGCTGGCCTGCAGTTCCTGCAGCAGGTCGAGAAACCGTGCTTGCACCGACACGTCGAGCGCACTCGTGGGCTCGTCGGCGATGAGCAGGTCTGGGTGCAGCGCGAGCGCCCGGGCGATGCCGACGCGCTGCTTCTGCCCGCCGGACAGCTCGTGCGGAAACCGGTTGCGGTAGCTCGTGGGCAGCTCCACCTGTTCGAGCAGCGTCTGCACTCGCCTGTCGAGCTCGTCGCCCCGAGCCTCACCTGAGAGGTAGAGGGGCTCACCGATGGACTCGCCGATCGGCATCCGCGGGTTCAGCGAGGATGCTGGGTCCTGGAACACGATGCCGGCCTTGCGGCGCAGCGGACGAAGGTCACGCAGGCTCGCCTTCGAAATGTCCAGGCCGCACGAGATGAGCGTGCCGTCGGCGATTGGCAGCAGTCCGACCGCTGCGCGCCCGAGGGTCGTCTTTCCCGAGCCGGACTCCCCTACCAGCCCAACGATCTCACGCGGGAAGACCTGGAAGGTGATCTCCTTCGCGGCGCGGAAGGCGGGAATGCGTCCGCGTTTGGGGTAATCGATGGCGACGTTCTGAAAGTCGAGCACGGGGGCGACACCGGCCTCGCGCACGACCTGTTCGCGCTCAATCGTCTCGATGCCCCGCCCGAGGTGCGGCACCGCGGCGAGCAGCTGCTGTGTATACGGATGCTGCGCGTTGTTGTAGATGTCGTCGATCGTGCCCGTTTCCACCGTTAAGCCGTTCTTCATCACGAGAACCCGGTCGGCCAGGTCGGCCACGACTCCCATGTCGTGGGTGATCAGGATGATGGCGCTATCCAGTCGGGTGTGCAGGTTGCGCAGCAGGTCGAGGATCTCGGCCTGCACGGTCACGTCCAGTGCCGTGGTGGGCTCGTCGGCGACGAGCAGCACCGGGTCGCACGAGATGGACTGCGCGATCATGGCCCGCTGGCGCTGGCCGCCCGAGAGCTGGTGCGGGAATTTGTTGTAGGTCAGTTCCGGGGTCGGCATCTCGACCATCGTCAGCAGTTCGATGGCCCGCGTCTTCGCTTCGGCCGGCGACATGTCGAAGTGCGAGCGTAGCGCTTCGGAGATCTGGAACCCGACGGTGTAGACGGGGTTCAGCGCCGTCATCGGCTCCTGGAAGATCGTGGCCACGGTGTTACCGCGCACCTTGCGCAGTTCCGCCTCGGGGATACCGTTGATCTCCTTACCGAGGAGCTTGATCGAGCCCTGGATGCGCGCGTTCTGCGGCAACAGGCCGAGGAGGGCCATGGTGCCGGTGCTCTTGCCGGAGCCGGATTCGCCGACGATGGCGAGCACCTCGCCGCGACGCACCTGGTAGTTCATGCCGATGCTGGCCGGAAACAGTTCGCCTTCGACCCAGAAGTCCACGTCGAGGTCGGTAACCTCGAGCACAACCTCGGGAAGACCGTCGGGGTCTGTTCCGTCGGAGGCGGCCGAGCCGGAGGTTTCACGGGCTGCTGCGTTAGTCATTGCTCACGATCCTGTTTGGTAGTGCGAATGGGTGATGCGAAAATGGCCGAATGCCCACAGAGCCCCGTGATGAACATCCGTCGTTCGAATATCGTCCGGTCTTCGGGCGTGTCCTGGCCTGTGTCGTCGCCGCGGTCTGCCTCGCCGGTGTGATCGGCCTGGGACTCGCCGGCGACGTGTCGAGCCTGCTGCGCACGATCTGGCTGCCGGCATTGCTGGCCTTTTCGGCCTTCGCCCTGTTCTGGCGCCCGAAGATCGTGATCGACGACGACGAGGTCACGGTCACCAATGTGTTCCACACGGTCGCCGTGCCGTGGCCCCTCATCGAGCGCATCGACACCAAGTACAGCGTGACCCTGCATACCCCCACGCGTCGCGTGTCGGTGTGGGCGGCGCCGAGCCCCGGTGTGCGCGGCGCCATCAGCATCGAACGCGGCGACGTTCGCAACCTCAATGCATCTGCCTACGGCGCCGGCAACAGCGTGCGGCCCGGCGATTCGGTCAGTACGCCCTCCGGCCAGGTGGCCTTCGTGCTGCGTCAGCGTTGGGAGGAGCTGCAGGGCGACGGCGCCCTCACCGCGCAACCGGATGCATCCGCTGCGCTGAGATTGACCATCCATCGCGGCACGATTGCCGCGATCGGCGTTCTGTTGATCGGGTTCGCGCTCAGCGTGCTGCTGCCCTGACCCGACTCGGCGTAGATCCACGATCAGGAACTACTTCGACGCGCGGGCGTCACGGGCCCGACGTGCCAGCGCCTTGGCGAGCGCCTTCGGTGACGGCATCTTCTTCTGGCGCGGGTCGAAGGCATCCCGCAGGCCGTCACCGATGAAGTTGACGGTGAGCGCGATGACGATGATGAACACACCGGGCCACCAGAACAACCACGGGCGGGTCGCGAACGCGGCCTGGTTCTGCGAGACGATCACGCCGAGGGAGGTGTCCGGGCTCTGCACTCCGAGGTTGAGGAAGCTCAGCGCCGTCTCGGCGAGGATCGCGCCGGCCATGAGCAGGGTCGCGCTCACGATGATGACGCCGACCGAGTTCGGCAAAATATGCTTGAAGATGATGCGCTTGTCGCTGGCACCGGAGACCCGCGCCGCATCGACGAATTCACGTTCCCGAAGCGACAGGAATTCGCCGCGCACGAGTCGGGCGAGGCCGGTCCAGGCAAACAGCCCGAGGAACATACCGAGCACCGGCGCTCCGAAGCCGCCGACGGCACGACCGACAACCGCACCGATCACGAGGAACGGGATCGTGATGATGACGTCGGTGAAACGCATCAGCAGCGCATCTCCGATGCCGCGATAGAAACCGGCGAGGGCACCGATCAGCACGCCGAGGCCGGTGCCGACCAGTCCGACGAGAACCATGATCATGATGGACTGCTGGGCACCGCGCATGACGAGGGCGAAGATGTCCTTGCCGATCTGGTCCTGCCCGAAGGGGTGCGGCCCGAAGCCGAAGCCCGGACCGGGGATCAGGCTCATCGTGGGAACACCGCTGTTGACCAGGGGCGGCGTGGCATTCCAGTGCCATTGCCACCAGCCGGGAATGCTGATGCCGAACATGTGCAGGCCGACCGAGGTGTAGGCCAGCAGTACCACGAAGGTCAGAACGACCATGGAGACGACGGCGCCCTTATGGTGGAAGAAGCGCTTGCGCACGATCTGGCCCTGGCTGAGGCCGACGGTCTGCCGCTGCTCAATCGTGGTTTCGTCGCTGGGGCCACCGCCCTGGGGCGGGTCCTGCAGGGCGGAGTTGAGCTCAGACATTAGGACACCCGAATTCTGGGGTCGAGGGACGCGTAGAGAAGGTCGGCGACCAGGTTGAAGACAACGGCGAGCAGGCCGGTGACGACGAAGAAGGCCATCACCGGGTTCGGGTCGATGTCATGCAGCCCGCCGAGGAAGAGTTGGCCCATGCCGCTCCAGCCGAAGACGGTCTCGGTGATGACCGCGCCTCCGATCAGGGCACCGATATCGAGGGCGATCACCGTGGAGATCGGGATGAGCGCGTTGCGCAGGGCGTGGCGCACCACGACGGTGCGCTGCGTGAGACCCTTCGACCGTGCGGTACGGATGTAATCCTGGTTCATCACTTCGAGCATGCTCGCCCGGGTATACCGGGTGAGGCTGGCAAAGGAGATCAGGATGATCGCGATCGTCGGCAGCAGGAGGTGGGTGAAGGTATCGATCCCCTGGATCCAGAAGTTGCCGCCGAGGTTGGGCGTGGACGACCCGATCGTGGCGATCGGACGGCCCGTGATGCGCGACGAGTTGAAGTACGCGTCCCAGTACATGAGAAACCCCTCGAGGGCGATCACGGCGCCGATGGCCGAGGTACGGGCCGACTGCCAGCGGTCCCGGCCGCCGAAGAAGTAACCAATGGCTCCGCCGCCGACGACGGCGCCGAGGGCGAGCGCGAGAAACAGCGGCATCCCCATGCCGGGGAAGACGAAGTAGATCATCGGGTAGTAGAGCGCGATGCCCACGGCGGCGGTGACCAGGGCACCCCGAACGGCGTGCTTGTTCGCGAGGCCGACCGAGATCGCCGTGATGCCGAGCGCCGCGGCGATCGCCGTCACGACGACTCCCACGATGCCGACGTTCGGGGTGCTGAACCAGTTCGTCAGTTCGAAATAGGTGAGCATGACCGCGGTTGACGCGGTGGCCACCCCGAGGGTGATCAACCGTCGTTTGGCCGCTCCGCCGAGGAAGGACATCCACAGCAGGCCGGACACGACGGAGATGACGATGATGACCGGGATCCCGATGACGGGATCGGCGAGCCAGTTGTTGAAGCCGATGGCGATGTACTGCTTGAGCAGCACGGCCACCCAGAAGACCGGGAGGGAGAAGAACAGGAAGGATGCGAACGTGATCGTGTAGTCGTATCCGCTGTATTGGCGGAGCGCGGTGGTGATGCCCACTATGAGGCCGACGATGATGGCGATGATCTGGGCGCTGGTGACCAACTGCAGTGTTGATCCCATCGCCTGCTCCAGCAGCGTGAGCACGGGGAGGCCCTGCACGTTGACGCCGAAGTCGCACTGGCCGACGAAACACTGGGAGACCCCGCCGAGCCAGAGGAAATACCGAAGATAGGGGGGAACGTCAAGGTTGAGCCTCGCGCTGAGCGAGTCCATGAGCTGTTCCTTGTTCGGGGCATTGCCCTGCCGCAGTTCCTCGAGCGGATCGCCGGACAGGGCGACGAGCATGTACATGAGGAACGTTGCGGCCAAAAGAACAAAAAAAGCGGCGATCAGACGCCGGATGACAAATGAAGCCATGAGTGGTGGCAACCTACCTGTAGTCGGGGGAAGGCGCTGGGACCAGTTGGTCCCAGCGCCCGCACTGCATGTCAATCGTTAGTCGAGCTGTCACTCGTTAATCGAGCTGAGGCCCCACTACTCGGCTGCGAGTGTCCAATCCCAGACGTTCCAGAAGATGGTCGGCGCAAGGATCGACGGCTCGATGCCCTCGATGTTGTCGCTGAACGCGGTGACTCCGGGGAACTGGAAGATCGTGACCCCGTAATAGTTGTCGTAGAGCTGCTTGTCGATCTCCTGCTGAAGCGCGATCTGTGCCTCGAGCTCGAACTCGCCGCTCAACTCCTGAATGAGCGAGTCAACCTCTTCGTTGGAGAAGAAGTTCAGGTTGTTGATGCCGCCGGTTTCAAACGTCGGTCCAGATTCCGTCACTCCGAGGCTCGTGGACTGCCAGCCGAACAGCGAGGCGTCGTAGGCGCCCGGGGTTCCGAGCAGGCCGCCCCACTCGGTGCTGCCGCAGTCGGTCACGTTGAAGCCGGCCAGGGCCGCGGAGGTCTGGATCAGCTGGAACTCCTGCACCCGGCGCGGGTTGTTCGAGGCGTACAGAATGCAGACCTCGGGGCTCGTCACGCCGGCCTCGGCCAGGAGCTCCGTGGCACCCTCGATGTCGACGTCGGTGTAGGCGGTCGAGCCGTTCTCGGCGACCGAGTCGTCGTAGCCTTCAGCGCCCGGAACGAGCAGCTGAGAGCCGCGGAGCTCGGCGTCGTCACCGGCGATCGGCTTGATCAGCTTGTCCAGGATCTCCTGGCGCGGAATGACCTTGAGGAACGCTTCGCGCACCAGCGGGTCGTTGAAGTGACCGCTCTTGGACTGGTCGAACTGCAGGTCGACGTGCTCGTAGGTGCCTTCAACGCCGGTGACGAGGGTGATGCCCTCGACGGCTTCGAGCGCGGTGACGAGGTCAGACGTCGCTTGGGGCGAGATGACGTCGACGTCGCCGTTTTCCAGCGCCTGCGCGGCAGCCAGCGGGTCGTCGATAAACCGAATCGTGATCTCTTCGATCGACGGGGTGTTCTCACCGGTGTAGTCAGGGTTCGCCGTGAGGGTGATGAACTGCTCGGCCTCGAAGGCGGAGATCGTGTACGGCCCGGTGCCGATGTACAGCTCGGGGTCCTCGGGCAGTTCGCTGAAGTTGAAGCCGCCGTTCCAGAACGAGGAGATCGGCGCGAGAGCGGCTTCGTCGCCGTCCTCGATGGCCGCGACCACGGCATCCTTCGCTTCGGCGTTGTCGGTGAGTTCGAGGGCGTTTTTGCCCACGACGTGTGCCGGCAGGGCCTCGGGCAGGGCCCGGTCCCAGTCCACGAACGGGGAGCTGTAGACCATCGTCATGGATTTGCCGTCGTCGCTGAGGGTTGGGGTGTCGCGCACGAGGCCGAGGCCGGTGTCGGGCTGGGCCCCGGAGTCGAAGTAGACCACGTCGGTGGGGAAGGCGTCGGTGAATTCACCCGTGTCCGCGTCGGTGAAGTCGGCGGGGTCGAAGTCGGGGGTGTCGAGAGAGCGCGAGTTGGCGGCCCAGTCGAGGAGCAGGTCGGCTGCGTCGACGTCGGTTCCGTCCGACCACTTCACGCCGTCGGCGATGGTGTACTTCACCGTGAGCGGGTCTTCGGAGACGACTTCGATGCTGCCGAAGGACTCGTTCGTCACCAGCTCCGGGGTGTTGTCGTAGTAGTTGAACCAGTCGTTCGTCATGTAGGTGATGTTGTTGTTGGCGGTTGCGTTACCAAAAGTCGTGTTCCCGTTATACGAGTAGAACGGCTGCCCCCATGCAACGTTGACCGACGTTCCTGTGTCGAGTCCGGAGTCGGCCACGGGGGCCGAACAGCCGGACAGCACGAGCGCGGCGGCGCCAACGGTGGCAACAGTTGCCCCGATGCGTCTGATTCTCAGATTTCCTCCTGTGCAGGGTGGACCAGTGAGAGCGACCCAATGTGGCATCACTTCCGTGCTGGGTACCTTTGACCCTAGGGAGGGTAGACACCGGCACCTAACGAAGTGCCGAAACGTTACACGTTGGTAACTAATAATTGCGAAATATTGGCTGGAATGCACAAATTCATCGATGTAAGCGCTTCAACTGATTAAGAACGTTCGCCGAGCCGCCGGTTTTCTCAACTTTCTTGAATGTGGTGCCTCGAATCATTTACCACCGAACTCGAAGTCCCCGCCCGGGATGGCCGCGAGCAGCTCCTGCGTGTACGCCTGCTGGGGGTTGTCGAAGACGTCGTCCGTCGATGCCGCCTCGACGATGCGGCCCTTCTGCATGACGCAGACGTTGTCGGCAACGAGGCGCACGACCGCGAGGTCGTGAGTAATAAAGAGGTACGTCAGTTCCAGCTCGGTCTGCAGCTCGGTCAGCAGGTTCAGGATCTGCCCCTGAACCAGCACGTCGAGGGCCGACACGGCCTCGTCGAGCACGAGCACGTCGGGCTTGAGCGCCAGCGCCCGGGCAATTGCGATGCGCTGCCGTTGCCCGCCCGAGAGCTCGCTCGGATAGCGGAACTGCGTCGCCGCCGGCAGCGACACCTGATCGAGCAGCTCGAGCACGCGGGCCTGTCGCTCCCTGCTCGTGCCGATCTTGTGCGCGAGCAGCGGTTCCGCGATGGTGTTGCCCACGTTGTACTGCGGGTCGAGCGATCCGTACGGGTCCTGGAACACCGGCTGCACCCGTCGACGAAACTTCAGCAGTTCCTTGCCCGTGAGGCCGGCCACGTCGCGTCCGTCGAACTCGATGCGGCCGCTCGTGAGCGTCTCGAGCTGCAGAATCAGTTTGGCCACCGTGGACTTGCCCGAGCCGGACTCACCGACGATCGCCGAGGTGGTGCCCTTCTTGATGCCGAACGAGACATCGTTCACGGCGAGCAGCTCGGTGTACTTCAGGCCCTTGGTGCGAATGCGGTAGAGCTTGCTGACGCCCTCGACCGTGATCAGGTCGCGGGTGGGCGCCTGCTCCTCGCGGATCGCGGCCCGGTCGATCAGTGCGGTGTCCGTACCCCCGGCGGAGTAGATCTCCGCTGCCTCGTCGTGTTTCTTGGCCTGGATGCGCTTGGACGCCAGGCTCGGGGCCGCTGCCACCAGCCGCTGCGTATACGGATGCTGCGGGTTGGCCAGAATCTCCTTCGAGGGTCCCGATTCCACGATTTTTCCCTTGTACATGACCACGAGCTGTTCGGCGCGCTCAGCCGCGAGGCCGAGATCGTGGGTGATGAACAGCACGCTCGTGCCGTAGTCGCGGGTGAGGGTGCCGAGGTGGTCGAGGATCTGACGCTGCACGGTCACGTCGAGGGCGCTCGTGGGCTCGTCGGCGATCAGCAGCTTCGGGCGACTTGAGAGCCCGATGCCGATCAGCACGCGCTGGCGCATGCCGCCGGAGAACTGGTGCGGAAACTGCTTGAGGCGGTCCTGCGCGTCGCTCAGCCCGGCCTCTTTGAGCACCTCGATCGTGCGGGCCCGCAGGTCCTTGCCGCGCAGGTCGCTGTTGGCCTTGATGGCCTCCTCGACCTGGAAGCCGATATTCCACACCGGGTTGAGGTTCGACATCGGGTCCTGGGGCACGTAGCCGATCTGGCTGCCGCGCACATTCTCCATTTCCTTCGGTGTGAGCGCGGTCAGGTCGCGGCCTTCGAACAGGATCTGCCCGGCCGTCACCTGGCCGGTACCGGCGAGCAGATTGATGACCGCCTGCGCCGTGGTGGTCTTGCCCGAGCCGGACTCCCCCACGATGGCGAGGGTCTGCCCGGCGTAGAGGGTGAGGCTGACACCGCGCACGGCGGGAACCACTCCGTACTGGGTCTTGAAGCCCACCTCGAGGTCACGAATCTGAAGCAGCGGACGGGTGTCGTTCGGGTCGAGCACGGGCACGGTCTGGGTCACTAACTGGGTCATCGGCGTGCCCTCGCTTGGGGGTCGAGGGCGTCGCGCACGACGTCGCCGAGCATGAGAAAGGAGAGCACGGTGATCGAGAGGGCGGCTGCGGGGTAGAGCAGCACCTGCGGGGCCGTGCGAATGGTGCTCTGGGCGTCGCCGATATCGTTGCCCCAGCTCATGATGCCCTCGCCCAGGCCGATGCCGAGGAAGGACAGCGTGGCTTCGGCCACGATGAACGTGCCAAGCGACACCGTCGCGATGACGATGACGGGCGCGATCGCGTTCGGCAGCACGTGGCGCACGAGAATCGTGAACTTCGACACTCCGAGGGCGACGGATGCCGTCACATAGTCGGAATTGCTGGCCGACAGCACCGCGCCGCGCATGATGCGGGCGATCTGGGGCCAGGCGAAGATCGACATCACGAGCGCGATCGTCACCGGGGTGCGGTCGGGCAGCACCGAGAGCAGCACGATGGCACCGAGCACGGTGGGTACGGCGAAGAAGATGTCACCGATGCGGGAGACGATCGCGTCGAGCAGGCCGCCGTAATAGCCGGCGAGAGCGCCGACGACGATGCCGACGACCGTGACGAGCACGGTGGCGAGAATGCCAACGGTGACGGATGCCTGGGTGCCGAAGATCACGCGGGCGTAGATATCGCAGCCCTGGAACGTGAAGCCGAGGGGGTGTCCGGCCTCGGGGCCGCCGTTGCTGTTGCCGAGCTCACAGCCGTCGTTGGGCTGGGCGCTCGCGAACAGCCCGGGAAACAGGGCCACGGCGGCGACGAGCAGGATCAGGGCCGAGGAGATCCAGAAAGTGGGCCGTCGACGCATCGACTGCCAGGCATCCGCCCAGGTGCTGCGCGCTTTCTGGCTCTCGTCGAGCTTGTCGAGCGGCGCGATCGGGGTGTCTTCGAGTGCGGCGACGAAATGGCCCTGGTCGGGACGTGCGCCGGGCGTGGTGTTACTTGGCATAACGGATCCTCGGGTCCAGGGCCGCATAGAGCAGGTCCACGAACAGGTTGGCGACGACGAAGATGACGACCATCACGGCGATGAAGGACACCACGGTGGGTCCCTCGCCGAGCTGGATGGCGTCGTAGACGGTGCCGCCGACGCCGTTGATGTTGAAGATGCCCTCGGTGACGATGGCGCCGACCATGAGCGAGCCGATGTCGACGCCCAGGAAGGTGACGACGGGCACGAGCGAATTGCGCAGCACGTGCACGGTCACCACGCGGGGCCGGGACAGGCCCTTGGCCGTGGCGGTGCGCACGAAGTCGGCACCGAGGTTGTCGGAGACGCTGGCGCGGGTGAGGCGCACGATGTAGGCGAACGAGACGGATGCCAGTACCAGCGCGGGCATGATCAGTTCGTCCAGGGGCGCTGACCCGCTCACCGTCGTGCGGAACAGTCCGAGTTGCACGCCGAAGACGTACTGCAGCACGAAGCCGATCACGAAGGTGGGCACGCTGATCAGCAGCAGGCTCACCACGAGGGCGCTCGCGTCGAACAACTTGCCCTTGCGGAGGCCCGCGACGAGGCCGACGAGGATGCCGGCGACGGCTTCGAAGAACAGGGCCAGCATCGCGAGGCGGGCGGTGATCGGGAAGGCCGAGGCCATCACGTCGGAGACCGCTCGGCCGGAGAACGTGGTGCCGAGATCACCCTGGAAGAAACCGCCGATGTAGAGCAGGTACTGCTCGATCAGGGGTTTGTCGAGGTTGTACTCGGCGCGGATCTGCGCGATCACGCCCGGGGAAACCGGGCGGTCGCCGTACAGGGCCGCGATGGGGTCTCCGGGGAGGGAGAACACCATGAAGTAGATGAGGAAGGTGGCGCCAAAGAACACGGGGATCATCTGGAGCAGGCGCTTGCCGGTATACCAGAGCATCAGGTGCCCACGGTGAAACAGATAGGCATGAAAATCGCAATCGGTGAAGGAACTTTCGGTGCTGCGCGCAACTCGCGGCAGCCGAGAAGTCGAATCAATCTGGGGTGTGCGCTGTTCGGTGCGCGAGGCCCCGAACAGCGCACGGCCGAACGGTGTGGTGCTGGTGGTGCCGGTCAGCTATTCCTTGGTGATGTCGGAGTAGAGCGGCACGGAGTCCCAGCCGAATTCAACGTTCTGAACCGTGTCGGCCCAGACCCCCGTGACGTTGGCGTACCAGAGCGGAATCGTCGGCAGGTCCTTCAGCAGCACCTCCTGCGCTTCCACGTACTTGGCGGTGGCGTCTTCGACGCTCGAGGCCGAAGCACCCTCGTCAAGTAAGGTGTCGAACTCTTCACTGCTGTAGCCCTCATAGTTCGAGCCTGCACCGGTCTGGTACAGCGGGGCGAGGAAGTTGTACATCGACGGGTAGTCCGCCTGCCAGCCGGCGCGCGTCGCACCGGTCAGCGTTGCGGCGGACCGGTCGTCGAGGGCGGCTGCGAAGGTCGGGTACGGCTTGCCGACGGCTTCGATGTCGAGGGTGTTCTTGATGCTGTTGACCACGGCATCAACCCAGGCGGAGTGGCCGCCGTCAGAGTTGTAGGCGATGTCGAAGGTGTCCTCGTAGGGCGAGATCGCATCCGCTTCGGCCCACTTGGCGACGGCCTCGTCGGGGTTGTACTCCAGTACATCGGAGCCCTCGAGGGAGTCGGAGTAGCCGTCGATGACGGGCGAGGTGAAGTCGGTCGCCGGGGTACGAGTGCCCTGGAAGATGACGTCGGTGATCTCTTCGCGGTTGATCGACATCGAGATGGCGGCGCGGCGCAGTTCGCCTTCCTCGCCGCTCCAGTGCTCGAGATAGTAGGGCATGTTGAACGCCTGGAAGACGGCGGCCGGCTGGTTCACGAAGGTGTCCGGAAAGTCGGACTGGTAGCTCGCGAAAGCGGATGACGGCAGCGCGTCGAGCACGTCGAGGTCGCCACCCTGCACGGCCGCGTAGGCACCCTCCTGGGTGCCGTAGAAGACGATGTCGAGCCCGCCGTTCTTGGGCACGCGCACGCCGGCGTAGTCGGGGTTGGTGACGAGGGCGATCTGCACGTCGTGCTCCCACGCTCCCTCGGCGGCAAGTTCGTAGGGACCGTTGCCGATCGGGTTCTCGCCGAAGGCATCCATGTCGTCGAAGGCGACCTGGGGCAGCGGCGAGTAGGCGGTGTAGCCCAGGCGCAGCGGCCAGTCGGCCTCGGCGGCCGCGAGTTCCACGGTGAAGGTGGTGTCATCCACGACGGTCAGGCCGCTCATGGTTTCGGCAAGCGGATCGCCGACCTGGAGCGGGGCGCCGTCTTCGTCGACCGCGCCGGACGGGTCATCCATGGTGTTCTGCACGTCGGAGTAGCCGACGATGTTGTCAAAGAAGTAGGAGGAGCCTTGGGCGTTGTCGTAGAGCGCGCCGTAGTTCCAGGCGTCGATGAAGGACTCCGAGGTGACGGGTTCATCGTTGGTGAAGGTCCAGCCATCGTTGAGGGTGACCGTCCACGTGGTGGCATCGTCAGACTCGATGGACTCGGCGACCTCGAGCTCTTCCTCGCCGGTCGCGGAATAGGACACGAGACCGGCGAAGACGGAGGTGACGATCTTGCCGCCACCGGCTTCGGTGGTGTTGGTGGGGATCAGTGGGTTCTGCGGTTCGGAGCCGTTCGTGGTGACGATCGCGCTCCCGTCGCCCGTTGATTCCGGTTCGGATGAGCATCCGCTGAGCGCGAGGGCTCCGACGGCGGCGAGAGCGATGGCAGTGGTGCCCATTCTCCTGATTTTCAATTGTCCTCCAGTGCACAGGGGTACCCGGGCAGGCTCTTGGCCACGCCGTCGTACCAGTTCTATGTACCCTAGATAGGGGGTAGGGCATCCCCCCAATTGGGGGAAGAAATGTTACCGAGACGAAACATTCGACTTCTAGAATATGCAGCAACGTAGACAATCGTGCAGATTTGCGCCCCCGAAGAGGGGGCTGTTAGGGGCTCGGCGGGCGTGGGGGATGTGCCGGGCCGCGTGAGATGTCGGCGCAAGTCTCGGTGCTGCCTGTCAGCGCGGCGAACCTGCCGCAATGACACAATGAGGACATGGCCCCCGCGACGGTTCCGCTCACTGCCCTGCTCATCTTCGACGGCGACTGCGCCTTCTGCACGACCGCCGTCACGTGGGCGACCCGCCTGCTGCCCGCCATGCCGCACGCCTCGCCGTTCCAGTGGACCGATCTCGCGCCGTACGGCGTGACCCGGGCTGAAGCCACCCGCCGGGTCTGGTTCGTGGCCGACGGCCGCCGCTACGGTGGCGCGGCCGCGATCGCCGCCATCCTGCGCCGCCAGCCGATCGCCGCCTTCCGGTTCGCCGGCTGGCTCGGCACCGTACCGCCCTGGTCCTGGATCGCCGAGCTGGGCTACCGACTCGTTGCCCGCTACCGCCACAAGCTTCCCGGCGGCACGCCGGCCTGCAAGATGCCCGCGCGTGCCTGAACCGCTCGTGCCCGAGGACGCAGGACCTCCCAGTTCCTTAGCCCCAGGTTCCGCGGCCCCGAGCTCCGAGACTCCGTCCGTCCGGCGTTTCGACCGTGCACTCGCGACGCCGGCCCTCTCCCGGCCCGAGCGCACGCGGCTGTACTGGGAGGTCGGGATCGTGCTCGGGCTGTCGCTCGGGGCATCCGCTGTCTATTCGATCGTGTCGATCATTGCCCGGCTGACGGATGTCACGCCGCTCGCCGATCAGTCGGCCACCCTGAACGGGTCGCAATCGCCGCGCGAGTGGCTCGACTTCACGTACCAGTTTCTGGGGATCGTCTTCGGGGTGTTCGCGGTTGCGCTCGTCTTGTTTCTGCTGTGGCGGCCGGGGCAGAGCGCGTTTCGGCGCATCGGCTTCGACTTCACCCGACCGGGTAAGGACGTGCTCGGCGGCGTCGGGCTGCTGCTGCTCATCGGCATTCCCGGGCTCGGGCTCTACCTGGCCGGGCGCGCGTTCGGTTTCACCGTGGCCGTGGTGCCCTCGCCGATCGACGCCTTCTGGTGGACGATCCCGATTCTCGTGCTCGCGGCACTGCGGGCCGCTCTGCTCGAGGAGATCATCGTCGTGGGCTATCTGTTCACCCGGCTGCGCGAGCTCGGCTGGTCACGGTGGGCGATCATCCTCTCCTCGGCGACCCTGCGCGGCAGCTACCACCTGTACCAGGGCATCGGGCCGTTCTTCGGCAACGTGGTGATGGGGGTGGTGTTCGGCTGGTGTTACGAGCGCTGGGGGCGCACGATGCCGCTCGTCGTGACGCACTGGCTGCTCGACATTCTCTCGTTCGTCGGCTACCCCCTCGCGCTCGCCTGGTTTCCGGGGCTGCTCGCCCCCGCCTCCTAAGCCAGAGCAGCGAGACCGTCCGACCCTGTTCGCACTGAATCTTCTCGACCACGCTTCACCGAGGGAGTCCGTCTGCGACCGTGGCGCGTCCAAGCCGACGCTCACGGAGTGTTTCAGGCGACCCGTGACTGCTGGTGCGAACCCATCAGCGCGACGATGGCCCGGGGTAGGCCAAAGGACGTTCTCTGACACCTCGCGCACGAAGTGTCAGAGGTGGCCCCATGCTGCTCGCGAAGCGTCAGAGATGCCCCCTTCGCGAGCGTTCATGGGGCGGTCTTCGCCACCTCGCGGGCCAGGATCGTGATGATGGGGCGGTCTTCGCCACCTCACGAATCAAAATCTGTGCCATGGGGCATTTGCGCACGAGTGGGCGCAAATGGCCCCATGGTGCTCACGAGTGGGCGCGAACTGCCCCTTGCCGCGCGTTCAAGGGGCCAGTTGCGCCCACTCGCGGCGACCGTCGGGCATCCATGGGGCGATTTGCGCCCACTCGCGGCGCCACCCCGCCCCGCCGAGCGGCAGGGCGGTCGGAGATCTACTCGAAGGCCTCCGGCGGCGGGCAGGAGCAGGCCAGGTTGCGGTCTCCGAAGGCGTTGTCGATGCGGCGCACCGGCGGCCAGTACTTGCCGCGCACGAGCGAGGCGAGCGGGTAGACCGCCGTCTCGCGGTCATACGGATGCTCCCACTCCCCCGCGATCACGGCCTGCGCCGTGTGCGGCGCATTGTGCAGCGGGTTGTCGTCGGCCGGCCAGGTGCCGGCGGCCACGGCATCCGCTTCGGCCTTGATGGCGAGCATGGCCTCGATGAAGCGGTCAATCTCGGCGAGGTCTTCGCTCTCGGTCGGTTCGACCATGAGGGTGCCGGCGACCGGAAAGCTCATCGTCGGCGAGTGGAACCCGTAGTCGATCAGGCGCTTGGCGACGTCGTCGACGGTGACCCCGGTCGCAGCGGTCAACGGCCGCAGGTCGAGGATGCACTCGTGCGCGACCAGCGAGTTCTCGCCCGAATAGAGCAGCGGGTAGGCGCCCTCGAGCCGGCGAGCGACGTAGTTCGCGGCCAGCACCGCGGCTCCGGTCGCGGCGCGCAGGCCGTCGGCGCCCATCATGCGCACGTAGGCCCAGGAGATGGGTAGGATGCTCGGGCTGCCGTACGGTGCGGCCGACACCGGGCCGCCGCCGTGCACCACGGTCGCGGTCGGCTCGTCGGGGGGCGTGAGCAGGTAGTGCTCGTCGCTCTGGGCGAGCGGATGCCCCGGCAGGAACGCCGCGAGGTGGGCCTTGGCCGCGACCGGTCCGACACCGGGGCCTCCACCGCCGTGCGGGATGCAGAACGTCTTGTGCAGGTTGAGGTGCGACACGTCGCCGCCGAAGTCGCCGTAGCGGGCGAAGCCGAGCAGGGCGTTGAGGTTGGCGCCGTCGACGTAGACCTGGCCGCCGGCGTCGTGCACCGCGCGGCAGATCGTGGCGACCTCGTGCTCGTAGACCCCGTGGGTCGAGGGGTAGGTGATCATGAGCGCGGCCAGGTCGGCGGTGTGCTCGACGATCTTGGCCGTCAGGTCGTCGAGGTCGACGTTGCCGAGCTCGTCGCAGGCGACGACGACGACGCGCATGCCGGCGAGGGCAGCGGATGCCGCATTCGTCCCGTGTGCGCTCGACGGAATCAGGCACACGGTGCGGGCAGTGTCCCCGCGGGACCGGTGGTACCCCGCAATCGCGAGCAGCCCGGCGAGTTCGCCCTGGCTGCCGGCGTTCGGCTGCAGGGACACGGAGTCGTAGCCGGTGACGTCGGTCAGCCACGTTTCGAGCTGGCGCACCAGGCCGAGGTAGCCCTCGACATCCGCTCGGGGCGCGAAGGGGTGGAGCCCGGCGAATTCGGGCCAGCTGACGGCCGCCATCTCGCTCGCCGCGTTGAGCTTCATGGTGCAGCTGCCGAGCGGTATCATGCCGCGGTCCAGCGCGTAGTCGGCGTCGGCGAGGCGCTTCAGGTAGCGCATCATGCTTGTCTCGGAGCGGTGCGTGTTGAAGACCGGGTGGGTGAGGAACTCGCTCGTGCGCGCGAGTTCGGCGGGAAGTCCCACGACCGCGGTGCCGAAGTCGACGTGTCCGAAGGCGTCGGATCCGCCGAAGGCCTGCACGACCCAGGACAGATCGGCGAGCGTCGTGGTCTCGTCGACCGAGAGGCCGAGGGTGTCGCCGTCGACCAGGCGCAGGTTCACGTCGTTTTCGGCGGCGCGGGCGAGGATCTCCTCGGCGCGGCCGGGCACCGACACGAGCAGGGTGTCGAAGAAGCTCGTCGAGAGTACCTCGGCACCGGCGGCGGTCAAGGCGGCGGCGAGCTGGCCGGCCTTCTCGTGCACCTGGCCGGCGATCTGGCGGAGCCCGTCGGGCCCGTGGTAGACGGCGTACATGCCGGCCATCACGGCGAGCAGCACCTGCGCGGTGCAGATGTTCGAGGTCGCCTTGTCGCGGCGGATGTGCTGCTCACGCACCTGCAGGGCGAGGCGGTAGGCGGGGTGGCCGGCGGCGTCGACGCTCACGCCGACGAGGCGGCCGGGCAGCTGGCGTTCGAGGCCGCCGCGCACGGCCATGTAGCCGGCGTGCGGTCCGCCGAAGCCCATCGGCACTCCGAAGCGCTGGCTGGTGCCCACGGCGACGTCGGCGCCGAGCTCGCCCGGCGAGGTGATGAGGGTGAGGGCGAGCAGGTCGGCGGCCACGACCGCGAGGGCCTTCTGTTCGTGTGCGAGGGCGATGACGGATGCCGGATTCCACACCCGTCCGCTCTTCGAGGGGTACTGCACGAAGACACCGAAGTACTCGCCGAGGTCGGCGGCGGTGGTCTGCTCGTTCAGGTCGACGATCGCCAGCTCGATGCCGAGGGCGGCCGCGCGGTTCGCGAGCAGCGCGTGGGTCTGCGGAAAGGCATCCGCATCGACGATGAACCGGCGGGCGGCGACCTTGGAGGCGCGGCGGGCCAGCAGCATGCCCTCGACCACGGCGGTGGACTCGTCGAGCATCGACGCGTTCGCAGTCGACAGTCCGGTGAGGTCGGCGATCATGGTTTGAAAGTTGATGAGGGCTTCGAGTCGGCCCTGGGAGATCTCGGGCTGGTACGGCGTGTACGCGGTGTACCAGCTCGGGTTCTCGAAGACGCCCCGCTGGATCACGGCGGGCGTGATGGTGTCGTAGTAGCCGAGGCCGATCATCGAGCGCTTGACGGTGTTCCACTCGGCCATCACGCGCAGTTCGGCGATGGCCTCCCGCTCGGTCGCGGCCGGCGGCAGGGTGCTGTCGCCGGCGGTGCGGAAGGAGTCGGCGTGGATGTTCGCGGGGATCGCGGCGTCGACGAGGGCGTCAAGCGAGTCGTAGCCGAGGGTGGCCAGCATGTGCTGCTGGGCGGCAGCATCCGTACCGATGTGGCGTTCGACGAAGGGAAGCGCGGCGGGCGCGGGGCTGGTGCGCACGGCCGGGGTGGTCGACGAGGTCATATCGGCGACTATTCGCCGGTGAGGGCGGTGTACTCGGCGAAGCTGAGCAGCGCCGGCAGCTCGGTGAATTCGACCTTGATCAGCCAGCCCTCACCGAAGGGGTCGCTGTTGACGAGTTCGGGGCTGTCGACGACGGCCGCGTTGGTGGCGGTGACGGTTCCGTTGACGGGGGCGAAGAGCTCGCCGACCGATTTGGTGCTCTCGATCTCGCCGACGACGGTGCCGCTCGCGACGGCGCTGCCCACCTCGGGCAGTTCGACGAAGACGACGTCGCCGAGCTTCTCGGCGGCGTAGGCGGTGATGCCGACGGTCGCGATGGTGCCGTCGACCAGCACCCACTCGTGCTCACTGGTGTACTGAAGTTCAGACGTGTCTGCCATGGGAATTCCTCTCAGGTGAACCGGTATGAAACTGTGAAAGCTGGTGGCGGTGCTATTTCTGGCGCTTGTAGAAGGGGAGCGACGTGACCGTCGCGGGAATGCGAGTGCCGCGCACGTCGACGTAGACCTCGGTGCCGAGGCGGGCGAGCGGCGCGGGCACGTAGGCCATTGCGATCGGGTAGCCGAGGGTCGGCGACAGGGCGCCACTCGTGATGATGCCCTCCGGCTCGGACGCGTCGAGGGTGCGGAAGATGCGGTAGTCGGCACGTCCCGCGCGCTTGCCGGTGCTGATCAGGCCGACCAGCACGGGAGCCTCGGCGCTCGGGCCCTCTTCGCTCGCGGCGCGGCCGATGAAATCGGTGTCCTTGGCGAGGTTCACGACGCGGCCGAGTCCGGCCTGCGCGGGAAAGGTGTTGCGGGTCAGTTCGTGACCGTAGAGCGGCATGCCCGCCTCGAGGCGCAGCGTGTCGCGGCTCGCGAGCCCGGCGGGAACCAGGCCGGCGTCGGTACCCGCGGCCAGCAGAGCGTCCCAGAGGGCGGCGGCGTTCTCGTTCGGAAGGTACAGTTCGAAGCCGTCCTCGCCGGTGTAGCCGGTGCGGGCGATGAACACCGGCACGCCGTCGAAACTGCCGGTCACGGCGCGGTAGTAGCCCAGGTCTTTCAGCTCAGCGGATGCCGCGAAACCGGCCGTCTGAGCCAGGATCGCGAGTGCGGCCGGCCCCTGCACGGCGATCAGGGCGGTGTCATCACTCTCGTCGACGACGGTCACGTCGAACCGGGCGGCCCGGGCCTGCAGGGCTTCGACGGCGGGAAACCGGTTGCCGGCGTTGGCGACCACGAGAAACTCGGCGTCGGCGGTGCGGTACACGACGACGTCGTCGATGATGCCGCCGTTTTCGGCCAGCAGCAGGCTGTACTTCGCCTGCAGCAGCGTGATCGCCGACAGTTTGCCGGCGAGCGCGTAGTCGAGGTAGGCGCCGGCATCCGGTCCGCTGACCCGGATCTCGGCCATGTGCGAGAGGTCGAACAGGCCCGCCGTCGTGCGCACGGCGTGGTGCTCGGCGAGGTCACTCGAGTAGCGCACCGGCATCTGCCAGCCGGCGAAGTCGGTGAAACTCGCACCGGCGTCGATGTGCGCCTGGTGCAGGGGTGAGAAACGCTGGGCGGTGGTGTCCGTGTCGGTCATCAGTTCTCCGGGTGTCGCCGGCCGGAGCCGTGGGTCAGCGAGGGTCAGGTGAACCCCGTTGGTGCGACCAGCCTAACGCGTGCGTATTGCGCCGGAGTCCCGTTCATCGCAGGAGCTGCGTCGCGGGTTATTCGGGCCCGCCCGGCGCCTGGTCGGGCCAGGATTCGCCGAGCGTGTTGGTGGCCATCGTCGCCAGCTCGAGCACCGCGGTCAACAACGCTTCCATCGTCTCCGAGCGCAGCAGGGTGATCTGGTCGAGCGGCCCGAGCGGGGCTACGGCGGCGAGCTGCCACGCCGCCGCGACCGGGTCCTGGGACAGCTCCACCTCGGGCGACCATTCCTGGTCGGTGAACTCGCTCGCGAGTGCCAGTCCGCGGCGAACGCTGGCCTCAGCCCGTTCCCGCAGCGGCAGCAGCGAGTCGTCCCAGTCGAGGTCGGCGAGTTGCCGCACGACGGCCTGCGGATGCGGGTCCTCGGGCATCCACTCGACCACCTCGATGCGCCGTTCGCCCTGGGCGATCACCCCGAGGTAGCCCTCGGGGGCGGAGACCTGCGTGACCCGGGCCACGGTGCCCACCCCGAAGCGGTGTTCGCCGCCGCCGACCTCCTGCCCGCGCTCGATCAGGACCACGCCGAATTCCGGCGAGTCGGCATCGAGCACCTTGGCGAGCATCACGAGGTAGCGCTCCTCGAACACCCGCAACTGCAGGGGCATGTACGGGAAGAGCACGGTTCCGAGCGGGAACATCGGCAGGGTCGTCATGTTCCCAGCGTTCCACGCCGCGGCCCTGCGGCCAAGACCCCCGTCGCGTAGCCTAGAAGTCTCGCGCACACCCGCCCGCCACGAAAGGCTTCACTCTTGGATATCACCCTGCTTCGGCAGTTCATCGCCGCGGCCGAGGAACCCGACTTCGTGCGCGCCGCGACCCTGCTCGGCGTCACCCGCCAGAAGCTCAGCGCCTCAATCCGCACCCTCGAAAAGCAGGTCGGCTTTCCCCTTTTCGACCGGGACGCCCCCGCCACCACCCTCACCGAGGCGGGCACTGCCCTATTGAAGGATGCCCGCCTCGAGCTGGCAGCATCCGTCGCCCTCGCCAAACGCACCGCCCCGAACACCGGTGGCAAGGCGAAGGCCTCGAAGGGTCAGGGCCGCGCGCCCGCCGTGAAGGGCCAGCCGCGCCCCGGCAAGAAGCGCCAGTCCCGCTAGTTTTCGCGGGACACCCGCGGGCCGGCAAGGTTTCAGGCAGGTAACAGCTGTGCAGAAAACACCTGTGCGGTGTCGGCCGTGGGGCAGGATGGACAGATGGACTCATCATCGGTGCCCCTGCTGCGTGTGCGTGACCTCGCCGTCTCCTTCAAGACGACCGGCGGCGACGTGGATGCCGTGCGGGGCGTGTCCTTCGACATCCCGCAGGGTGAGACCCTCGCCATTGTCGGCGAGTCCGGCTCGGGCAAGTCCACGACCGCCATGGCGATCATCGGCCTGCTGCCCGCCAACGGGCGCATCACCGGCGGCAGCATCGAGTTCAACGGGCGAGAACTGGTCGGGCTGCCCGAATCCGAGATGCGCGGCATCCGCGGCGCATCGATCGGTCTCGTGCCGCAGGACCCGATGTCGAACCTCAACCCGGTGTCCCGCATCGGCACCCAGGTCGCCGAAACCCTGCTCGCGCACGGCAAAGCGACCCGCAAGAACGTCGCCGCGAAGGTCATCGAAGCCCTCACCGCGGCCGGCCTGCCGAACGCCGCCGAACGCGCGCGCCAATACCCCCACGAATTCTCCGGCGGCATGCGCCAGCGGGCCCTGATCGCGATCGCCCTCGCCTGCTCCCCGAAGCTGCTCATCGCCGACGAACCGACGAGCGCGCTCGACGTGACCGTGCAGCGCACGATCCTCGACCAGATCGACCGGATGACCGACGAACTGCACTCGGGCGTGCTCCTGATCACCCACGACCTCGGCCTCGCCGCCGAACGGGCCTCCCAACTCGTCGTCATGCACCGCGGTCTCGTCGTGGAGACCGGCCCCGCCGCCGCACTGCTGGCGACACCGAAGCACGACTACACGAAGGCGCTCGTGAACGCCGCCCCGAGCGTCGCCGCGATTCGCGCGCGGTCAATTCCGGCCCGGCCCGTGATCCACCTCGCCGACCGGCCCGATGTCGCCGCACCGGCCGCACCGGCCGACAACATCGTCGAGGTGCGCGGACTCACCAAGCACTACCCGGTGCGCGGCCAGAAGACGCCGTTCGTCGCCGTCGACAATGTCTCCTTCGACATCCCGCGCGGGCAGACGGTCGCGATCGTCGGCGAGAGCGGTTCAGGCAAGACCACGACCGCCCGCATGATGCTGCGGGTCTTCGATCCCACCTCGGGCTCGATCAACTTCAACGGCCGCGACGTCGCGAAGCTCGACAAAAAGCAGCTGCGCGACTTTCGCGAGCGCGTGCAGCCGATCTTCCAGGACCCGTACTCCTCGCTGAACCCGTCGTTCACGATCGGACGCATCATCGAGGAACCGCTCGTCGCCTACAAGCGCGGCTCGCAGACCGAACGCCGCACCCGGGTGCGGGCGCTGCTCGACCAGGTCGCGCTGCCGACGACCATGCTGCGCCGCTACCCGAGCGAGCTCAGCGGCGGCCAGCGCCAACGCGTCGCCATCGCGCGCGCGCTCGCGCTGAACCCCGACCTGATCATCTGCGACGAGCCCGTCTCGGCGCTCGACGTGCTCGTGCAGGCGCAGATCCTCGACCTGCTCACCGAGCTGCAGGACCGCCTCGGCCTCAGCTACCTCTTCATCTCCCACGACCTCGCGGTCGTGCGGCTGATCAGCGACCGCGTCTGCGTGATGCAGAACGGTGCCATCGTCGAGTCGGCGCCGTCGGAGCAGCTCTTCAGCAACCCCGAGCACCCGTACACCCGACAGCTTCTCGCCTCGATCCCCGGCAACGAGCTGCAGATCGCCTAGGTTACCCCGCCCGCCGCGGCGCTGAGCCATCGGCGCGCCCAGGGCGGGTGCGCGCTACGGTAACGGCCGCAGCGGCCACCCGTTCCGGGCGCGGTCACGACGTGCGTCGCCGCCACGCACGCACCGGTAGCGGATGCCGAGGGGCCGACCCGGCGCATCCGTCGCCGTTGCCCGTGCCCGCGTACCGTTCGACGGTGTTTGACGCCGAACAGCCCGGTTTCGGCCCGAAACGGGCCTCAACCGGGCTGACCACCGTCGAACGGGACAGCGACGGACCCTAGCGGCGGCTGCGGGGGTCGAGGGACTCGCGCAGGGCCTCCCCGAACAGGGTGAAGCCGAGGGCGGTGATGGCGATGCAGATACCGGGCAAAAACGCGAGTTGCGGCGCGATGGCCAGGTCTGCCTGGGCGTAGGTGAGCATCCGCCCCCATTCCGCGGTTTCGGGGCGCCCGCCGCCGAGTCCCAGAAACGACAGCGCTGCCGCGTCGATGACCGCGGTCGCGAGGCTCAGGGTGCCCTGCACGACGACCGGGCCGAGGCTGTTGGGCAGCACGTGGCTCATGGTGACGGTGCGGCGACTGAGGCCGAGGGTCTGCGCGGCGAGCACGTAGTCCGCGGTGCGCTGCTGCAGCATCGAGGAGCGCAGCAGGCGCGCGAAGATCGGCACCTGGCTGGCGCCGATGGCGATCATGATCGCGAGCGGGCCCTGGCCGAGGATCGCGGCGATGCTCACGGCGAGCAGCAGGTTCGGCACCGACAGCAGAATGTCGACGAGGCGCATGAGCACGTTGTCGACCCAGCCGCCGAAGGCGCCGGCGATGATGCCGATCAGCATGCCGCCGGCCAGCCCGAGGGCGGTGGAGACCAGGCCGATCACGAGTGAGGCGCGGGCACCCCAGATCAGTTTGGAGAGCACGTCGCCGCCGAAGCGGTCGAGGCCGAGCGGGTAGGCGGCGATCTCACCGATGCCCGGGATGACCGTGGGGCGGATCTCGCGTTGCCCCGGCAGCTCTTCCCCGCCGAAGGGGGCGAGCCACGGCGCCAGTAGGGCGACCAGCACGAACAGGAAGACGATGATCGTGCCGGCGACCGCCTGCGGGTTGCGGCGCAGCCGCGCGAAGGCGTCCCCCCAGAGGCTCGAACCGTGATCGGCCGCACCGCCCGCGGGCTTCTTCGGGGATCCGGCGGCGGGGGCAGTGCCGGCGGGAGGAACAGAAACCGAACTCATTGCACACGCACCCTGGGGTCGATGAGGCTGTAACTGAGGTCGACGATCAGGTTGATGATCGCGTACAGCACAGCGATGAAGAGGATGAAGCCCTGCAGCACGGGAAAGTCGCGGGCGAAGATGGCGTCGGCGAGAAACCGCCCAATCCCGCTGAAGGCGAAGACCGTCTCGGTGAGCACGGCTCCCGAGATCAGCAGGCCGAGCTGCAGTCCGATCGTGGTCACGACGGGCAGCATGGCGTTGCGCAGCACAAAACGGTCACGAATGGTGCGTTCGTGGATTCCCTTGGCCCGCGCGGTTCGCACGTAGTCGGCGCTGGTGACTTCGAGAACGGATGCCCGGGTGATGCGCACGATGATGGCCAGCGGAATCGTGCCGAGCGCGATCGCGGGCAGGATCAGGTGCGTGAAGGCATCCCAGGCGGCGTCGTACTCGCCGGTGAGCAGGCCGTCGAGCACCCAGAAACCGGTGAAGTGGGTGGCGTCGATGCGCGAGTCCTGGCGCCCGTCGGGCGGGAACCAGCCGAGCTCGACCGCAAACACCCACTTCAGGATGAACGCGAGGAAGAACACCGGAATCGTGATGCCGATCAGGCTGACGACGACGGAGACATGGTCGGCGGCTTTGCCGTAATACTTGGCAGCCACATAACCGAGCGGAAGCCCGATGCCGATGGCGAAGATGAGGGCGACGATCGTCAGTTCGATCGTGGCGGGAAAGCGCAGGGCGAATTCCTCGAGCACAGGGCGGCCGGTCTCGATGGAGGCACCGAAGTCACCGGTGAGCAGCCGCTGCATGTAGGTGAAATATTGTTCGACGATGGGTTTGTCAAAGCCGTACAACTCATTGATCTGGGCGATGGCCTCGGGGGTCGCCCGCTCGCCGAGCAGCGCCGTGGCTGGTCCGCCCGGCAGGC
The DNA here is from genome assembly GCF_003602235.1 of Cryobacterium melibiosiphilum. Lineage (GTDB taxonomy): Bacteria > Actinomycetota > Actinomycetes > Actinomycetales > Microbacteriaceae > Cryobacterium > Cryobacterium melibiosiphilum. Next base: position 26,971 of record NZ_QZVS01000093.1, read on the forward strand.
TGCGCACCCAGAGAAAGAGCAGAAGGGACAGCCCGAACAGGGTCGGAATCACCAGCAGGATTCGTTTAGCTATGACGCGGAGCACTCGGGCCTTTCGATGACCCGGGGGAAGATCGCGAGTGGCGATCTTCCCCCGGGCGGTGGACGAACTTACTTGTGGTGCTGTGGTGCTATTCGCTCAGTTCGATGAGGTTGAACGTCTCATCGTTGACCGGGCTCACGGGGTAGCTCGTGACCCGTTCGGCGAACGCCAGCGACGGAGCCGGGTGCGCGAGCGGGATCGCCGGGATGAACTCCGCAATGGTCTCGTTGATGTCCTCGTAGAGCGGGATCTGTTCTTCGAGGCTGCTGATGCCACGGGCCTCGTCGAGAGCGGCGAACAGCTCCGGGTTGTTGAAGCCGTACTCGAGCTTCTCGTCACCGAAGAAGACGCCGACGAAGTTGTCGGTGTCGTTGTAGTCGCCGGTCCAGCCGAGCAGGTGGATTCCGTGGTCCGTCGAGCCTTGGATGCGGTCCAGGTAGTCGGGGCTCCAGGCGTTCGGCTGCGGGTTGATCGTGATTCCGATTTCACCGAGCTGGGCGCTGAGGTTGGTGAAGACCTCTTCCGGCGTCGGCATGTACGGCCGCGAGACCCCGGTCGGATAGTTGAAATCGAGGGCGAAACCGTCGGGGTAGCCGGCCTCGGCCAGCAGGGCCTTGGCGGCCTCGGGGTCGTAGTCGAACGTCGTGACGTCCTCGTTGTAGCCGGCGACGACGGGCGGGATGAACTGGGTGGCCAGCTGCGTGCCCTCGGGTAGGGTCTGGTCGATCAGCTGCTGCTTATCGATGGCCATGGTCAGCGCCTGGCGCACGCGCACGTCCTGCAGCTCCGGGACGGCCTGGTTGATGCCGAGGTAGAGGATGGTGAACGGGTCGCGCGGCATGATCTGGAAGCCATCGGCCTCCAGCGCAACGGTGTCGGCGGGGGCGACGAGGTCGTAGCCGTCGATGCTGCCGGCCTCGAGGGACTGGCGGCGCGCCTGCGGGTCATCGATCACTCGGAAGATGATCGACTGCACGTCACCCTGCTCGCCCCAGTAGTCGGGGTTGGCACTCAGTTCGAGCTGCGAGCCGATGTCCCACGAGTCGAAGACGAACGGACCGGTTCCGGTCGGGTGGCCCTGACCGTAATCGGTCTGGACCGCCGCTTCAGCGGTACCACCGAGGTCATCGGCGGCATACTCTTCGAGCGCGGCCGGGCTCTGCATGGCAAAGGCCGGCAGCGACAGGGCCGCGATGAAACCGGCGAAGGGCAGGGCCAGGCTGACGGTGACCTCGCTCGCGCTGTCGCCGACGGTGCAGCTGTCGTAGACGGCACCGTCAGGATTATCGGCGAAGGCCCGGAACAGGCTGCCGTAGTAATACGCCTGGTTGGGGGCCTGGGCGATCCCCGTGAAGTTGAACCAGCGGTCGAAGTTGAAACACACCGCTTCGGCATTGAAGTCGGTGCCGTCGTGGAACGTCACGTCTTCCTTGAGCGTGAACGTGTAGGAGAGCCCATCCTCGGACTGGTCCCAGGATTCGGCGAGCAGCGGGGCCGGGTCGGCCGTGCCGGGCTCGACGCCGACGAGGCCCTCGAAGATCTGGCGGGAGACGCGGAACGATTCGCCGTCGCTCGCAAATGCGGGGTCGAGGCTGGCCGGGTCACTCGACGCGGCGAACACGAAGGTGCTGTCGACGTCGCCCGTGTCGGTTGCGGCGCCATCACGGTCGCTCTGTACGCATCCGGTGAGGAGTACGACACCAGCAACAACGATGGCCGCGGCTGTCATGCCGCGCCCCCGGGATTTCACTCTGAACACGGGAATTCTCCTGTCCGATGATGGAATGTCGCGGTATTTGCGACAGTGCAAAGTACGTGCCACCGCCCTCCGGGCGAAATCGGCATGGTTCGAGGCTATGTTGCCTGATGTTTCCGGCGCGTTGCCTCCCTTGAATGGGGCATAACGTTTTGGCATCGAACGGCAATTTTCGCGATCTGACGCCGTAATCCGAGCCTCAAGCAGGTCTTCACGCACGTTTTCGCCGTTAGGGCGTCGACCCCCGTCCAACCTTTCTGGATCGAAAACGGCCCGCACCGTTGACGGGCTCCGAGCCCCAAGCCATGATCGGCGCGACACCGGTGAGACCGGTTCCATTCGGCCGTCATCGCCCTTCGACCAGAGCCCCTTCAACAGAGGATGAGCCGATGCCCACAGGAGTCACCCGCCCCCACGGCAACCCACGAATCGTCTGGGCATCCGCCCTCGCCCTGACCCTGGTCTGCAGCCTGTTCGGCCCGCTCTTCGTGCCTGCCGCCCGGGCCGCCGGGCCCTGCGACGTGCCGATCGTCAACGCCGTCGCCTGCGAGAACACCAAGGCCGGGTCGCCAGCCTCGCAGTGGGACGTCTCCGGCGCCGGCAGCTCCACCATCCAGGGCTTCGCCACCGACATGAGCGTCAACCTCGGCGGCCGCATCGGCTTCAAGGTCGACACCACCGCCACCTCCTTTCGCATCGACATCTACCGCATGGGCTTCTACGGCGGTTCGGGGGCACGGGCTATCACCGCGGTCACCGCCACGACCGCCCACGACCAGCCGAACTGCGTGACCAATTCGGGCACCGGGCTCGTGGACTGCGGCAACTGGAGCGAATCCGCCTCCTGGACCGTGCCGGCGGACGCCGTCTCGGGCGTGTACATCGCCCGGCTCGTGCGCACGTCCGGCACTGCCGGGGCCAGCCACGTGATCTTCGTCGTGCGCGACGACGCCAGCCGCTCCGACCTGGTCTTCCAGACCTCCGACACCACCTGGCAGGCCTACAACCAGTACGGCGGCAACAGCCTCTACACGGGAGCCCCGGTCGGCCGCGCCTACAAGGTCAGCTACAACCGCCCCGTCACGACCCGCGGAACGACGCCCGAAGACTCGGTCTTCAACGCCGAATACCCGATGATTCGCTGGCTCGAAGCCAACGGCTACGACGTCAGCTACTCGAGCGGGGTCGACAGCGACCGCCGCGGGGCGCTGATTCGCAACCACAAGGCGTTCCTCTCGGTCGGCCACGACGAGTACTGGTCGGCAAACCAGCGCAGCCAGGTGGAAGCGGCCCGCGACGCCGGGGTCAACCTCGCCTTCTTCAGCGGCAACGAGGTGTTCTGGAAGACCCGCTGGGAGAACTCGATCGACGGCTCCGGCACCGCCTTCCGCACCCTCGTCAGCTACAAGGAAACCCAGGCCAACGCCCGCATCGACCCGACCGGCACCTGGACGGGCACCTGGCGGGACCCGCGTTTCAGCCCACCGGCGGATGGCGGTCGGCCCGAGAACGCGCTCACCGGAACCTCGTTCCGAGTGAACTGCTGCCAGACCCAGATGCGCACGACCGGGGCGTTCAAGGATCTGAGGCTCTGGCGCAATACCCGAGTGGCGGCTCTCGCGGCCGGCGCCTCCACCCAGCTCGGCACGAATACCCTCGGCTATGAGTGGGACGAAGACCCCGACAACGGATTCCGGCCCGCCGGCCTGCTGCCGATGTCGACCACCACCGTCGGCGGCATGGACGTGCTGCAGGACTACGGCTCGAGCTATGCGAGCGGCTCCGCCACCCATTCGCTCGTGCAGTACCGGGCGGCCAGCGGCGCACTCGTCTTCGGCGCCGGCACCGTGCAGTGGTCCTGGGGGCTCGACGGCACCCACGATCGTGGCAGCAGTACGCCTGATACAGCTATGGCGCAGGCCACGGTCAACCTCTTCGCGGATATGGGCAGCCAGCCGGCGACGATTCGGGCCGGGCTGACTGCGGCATCCGCTTCGACGGACACGACGGCACCGACCTCGGTGATCACCTCGCCGGCGGCCGGCGGAATCACGGCGAATACGAACGTGACGATCACCGGCACGGCGACGGATGCCGGCGGCGGGGTCGTCGGGGCCGTCGAGGTCTCCACCGACGGTGCCCGTACCTGGCACCGCGCGACCGGCACCACGTCGTGGAGTTACAGCTGGCGCACCCCCGCATCGGGTTCGGCGACGATCCAGACCCGGGCGGTGGATGACAGCAGCCGCCTCGAAACATTCGGCGCCGGGGTCACCGTGACCGTTGGGGGCACTCCCCCGCCCCCCACACCCGTCACCTGCCCGTGCACGCTGTGGGACCCGGCAACGGTACCGGTCACACCGGCCGACACCGATGCATCCGCCGTCGAACTCGGCACGCGTTTTCGCGCCGACACGAGCGGGGCGGTCACGGGCGTGCGGTTCTACAAGGGGTCCGGCAACACCGGCACCCACACCGGGCGGCTGTGGACGGCGACCGGCGCGCTGCTGGCCACGGCCACTTTCACGGGGGAAACGGCGACCGGCTGGCAGCAGGCGAGCTTCTCCACCCCGGTGAACCTCACCGCCGGCACGTACTACGTGGTCTCGTACCACGCGCCGGTCGGCCGGTACGCGCAGGCCACCAACCTGTTCACGGCGGCCGGGCTGACCCGCGGGCCGCTCTACGCGCCGCGCGACGGAGAGTCCGGGGCCAACGGCGTGTACCGGTACGGAGCCGCCGGCCAATTTCCGACCTCCACCTACCAGGGCACGGCGTACTACGTGGAACCGGTCTTCGAGCCGGGCACCACGACGCCCACGCCCACTCCGACACCCACTCCCACACCGACACCCACGCCCACGCCCACGCCCACGCCCACGCCGAGTGCCTGCCCGTGCAGCCTGTGGCCGGCAACCACCGTGCCCACCGCGAGCACCAGTACCGACACGGCGGCCGTCGAACTCGGGGTGCGGTTCAGCTCCGACGTCAGCGGTTTCATCACCGGGGTGCGCTTCTACAAGGGCGCCGGCAACACCGGCACCCACCTCGGCCGCCTCTGGACCACCGCCGGCGTGCGGCTGGCCACGGCGACGTTCACCGGGGAGACCGCGAGCGGCTGGCAGCAGGTGACGTTCACGACGCCGGTCGCGGTCACCGCCGGCACCACCTATATCGCCTCGTATTACGCGCCGGTCGGACGCTATGCGGCCGACGAGAATTACTTCGCCGGCACGGGTATCGTCCGGGCACCCCTGCGGGCCCCGGCGAGCGCGGCGAACGCGCCGAACAACGTCTACCGCTACGGCGTCGGCGGCGGGTTCCCGACGAGCACCTACCGGTCGACGAACTACTGGGTAGACGCGGTCTTCACCACCGGCTGAGCTCCCAGCGGCGGCGCCGGCGGTCAGTCCTCTGTGACCTGACCGCCGGCGACGCGCCAGTGCCGCTCGGTGCGCACGGTGGTGAGCATCCGCCGGTCGTGCGTGACGAGCAGCAGGGTTCCCTCATAGTGATCGAGGGCCTGCTCGAGCTGCTCGATCGCGGCGAGGTCGAGGTGGTTGGTCGGTTCATCAAGCACCAGCAGGTTCACGCCCTGCGCCTGCAGCAGGGCGAGTCCGGCCCGGGTGCGCTCGCCCGGTGACAGTTCGCTCGACGGCCGGTTGACGTGGTCTGCCTTCAGCCCGAACTTCGCGAGCAGGGTGCGCACCTCGGCCGGTGACAGGCTCGGCAGCAGCGCTTCGAGGCTCAGAGCGAGGGGCTCGTCGCCGTCGATCAGGCTGCGGGCCTGATCGATCTCGCCGATCGTGACGTTCGTGCCGAGGTGGGCCGATCCGGCATCCACTGCCTGGCGCCCGAGCAGTGCGCGCAGCAGCGTAGTCTTGCCGGCGCCGTTCGGGCCGGTGATGCCGATACGGTCGCCCACGTTGACCTGCAGCGACACCGGCCCGAGCGTGAAATCGCCCTGCCGAAAAACGGCACCGTTCAGCGTCGAGACGACGGTGCTCGACCGGGGCGCGGCGCCGATCGTGAACTCCAGTTGCCATTCCTTGCGGGGCTCGTCGACCTCGTCGAGGCGGGCGATGCGGCTCTCCATCTGGCGCACCTTCTGCGCCTGCTTCTCGCTCGATTCGACGGATGCCTTGCGCCGGATCTTGTCATTGTCCGGCGCTTTCTTGATCGCGTTGCGCACACCCTGGCTGGACCATTCACGCTGGGTGCGGGCCCGCCCGACCAGATCCGCCTTCTTCGCGGCGAACTCGTCGAACTCTTCCCGCTTGTGGCGGCGGGCGGTGGCGCGCTCCTCCAAATAGGAGTCGTAGCCGCCGCCGAAGAGCCGGTTGGCGCCCTGGATCAGGTCGAGTTCGAGCACCCGGGTCACGCAGCGGGCCAGAAATTCGCGGTCGTGGCTGACGAGCACGACCCCGCCGCGGAGCCCCTGCACGAAGGCTTCGAGGCGTTCCAGGCCATCGAGGTCAAGGTCGTTGGTCGGTTCATCGAGCAGCACCACGTCGAAACGGGACAGCAACAGCGCGGCGAGGCCGACCCGCGCGGCCTGCCCGCCGGAGAGCGCGGTCATCAGGGTGTCGGCCGAGAGCCCCGCGCCCACTGTCGGCGACTCGGCGAGCGCGAGGCCGAGATCGGCGAGCACCTGCGGCAGCCGATCGTCGAGGTCGGCGGCGCCACTGGCCAGCCAGCGATCGAGGGCGGTCGAATAGACATCTGCCGGGTCCTGCCCGTCGGCGCGGGCCGGCGGGTTCGGGTCGCCGAGGGCCGCGGCGGCGGCATCCATGTCGACGGTGGCGGCGGTGCAGCCGGTGCGCCGCCCGATGTACGCGGCGATCGTTTCACCGGGCCGGCGGTCGTGTTCCTGCGGGAGCGAGCCGATGAAGGCATCCGTCGGCGAGATCGTCACCGTGCCGGCCTGCGGTTCGGTCACGCCGGCGAGCAGGTTCAGCAGCGTCGACTTGCCCGATCCGTTCACCCCGACGACCCCCACGACGTCGCCGGGGGCCACGCTCAGGTCGAGGTTGTCAAAGAGGGTGCGGTGGCCGTAGCCACCGGCGAGGCCACGGGCCACGAGGGTTGCGCTCATCCGTCAATTCTGCCAGACCCGCGATTTAGCCAGATCCGCAATTCTGCCAAACCCGTACCGTGGGGTATTCTGCAGAAAGTGGGGCTTCTTGCCGCCGGACACCTTCTGTTCGAGCTGGGCATCCGGAGTTCAACCGGAATCGGCCGCGGCCCCCCACACGATCGGCACCGCCCTGCGCGAGTCGCCGACCGATTCTGCTGGCCCCTCGTGCGAGCCAGTGCCGCCGCCTTCCGTTACAGATTGTGAGCCACCCATGAAGCGACCCCCCGAATCTCGCAACGTCTTGCCCATCCCCGACCCGATTCGCGAGAACGGCGTGCCGGTCGAGGCATTACTGCCACCCGCCGGCGCCCCGAACGTAGTCGTCGTCGTGATCGACGACATGGGCTTCGGAGCGTCCTCCCCGTTCGGCGGACCGTGCCTGATGCCCACCGCCCAGCGCCTCGCCGACGAGGGCCTGCGTTACAGCCGCTTCCACGTCACCGCCCTGTGCTCGCCGACCCGGCAGGCGCTGCTCACCGGCCGCAACCACCACTCCGTCGGCATGGGCGGCACCACCGAGATGGCGACTTCCTCCCCCGGCTACAACGGCTACCGGCCCTCGAGCGCGGCGACGACCGCGCAGATCCTCGGCGGCAACGGATATAGCACCGCCGCCTTCGGTAAGTGGCACCAGACGCCCGCGCGCGAGGTGAGCCTGTCGGGACCCTTCGACCGCTGGCCCACCGGCGAGGGCTTCGACGAGTTCTACGGCTTCATGGGCGCCGAGATGAACCACTGGTACCCGCAGCTGTTCCACGGCACCACCCCGGTCGTGCCCGAGCAGCGCCCCGAAGACGGCTACCACCTCTCCGAAGACCTCACCGATCACGCCATCACCTGGATTCGCACCCAGAACGCACTCACCCCCGACAAGCCCTTCTATACCTACCTCGCTTTCGGTGCGACGCACGCCCCGCACCACGTGGCCCCGGAGTGGATCGACAAGTACCGCGGCCAGTTCGACGGCGGATGGGACGTGCAGCGTGAGCAGACCCTCGCACGTCAGAAGCGCCTCGGCCTGGTACCCGACGACGCCGAGCTCGGCCCCTGGGCCGAGGGGGTTCCCGCCTGGGACGAACTCGATGACGAGGCCAAGGCCGTCGCGGCCCGGTTCATGGAGACCTACGCCGGCTTCGCCGAGCACACCGATGCCCAGGTCAGCCGCCTCATCGACGAACTCGAGCGGCTCGGCCAGCTCGACAACACCCTCATCGTGTACCTGCTCGGCGACAACGGCGCCTCCGGTGAGGGCGGAATCGAAGGCACCCTGCACGAGCACCTCGTCGGCCACGGCATCCCCGACAGCACGAGCGACATGGCCGAGAAGATCGACTCCTTCGGCGACGCCACGACCTACTCGATCTACCCGGTCGGCTGGGCCCTGGCGATGAACGCGCCCTACCAGTGGACCAAGCAGGTCGCGAGCCACTTCGGCGGCACCCGCGACGGCATGATCCTGCGCTGGGGCGACCAGATCACGGGTTCGGCCGCGGGCACCGTGCGCCATCAGTTCCACCACGTCATCGACATTCTGCCGACCATCCTCGAGGCGACCGGGCTGCCGCAGCCCACGAGCGTCAACGGCGTCGAGCAGAGCCCGATCGAGGGCACCTCGATGATGTACACCTTCACCGATGCCGAGGCCCCCGACCAGCGCACCACCCAGTACTTCGAGATGTGCGGCAACCGCGGCATCTACCACGAGGGCTGGATGGCCGTCACCCGGCACGGTACCCCGTGGCTGATGCTGCCCGATGGGCTGCCCGCGTTCGAAGACGACGTCTGGGAGCTGTACGACACCTCCGTCGACTGGACCCAAGCCCACGATCTCGCGGCCGACCTGCCCGAGAAGCTCGAAGAGCTCAAGGCCGTCTTCGTGACCGAGGCCACCAAGTACAAGGTGTTCCCACTCGATGACCGAGTCACCGAGCGGGAGAACCCGTTCCTGGCCGGCCGCATCGACCTGCTCGCGGGTAAGGAGTCGATGACGTACTCGGCCGGAATGGGCCGGTTCACCGAAGAGACCACGATGAACACCAAGAACCGGTCCCACACCCTGACCGCGAGTGTCGTCGTGCCCGAGCCCCAGGCCGACACCGTGTCCGGGGTGCTCATCGCCCAGGGCGGCCGGTTCGGCGGCTGGTCGCTGTACTGCCTGGACGGCGTGCTGACCTACTCGTACAACACCTATGGCACATATAAGTTCACGGTGCGCGGTGAGACGACCCTCGCCGCCGGCGCCCACGAGCTGCAGATGCGGTTCGACTACGACGGCGGCGGCCTCGGCCGCGGCGCAACGATCACCCTGCTCGACGGTGAGAGTGTCATCGGCTCGGGCCGGGTCGACCGCACCACCGCGTACTACTTCTCCTTTGACGAGACGCTCAACATCGGCGTCGACCTCGGCACCCCGGTGACCGACGACTACCTGCCCATGGACAACGGCTTCACCGGCGAGATCAACTTCGTGCGTATCGATGTGCTCGAAGACGCCGTCACCGGCACCGAGGAGGACGTGGCCCGCCACGTCATGGCGCACCAGTGAGCGGGCACTGCTGCAGTCCGAGTGCTGAGGGGCCGCAGCAGCCGGGAGGCACTGTGGCAGCCGCGGCGGGGCATCCGCGTTCCGCGGCGACGGCGGGCGGCACGCTGACTGACGCTATCAGCCTGCCCGGCGGCACCTTTCTGATGGGCAGCGACGATCCGCTCGCCTACCCCGACGACGGTGAGGGGCCGGTGCGCAGCGCGACCGTTGGGCCGTTCCGCATCGAGGCGACCACGGTCACCAACGCCCAGTTCGGCGCTTTCATCGCGGCGACCGGGTACGTGACGGATGCCGAACGGTACGGCTGGTCCTTCGTCTTCGCCGGCGAACTTCCCGACGAGTTTCCGCCGACCCGCGGCGCCGTGCAGGCGCCGTGGTGGCGGCAGGTCGAGGGCGCCACCTGGAACCGGCCCGGCGGTCCGCTCGGCGGGCTGACCGCAAGCCCGGAGCATCCGGTCGTGCACGTCAGCTTTAATGACGCGACCGCCTATGCGACCTGGGTCGGCGGGCGCCTGCCGAGCGAGGCCGAGTGGGAGTACGCGGCCCGCGGCGGTCTCGAACAGCAGAATTTTCCGTGGGGGCCAGACCTGGAACCCGGCGGCGAGCACCGCATGAACGTGTGGCAGGGCACGTTTCCGGCGAGCAACAGCGAGGCGGACGGCTGGTACGCCACCGCCCCGGCGCGCTCCTTCGAGCCCAACGCCTACGGGCTGTTCAACATGACCGGCAACGTCTGGGAGTGGTGCGCGGACTGGTTCACGCCGGGTGAGAATCGGGTCGCCAAGGGCGGCTCGTTCCTCTGCCACGAGTCGTACTGCCGGCGCTACCGGGTGTCGGCGCGCCAGGGCCTCGGCCCGGATTCGACGACCGGTAACACCGGGTTTCGCTGCGTCGATCTGTGACGAACGGGGGTCACCGCCGCCCGGCGGCGGCCTCACGCTGAATCGGGGTGACCTCGGCCAGCGGCACGTTCAGCAGGTTCACGAGCGGGGTCATCGCCCGAAAGCGGTCGAGCACGAGGGCGGTGAAGTCCGCGCCGAGGGCCGCGTCGCCGGGTAGGTTCGAGGTCACCGCCCACTGCCGGTTACGCAGCAAATCGGCGGCCGGGTGCTCGGCGTCGAAGCCTTTCGGTGAGCGGATGAGCCGGTTCCCCTCGAGCGGGTCGGCCAGCCCCGTGCGCTCCACGGCGGAAAGCACCCGGCGCATCTGCTGGTGATGCTCGAGCAGATACTGGCGAATCGCGAACAGCTGCGGCGCCGCCGGCATGTAGGAGCCGGCGGCGATCATCACGCCGTGCACCCCGATCTGCACGAAGTAGCCCGCTCCCCCGGTCTTCTCCAGGCCTTGGCGCGGCCAGAAAGCGGCGAGATGGGTTTTGTACGGCGTCTTGTCGCGGGCGAACCGCACGTCGCGGTAGATGCGCATCACGGCTTTCGCCGGCGGTCGAACGTGTTCGGGAGCAAAATCGGTCAGGCCCACGTTGATGGCATCGGCGATGAGCAGCATCCGCTCTTTAAGCTCGAGTTCGTAGGTTGGTTTGTGTTCGAGAAACCACTCGCGGTTGTTGCGGTGCTCGAGTTCCTCCAGAAAATCGAAGCTCGCCTCGCTGAGGTGCGGTCCCGCGGAGGCGTGCGTGCTCGTCGAGGTGCTCATTCCCTCAATTTTAGGCCCGCCGAGCACACTCGCGAACCGGGTTAGCTTGTCGCAGCCGGAGCCTGCTTGGCGGCTGCTTTCACGGCCCGTTTGGTCTCACGCACCCGGGCGAGAGACTCGGGGTCGACAATATCGGCGACCGAGCGGTAGGAACCCTCCTCGCCGTAGGGCGCGCAGGCTTCGCGCCAGCCCGCCACCTCGACGCCGAGGCGCTTGCCGAGCACGGCGAGAAAGATCTTCGCTTTCTGCTCGCCGAATCCCGGGAGCTTTTTCAGGCGCTTCAGGATCTCGGCGCCGTCGGGGTCCCCGCGGGTCCACAGGGCGGATGCGTCGCCGTCCCAGTCGGCGGCGATCACCCCGGCCAGGGTCTGGGTGCGGGCGGCCATCGAGCCTGGGTACCGGTGAACGGCCGGGGTGAGCCGAAAGATCTCGACGAAGGCGTCGGCGTCGTACTCGGCGATCGCGGCGGGGTCGAGGGTGCCGAGGCGCTCCTTGATTTTTGCCGGGCCGGCGAACGCGGTTTCCATGGCGATCTGCTGGTCGAGCAGCATGCCCAGCAGCAAGGCGAACGGGTCGTCGGAGAGCAGGGTATCCGCGGCTAAATCGCCGGTCAGGTGCAGCATCATGCCCTCCATTCTGCCACCGGATGCCGCCGCGCACCGCTCGGCGGCGGCATCCGTCAGCCCCCGCTCGCGCTTCTCGGAGCGAAGACCACGACGGCGGTTTCGGTCGAGCGCAGGTTGGCAAAATTGTCGATTCCGTCGCCCCAGCCGTCGTACTGGCCGATGAGGTGCCAGAGCCGTTCGCGTTCCGCGCCCTCGGCGCGGTGCGCGCGAATCGGGCGGCTGCCGTCGGTCAGCTGTACCCGGGCATCCGGTCGGGCCTGCAGGTTCAGCCACCAGGCCGGGTCACCGTCGGCCCAGCCGTTCATGGCGAGGCTGACGAGGTTCGGGCCGTCCTCGACGTAGCCCAGAATGACGACCCGTTCTTCGCCCGAGCGCCGACCGATCGTGGTGAGGCGCATCATGCCGAAGCGGCCGAGGGGGATGGGACTGCGGAGGCCCAGCCGGCCCCCGCTCAACCGATAGAGGCCGCGGTGCAACACCCACGCGGCGCGGATGAACCATCGGGGTGGCAGTTTCGGAGGGCGCGTCTGCTGCTCGGACATTCGAAGTCCCGTCTGGCGAGGTTCGTCGGAGCCCAAAATACTCCGCCCTGCGCGAACCGGTCAAGGTGCCTTCCCCGCGCAGCCGGCTCCGTGCCACGATGGGGTCCTCGGGAACGGAGGACACGATTGCCATCGACGTTCAACCGGCGCACGACTTTGTTGCGCTGTCCACGATGCTCGCGCCCCAGAAACCGGAGTCATCGGTGTGCTGGTGCCTGTCATGGCGGTTGAGTTCGCAGGAGAACCGGCAGCTCACCGGTGTCGCGCGGGCCGAGAAGGTGCGCGCGTTGTGCACACGCGAGATCGCGCCGGGCGTGCTCGCTTTTCGCGACGGCGAGGTGGTGGGCTGGGCCGGGGTGGCGCCCCGCTCCGAGCTGCACCCCTTTGCGACCTCGCGCAAGATCCCGCACATCGATGACCTGCCGGTCTGGTCGATCTGGTGCCTGCGGGTGCGTCCCGGGTTTCGCAAGCAGGGCATCACGAGCGCGCTCATCGACGGTGCCGTGGAGTATGCCCGTGTCTGCGGGGCACCAGCCGTCGAGAGCTACCCGGTCGACAACGGTGGGCAGCGTGTCGACTTGACGATGGCGTTCGTGGGCACGCGCGCCATGTTTGAGCGGGCTGGCTTCACGAAGGCCGCCGAGACGACATCCGTTGCGGGCGGAATACCGCGTATTCTGATGCGACGAACGCTCCACTGAAGCTGCGCCTGCCCGAGAAAAAGTGTCAGGCATAGCGAAAAGCTCAAGAATGGCCCTTGGCCAAATGCTCGATCGCCGTAGGGTGACGGCATGACAACGTCAGCCGAACGAAACGTCGTGCAACACGGGGAGTTGAAGCGGTCGATCACGACCAAGCAGCTCTATTTCTATGTGGTCGGGGATGTCCTCGGTTCCGGCATCTACGTGCTCGTCGGCCTTGTCGCTGCGGCCGTCGGCGGGGCCTTCTGGATGGCCTTTCTGGCCGGCGTCGCCATTGCGACCATCACCGGCCTCGCGTACGCCGAGCTCGTCACGAAGTACCCGCAGGCGGCCGGCGCGTCACTCTATATCAATAAGGCCTTTCGCAGCCCGGTGCTGACCTTCTTCATAACCATCTGCATGCTGTCGGCCAACATGGCGGCCGTCGGGTCCCTCGCATCCGGTTTCGTGCGTTATTTCAGCGGCCTGGTAGGCCTGCCCGCGAACGCCATCTGGGGCGCCACCGCGGTGGCCCTGGTCTTCGTCGCCCTGATCACCGTCGTCAACCTGATCGGTATCACCGAATCGGTCGTCGCCAACGTGGTGATGACCTTCATCGAGGTCAGCGGACTCATCATCGTCGTCATCATCGGTGTCATTGCGCTGGTCGAGGGCGTCAACGACCCGTCGGTTCTGCTGCAGTTCACAGCGGATGCCGAGGGCGGTTCTGCCGTTTTGGCGGTGCTCGCCGGCGTCTCACTGGCCTTCTTCGCCATGACCGGGTTCGAGAACGCCGCCAACGTGGCCGAGGAGACCATCAACCCGTCGCGCGCTTTTCCCCGAGCCCTGATCGGCGGGATGCTGACCGCCGGGGTCGTCTACGTGCTGGTCTCCATCGCCGCGGCGCTGGCCGTGCCGATCGAGACCCTGGCCGGAAAAACGCTGCTCGAAGTCATCCGCGCCGACCTGTTCTTCATCCCGGCCGGGGTCATGCTGGTCGTTTTCGGGCTCATCGCGATGATCGCCATCAGCAATACCACTCTGGTGACCGTGGTCGCCCAATCCCGCATTCTCTACGGCATGGCCCGCGAGAACGTGGTTCCGGCGATCTTCGCCAGGGTGCATCCCGCTCGGCGCAGTCCATATGTTGCGCTGCTCTTCGGCGCCGCAATCGTGGGTGCACTGCTGGTGATCGGTGCGGCGATCCGCACGAGCCAGGGCGGCCTGCCGGCGGACGAGCAACTCGATATCGTCGATCGCCTCGCGACGATCACGGTCGTGTTCCTGCTCTTCATCTACGCCCTGGTGATCGTGGCCTGCCTGAAGCTGCGCGGGAAGGATGAGAGTTCGGACACCTATCGGGCGAACACACCGTTGCTGATCATCGGGATCCTCGGCAACCTGACCGTGCTGGCGTACACCCTGATCGATGACCCGGAGGCGCTGTTCTGGGTTGCCGGGCTCCTGGCTGTGGGGCTCGTGCTGTACCTCGTTCAGAACTTCTTCGGCAAGAAGAAGCCGCCAGCGGAAAAACCCGTCGGCGCGACACCCTCGGATATGGAGCTGTGACCATGCACGTCATTGTCGCCACCGACGGATCTCAGGCATCCCTGGCCGGGGCCCGCCAGTTCAAGTGGATCGCCGATTCCCGGGAGATCACCGACGTGACGATCATCGCGGTCGTGAGCCCGTATGCCGCGGTGCCGTTTGTGAACGAACTCGGTCCGCAACGAAATCCCGGGCAGACCGACCTCAGCTTCCTCGACGAAGCCAAGGACACCGTTGACCGGGTTGCCGCGGAATTCGACGGCTGGGGCCCCAGAATCCACACCGAGATCCGCAGCGGCTCCCCCGCCCAGGAGATCATTCGCGCTGCGGAAGACCTCGACGCCGACCTCATCACGATGGCCTCCGGCAGCCGGGGCCTCAGCCGCACGATCCTGCTCGGCAGCACCGCGTCCCGGGTGCAGCACTCCGCGCCGTGCCCGGTGCTCGTCTGCCGGCCGACCCCGCACAGCGAGCGTGCCCTGCGCTAGCTGCTGAACCAGTTAGATGCTGAACCGGATGGGCTGGTCGTGATCCGGATGGGTTCAGGCGCGACCCTGGAGGATCAAGTGCCAATACACCCAGGGCAGGATGTGGCGGTCGAAGACCCAGGTCAACCGGCGTTCACGGGCGAGGCCCTTCCAGAACGGAATCGTGGGCTTCTGACGATACCTGTCGTCGAACTCAGCGAAAACCACGGTCGATCGAGACACAGTGAACGGACAAACGGAATAACCGTCATACTTTTTCGAGGGCTCCTTGCCGGCGAGCACCGCTGTGAGGTTTTTGGCCAGCGCCGTGGTCTGTTTGCGTAGCGCGCCGCCCGACTTGGAATTGCTGGTCGCCGCGGCGTCGCCGAGGGACCATACATTCGGGAAACGCACATGACGCAGCGTTTCCGGGTCGACCTCGACGAAGCCCTCGCGGGTTCCGGCCGCCGGCAAGGCGGTGTGCTTGAGCCAATCGGGCGCCGACTGCGGCGGCACAACGTGCAGCACATCGTACGACAGGCGCGCGGCCCCCCCGCCAGGCCGCCCCACGACGACCGTCTGGTTTGTCGAATCCACCTCAAGCAGCTCCGTTTTCGTCCGCAGCTCGATGCCGTACTCCAGGATCTTGCGGCGGAGTTCCTGGTCGATCATCTGAATACCGAAAACGGCCTCGTCCGGGACGAGCAGCACCACACGGATATCCTTCAACCGCCCGGTAGCACGCCAATAATCGCACGCGAGGTACATGGGCTTCTGGGCGGCGCCCGCGCAGGTGGCGGCCCCGGCGGGTTGGGTGAAGATCACGGTGCCTCGACGCAGGTCCCGCAGAAGCCGCGAGGCCTTCCGGGCCAGGTCGAACTCATAGTGCGAGGCGGCGAAAGGGGTGTCCATGGCATCGGCCAGTCCCGGAACCCGATGCCAGTCCTTCTGGATGCCCGGACAGACCACGAGGTGGTCGAAGCTGAGTCGGTTGCCGGACGCCAGCTCAACGACTCCGGAATCCGGCAGCACATCCACCGCGCGGTCCTTGATCAAGCCGACACCGCGCGGCATCACTGAGGACTGGGGGCGCACCGCAATCGAGGCCGGCGCCGTGCCGCCGGCCACGTGGGAGAACATCGGCTGGTAGAGATGCTGGTCACGTGGCTCGACCACGACCACATTGGTCACGCCGTACCGGCGCAGCCGACCAGCGACGGACAGTCCCGCATTTCCTCCCCCGATAACAACGACTGTGTGGTGGTCATTGTCGGTTTCCACCGTGGTCATGCGCAAACTGTGCTGTTGTGGTTGGCCATGCCACGACCATAGAGCGGCCCTGTGGGGTGCGCTAGGTCACCGCGCGGGCAATGCAGGCAGGTTTCAGGTCTTGCTGATCTACTCCCGACCGTCTTCGAGCGGGATCAGCATGGTGCGGAACGGGCCGGCGACGGCGTGGAGGTCCCAGATGCGATCAGCGACGTCGTCGATGCCGTTGGGGAGCTGGAGCTGCGGAATGCCGCCGGGGATCACCAGTTGGTTGACCCGAATACCCTCCTCCTCGAGGGCATCGTGCAGCATCTCGCCGTAGGCGCTCTCGGCCGGGAAGGCGACCGAAGTGCCGGCAAAGCCCGCGCGAGCCTTCACCGAGGTGCCGCCGTTGATCATGATGATGCTGCCGGCACCCGCCTGTCGCATCCTGGGCAGCACCGCACGCGCCGCGTGGATGAGCCCGAGGGCCGAGAACTGCAGCGCCTCGAGCGCCAGCTCGGGCGTCAGTTCCAGCACCGGCTTCAGGTAGTCGCGCGACGGGAGCGGGCTGTACTGCAGCGCCGTGATGGGCCCGAGCTCGGCCGCGGCACTCGCGAGCGCAGCCTCGAGCGATGCCGGCGTGCGGACATCCGCTGCATAGCCGTGCGCGGTGAAGCCGGCCGCAGTGAGCTCGGCCGCCAGCGCGTCGAGTTTCGGCTGGGTCCGGGCTATCAGGGCGATGGAGAAGCCTTCGCGTCCGAACTTGCGCGCAACGGCTGCGCCGAGTCCCGGTCCGGCTCCGATGATGGCAATGACAGGCACGAGGGTCTCCTTCAATCGATGGTGCTGGGACGACGAGCGCCTGGAGTGTGAGCCTAAACGGTGAACCTGAACCCCACCGGATTACGTCACCAGACAACGTGACCACGGCCCTGTCACGGCACCGCCGTGGCACGGGGCGCAACGCGATCTCGGCAACGCTGTCTCGATAGTGCACCACGAACCGGTGGGTGCCGTCGCACCCGAACTCGTCACGTTGGCGAGCCACGAAGCAGACGAGACTTTCGCCGGCAGTGGGGGTCGTAAGCGTCGAGGCGGCATCGTGCAGGATGCGCTCTGTGCCAGCCTCTGTGCCAGCCTCTGTGCCAGTTCTGGGCAATCCGTTGGCGGAAGCCTTGACGAGTATCCGAGCCGAAGTACTATGACCACCATGTCGAATCGAACCTTCACACGTACGCTGTCTACCGCCGCAGTGGGAGCGCTCCTGCTGGTCTCGGGAATACCCGCGGCCCACGCCTCACACCGGGGTGAGATCGAAAACGTGATCGGGCTTCCCAATGGTTTTCAACCCGAGGGCATCACGATCGGCAAGCGCGGCACGGCATACGTCGGGTCGTTGGCCGACGGTGACATCTACGTCTTTGATGCGCGCTCCGGAGAGGAGATCAGGACCCTCGAGGGTCCGGGCACTCCCTCGGTCGGTCTGAAGATCGATGATGGTCGGCTCTTCATCGCGGGCGGGGCCACGGGCGAAGCGCGAGTCATCGATGCGACCACGGGCCGCCTCCTGCAGAATTACACCCTTTCTGAAGACCCGACGTTCGTGAACGACGTCGTCGTCACGCGCGACGCAGCGTGGTTCACGGACAGCCAACGGGCGCAACTCTACAAGCTCCCCCTCGGACCATCCGGTGCGCTCCCGGAACCTGATGCAATCGAAGTCCTTCCGCTGTCGGGCGACTGGGTGCAGGGCGCGGGTTTCAACGCGAACGGCATCGCGGAGACCCCCGATCGACAGGCGCTCCTCGTCATCCAGTCCTCCACCGGAATCCTCTTCCGCGTCGAACCCGAGACCGGCGTCGCAACGGTCGTAGATCTTGGTGGCGTCGTGCTCACCAATGGCGACGGGCTGCTCGTCGCCGGACGCACCCTGTATGTCGTTCAGAACCAGCTGAACACGGTCGCGGTGATCCGCCTCGACAAAGCGGGCACCGGCGGCACGCTCATCGACCAGCTTTCGGACCCCGCTTTCGAGGTACCGACGACGATTGCTAAGTTCCGCAAGGCGCTCTACCTGCCGAACGCGCGCTTCGGCACTCCCCCGACACCGGAGACGACCTATTCGGTGGTGCGCATCGAGAGGTGACCGCCGAGTGCATCGAACGTGGGCTGGACGACGGCAACAGACTGAAGGCGGGCTTCTGCCACAAACGACTCAGAACGCAGGTCGGGACCCACACCTGAACCAGACGAAAGCCCTGCGCCCGCATCGGGCCCGATGCGCACTCGCCCTGTCTCGTACCGTGATGCGCTAGGGCGTTCACACGCAGAACTAGACGTTGAAGCGGAACTCCACGACGTCGCCGTCCTGCATCACGTATTCCTTGCCCTCGATGCGGGCCTTGCCGTTGGCGCGGGCCTCGTTGATCGAACCGGCGGCCATCAGGTCGTCGAAGGAGAAGATCTCCGCCTTGATGAAGCCCTTCTGGAAGTCGGTGTGAATGACGCCGGCGGCCTGCGGGGCGGTCCAGCCCTTCTGGATCGTCCAGGCGCGGCACTCTTTCGGGCCGGCGGTGAGGTAGGTCTGCAGGCCAAGGGTGTCGAAGCCGATGCGGGCGAGCTGGTCGAGACCGCTCTCGGCCTGACCGGTCGACGCGAGCATCTCCGCGGCGTCCTCGGCATCGAGTTCGCTGAGCTCGCTCTCGAGCTTGGCATCGAGGAATACGGCGTTCGCCGGGGCGACGAGGGCCGCGAGGGTGTCGAGCTTGGCCTGGTCCTGCAGCACGGCCTCGTCGACGTTGAAGACGTAGATGAAGGGCTTGGCGGTCAGCAGGCCGAGTTCGCGGATCGGCTCGATGTCGAGCGTGGCCGAGGACAGCGGCTGGCCGGCATCGAGAATGGCCTGGGCCTTGATCGCGGTCTCGAGCACGAGGGCGGGCAGCTTGCGGCCCTTAACCTCTTTCTCGAAGCGCAGCACGGCCTTTTCGAGGGTCTGCAGGTCGGCGAGGATCAGCTCGGTGTTGATCGTCTCCATGTCGCCGGCGGGGTTGACCTTGCCGTCGACGTGTACCACGTCGGGGTCGGCGAATCCGCGGATGACCTGGGCGATCGCATCCGCTTCGCGAATGTTGGCGAGGAACTTGTTGCCGAGCCCCTCCCCTTCACTGGCGCCGCGCACGATGCCGGCGATGTCGACGAAGGACACCGGGGCCGGCAGCAGGGTCTTGCTGCCGTAGATGGTCGCGAGATCGGCGAGGCGGGAATCGGGAAGGTTCACGATTCCGACGTTCGGCTCGATGGTGGCGAACGGGTAGTTCGCCGCGAGTACGTTGTTTTTGGTCAACGCGTTGAAGAGGGTGGACTTGCCGACATTGGGCAGTCCGACGATTGCAATTGTAAGAGCCACGAGAATCCAGTCTACCGTTTCGCACAGGGGGCGCTGTCGGCGGGCGTGTCGGTGGCTCGTGAGACCATGACGGGTGCTGAATTTCACCGCTATCGATTTCGAAACCGCCAACTCATCGGGCGCCTCAGCCTGCTCGGTCGGGCTGGTGAAGGTGCACGACGGCAAGGTCGTCGACAAGGTGTACTGGCTGATTCAACCCCCGCCCGGGCACGACACCTTCCTGGAATGGAACACGAAGATCCACGGCCTGCGGGCAGCGGATGTCGTGGGCGCCGACACCTGGGCCGAGCAGCTGCCGAAGCTGGTCGCCTTCGCCGACGGCGACCCGCTCGTGGCGCACAACGCCGGCTTCGACCTCGGGGTCATCAAGACCGCATCCACGGTCACAGGCCAGGTCGTGCCCGATTTTGAGTACGTCTGCAGCCTGCAGGTGGCCCGCCGCACCTACCACCTCGACTCGTATCGGCTGCCGAGCGCCGCCCTGGCCGCGGGCTTCGAGGGGTTCTCGCACCACAACGCATTGGCGGATGCCGAGGCCTGCGCCGCCATCATCATCCACGCCGCGCAGGTGCACGACTCGAAAACTCTCGGCGGACTCGCCCGCTTTCTGCGCGTCAAGATCGGCGTCATCGGGCCGGTGGCCACACAGGAGCACGCCGCGAACCATGGGCCGATGGCCCTGCAGTAGCGTAATCCGTCTCGTAACGGCACGCCTCGCGGGGAGTGTCAGAGGCTGCTGTCACACTTATTCGCATGGACACTCTCAGCCTGATCCTCGGCCTCATCATCGGTGCGCTGCTCGGTGCGCTGCTCGCCTACGTCGTGCTGGCTCGGCGCTCGGGCGGGCGACCGCTCACGGTCGACCCGGCGATGATCGAGGCACGGCACCAGGTCGCAGTGGCCGAGATCCGGGCGGGTGAGGCATCCGTTCGCGGCGCCTTGCAGGCCGAGCTGTCGGCGGCCCTCGCAACGGTCGACGGCCTGCGCGGCCAGATCGTGGATGTGCGGCAGCAGTACCGCGAGCTCGACGAACGCCGGCACAGCGACCAGGCGGCACGCGCCGAACATGACCAGCAGGAGAGCAAGGTGTTGCAGGCGCTCGCGCCGGTGAAAGAGAGCCTGCAGGACATGCAGAAGAAGGTGTCCGAGCTCGAAGCGCAGCGCACCCGGCAGCACGGCGAGATCAGCGAACAGTTGCGGTTCGCGACCGAGTCCGAAGAACGACTCAGTCGCACCGCCGAGTCGCTCGCATCCGCTCTTCGGGCGAACAGCACCCGTGGGGTCTGGGGTGAGACCCAGCTGCGCAGCGTAGTCGAAGCCGCGGGGTTGCTCGAACGGGTCGACTTCGACGTGCAGGCGAGCATCAGCTCCGATGCCGGCGCGGGCCGGCCCGACATGGTCGTGCACCTGCCGGGCGGCAAGAACATCGCCGTCGACGCGAAGGTGCCCTTCACCGCGTTCCTCGAGGCCAGCCAGATTCCGGCGACGGCCACGGGAGCCGAGGGTGACCGTCGGGCCACGCTCATGAAAGCCCACGTAAAGGCCGTGCGAGACCACATCATCGCGCTTGGCGGCAAGGCCTACTGGCAGGGGCTCGAGGCCTCCCCCGAGATCGTGATCGCGTTCATCCCGAGCGAGTCGCTCGTGTCGTCGGCGCTCGAAGCAGACCCGTCGATCATGGAGTTCGCGTTCAGCAAGCGGGTCGCGCTCGCCTCCCCGGTCACCCTGTGGTCGGTGCTGAAGACCGTCGCGTTCAGCTGGCAGCAGGACGTGCTCACGCACGACGCCAAGGTGCTCTTCGACCTCAGCCGGGAGTTGTACACCCGGCTGTCGGTCACGGCGACGCACATCGAGAAGCTGGGGCGGTCGATCGAGCGCACGGTGAAGGACTACAACGGCTTCGTCGGTTCGATGGAACGCCAGGTGCTGCCGACGGCCCGCAAGCTCAACGCCCTCGACGAGTCGATCGTTCTCGCCCCGCTCGCTGGCATCGACGAGCCCACCCGGGAGCTCGCGGCTTATGAGTTCGTCGCCGAACTCGAGCAGTCGCGCTGACCGATGCGTTAACGCCGCGAGAGCGGGTGATCTCGACATGCTCGATCCAAGGATCCGTCGAAGTCACCCGCTCTCGCGGGACGTGCAGGGTGTTACAAGACCGGCTGGGCCGGGGTTAGAGCCACTTCGCGGCCTGGTGCTCCGCGATGACACGGCGAGCCGTGCCCGAACGGGAGCGCAGCACGATGCTCTCGGTGCGGATCATCGGGCCCTTGCGACGCACACCGTCGACGAGTCCGCCATCCGTCACGCCGGTGGCGACGAAGAAGGTGTTATCGCCGCTGACCATGTCTTCGACTTCGAGGAGCTTGTTCAGGTCGAGGCCCGCAGCGATGGCCTTCTCTTTTTCGTTCTCGGCCGGGGCGAGGCGGCCCTGCATGTATCCGCCGAGTGCCTTGATCGCGCACGCGGTGGTGATGCCCTCGGGGCTGCCGCCGATGCCGACGCACATGTCGATGCGGGTCTCGTAGCGGGCGGCGTTGATGCCGCCGGCGACGTCACCGTCGAGCATCAGGCGCGTTCCGGCGCCGGCGCTGCGGATTTCGTCGATGAGCTGCTCGTGGCGCGGGCGATCGAGGACCGCGAGCACCATCTCGTCGACGGGCTTGCCGGTCGCCTGCGAGTAGGCGCGAATGTTGTCGCCGATGGACTGGTCGAGGCTGACCACGCCGCGGCCGGCGGCGCCGGTGACGATCTTGTCCATGTAGAACACCGACGAGGCGTCGAGCATGGTGCCGCGGGACGAGACGGCGATCACCGAGAGGGCGTTCTGACGGCCGGCGGCGGTGAGGCTCGTTCCGTCGATCGGGTCGACGGCGATGTCGCAGGCCGGGCCGCGGCCGTTGCCGACACGCTCGCCGTTGAAGAGCATCGGGGCTTCGTCTTTTTCGCCCTCGCCGATGACGATGAGGCCATCGAAATTGACGGTGCCGAGGAACGCGCGCATGGCGTCGACGGCGGCCTTGTCGGCGGCGTTCTTGTCGCCGCGGCCGATGAACGGCACGGCACGAATCGCGGCGGCCTCGGTGGCACGCACGAGTTCCATCGCGAGGTTGCGATCGGGGTGGGAGTAGAGGATGGCGGATTCGGGGCTGTTCACAGTAGGTCCTCCCGGACGTAGATTCGACATCGGTGGCGACGGATGCGCCGGAATCGCGCGAATTCTCCCGCCCACAGGAGCCTAGCGCGCCCGTAGCTCCGTTTGACCGCCCCGCGCCTCCCGTGCGGCACGCCCCGGCCTGATCGGGCCGCACAGTCGGTAGGGTGGAGGCGACTAAGCCGCTTACCTTTCAGGAGACGCTATGCCCATCGCCACCCCCGACCAGTACGCCGAAATGCTGAACAAGGCCAAGACCGGAGGATTCGCCTACCCGGCGTTCAACGTGTCGTCGTCGCAGAGCATCAACGCGGTATTGCAGGGCCTCACGGAAGCCGGCTCCGACGGCATCATCCAGGTCACCACCGGCGGCGCTGACTATTTCGCCGGCCACACCGTGAAGAACCGCGCCTCGGGAGCCCTCGCCTTCGCGGCCTTCGTGCACGCCGTCGCCGACAACTATCCGATCACCGTCGCCCTGCACACCGACCACTGCCCGCAGGGCGCCCTCGGCGACTTCGTGATGCCCCTCATCGCGGCCTCGGAGGACGAGGTCAAGGCCGGACGCAACCCCATCTTCCAGAGCCACATGTGGGACGGCTCCGCCATCCCGCTGGGCGAGAACCTGACGGTGGCGACGGATGTCCTCAAGCGCACCCGCGCGATCAACGCGATTCTCGAAGTGGAGATCGGCGCTGTCGGCGGAGAAGAGGACGGTGTGCAGGCCGACGTGAACGAAAACCTGTACACAACCCTGGACGATGCCGTCAAGATGGTCGAGGCCATCGGCCTGGGCGAGCAGGGCCGCTACATGGCCGCCCTCACGTTCGGCAACGTGCACGGCGTCTACAAGCCCGGCAACGTGAAGCTCCGCCCCGAACTGCTCAAGGACATCCAGACCGGCCTCGCCGCGAAGTTCGGCACCGCTGACCTACCCCTCGACCTCGTCTTCCACGGTGGCTCCGGCTCCACGGACGCCGAAATCGCCGAGGCCGTGCGCAACGGTGTCGTGAAGATGAACATCGACACCGACACCCAGTACGCGTTCACCCGTTCGATCGCGGACTACATGCTGAAGAACTACGACAAGGTCATCAAGGTGGACGGCGAAGTCGGCAACAAGAAGGTCTACGACCCGCGCGCCTGGGGCAAGATCGCCGAGTCGGCCATGGCCGCCCGCGTCGTCGACGCGACCCGCCAGCTCGGTTCCGCCGGGCACTCGAACAGCTAGACCGGCCGGATTCAGGCAGATCGGGCAGAATGGGTCGAAGACGCGGGTGTATCCAGCCCGCACTTCGACCCATGCTGCGTTTTGAACCAGGAGCTACAGAAATAATGTCTGACACCGCCGCACCCACGCCCTCCGGCACCCCGCCGGTCGACCGCAGGCCTCGGCCCCAGTACGGCGAGCTCGCGCCCGAGGGCTGGGTCTGGGAACCGAGGGCGGATGCCCACGCTGCGACCACGGCTGCGAGCACGACAGCAAGCCCGGCGACCGACGTGGCAGCACCCGGTAAAGCCGACAAGCCCGGCAGGTTTACCAAGGCCGACAAACCCACCAAAGCCGCCAAACCGGAGACGGCCGCGAAGACCGCGACCTTCAAGCCCATCGAGGCGAAGCCGGCCCCGGCGGGGGCCCAGCCGACCAACACCCTGCTGCGCGCCGTGCCGGCCTGGGACCGCTATGTGACGATCACGTTGCTGTTCATCGGACTGTTTGCCACGTTCTCTGCTGTCTCATCGTTCAGCGCTGTTCCGACGGTCATGCAACAGCTGTACACGGGTCAGGGCCTCGGCACGTACGTGCCCGCGGCATCCGTCTCGGCAACACTTCTCGTTGGCAGCATTCTCGAGGGGCTGATCTGGGCGGCGACCGCAGCCCTGTCGGTGTCGCTGATGGTGCGCGGCAAACGCTCCTTCTACCTGCCGATCATCGGCGCCGTCATCGCCGGTGTCGTGCTCTTCGTCTTCATGATCGTCGTTCTCGTGACCGATACCAACGTGCTGTCCTTCTACAGCCAGCCCTAGTCGGTCTCGGGCCAGCCCTAGTCGTTGGAGGCGATGCGGCCGCCGAGGGCGCGGGCATCCGTCTTGCCGGCGAGGTCCTTGCGCAGCTCCTTGGGGAGCGAGAAGAGCAGGTCTTCCTCGGCGGTCTTGACCTGCGTCACGTCGCCGAAGCCGGCGTCGGCGAGATCGCGCAGCAGTTCGTCGACGAGTTCTTCCGGAACGGATGCCCCACTCGTCACGCCGACGGTCGTCACGCCGTCGAGCCACTCCTGCTTGACCTCGCTCGCATAGTCGACCCGGTAGGCGGCCGTAGCGCCGTATTCGAGGGCGACCTCGACCAGGCGCACGGAGTTGGACGAGTTCGCCGATCCGACGACGATGACCAGTTCGGCGTCTTCGGCGACCTTCTTGATCGCCACTTGGCGGTTCTGGGTGGCGTAGCAGATGTCGTCGCTCGGCGGGTCCTGCAGCAGCGGGAACCGGGCCCGCAGGCGGCGCACGGTCTCCATGGTCTCGTCGACGCTGAGCGTGGTCTGCGACAACCAGACGACCTTGGTGGGGTCGCGCACCTCGATGGTGTCGGCCTCGTCGGGGCTGCCGACGAGGGTCGTGTGCTCGGGGGCTTCCCCGGCGGTGCCCTCGACCTCTTCGTGGCCTTCGTGGCCGATCAGCAAAATCTGGAAGTCGTCGCGGGCGAAACGCACGGCTTCACGGTGCACCTTGGTGACGAGCGGGCAGGTGGCATCGATGGCCTGCAGGCCACGGGCCGCGGCGGCGTTGACCACCGCCGGCGAGACGCCGTGCGCGCTGAAGACGATGTGCGACCCGGTGGGAACCTCGTCGACCTCGTCGACGAAGATGGCGCCCAGTTTCTCGAGCTCACTGACCACGTGGGTGTTGTGCACGATCTGCTTGCGCACGTAGACCGGCGCCCCGTACAGGTCGAGGGCCTTTTCCACGGCGATCACGGCTCGGTCGACGCCGGCGCAGTAGCCACGCGGGGCGGCGAGCAGCACCCGTTTGTGTCCGATGACCGGGGTATCCTTGAGCCTGTTGCGCACGCTCGGGATCCGAGGCATGCCGAGGCCGATGGCTGTCGGGGCGGCAGGCATCGTGGTGGGCGTGGGGCGGGATGATTCTGCACTCAGGGTCACCGATCCAGTCTAGGCGAGCAACGCTGAACGCCCTGTGAGTAGCACGACCCGAGAGGAACCCAGATGACGGATGCACCCGCCACACTCGAAACACCGTGGCCGGTCGCGTTGTTGTCGAACAAGATCCGCGGTTACATCGAACGACTCGGCACCGTCTGGGTTGAAGGAGAGGTCACCCAGTGGGGCGGCAGCGGCGGCAACGTCTACGGCAAGCTCAAAGACTTAGGTGAAGACGCCACCGTCAGCTTCACGATCTGGTCCTCGGTCAAGTCCCGCCTCACCGCTGATTTCAAGCAGGGCGACCGGGTCATCGCCCTCGTCAAACCCAATTGGTGGGTCAAGGGCGGCACCCTCACCATGCAGGTTTTCGACCTGCGGCACGTAGGAATCGGCGACCTGCTCGAACGCCTCGAACGCCTGCGCGCCCAGCTCGCCAGGGAAGGGCTCTTCGATCGGTCCCGCAAGATCGCGCTCCCGTTCCTTCCGGCCTGCATCGGCCTGGTCACCGGCAAGGACTCCGACGCCGAGAAAGACGTGATCCGCAACGCGCAGCTGCGCTGGCCCGCCGTGGAGTTTCGCCTCGCCTACGCTGCGGTGCAGGGTGACCGTGCCGTCGCCGAGGTGACCGCGGGCATCCAGCGCCTCGATGCCGACCCCGAGGTCGACGTCATCATCGTCGCCCGCGGCGGCGGCGACTTTCAAAACCTGCTCGCGTTCAGCGACGAGAGCCTGCTGCGGGCCGCTGCGGCCTGCACCACCCCGCTGGTCAGCGCGATCGGCCACGAGAACGACCGCCCGCTGCTCGACGACGTCGCCGACCTGCGGGCGTCCACGCCGACGGATGCCGCCAAACGCGTCGTCCCCGACGTCACCGACGAACTCAACCGGGTGCAGCAGGCCCGCGCCCGGCTCAGCAACCGCCTCACCGGCGTGCTGTCGACCGAAGTCGACCGACTGACCCAGCTGCGCAGCCGTCCGGTTCTGAGCACCCCGACCTGGATCATCGACTCCCGCTCCGAGGACCTCACGCGTTATGTCGCGCGCGGCAGCGAACTCGTCGAGCGCATCGTGGAGCGCGCGGGCACCGTGGTCGACGACCTTCGCTCCCAGCTGCGGGCGCTGTCCCCCCAGGGCACCCTCGACCGAGGCTACGCGATCGTGCAGCTGCCCGGCGGCGCCGTGCTGCGCACCGCACCGGACGCCCCGGCGGGCACCGAGCTGCGCATCACCGTGGCGGCGGGCGTCGTGCCTGCCGTTTCAAAATAGAATGGATGCCATGACGACTTCCGCCTCCGATTCCTCGAACGCCACCGACCTGAGCACACTCAGCTACGAGCAGGCCCGCGACGAACTCGTGCGCGTGGTCAGCGAGCTGGAGCAGGGATCCAACACCCTCGAGCACTCCCTGGCATTGTGGGAACGCGGCGAAGCCCTCGCCGGACGCTGCGAAGAATGGCTGATCGGAGCGAAGGCCCGCCTCGACGCGGCTCGCGCCCGCCAGCAGGCCGCCGCCGAATGAGCCGTTCCAAGCGCGAGCCCCGCATCGTGGCCGAACTCGGCCGACCCGAAACCCGTGAGGAGACGGCGGAACGCCTCGCCACGGGCTCGCGCAACTATCGGTCGCGCAAGACCCTGAACAACCTCGTGCTCTCACTGCTGGCGACCCTCGGGCTGGTCCTGGTGATCGTGCTGCTCGTGCCGCGCAACGACAACCCGATCTTGCTCGACGTGGACTACCAGGCGACGGCGGCGCAACTGCAGACAGCCGTCGACGAACCGCTGCTCAGTCCCGAGCTGCCCTCTGAGTGGCGGGCCAACGCGGCGGAGTACCGCTCCGGCGGTACCGACGGCGTCTCCGCCTGGTACATCGGGCTGCTGACCCCCGAAAACCAGTTCATCGGCCTCACCCAGGGCTTCGACGCGAACCCCACCTGGCTCTCCCAGCAGGTCGGCGACACCCCCGTCTCCCAGACCCTGATGATCGAGGGCGTGCAGTGGGACGTCTACGTGAACCCCGCCACGAGCGACCAGGGCAACTTCGAGTACGCCCTCGTCACCGCGGCCGGTGACAGCACCTACCTGCTGCTCGGCACCGCCGACCCCGCCGAATTCGCCGAACTCGCCCGGCTCTCGTCCCCCACGATCCTGGCGAACGACGCCTCGTGACCCCCCTCGCATCCGCCGGGCCCACGGGCGCTGACCTGCCCACGCCGGCCGAAGCTTGGCAGGACCTGGTCGACGGCAACCACCGCTTCGTGACCGGTGCGCCCCGGCACCGGGCCGACGTCGACCGCCGCGCCGAACTCACCCACAAGCAGACGCCCCACGCCGCACTCTTCGGGTGCAGCGACTCGCGGCTCGCGGCCGAGATCATCTTCGACCAGGGCCTCGGTGACCTCTTCGTGATTCGGAACGCCGGCCAGATCATCTCCACCTCGGTGCTCGGCTCGCTCGAATACGCCGTGGCGGTGCTGCACGTGCCGCTCATCCTGGTGCTCGGTCACGACGAGTGCGGCGCCGTGCGGGCCGCCATCGACTCCCAGGCCGAGGATGCCACGCCCCTGCCGCCGCACATCGGCCACATCATCTCCAAGATCATCCCGGCCGTGCGCCGGGTCAGCGGCGTGGCGGATGCCGCGTTCGTCGTTCCTGAGACCGTGGATGCGGCATCCGTCGGCCGCGAACACCTGCGAGACACGGTCGCCGAACTGCTCGAGCGGTCGGAGATCATCAGCGACGCCATCGCAGACGGTACATTGGCTATCGTCGGCGCGAATTACCGGCTGGCCCAAGGCCAGGCCGACCCCAACATCGTCGTGGGAGTGATCTAGGCCTTCGGGCTATTCTTCCGCGCTGCAGATAGAGCACGACTTCATTAGGTATGACTTCATACAGCACCGAAAGGGAATGCACACAGTGGTGGACAACTCTGAAAACGCCGGTTACCGGATCGAACACGACACGATGGGAGAGGTGCGGGTTCCGAGTGCCGCCCTCTACGGGGCCCAGACGCAGCGCGCCGTCGAAAACTTCCCGATCTCCGGCTCCACGCTGGAATCCGCACAGATCGCAGCCCTCGCCCGCATCAAGAAGTCCGCGGCCCTCGCCAACGCCCAGCTCGGCGTTCTCGACAACGCGATTGCCCAGGCGATCGCCGCGGCCGCCGACGAGGTCATCACCGGCAAGTACGACTCCGAGTTCCCGATCGACGTCTACCAGACGGGCAGCGGAACCTCCTCGAACATGAACATGAACGAGGTCATCGCGACCCTCGCGACCCGGTCGCTCGGCAGCGCCGTGCACCCCAACGACCACGTCAACGCGAGCCAGTCCTCCAACGACGTGTTCCCCACGTCGGTGCACATCGCCGTCACGAGCGCGCTCATCGACGAGCTCATCCCCTCGCTCGACCACCTCGCCGTCGCCCTCGAGACCAAGGCCGAACTGTGGAAAGAGGCCGTCAAGGCCGGCCGCACCCACCTGATGGACGCAACCCCGGTCACCCTGGGCCAGGAGTTCGGCGGCTACGCCCGCCAGGTGCGCCTCGGCATCGAGCGCATCCGCACCGCGCTCCCCCGCATCTCCGAGGTTCCCCTCGGCGGCACCGCGGTCGGCACCGGCATCAACACGCCCGCCGGTTTCCCGCAGCTCGTCATCGAACTGCTCGTCACCGAGACCGAACTGCCGATCACCGAAGCCCGCGACCACTTCGAGGCGCAGGCCAACCGCGACGGCCTCGTCGACGCATCCGGTGCCCTGCGCACCATCGCCGTGAGCCTCACCAAGATCTGCAACGACCTGCGCTGGATGGGCTCCGGCCCGAACACGGGCTTCGGCGAGATCAACATCCCCGACCTGCAGCCGGGCTCCTCGATCATGCCCGGCAAGGTCAACCCGGTCATCCCCGAGGCCGTGCTCATGGTCTGCTCGCGAGTCATCGGCAACGACGCCACCATCGCCTGGTCGGGCGCCTCGGGCTCGTTCGAGCTCAACGTCGCCATCCCGGTGATGGGCACCGCACTGCTCGAGTCGATCCGCCTGCTCAGCAACGCCACCCGCGTGCTCGCCGACAAGACCGTCGACGGCCTCGTCGCCAACGTCGAGCACGCGCGTGCCCTCGCCGAGAAGTCCCCGTCGATCGTCACGCCCCTCAACCGGGTCATCGGCTACGAAGCCGCCGCCAAGGTCGCCAAGAAGGCCGTCGCCGACGGCCTCACCGTGCGCGAGTCGGTCATCGCCCTCGGCCACGTCGAGCGCGGCGACCTCACGCTCGAGCAGCTGGACAGCGCTCTCGACGTGCTCTCGATGACGCGTCCCCCGCAGAAGAAGTAGCGCGCCGCCAACACGAGCAAACTACGGCTGCGCCCGGACGGCACCGTTTCCGCCCGCGCAACCGCCGCTTGCCCCTCCCCTCCCTGAGGTGGGGGGCACAGCGCCGCGGCTGCGGATTATTCGCGGGGTGTCGAGTTATGAGGAGAAGGGATGGACCCCGGGCGCTTTATCCGGGGTCCATCCCTTCTCCTCATTGTTTGAGCTGAGGAGCGAATGATTCGCCGCCACGGCGACCATCTCACTCCTCAAGAACTACAGAACCTCGTTGCCCTCCAGCATTTCGGTGACGAGCGCCGCAATCGCGCTGCGCTCCGAACGGGTCAGGGTCATGTGCGCAAACAGCGGATGTCCCTTCAGCGTCTCGATGACCGACGCGACCCCGTCGAACCGGCCCACACGCAGGTTGTCGCGCTGCGCCACGTCGTGGGTGAGCACCACCCGCGAGTTCTGCCCGATGCGGCTCAGCACCGTGAGCAGTACGTTGCGTTCGAGCGACTGGGCCTCGTCCACAATGACGAAGGCGTCGTGCAGGGACCGACCGCGGATGTGCGTCAGCGGCAAGACCTCGAGGATTCCCCGCTCCAGCACCTCTTCGAGCACGTTCTCGGAGACCAGCGCGCCGAGGGTGTCGAACACCGCCTGGGCCCAGGGGCCCATCTTCTCGCCCTGGTCGCCCGGCAGAAACCCGAGTTCCTGGCCGCCGACCGCGTAGAGCGGGCGGAAGACCATGATCTTGCGGTACTGCTGGCGCTCGAGCACCGCCTCGAGGCCGGCGCAGAGAGCCAGCGCTGACTTGCCCGTGCCGGCGCGGCCGCCGAGCGAGAGGATGCCGATGCTCGGGTCGAGCAGCAGGTCGATCGCGAGGCGCTGCTCGGCCGAGCGTCCGTGCAGGCCGAAGACGTCGCGGTCGCCGCGTACGAGCTTGAGTTCACCCTTGCCGGTCACCCGGCCGAGGGCCGAACCCCGGTCGGAGTGGATCACGAGGCCCGTGTTGATGGGCATGTCCTGCACGAGGCGGGTGGTGAGCAGCTCTTTGGCGTAGAGATCGCTGACCTGCTCCGCGCTCAGGGTGATCTCGTCCATGCCCGTCCAACCGGAGTCGACGGCGAGCTCGTGCCGGTACTCATCGGCCGCGAGGCCGAGCGAGGCGGCTTTCACCCGCAAGGGCAGGTCCTTGGACACCACGGTGACCAGCATGCCGTCGTTGGCGAGGTTGAGGGCGACCGCGAGGATGCGGGAGTCGTTGTCGTTCAGTTGCAGACCCGACGGCAGGACCGACATGTTCGAGTGGTTGAGTTCGACGCGCAGGGTGCCGCCCTCGCCGACGGGAATCGGAAAGTCGAGGCGTTCGTGTTTCAGCCGCAGTTCATCGAGGTTGCGCAGAGCCTGGCGGGCGAAATACCCGATCTCCGGGTCGTTCCGCTTGGATTCCAGCTCGCTGATGACCACGACCGGCAGCACGACGGCATGCTCGGCGAAACGGAAAATCGCTTTCGGATCAGAGAGCAGTACCGAGGTATCGAGCACGAAGGTGCGCTCTGCTTGTTCAACGGACGAATCCGCTCGGGCTGCGCTCTGGTAGTCAGTTCGGTTAGCGGTCACAACCACTCCCACCCTGCGCCGGCTGGCGCGAATTTTCACTTGGCGAGCCGGCCACTCAGAGCGTCCCAATCAGGGCTTCGAGCCGTACGTAGGTGGCCGTCTCGATCAGATCTCATATCCGATGAGCGCCACGCTACGTCTCACGGCTGGAGAAAGGAAGAGGACACGCCCGTGGCAATGTGTTGTTAACCTGACGTTTCCGGGCCCCGGCCCCCGATTTGGGGGCACCGCCGGAGGGCTTTTCAGTAACTCGCCGCGGTGGAATACGAGGTGAACGCCGCCCGGACCATGTCGACGGTCTCGCCCGGGAGCTCGGCGTGCACGCTGAGTCGCACGGTACCGCCGCGCACCGTCACGGTCACGCCGTGGTTGTGCAGGGAGGCGCTCAGAAGCGTCAGGAGTTCCCGCGGTGGGTCGAGCACCACAATGCCGGCGCGCTCGCGTTCGTCGCGGGAGGAGAGCACCGGTACCGCGTACTCATCGGCGAGGTCGATCAGCTGGCTCACGTTGTCGGCCACGGCCGCGTCGATCTGTGGCACGCCCACCGCATTTATCTCATCGAGGGCGGCCGCGAACCGGGCGTGGGCGATCGCGTCGCCGTTGCTCACCTGGAATGCTCCGGCTCCCGCGGCGGGCCTGGTGATGACGTCCCAGGGGTCACCGCCGTCTTCGCCCGTCTCGGCCCCGGCGAAACCCGAGAACACCGGCACCAGGCGCTCGAGGGCCCGGTCGCTCAGCGCGAGGAATCCGGTGCCCCAGCCCGCGCGCATCCATTTCTGGCCGCCGGTGGCGACCACGTCGGCGACCTCCCAGGGGGCGTCGACGACTCCGAAGCCCTGGATGGCGTCGACGATGAGCAGCCGATCTCCGATCACCTGACGGA
Organism: Cryobacterium melibiosiphilum; assembly: GCF_003602235.1. Taxonomy (GTDB): domain Bacteria; phylum Actinomycetota; class Actinomycetes; order Actinomycetales; family Microbacteriaceae; genus Cryobacterium; species Cryobacterium melibiosiphilum. Next base: position 59,793 of record NZ_QZVS01000093.1, read on the forward strand.
TGCCGTCCAGATCGACCCGAAACCCGGTGCGGGAATCGACCAGGCAGACCGCCACGGCAGCGACGGATTCGGTGAGCTGGTCCCGGATTAGTCCCGGTGTCACCCGGCCGTGGTCGGAGCTGGCATCGAACCACAGCGGGGTGACGACGTGCAGGGCTTCGGCGGCTCGCGCCGCGGCGAAGGGCAGGCTCGGAAAGTCCGCGGGAGAGAGCAGCACCTCTCCGGTCAGGCCGAATAGGGCGTGCATGAGCCCGGTCGTGGTGTTGGGCTGCAGGGCGATCTGGTCGCCGCGAAACCCGGTGGCGTGGGAGACCGCCGAGATCGCCCGCTCCTGCTGGTGGTCGAGGTCGTCGAGGCTGCCGAAACGGGCCCGGGAGAGCAGGTCGGTCTGGCCGAGAGTCTCCGCGACCACCGTCGCCGAAAGCGGTCCAACCCGGCCAAAGTCGAGGTAACCGGGTTCTTCGAGGAACCCGCTGCGGTAGGTGGCGAGAGCGGCCTGCGCTGCGGCATCCCCTGCCGGTCGTTTTCTGGGCACCCTAACCGCCGTACCGACGCTGGCGCTTCGCGAAGTCGCGCAGCGCACGCAGAAAGTCGACCTGGCGCAGGTCGGGGCCGAGCGCCTCGACGAAGTAGAACTCGCTGTGCGCACTCTGCCACAGCATGAAGTCGCTCAGGCGCTGCTCACCCGACGTGCGGATGACCAGGTCGGGGTCGGGCTGGCCGGTCGTGTACAGGTGCTGGCCGATGAGTTCGGGCGTGAGCGTGGCGGCCAGGTCCTCGAGGGTGCCGCCTTCGAGCAGGTGCATCGCCACGATGCTGCGCATGGCATCGGTGATCTCGGTGCGTCCGCCATAGCCGACGGCGAGGTTGACGTGCAGGCCGCGCTGGGCACTCGTCCGCGCCTCAGCGGCGTCGAGGGAGGCGACCAGAGGATCAGGCAGGCAGGCTTTGGCGCCGACCTGCTGCACCCGCCAGTCGCGGTAGTGGGACAGGTCTTCGGCGAGTTCCGCGATGATCTCGAACAGGTCGGACAGTTCTTCGGACTCGCGGTTGGTGAGGTTATCGGCCGAGAGCAGGTACAGCGTGACCGTCTTGATGCCCAGGTCGTCACACCACTCGAGAAATTCACGCATTTTCGCCGCGCCGGCGCGATGACCGTGCGAGACCGAGTCGAGGCCAAGCTGGCGCGCCCAGCGCCGATTGCCGTCGATGATCATGGCAACGTGCCGGGGAACGTTGTCACGGGTCAGTCCGCGCCGCAAACGGCGCTGGTACAGCCCGTAGAGGATGCCCCGCGCGAGCGGGACCTGCGGTTTCTTCACACAGTCACGCTAGTACACGCGGAGACCGAACCCCGCAGCGAGCGGTGACGGCAGCATGAACGACCGCCCTCCAACGTCGTAGTCTTGCAGCATGTCAACCGAGGATTCCAGCACGCACCTGCCGCTGATCGAAGCGGCCGACGCCCACCCCGAGGAGGTCAAGCCGACCTGGCGCGGCTGGATCCACGCCGGCACCTTCCCGGTCACCATCGTGGCCGGCATCGTGCTGCTCATCGTCGCCGACGGGCCGGCCGCGAAGTGGAGTTCGTTCGTCTTCGTGCTGAGCTCGATGCTGCTGTTCGGCAACTCAGCGCTTTACCACCGCTTCAATTGGAAGCCGCGCACCCGAATCATTCTCAAGCGGATCGACCACGCCAACATTTTTCTGCTCATCGCCGGGTCGTACACGCCGATCACCGTGCTCGCCCTGCCTCCGGAGAAGGCGACGCTGCTGCTCTGGATCGTCTGGGGCGGCGCCGTGCTCGGCATCGCGTTCCGGGTGTTCTGGATCCACGCGCCGCGCTGGCTGTACGTGCCGCTGTATCTGCTGCTGAGTTATGGCGCGCTGATCTTCATCGTCGACTTCTTCGCCGCGAACGCCGTCATGATGACGCTGATCCTGGTCGGCGGGCTGTGTTACACCGTGGGAGCCGTCGTCTACGGCCTCAAGAAGCCCAACCCGGTGCCGGGCGTCTTCGGGTTCCACGAGATCTTCCACACGCTCACGGTCGTCGCGTTCCTCTGCCACTTCACGGCCATTACAATGATCGCCGTGAATCCGCTCTACCCGTAAGGGCCGGTGCCGGAGCTACTCCGGTTTGGTGTCGCCTCGGGTGTCGCCTCGGGTGTCGTCTTTGGCGGCGACTTCGGCCTCGAGGCGTTCCTTGATCTCCGACCGGTAAGTGGTGCGACGAATGCGACGCACCATGTCGAATCCGAGCAGGATCGTGGCCGCGGCCACGAGAAAGATCGCTGCGAAGCCGATCGGGCCGGGCGTGACCGTGTTCGGGTCGAGGTCAGACCCGGGTGAGTTCTGCAGCACGAAGGTCGCTGCGGCGAACACGGGCGCGGTGACCGAGGCGATCATGATTCGTCCTGTGCTTCGTCGGTGATGCCGGCGAAGAGGTCGGATTCGGGCATTTCGGTGTCCACCTTTGAGTCAATGAGCTGAAAGTCTTCGTAGGGCCAGGCCTCGCGTACGAGATCGTTCGGCCAGAAAAAGAAGCTGCTGGTCGGGGCGACCTGGCTGGCATGAGCGCGCAGCGCTGCGTCCCTCGCCTCCAGGAAGTCCCCGATCGGAACGTGGGTGGTCGCCAACTCCGGGCGATCCTTCATCCATTCCCGGGCTTCGCTGAGCGGTTCGAGCAGCGGAGAATCCGGCTCCTTCACACTCAGGGCGAGGTACATCGCATCGATGCGTTCAAGGTTGAAGATGCGGTCGTAGTACAGCTTGGACACCTGCCACGGCGCACCGGTGTGTGGGTACCGGGCCGGGTCGGCCGCTGCCCGATAGGCCTCGAGCGACACCTCGTGGGTACGAATGTGATCGGGGTGCGGGTAACCGCCGTTTTCGTCATAGGTGATGAGCACCTGCGGGCGGAACTCCCGGATGATGCGCACGAGCGGTTCCGCCGAGTATTCCAGCGGGATATCGGCAAAAGAGTTCTTCGGCACCGATTTATCGTCGTTCATGCCCGAGTCCTCGTAACCGAGCCAGCGGTGCTGCACCCCGAGGGCCTGCTGCGCGCGCTTCATCTCCAGGCGGCGGAGGCCAGTCATGTCCCGTTCGGCCATAACATTGCCGTTTAATTCGTCGTTCAGGATGCTGCCACGCTCACCGCCGGTACAGCTCACGATCAGCACCTCGGCCCCGGCGCTCACGTACGACGCGTAGGTCGCGGCCCCCTTGCTCGACTCGTCGTCGGGGTGGGCGTGAACGGCCAGCAGTCGCAACACAACGTACTCCTCAGGAATGCCAGATAAACTTTCCTCAAGCCTAATCCTTGCTGCCTGAGCATCGCGCCGAGGCCCATCGTTCGAACCGGGAGTCCAGTCGCCAGTGCCACCCACACCTACCGCCGACACACCAACAGCCGCGTCCACCGGGCGCCCTTCTGAGGGCACCACGCTCGAATCACGCTACGGGCGAACGCCGCGCGCTCGCACTCGCGACAAGCGCGCTCTGTGGGCCCTCGGCGGCGTTTTCGCCGTCGTGCTCACCGCCTGGATCGTCTGGACGGGCCTGGACGGCGCATCCGTCGTCATTGAAGCCAACGACACCCACCACAGCATCATCGACGACAACAGCGTCAGCGTCACCTTCGAGGTTTCGATGCCCGTCAACAGCGCGTCGACCTGCGCGGTGCAGGCGCTCAACGAAAGCTTCACGGTCATCGGCTGGAAGATCATCGAGCTGCCGCCATCCCCCCAGTACAACCGCTCGTTCACGGAGATTGTGCGCACCACGGAACTTCCGAATACGGGTTTGATTTACGAGTGCTGGCTGTCCTAAACTGTGATATTCGCCCTGACGTTGCGTCGGGGCGTCAACTATATCTGCGGGCCGGGCGCCAACTGGCGCACTTGCGCGGCCATTGACGCGGAGCAGCAGAACGGAGGAGATCTACCGTGAGTACCGACACAACGGTCACCTGGTTGACCCAGCAAGCATATGACCGCCTCGCTGCGGAACTGGATACCCTGAGCAACTTCGGTCGCATCGACATCGCGAAGAAGATCGAGTCCGCCCGCGAAGAAGGCGATCTCAAAGAGAACTCCGGCTATCACGCGGCGAAAGAAGAGCAGGGCAAGATGGAGGCGCGGATCCGCACGCTCACCGTGCTGCTGCGCAATGCCGAGGTCGGCCATGCCCCCGAGAGCAACGGAATCGTCGCTCCCGGCACCGTGATCACCGCGACCATCGCCGGCGACGAAAGCCGTTTTTTGATCGGCAGCCGCGAGATCGGCGGCAACAGCGACCTCGATGTGTTCAGCGAGCAGAGCCCGCTCGGCTCCGCGATCATCGGTCTGAAAGTCGGCGAATCAACCACCTACACCACCCCGAACGGCAAGCAGATCCCGGTTGAGATTCTCAACGTGGAGACCTTCACCGGCTAGTTCTGAACTGTCACGTCGACGGGGCCCGCTCAACTTCGGTTGGGCGGGCCCCGCTTCGTATCCCGCGTTCACTCGCGGCGCGGGCGGGACAGTAGCGGATGCCGCTGGGTGACCCCGCGGGAATCAGTCGAAGTGCGGGTCGTAGCCGGCCGCGCGCAGGGTGTCGACGACGTGCTGGCGGTGGTCGGGACCGCGGGTTTCCACGCTGATGTCGAGCTCGACCTCGCTGATCTGCAGGCCGACACCGTGGCGGGTGTGCAACACCTCGATGACGTTCGCGGTGGCTTCGGCGAGCAACTCCGAGATACGGGCGAGCTGGCCCGGACGGTCGGGCAGCATGATGCGCAGCGTGAGATACCGGCCGGATGCCGCGAGGCCGTGGCTGATCACACGCTGCATCAGCAGCGGGTCGATGTTTCCACCCGAGAGAATCGCGACGGTCGAGCCGCCCGTCGTGCTCGGGGTGATCTTGCCGGCGAGGATCGCCGCGACGGCGACCGCTCCGGCCGGTTCGACGACCTGCTTGGCGCGCTCGAGCAACACGAGCAGGGCGCGGGCGGTGTCGTCCTCGCTGACGGTGACGACCTCGTCCACGCAGGCACGCACGATCTCGAAGTTCAGCAGGCCCGGTTTGGCGACGGCGATACCGTCGGCGATGGTCGGGCCGATGACGATCGCGGTGGCCTCCCCCGCTTCCAGGGAGGGCGGGTAGGCGGCCGCGTTGGCTGCCTGCACGCCGATGATGCGGATGCTGCGGCCGGCGAGCGCTGCGCGCTGCTTGAGCGCGCTCGCGACTCCGGAGATGAGGCCGCCGCCGCCGATCGGCACGATCACCGTGTCGAGGTCCGGAACCTGGTCGAGGATTTCAAGTCCCAGTGTGCCCTGGCCGGCGACGACATCCGCGTGGTCGAACGGCGGAATCAGGATCGCGCCGGTCTCCCGGGCGTATTCGGCCGCGGCGAGCAGCGGTTCGGTGACGGTGTGGCCGCGCAGGATGACGTCGGCGCCGTAGGCCCGGGTGGCCTGCAGCTTGGGCAGCGCGACACCGATCGGCATGAAGATGGTGGCCGTGATGCCGAGCTCACGGGCGGCGAAGGCGACGCCCTGGGCGTGGTTGCCGGCGGAGGCGGCGACGACGCCGTGGGACTTCTCTTCGTCGGTGAGCTTGGAGAGCCGGTTGAAGGCCCCGCGAATCTTGTACGAGCCGGTGCGCTGCAGGTTCTCGCACTTGAGGTGCACGGGCGCACCGAGCAGGTCGGCCAGGTAGCGGGAGCTCTCCATCGGGGTCACCTCGGCGACACGCGACACGATGAGCCGGGCGGCTTCGAATTCGGCAAGGCTCGGTCCGGCCAGGGTCGACACCGTCGTGGGTGAGCTGGTTTCGGTCATGGGTGAGTGGTCTCTGTCATGGGTGTTGCTCTCTATCGGTGGGGGAAATGGTCGCAGTGCCGCGGGAAGCGCGGCTGGCCCGGGTGCTGGTTTTGCCATAGCCGGGGCGGCTCTGCGGAACCGTGCTCCAGAGCGGCGAACTCGCCCGGGTGCCGGCACCGGGCAGGGAAGGCAGCTCACTGCGCCAGGTGCCACCCGAAATGTAGCTCGTCATGACGTTGAGCACGGCCGCGATGGGCACCGCGAACAGGGCGCCCGGGATGCCGGCGAGCAGCGCGCCGGCCGCCACGACGAGCACGACGGCGAGCGGATGCACCTTCACGGCGGTGCCCATGATCAGCGGCTGCAGAACGTGGCCCTCGACCTGTTGCACGAGCAGAACGACGCCGAGCATGGCGAGCGCGATGGGCCATCCGTTGAATATCAGAGCGATGACCACGGCGACGATGCCGGTCGCGACGGCGCCGACGATGGGGATGAAGGAGCCGAGAAAGACCAGGATCGCAATCGGCACGGCCATCGGCACGCCGAGCAGGGCGGCGCCGGCGCCGATGCCGATCGCATCGATGGAGGCGACCAGAATCTGCACCTTGGCGAAGTTGCCGAGCGTGGCCCAGCCGGCCTTGCCGGCGCCATCGACGGCGGCACGGGCGCGGCGCGGGAAGAAGCGCACGATCCAGCCCCAGATGCTCTTGCCGTCGATCAGGATGAACAGCAGGCTGAACAGGGCGAGCAGAACGCCCGCGGCGAGGTGGCCGATGGACGACCCGACCGACAGCGCGCCGCTGATGAAGACCTGGCTGTCGTTTTGAATGACCGTCCAGAGCTGGTCGAGATAGTTGTTGATCTCGGATTCGCTCAGCTGCAGCGGCCCGACGAGCAGGAATTCCTTGAAGCCGGCATAGGAGGTGGCGAGTCGCTCGCTGAGACCGACCGAACCGTCGGCGATCTGTGTTGCGGCGAGCGTGATCAGCCCGGCGACGAGCAGCAGAGTGCCCACCATGGAGACGGCGACGGCGATTCCCTTGGGCCAGTGGTGGCGAACGAGGAACGCGACGAACGGCACCAGCAGAGCGGAGACCAGCACGGCCACGAGCAGCGGGATGACGATCAGGCGCAGCTGAATGACGACGAAGCCGAAGACGGCTATCGCGGCCGCGATCACGAGCAGGCGCCACGACCAGGCGGCGGCCAGACGGATGCCCGGAGGCAGGTTTTCGTCGACACCGTTCGGCACGGGCGGCTCGGGAACGGACGGGAGCGGAACCTGCGGGAGACGGGCACTCGGGTCGGCGAGGGTCACGGCCCGACCCGGGGAATCCGGTCGCCCGCGGAGCCGCACGCGCCAGCGTCTGCCTGCCCTACCCGTGGATTCGCTCACCCCGCCAGTCTAGGACTGACCAAGCCGAGCGCGCCCCGTGTGGCACGGCGCCACACCGACCTCCCGGCAAACGAACACCGGCCTCCCTGCGAATGAGCACCGACGTGCCCGCGAACGAGGGGTGCCGACCGGATACAGTCAGTCAGATGGTCCAGTCCGTCGTTCCGACTCAGCCGCGTTCCCCCGCGCAGTCGGTGTCGCCCGCCCTCGCCCGCCGGATTGCCCTCGCGGCGCAGGGTTTCGGCCGGTCGGGGGTGGCGACCCCGGGCATCCGTCAGCTGGATGCCCTCGTGAACCGGCTCGAACTGCTGCAGATCGACTCGGTCAACGTGTTCGAGCGCAGTCACTATATGCCCGCGTTCAGTCGGCTCGGCAGCTACGACAAGGCACAGCTCGACCGGCTCAGCACCGGCCGGGAAGCCCGTTTCACCGAGTACTGGGCGCACGAGGCCTCGCTCGTGCCGCTGGACACCTGGCCGCTGTTCCACTGGCGGATGCAGCAGTTTCGTGACCGGTCGACGGACAGCCCGGATGCCTGGTCGAACGCCAACCGCCCCATGCTCGACTGGCTGCTCGCCGAGCTGGCCGAGAAGGGGCCGCTGCGGGCGAGCGAGATCGAACACGACGCCAACAAGCGCAGCGGCCCGTGGTGGGGCTGGTCCGACGTGAAGACCGGCCTCGAGGTGCTGTTTCGCTGGGGGGATGTGGTGAGCGCCGGACGCATCCGTTTTGAACGGGTGTATGCGCTGCCGCAGCAGGTGTTCTCGGCGGAGCTGCGCGGGCGGGACATTGGGAGCGTCGATGCGCACCGGCAGCTGGTGAGCCGCTCGGCGCGGGCACACGGCATCGGCACTGCTGCGGACTTCGCGGACTATTTTCGCCTGAAGACCGCGCCCGCGCTGGCGGCGATCCGGGATCTCGAAGACGCCGGTGAGCTGCTGCCGGTGACGGTGCCCGGCTGGGGTGCGCCGGCCTGGCTGCACCGGGACGCCCGCCTGCCCCGCCGCATCGACGCCGCCGCGGTGCTGTCGCCGTTCGACCCGGTCGTCTGGGCGCGGGCGCGCGCCCTGCGCATCTTCGACTTTCACTACCGCATCGAGATCTACACCCCCGAGCCGAAGCGGGTGTTCGGCTACTACGTGCTGCCGGTGCTGCTCGGTGACCGCATCGTGGGACGGGTCGACCTCAAGAACGACCGGCAGAACGGGGTGCTGCGGGTGCAGGCGGCTTGGCACGAAGCGGATGTCCCCGCCGACACGGCCGGTCGTCTCGCCGCCGTACTGCGCGAGACCGCCGCCTGGCAAGGTCTCGGGGAGATCGTGGTGGCACCGCGCGGCACCCTCGCGGGCGCCCTTGCCGCAGAGCTGCGCTAACCCCTCTCGCGAGTGAGCAATTTATGCACTTCCCGGGCTCGGGAAGTGCATAAATTGCTCACTCACGGAATCGAGCGGGGGTTAGAACGTGCTGCCCATGGCCTGCAGGCGCTCGATGCGGTCTTCGAGCGGCGGGTGGGTGGCGAAGAGCTTGGCCATCGCCCCCTTCTTGAGCGGGTCGGCGATCCACAGGTGGGCCATCGAGGTGTTCTGCTTCTGCATCGGCCGGCCGTATGCCCCCAGCTTCGCGAGGGCGCTGGCGAGGGCATCCGGATGCCGCGTGGTGAGCGCACCGGTCGCATCCGCGAGGTATTCACGCTGCCGGGATACCGCGAGCTGAACCACCGTCGCAATGATCGGGGCGACGACCATCGCGACGATGCCGAACACCATCACGACCGGGTTGCCGTTGTTGTTGTTGCGGCCGAAGAAAGCCATGCGCAGGAACATGTCCGAGATGAAGCCGATCGCGACGACGAGTCCGAAGACGACCATCGACACGCGGATGTCGTAGTTGCGCACGTGGCCCATCTCGTGGGCCATGACGCCCTCGAGTTCGGCGTCATCCATGATGTCGAGCAGCCCGGTCGTCGCGGCGACGATCGCGTGCTGCGGGTCCCGGCCGGTGGCGAACGCGTTCGGCGCCGGATCGTTGATGATGTAGACCTCGGGCATCGGGTTGCCGGTCGTGATCGCGAGGTTCTCGACCGTGCGCCAGAGGCGCGGGTGGTCGGCCTTGCTCGTGAGCTTGATGCCGCCGCTCATCGCGATCGCCTGTCGGCCGGCCGCGAAGTACTGGATGAGTACGTAAAGGCCGGCGATCACGACGACAGCGATGAAAATGCCGTAGCTGTTCTGCGGACCGTAGACGTAGTTCGCCAGCCAGCCGAGGCCGGCAATGATCACGAAGAAGAAGATCATGATGAAGACGGTGTTGCGCTTGTTTTTTGCTATCGCGCTGTACATCGGGTGTCTTTCTTAGCAGTGGACGCGATTAGAACTGCACGCGGGGCGGCTCCGCGATCGCGGCGGAGTCGGCGACCTCGAAGAAGTCGCGCTCTTTAAAACCGAGGTTGACGGCGAAGAGGTGGTTCGGGAACACCTTGATCTTGGTATTCATCTCGCGCACGCCACCGTTGTAGAAGCGGCGGGCGGCCTGGATCTTGTCTTCGGTGTCGACGAGCTCGCCCTGCAGCTGCAGGTAGTTCTGGCTGGCCTGCAATTGCGGGTAGGCCTCGGCGACGGCGAAGATGCTCTTCAGCGCGGTCTGCATGTGGTTTTCGGCGACGGATGCGTCGGCCGGGCCCTGGGCGCCGAGGGTCTCGGCTCGGGCACGGGTCACGCTTTCAAAGACGCCTTTTTCGTGAGCCGCGTAGCCCTTGACCGTTTCGATCAGGTTGGGCAGCAGGTCGGCCCGACGCTTGAGCATCACCGTGATGTCGCTCCACGCCTCGTCGACACGCACGTTGAGTGTGACGAGGGAGTTGTAGGTCGCCCACAGGTAGATGCCGATGATGGCGACCAAGGCTACGACGATCAGAACCGGGATGAGCCATTCCATGGCAGCGTCTCCTTGCAAGATTAGGCACGTTACAGGTGTCACGGTGTTGACGAATTGCGTCCGACCCGCCTGGTGTTCGGGCGGGTGGCGTGCGGTGCTTCGTTCATACTAACCAAGCAGTCTGGGCCTCTCATCCGCTTCTCATCACACTCCTAGGTACTTTCGAGCCGTCGTTCGCAACTCGTTGTCTACCCGGCTTGACGTGGGCCCGGATTCTGAGAAGAGTTCGGGGTATGGAGCACACCGAGTACCCCGCGGTCACGATCACCGATTTGCACGTTCGCCGGGGAAAACATCCGGTGCTTCAGGGGTTGACCGTCTCCGTCGCGCGGGGCGCTGTCGTCGGCCTGCTCGGCCCGAGCGGATGCGGCAAAACCACCCTGCTGCGCTCGATCGTCGGCGTGCAGGTGGTGCAGCGCGGCGTGGTCACTGTGCTCGGCGAACCGGCGGGTACCGCCGGCCTGCGCAGCCGGGTGGGCTACGTCACCCAGACCGCCAGCGTCTACGACGACCTGACCGTGCGGCAGAACCTGCAGTACTTCGCGGCCGTGCTCGGCGCCCCGCGTCAGGATGTGGATCGGGTGATCGAGGCGACCGACCTCGGCGGGCAGTCCGGCCAGCTCGTCGCGTCGCTCTCGGGCGGCCAGCGCAGCCGTGTCTCGCTCGCCGGGGCGCTGCTCGGCTCACCCGAGCTGCTCGTGCTCGACGAGCCGACCGTCGGACTCGACCCGGTGCTGCGCGTGGAGCTGTGGGAGCTGTTCCACCGGCTGGCCGCCACCGGCACGAGCCTGCTGGTGTCCAGCCATGTCATGGACGAAGCCGCCCGGTGTGATCGACTGCTGCTGATGCGCGGCGGGGAGATCCTCGCCGACGACACTCCCGCGGGGCTGCTGGCCGCCACCGGAACCGCCGACACGGAGTCGGCGTTCCTCGCGCTGATCGGGCAGCATCCGTCGCCGGACCAGCATCCGTCGCCGGACGCACCGGCCCGGCCACGCCGAGCGCGGCACGCGTCGACCGACGGGAACCGTTCATGAACCCGCGCCGCACCCTCGCGACCGCCGGCCGGGTGCTGTCCCAGGTACGCCACGACCCCCGCACGATCGGGCTGCTGCTCGTGGTGCCGAGCGTGCTGATCGGGCTGATGGCGTGGATGTTCTCCGACACCCCGGTGTTCGACACCATTGGCCCGGCGCTGATCGCGCTGTTCCCGTTCATCGTGATGTTCCTCGTGACGAGCATCACGACCCTGCGCGAGCGTCGCACCGGCACCCTCGAACGCCTGCTGTCGATGCCGCTCGGCCGGGGCGACCTGATTCTCGGCTATACGCTCGCCTTCGGGCTGCTCGCCGTGGTGCAGTCCGCCGTGGCCGTGGCCTTCGCGGTGTGGGTGTGCGGCCTCGAGATCGCCGGCTCGATCTGGCTGCTGCTGGCCGTCGCGGTAGCGGATGCCGTGCTCGGCACGACCCTCGGCCTGCTCGCGAGCGCCTTCGCGCGCACCGAGTTTCAGGTCGTGCAGTTCATGCCCCTGCTGGTGTTCCCCCAGATTTTGCTCGGCGGGCTCTTCCTGCCGCGCGACCAGCTGCCCAACGTGCTGCGCGTGATCAGCGACTGGCTTCCGCTCTCGCACGCGATCGATGCGCTGCAGGCCGTGGCGGCGGCCTCCGAGGACTCCGCCTACGTCGTTGGCGAACTGCTGATCATCGGCGCGTGGATCGTGGGCGCGGTGATACTCGGCTCCGTCACCCTGCGCCGCCGCACGCCCTGACCCGGCGGCGCGGCGCTAGCGGTTCGCGAGCACGTCCTGCAGCCAGCGATAGGAGCTCTTCGGGGTGCGGGTGCCGACCCGCGGGGAATCGGCGAAGGCGACGTGCACGAGGCCGTAGCGCGCGGTGTAGCCGGCCTCCCACTCGAAGCCGTCGAGGATCGAGCGCACCAGAAAGCCCTGCAGGTCGAGTCCTTCGGCGGCCCCTCCGGGCCGCACCGCGGCGAGTGCCGCCACGAGGTGCTCGGCCAGGTAGTCGATCCGCAGCGGGTCGTGCACGGCGCCGCGGGCATCCGCTGCCTCGCCCGTGCTCGCGCCGACGGTGACCCACACCGGCGGCAGGGCGGCGCCGTAGCGCTGTTGCAGCTGCTCAAGGGCGACGCCGAGGAATTCCGGGGCGACGGATGCCCCGTCGCCGGTCACCCGGAACTCGCGCAGCTTCTCGGCGTGGAAGGGCAGCCGTGCCCGGGCGGCGGCGCCCGGAATGACCGGCGCGGCCGGGGCATCCGGGTCAACCGCGTGCACGGCCGAACGCGGCTGACCGGCCTTGATGCGGGTGGGCTGCACGTAGGACACGCCGTAGAAGTCCAGCGGCTGGTGGATCGTGCGGAGGTCGGCGGGGTCGGCCTCGAGCAGGGTGCGCAGTTCGACGGCGAACGGTTCGAGCGGGTCGGGGTAGCGGCCGAGCAGCACCGGGTCGGCGAAAACCCGGTTGTAGAGCAGGTCGACGAGGTCGGCGTAAGAGCGGTCCTCGTCGCGGTCGGTCGCGGACAGCACCGGCGAGTAGGCGTTGACCAGGCCGATGCCGCCGCGCACGTCGGCGGCGCGCAGGCCCTGCACGGCGAGGCCGTGCGCGAGCAGCTGGTGGTGGGCCGCGGGCAGCGCGTCGAAGAGCAATGCCCGGCCGGGGGCGTGCACGCCGATTCCGTAGCCGCCGACGGTGACCGTGGCGGGTTCGTGCAGCGTCACCCAGGAGTCGATGCGGTCGCCGAGCGCCGCCCCCACCTCGTGGGCGTAGTCGCCGAACCGGCCAGCGGTGTCGCGGTTCATCCAGCCGCCGCGCAGGGTGGCGGGCAGGTCCCAGTGCGAGAGCGTGGCCCGGGGGCGGATGCCGGCGGCCAGCAGCTCGTCGAGCAGGCGATCGTAGAACGCCAGGCCGGCGGCGTTCAGGGCGCCGCGGGCATCCGCTTGCAGGCGGGGCCAGGCCAGCGAGAACGCGTAGGTGTCCACGCCCAGGTCGCGCAGCAGCTTGGCATCTTCGACGTAACGGTTGACGTGGTCGCTGGCGACGGACGCGTTGGAGCCTCCCCGGATTCGCCCGGCCGCGGCGGTGCCGCCCTGGCTGGTGAAGACGTCCCAGACCGACTCGCCGCGACCACCGTCGCGGGCAGCCCCCTCGATCTGGAAGGCCGAGGACGACACCCCCACCGAGAAGCCGTCGGGCAGCAGGCCGCCGAGTTCGGCGGCCCGGTGCGGCCAGTCGCGTGCGGCGGGGGTCGTCATCGGGTCGTCACGGTGCGGGAGTTCAGAGAGCAAGGTTTCGTGGTGCGGGGGTTCATCGTCCGAGGACTCTTTCCAGATAGGGGTTGCTGAAGCGTCGCTCCGGGTCGAGCCTGTCACGAACGCGCAGGAAATCGTCGAAGTGCGGGTACATCGGGCGCAGCGAGTCGGCCGTTTGCTCGTGGAGCTTGGCCCAGTGCGGCCGCCCGTCGTGGGCGAGCATGATCGCCTCGACGTCACGAAAGAACGGAGCCGGGTCCTCCCGCCAGTACCGGTGCACGGCGATGTAACCGGTGTCCCGACCGTAGGCGCCCGACAGCCAGGCGTCGTCGGCGGCCGCGGAACGCACCTCGACGGGGAAAGACAGCATCCAGCGGCTGCGCTCGATGAGTCGGCGCAGCTCACGCATCGCCGCCGGAACGGCCGCGCGCGGCAGGGCATATTCCATTTCGCGAAAGCGTACACGGCGCGGCGACACGAATATGCGGTGCGAGGCATCCGTGTACTCGTGGCGACCGATGATGCGCTCGGCGAGCCGATTGATGCCGGGAACCACAGCCGGCACCACGGATCCCAGGGCGCAGGTCGCCCGGTAGACGTCATTGGCGACGAACCCGTCGTCGAACCAACGCGCCAGCCGTTTATGGTCGCTGCGTTCCGCCCCGGGTGGAAGCCGGGTGTTGGTCTTGGTCAACGCCGCCTGCGTGTGCGGAAACCAGTAGAACTCGAAGTGGTCGGCCCGTTCGGTGCGTTCGAGGTAGCTTCCGAGCACATCGTCGAGCGGTTCGGAGCCCTCCACGGCGTGCAGGAGGAACGCGGACACACACTGCACGGTGAGGTCGACGATCACGCCGAGGGCGCCCAGCCCGATACGCGCCGCCGGGAGCAGGTCGGAATTCTCGGTCGTGCTCACGTGCAGCAGGGAGCCGTCGCCGGTCACCAGGGTGAGCGCCACGACGCGGGTCGAGAGCCCGCCGAAGCTGCCGCCGGTGCCGTGGGTGCCGGTCGAGGTGGACCCGGCGACCGTTTGGCGATCGATGTCACCGAGGTTCTGCAGGGCCAGGCCCCACGGCTTCAGCAGCGCCGGAATGCGGTGCAGCGGCGTACCCGCGGCGAAAGTGGCCTGCTGCGTGTGGGGGTCAACGCCGAGCAGCCCGCCGAGGTCGTGCAGGTCGAGCAGGACCCCGGGGGCCACCGCCACGCCGGAGAAGCTGTGTCCGGATCCGACCGCTTTGATGAGCAGGCCCGCTCGGCTGGCGGCGATCACCGCGCGCTGAACGGCGGCGGGCGTCGTCGGTCGCTCGACACGCACCGGCCGCACGGCTTCGGTGCGGGCCCAATTGCGCCAGATGCTGCCGCTGGTGGTCATCGGCCCGCCTTTCCCTCGGCCGCACGGGCTGCGTGGTCGGTCGCGTCGACCGGACCTCGCCAGTCTGCCGCATAACGAATGAGGCTTCGTGTCGTGCCGACGCCTTCAAGAGATTGACATTCCGTCGGTATCCCCGTGAAATGGGGGGACGGGGAGGCGCGTGACCGGATCGTGGCGAAAACTACTGACGAGATCAGTGCGGCTTCGCCAATCCTCTTTCACGCTTGTAGCCGCTGCGGTGCTCGCAGCCGTGGTTCTCGGCCCGGTCCTCGCCGAAGCCGGCCCCGCGGCAGCGCTCTCCGGGGTGTCGGTCTCAGCGGTGTCGGAAGAATCGACGACGATTGAGCCTCGCGCCGCCACGACGACTCCCACCCCGTCGCCGACGCTCGAAGGCGTTCCGACGATTTCGAGTCCCCCGGACGGCGTCTTCATCGGGCGCTCCACGACGACCGTCGCAGGAACCCGGGAGGCCGACCAGGAAGTCCAGCTGCTCTCGCCCACCGGCGGAGATCCGCTCTGCATCATCAGGCCCGACGGGACGACGACCTGGACCTGCGACGCGAATCTGCCCAACGGAGCATCCGTCGTGCTGCGCGTCGTGGTCACCGGGCAGTCCCAGCTGAACGACCAGATCACCGTGTCGGTGCTCGGCGCCCCGACGGTTCTCGGCGGCCCGAGCGGCCAGTCTGCCTCAAACGGCATGGTGCGCGGAACCGGCGAGCCCGGCGCATCCGTCTCGCCCGTGCTGCCCAACGGCCAGACCTGCGTGGCCACCGCCGACACCGGCGGGCACTGGGCGTGCTTCATCGAGGGAACTCTGGCCAGCGGCAGCGTGGCCGTCACGGCCAGCCAGACCAAACAGAGCATCAGCGGGCCGTCGTCGTCGAACGACAGCGCACCCGTGACGGTGCGGTTCGACCTGGACGTGCCCGCGGCGCCGGCGCTGGCCTCACCGCGGGACGGCGCGCGGCTGTCCACGGCGGGGGCGGTGTACTCCGGTACCGGTGAAACCGGCGCCACGGTGACCGTCTTCGCCGGGGCGTATTCGGTGTGCACGGCCGTCGTATCCGGCGGTGCCTGGCAGTGCTCGGCCGGGGGCGTCGCCGCGGGCACCTACAACGTGATCGCCGCGCAAGAGGACGAGGCCGGCAACCTGAGCGGCGGCAGCCCGGCCGTGTCGGTGCTCTACGCCGAAGTTTCGGCGAGCCCGTCCCCCTCGGCGTCGACCACACCGACCCAGCCGGGAGCGACCACGTCGGCTCCGACCGATGACGCGACGGATGCCCCGAACCCCACCGACAGCGCCACGACGGCTCCGAGCACCCCGGTGCCGACGACCCCGGGCACACCCGAAGCGGCCCCGTCCGACGACCCAGGCGATGACCTAGCCGCGCTGCAGCCCGGCACCTGGAACGATCCGACGCGGTTCACGACGGCGGTCGTCTCCCCCTTCACCGGCTCCGACTACCCCTGGCTGCAGGCGGTGCTGTTCGCCGTCGGCGCCGTACTGCTGCTGGCGGTTCCGGCCCGGCTGCTCGCCGGCACGATCACGCGCGCACGCCACGGTCGGCCGTTCTGGCGCGGAAGCTCGCTCGCCGGCCGCAACCGGGTGCGCGAGGAGTTCGAGACCGCGCCCACCGTGCGGCTGAACCGCTGGCTGCTGGGGGCAGCGGCACTCGTAGCGGCAGCGACACTCGTCATGCTCTCCGGCCCGATCGTCAGCGAACCGGCGTACCTGCGGTTACTCGTCGCCGTGGTGATCGCCCTTTTCCTGGTCAACCTCGTCGCATCCATCGCCCCGTTGTCGTGGAGTTCGCGGGTGCTGAAGCTCGATGCCACCATCACGTTTCTGCCGCGTTATCTGCTGCTGATCTTTCTCACCGCGATCGGTTCCCGGGTCTTCGGCGTGGAACCGGCGCTGCTGTTCGGCCTGCTCGGCAGCGTGACCGTGGTCGCCGGAGCCACTCCGGCGCACCGTGGCCAGCTGGCCACCGTGCGGGCCGCGAGCCTGATCGCTCTGGCCGTGTTCGGCTGGTTCGTGCTGGGAGTGCTGCCCGCCGCCGAGAACTTCGGCACAGCCCTGGTCGCGGAGATCGTCAACACCCTGGTGCTCGCTGCGATCGGCTCGGCGGTGTTCATCCTCGTGCCGATCGGCAGCACCAGCGGCCGCAGCATCCTGTCATGGTCGCCGCTGGTCTGGGTCGGGCTGACCCTCGCGGCGCTCACCGTGCTGTTCGGCGTGCTCTCCCCCGTCGTTGCCGTCTGGCAGAGCGACGGCACGATCGCGCTGTTGTGGGTTGCCGCCGCCGCTTTCGCCGCCCTCAGCTGCGGTGCCTGGGCGTGGCAACGGTTCGTGGCTCCGACGCAGGCCTAGCGCGCGCTATCGTCAGAGTGTGCGCTTAGGAGTCCTCGACGTCGGGTCGAATACCGTCCATCTGCTCGTTGTCGACGCCCATAACGGTGCTCCGCCGGTGCCGATGGCCACCGACAAGTCGGTCCTGCGCCTGATGCGGTATCTCACTCCCGAGGGAGCCATCACCAAGGAGGGCATTCAGGCCGTGCTCACGGCGGTGCAGAACGCCGCCGATGTGGCCGCAAAACATCACATCGACGAGCTGCTGCCCTTCGCAACCTCGGCGCTGCGCGAGGCGACCAACGGTCCCGAGCTGCTGGCACGGGTCGAAAAAGAGACCGGGGTGGCGCTGCAGGTCTTGTCGGGCGAGGACGAAGCACGGCTGACGTTTCTGGCCGTGCGGCGCTGGTACGGCTGGTCGGCCGAGAACATCCTGCTCTTCGACATCGGCGGCGGCTCGCTCGAGATCGCGGCCGGGTCGGGCGAGAACCCCGACGTGGCCATCTCACTGCCACTCGGCGCCGGCCGGTCGACAATCGGGTTCCTGCACGACGATCCCCCCTTGCCGGGCCAGGTGCGCAAACTGCACGAGCACGCCGCTGCGCTGCTGACGGATGCCGTCGCGGCCTTTTCGGCGCTTCCCGCGCCCGACCACGTGGTCGGGTCGTCCAAAGCCATCCGCTCGCTCGCCCGGCTCGCGGGATCGACCTCCGACGGCTTCGGCTCCGGCGGCCGGCTGCGCCTCAGCCGCACCGAACTCGACAACTGGGTACCGCGCCTCGCGCGCATTCCGGCCGACGCCCGCCCGGCCCTGCCCGGCATCACCGCCGACCGCACCTTTCAGATCGTCGCCGGCGGCATTGTGCTGAGTGAGGCGATGCGAGCATTTCGCACCGACGAGCTCGAGGTCTCGCCGTGGGCGCTGCGCGAGGGCATCATTTTGCGCTACCTCGACCGCCTCGGCTGAACCGCTGCGGCATTCGGGAGAGATGCGACCCGGACGACCGCGCTAGCATGGTCGCTTTCGGATTGCGACCAGAACGGACTGGACCCATGCCCCGATTCACCACAGACCTGCTGCAGCTCGGCAACAACGTCGGCATCGTGATCCCCGACGAGGTCGTCGCCGAGCTCGGCGGTAAGCGCGTTCCCGTCGTCGTCACGCTGAACGGCGGCTACAGCTACCGCAACAGAACGGCCGTGATGGGCGGCCGAAATCTGGTCGGGCTGAGTTCTGAGCACCGGGCCGCGTCGGGCTTCGGCGGAGGAGACACGGTCGAGGTCCTGATCGAGCGCGACGATGCGCCCCGCGTGGTCGAGGTGCCGGAATCGCTCGCCGTCGCACTCGCGGCCGATCCCGCGGCAACCGCGGCCTGGCAGAAGCTGTCGTACAGCCAGCAGAAAGAACTCGCTCGCGGCATCGCCGAGGCGAAGGCCGAGGACACTCGCAGCCGCCGGGTAGACAAGACGATCAGCCAGCTGCACGCGGATTCCTGACTGTCGGCTTTACCGCGCAGGTCGATTCGTGGTGCCCCCACTGGGATTTGAACCCAGACTGTAACGATTTTAAGTCGTCTGCCTCTGCCGATTGGGCTACGGGGGCGCGCCCCGCGAAGCGCTGTGCGCTCCGCGGGGTGCAGGTGGTGCTGGCTACTTCGCGTCGACCTTGGCGGTCTCGGCGACGGGAGCGGCCTGGGCAGCGGATGCCGGCGCATCCGTCGTCGGAGCAGCGGCCTTCACCGTGGGCTTGCGCGGCGCACGGGGTGCGCGCGGGGCCGTGGTCTTGACCGGGGCCGCGGCGGCGGGGGCCGCCTCGGCCGGGGGCTTCGGACGCGATGCGAACTCCTGGAAGACCGCGCGCGGCGTCTGCGTGGCGCCGAGCGAGACGATGTCGCGGCCGAGGAAGAAGTTGTTCACCCAGCCCCAGATCACGCGGAACTTGCGCTCGAAGCTCGGCATCGCGAGGCCGTGGTAGCCGCGGTGCGCGAACCAGGCGAGAAGACCGGTCATGGCGAACTTGCCGCTCTGGAAGGCACCCACGCCGACGCCGAGGCCGGCAACGGCTCCGAGGTTCTTGTGGTTGTACTCCTTGGCGCCTTCGCCGCGCAAGACGGCGACGATGTTCTTGGCCATGAGCTTGCCCTGGCGCACAGCGTGCTGCGCGTTGGGCACGCAGTTGCCGCCGACGCCGCCGCCGCTGAGATCGGGCACGCAGCTGACGTCGCCGGCCGCCCAGGCGTCCTGCACGATGTCGTCTTCGGTTCCGACGCGCAGGTCGGCGCGGGTCTGAACCCGGCCGCGCTCTTCGATCGGAAGGTCGGTGTGACGCACGATCGACGGGTTCGCCATGACGCCGGCGGTCCAGACGATGAGGTCGGTCTCGAAGATCTCTCCGGTGGAGAGCTCGATCTTGCCGTCGACGGCACTCTTCAGCTGCGTGTCGAGGTGGATCTGCGCGCCACGGCCGGCGAGGTTCTCGATGACCCAGAGGCTCGTCTTGAGCGACACCTCGGGCATGATGCGGCCCATGGCCTCGATGAGGTGGAAGTGCGTCTCATCGAAGCTGATCTCGGGGTACTTGGTGAGCAGCGACGTCGCGAAGGAGCGCAGCTCCGCGAAAGCCTCGATGCCGGCGAAACCGCCACCGACAACGACGAAGGTGAGCAGGCGTTCACGCTCAGGGCCGGCCGGGAGGGCCGCCGCGAGGTCGAAGTTGCGCAGCACGGTGTCGCGGATCGCGACGGCCTCTTCGATGGTCTTGAGGCCGATGGCCTGGTCGGCGACACCCGGGATCGGGAAGGTGCGCGAGACGGCGCCAGCGGTCACCACGACGATGTCGTAGGCGAACTCGTAGGGCTCACCGATCGGCGGCGTGATCGTCGCGGTCTTCTCGGCGTGGTTGATGTAGGTGACCTTGGCAGCGACAACGTTCGTCTTCTGCAGGTGACGGCGGTGAGCGACGACCGCGTGGCGCGGTTCGATGGATCCGGCAGCGACCTCGGGGAGGAAGGGCTGGTACGTCATGTACGGAAGCGGGTCAACCATGGTGACCTCGGCTTCACCGGATCGCAGCCATTTCTCAAGCTTCCACGCGGTATAAAAACCGGCGTAGCCACCACCGACGATGAGAATTTTGGGCACGATGAAAAGGCCTCCTACATGATTCTGATGCGCGAATGCTTACGGTTTTCGCCGAATTCGCCTGATATGCCGAGTGGCTCCAGTGCCGAGCAGCACTACTAGAGTACCAAATCCCACGAGCACGAGGAGCGGAACAGTAATGTACGTCACCGTGAGCGGTGTCGGCAGCCACGCGGAGACCACATTCCGTGTCGGCAGCGCCGGGTCGGGCGCTACCTCACGTGGCGGCAGCGGTTCGGCCGTCGGCACGGATTCCGTTGCGGTGTCGGCGCGACGGTGCAGGTGGATCCACTCGCTCAGCTGCTCGGCCGGGGTCTGGCCGTAGGCGCGCGGCACCGATGCGGCGACGGCTTCGGCGGCGTTGATGAGGCCGTTGCCATAGATCGGGCTCGGCACGTCGTGACCGTTGGCGTCTGCGGTCGCGACGACCCGGTTGATGACCTCGGAGGCGTCGAGGTTCGGGTGTGCGGCCCGCACCAGTGCGACGAGGCCCGCAACGATCGGGGCCGCCGCGCTCGTACCGCCCCACTGCACGTAGCCGCCGCCCACGGTCACGCCGACCAGCTCTTCACTCGGCGCGGCGACGGCGATCGTGATGCCCTGGGTGGACGCGTCAAAACTGGCCTCCTTGCCGCGGTCGACGCCGCCGACGGTCAGCACGCCGGGCATGGTCGCCGGAGCTCCGACCTCCTCGGTGCCGCTGCCCCGGTTGCCCGCGGACGCGACGACGATCACATCGTTGTCGAACGCGTGGAGAAACGCGCTGTCCCAGCTTTCGGGCCAGTCCAGGGTGTTGCGGGTGAGGGACATGTTGATGACGTCGGCGCCATTGTCCACGGCCCAGCGGATGCCCTCGGCGATCTGGTCGTCGTTGCTCACGGTGGATTCGCTGGTGCCCAGGGCCACCGAGACGGCAAGGAGCGACACCTCCGGGGCAACACCGAGCAGCCCGGATTCCTCGCCGGTGCCGCGGCCGGCCAGGAGTGATGCGGCGAGGGTACCGTGAGCGGGATTCACGCCGACCGGGGTCTGGCCGTTGGAGGAGCCGATACCCGAGACATCCGTTCCCCCGACGATGGCACCATTCAATTCGGGGATGCTGCCGTCGACTCCGGTATCGATGATCGCCACGGTGACGCCGGCGCCTCGGGTGGTCTCCCATGCTTTCGTGAAGCCGTAATCGGTCAGCCAGTAGGACATATCGCGAATCTGGTCGGCGCGCGCCGCCGGGGCATCGAGCACGACGGAGCCGCCGACCAGGGTCAGCGCCAGGGTCAGCCCGATGCCCACGCCGATGCGGCGCCACAGCCTCGTCGCGCGTCGGGTCATGCGGTGTCGGTATTCGTGGTGTCGGTATTCGTGGTGTCGGTATTCGCGGTGTAGTCGAGGCAGACGCACACGGTCGGGGACCAGTTCGCGCGGGCGAGCGCGAGGTCGCCGATCGGGTTGACGCCCGGGCCCGCCGACAGGGAGTGCGCCGCGAGGGCGTGCAGGCACTTCACCCGGGTGGGCATGCCACCCGAGGAGATGCCGGCGATTTCGGGCACGGTCCCGAGCGTTTCACGATCGGCCAGGAAGCTCGCGTGGGCGGCGGCGTAGGCCTCGCGCACGGACTCGTCCTCGGCAAGCAACGCGTTGTACTCGTTCATGACCTGGGTCGCTTCGAGCGCGCTGATCGCGGCCGTCGCCCCGGGGTGGCAGAGGTAGTACAGCGTGGGGAAGGGCGTGCCGTCGTGCAGTCGGGGCGCGGTCGCCACCACCGTCGGGGCGCCGCAGACGCAGCGCGCGGGGATGCCGACGACGTCGCGGGCCGGGCGTCCGAGCTGGGCGGTCACGGTCGCGATGTCGGCCTCGGTGAAGGGCTCGAACGGCGGCCGGGTCACGGGGTGACCTCGGGAACGGTGGTGCCGGGCACGGCGGCGTCAGACGTGGGGGCGGCGGCCTCGGGCGCGAGCCCGGCGGTCATCACAGAGGCAAACATGGAATCAAGCCAATCGATATCGGTGTCCTGGATTTCGGCGCTGACGGGCGGGGCATCCGCCTGGCCGGCGGCCACCGGGAGGTCATTTATCACGAGAAAACTGATGTCCCCAGGCAGCACGTAGCTCAGTCGCTCCCGGGCCTGGGTGGTCACGAAGGTGCGGTCGTCCCAGCGGTCACGTTCGATTTCGAGGTCGTCGACCTCGGTGCGCTGGTCGTCCACGCTCGCGCTGAGCCGGTTGATCTCCTGGCGTTGTTCGGCATAGGTGCGCAGGCTCGGCGCGAGAACGACGACGGCCATCACCAGGATTCCCATCATCATCAGCGAAAAACCTGAGAAGCGGATGCCGCGCAGCCAGCCGGCGACGGGCGTTTCGACCGTATCCGGGTCGACCGGGGGCGGCGTGTTCGAACGCATACGGGAGCGGCCGGGCGGAGTGCGGCTCACGACGGCTCCTTTCGGCGGGACGGCTGCTGCGGGTTACGGGTGTGGGAGGGGTCCTCCCCGCGCGTGGCGGAGAGGACCCGGTGGTGCTGGTGGTGCGGGTTTTCGTGTTATTTGGTGTATCGCGGGAACGCGGAACGGCCGGCGTAGACCGCGGCCTCGCCGAGCTCTTCTTCGATGCGCAGCAGCTGGTTGTACTTGGCGACGCGCTCGCTGCGGGCCGGGGCGCCGGTCTTGATCTGGCCGGAGTCGGTCGCGACAGCGAGGTCGGCGATCGTGGTGTCCTCGGTCTCGCCGGAGCGGTGCGAGATCACGACGGTGTAGCCGTTGCGCTGGGCGAGGGCCACGGCGTCGAGCGTCTCGGTGAGGGTACCGATCTGGTTGACCTTGACGAGGATCGAGTTCGCGGCGCCGAGGTTCAGGCCCTTGGCGAGGCGCTCCGGGTTGGTGACGAACAGGTCGTCGCCGACGATCTGTACCTTGTCGCCGAGCTGGGCGGTGAGGTGCACGTAGCCGTCCCAGTCGTCTTCTTCGAGCGGGTCCTCGATGGAAACGAGCGGGTAGGTCTCGACGAGCTCGGCGTAGTAGGCGACGATCTCGGAGGCAGAGAGTTCCTTGCCCTCGAAGTGGTAGACGCCATCCTTGAAGAACTCGCTCGCGGCGCAGTCCAGGGCCAGGGCGATGTCGGTGCCGGGCGTGTAGCCGGCGATTTCGATGGCTTCGACGATGAGGTCGAGCGCGGCGCGGTTGCTCGGCAGGTTCGGAGCGAATCCACCCTCGTCGCCGAGGCCGGTGGAGAGGCCCTTCGACTTGAGCAGGCCCTTGAGGGCGTGGTAGGTCTCGACGCCCCAGCGCAGGCCTTCGCTGAAGGTCTCGGCGCCGAGCGGCACGATCATGAATTCCTGGATGTCCACGTCGTTGTCGGCGTGGGAGCCACCGTTGATGATGTTCATCATCGGCACCGGCAGGGTGTGCGCGTTCGGGCCGCCGAGGTAGCGGAACAGCGGCAGGCCGGCCGAGCTGGCGGCGGCCTTGGCCACGGCGAGGCTGACGCCGAGGATGGCGTTGGCGCCGAGGCGCTCCTTGTTATCGGTGCCGTCGGTCTCGCGCAGCACCGCGTCGACGACGCGCTGGTCGGTCGCGTCGATGTCTTCGACCGCCGGCCCGAGCTCGTCGACGACGGAGTCAACGGCCTTGAGCACACCCTTGCCCATGTACCGCGACTTGTCGCCGTCGTGAAGCTCGTAGGCCTCAAAGGCGCCGGTGGAGGCTCCGGAGGGAACGGCGGCCCGACTGACGGTGCCGTCCGAAAGAAGAACCTCGACCTCGACGGTCGGGTTGCCTCGGGAGTCGAGAATTTCGCGTGCGTCTACTGCCTCAATAAGGGCCACAACTATCTCCTGCTTCTGGGTGTTGGGGTGAGTCGGGGTGAGTCAAGGAAAACAACGCTGTAATCCGGTGTCAGTCTAACCAGTGGCTCCGGCCGGTTCCCTGACCGGCCCGGGTGAGGGCCCGGGTTAGGAGCCGAGTGCCTTGAATTCGAGGGCACCCACATCGACGGTGTCGTCCCCGACCATGGCGAAGCGTCCGTAGCCGGCCGCTCCGGCCCGCTCGAGGAGGGCCTTCAGGTTCTTCGTGCGCTTCTCCAGTCGCACCCGCAGGCCGGTCTCGACGAGGGCGGTCTTCAGCGCCACGAGGCGAGCCGGGTCGGCGTCTTTCTCGTGCACGAGCACCACCGCACGGTCAGCGGATGCCGCATCCGCTCCGAGCAGGTCCACGATGCGTTCGAAACCGATCGAGAAACCGCAGGCGGGGACATCCGTGCCGAGAAAACGGCCGATCATGCCGTCATAGCGGCCGCCGCCGCCGAGGGAGTAGCCGAGATCGGGATGGGCGATTTCGAAGATCGTTCCGGTGTAATAGCCCATGCCGCGCACGAGGGTCGGGTCGAAGACGAGGTCGACGCCGGGCAGGGCGGCGCGCAGTGCTTCGAGGTCGGCGAACGCGGCGGCGTCGAGCCAGGCGGGGGCCTCGCCTGCAGCGTCGGTTCCGAGCGTCCAGCCGCCGGCACCGAGGGCGGTCAGGGTCTCGGTTGCCGCGTCGGGGGTGACGCCCGCGCCGATGATGCCGAGGGCCTCGAGTTCGGCGACAACGCCGGCGACGCCGATCTTGTCGAGCTTGTCGAGGGTGATCAGGGCGCGTTCGCCGGCGTCCGCAGTGACGCCCCAGTGGGCGAGCAGCCCGGTCAGGATGCGGCGGTCGTTGATACGGATCGAGCACCCCGCGAGGCCGAGCGCGTCGAGGGTCGCGCTCGTCGCCGTGATGAGCTCGATCTCGGCGAGCGGGCCGGATTCGCCGATGATGTCGATGTCGCACTGCACGAACTGGCGAAAGCGGCCTTTCTGCGGGCGTTCGGCCCGCCAGACCGGAGCGATCTGGATTGCACGGAACACCGTCGGCAGCTCGGCGCGGTGGCTGGCATAGAAACGGGCCAGGGGCACCGTCAGGTCGAAGCGCAGGCCGAGGTCGGCGAGCGCGAGCACGTTGTCGGTGTCGGCGGCGGATGCGACATCCGCGGCGGAAAGACCGCGCTTCAGAACCGCGAAGCCGAGCTTTTCGTTGTCGCCGCCGAGGCCGGAGTGCAGGCGGGCGGAGTCCTCCATGACGGGGGTTTCGATCTCGTCGAAGCCGTGGGAGGCGAAGCTCTGCCGAATGATGCCGAGCGCGTGCTCGCGCGCGGCCTTGTCGGCGGGGAGGAAGTCGCGCATGCCACGGGGAGGGGTTACTGGTGTCGCCATGGATTAATTGTCTCAGGTCGGGCGCGGCGGGCTGCGCCGCGGCATCCGCTTCGAGGCCGGAATCACCCCGAACGCGCGTGCGGCCTCGGATAGTGAGACCCGAATAGGGACCCCCTAGACTCGGGGTCAACCACGATCGGCAACCATGGGGGACGCGATGCAGCTCGGTATTCAGGTCAGCGGCGTGAGCCGTGCTTTCGGCAGCGTTCAGGCGGTCGCCGATGCCACCCTCAGCATTCCGCCGGGCTCGGTCACGGCGCTCATCGGGCCGAACGGCTCCGGCAAGACCACCCTGATGCTGATGCTCGCGACCCTGCTCGCGCCCGACGCCGGCACCATAACGGTGAACGGCCATGACCCGGCGACGCAGCCGCAGCTGGTGCGGGCGAGCATGGGCTGGATGCCCGACGTGCTCGGCTCCTGGCCGACCCTCACCGTGCGGGCCGCGCTCGAAACCACCGGGCGCATGTACCGCCTGAGCCGACCGGCGGCAGCCGCCCGCGCCGAAGAACTCATCGCCCTGACCGGTCTCGAAGAGCTTGCCGATCGGCCCTCGCGGGTACTGTCCCGCGGCCAGAAGCAGCGCCTGAGCCTCGCCCGAGCGCTCGTGCACTCCCCGTCGGTGCTGCTGCTCGACGAGCCGGCATCGGGCCTCGACCCGGCCGCCCGCATCAACCTGCGTGAGCTCGTGCGCCGCCTCGCCGGCGAGGGCACCGCGGTGCTCGTCTCCAGCCACGTGCTCGCCGAGCTCGACGAGATGGCCGACGCCGCGGTGTACCTGACGAAGGGGCGCACGGCCAGCCCGGAAGCGCTCGCCCGCGCCGGTGCGAGTTCCCGGGCGTGGCGCATCCGCTCGCTCGATGCGCCGGCCCTCGCCGCAGCGCTGACGACGATCGGGGTCTCCCCCGGCATCACGAGCGTCGACAAGCTCGGCACCCTCGTGCAGGTGACCGGGGAGGTCGCCGCCGCCGAGCTGCTCGGGCGGCTGATTCGAGCGGATGTGCCGGTGTGCGACTTCGGCCCGGCCGTCGGCAACCTCGAACACACCTTTCTCGACCTCAACCGCCCGACCAGCACGACGGAGATCGCCTCATGACGGCCGCGACGAACACCCCCACGAACGGCGCACCCGCCGAAGGGGCGGCATCGTTCGCCGACTGGATGTCGGGCCTCTGGCTGATCGTCACCCTCGAACTGCGCCAGCGGGTGCGCGGCAAGGCCTGGTATGTGCTGCTGGGTATCTTCGTGCTGCTCGTCGCACTGGTGACGACGCTGCTCTGGTACGCGACGGCCGCAGAGTACGTGGGCGGCGGTGGCGTCTTCTCGATGATCGTGTTCTTCGTGTTGCTGCTCGGAACGCTCGTCTCGCCCGCGCTCAGCGGCAACGCCGTCAACGGCGACCGGGACGCGGGCACCCTCGCGACCACCCAGGTGACCCTGATCAGCGCCGGACAGCTCGTGCTCGGCAAGTTCGTGGCCGCGTGGATCACCTCGCTCGCGTTTTTGGCGGCATCCGTGCCCTTTTTGATCTTCGCGGTGAGTGCCGGGGAGGTGTCGGCCGCCACGATCGGCACGTCGATCCTGGTGCTCGCGATCGAACTCGGCGTCATCGCGGCGATCGGCGTGGGGCTCTCCGGCGTGGTCATCCGGCCGCTGTTCTCGATCGTCGTGACCTACCTGCTGGTGGCAGCGCTCAGCCTCGGCACCCTCATCGCGTTCGGGCTGCTGGGAGCGGCGACCAAGGCGACGGTGACGAGCACGTTCACACCCGTGCTCAGCTCCGACTTCGACCCGGAGACCGGCGAGCAGTCCAACGTCGTCTGTGGCGTGCCCGAGACGACGACCTACGAGACCCCGCGCTTCGACTACTACTGGTGGATTCTCGCCGCGAACCCCTACGTCGTGGTGGCGGATGCCTCCCCCGGCGTCTTCGACGAGAACGGCTCCCCGAGCGACTCCTTCGGCTGGATCGCCGTGAGCGTGCGGCAGGCGCAGACGCCGCCGGAGCTGGCCACGGAGTACGACGCGTGTGACGAGGCCGCGAACGGATACGACAGCTACTCGGGTGAGTATCCGGGGATGCAGGTTCCGGGCCCGACCCAGCAAGAGATCTACGACGGCGCGCTGCCGTCCTGGTTCGTCGGGCTCGCGATTCACGTGGCGCTCGCGGTCGGCGCGCTGTTGTGGGCCTGGCGCCGCACGATCACGCCGGCCCGCCGCCTGGCCGCCGGCAGCCGCATCGCCTGAGGCCTCCCGCAGTCCGAGGGTCGGCCCACTTGGTTTCGACCAGCGCGCTTCGCGCGCAGGCTCAACCGGCGAGATCGGTCCCGCTGGTGGCGCGGTCGAAACCCCGCAAGACGACCTACGGAATCCCGCCGCAGGGTTCTCCTTAGGAGCGGGGGAGGCCGATGATGCCGGCGTCGAAGGCATCCTCTGAAGCGGGAGCGGCGGCATCCGTCGCGGAGGTCGTCTCGTGGTCGCGGATCTCGGACTGCAGGTCGCGCAGCGCGGTGCGCAGAGACCGCTCGGCGTCGAGGCCGCGGGCCTTGGCCGCCGAGACGATCGCGAGCAGCAACGGGCCGAGATCGTCTTCGCTCTCGATCTGGAGCGGGAAAGACGTGTCCACCTCGAGCAGGCCGATCTTCTGGGCGCGACCGAGCACCTTGTCGGCCAGGGCCAGCGCGGGCATGCCGAGCGGGATTCCGTCGAGCACGCTCGTGCGCTCGGGCTTCTCCTCGGCCTTGAACCCGTCCCAGGCGGCCGAGACGTCCGCCGCGGTGGCGAGGGTCAGGTCGCCGAAAACGTGCGGATGCCGCCCGATCATTTTCGCGTTCAGGTGCGCGGCGACGTCTTGAATGTCGAAATTCTCACCCGGGGTCTTCGAGGCGAGGTCGGCGTGGAAGAGCACCTGGTAGAGCACGTCGCCGAGCTCCTCGAGCAGTTCCTCGCGGGTGCCGCCCTCGATCGCCTCGATCAGTTCATGGCTTTCCTCGACGAGGTACTGCACGAGCGAGGCGTGCGTCTGGTCGGCGTCCCACGCGCATCCGCCCGGGCCGCGCAGCACGGCGACGGTCTGAATGAGGGTGTCGAGCGGGCTCGGGGCATGCGGCGTGGTCATGAAAACTCCTTGGGCGAGACGGTCCTTCAATCGTAGGCGGGCTCTCGCCGTGGTCACCGTCGAGTCGTTCGCGCTGCTGAACCGCCTCGCTCAAATCGCTGGAATATCACCCGCTGCTAAACTGGGGAGTGCGTGCCGACCACTCAGGCCCTCCGCGCCTCATTCATCCGGCTCCCTCACTCGGCACTAATCCGGCGGCGCGACCGCTGGGCAGACTGGCTCCCCCCATGACTTTTCTCCGTTCCGAGCGTTACTCGGCCATCCTGCTGCTGATCGCAGCGGCCATCGGTCTCGTGCTGGCCAACCTGACCTTCGGCCCGGGCTTCATCGCCGCCACGAGCGAGCCTCTGCCCACCGGCATCTTCGGCCTCGACCTCTCGATCCGGCACTGGATCAGCGACGGCCTGCTCGCCATCTTCTTCTTCAACGTCGCCGTCGAACTCAAGCGCGAGCTCGTGATCGGCGATCTGAACAGTGTGAGCAAGGCGAGCCTGCCGGCCATCGCCGCCATGGGCGGGGTCATGGTGCCCGCCGGCATCTACCTGCTGATCACGGCGGGCACCGGTTTCAGCAACGGATGGCCCGTTCCCACCGCGACCGACATCGCCTTCGCCATCGGGGTGCTCGCCGTGTTCGGCCGCGGCATCCCCACCCGCGTGCGGGTGTTCCTGCTGGCCCTCGCCGTGCTCGACGACCTCGTCGCGATTTTGATCATCGCGTTCTTCTTCACCGACAACGCGAGCCTCGACTTTCTCGGCTTCGCCGTGATCGCCGCGACCCTGTTCGGTCTGACCAGCCGGCTGCTGAAGCCCCGCGCGACCTGGGTGCTCAGCCGCAAGCCGCAGTGGCCGATCATCAGCGCCCTCGTGGTGCTCGGCGTGCTGACCTGGTACTTCACCTACCTCTCCGGGGTGCACGCGACGATCGCCGGCGTGATCCTCGGCCTCGTGATGGCCCGCCGCCCGGCCGGGCGCGCGCACTACCTGCTCGAACCGGCCTCCAACGCCATCGTGCTGCCGCTGTTCGCCGGTTTCGCCGCGATGGTCACGATCCCGCAAATCGCGGTGTCTGACATCAGCCCGGCGTTCTGGGGAATCGTCGTCGCGCTTCCGGTCGGCAAGCTGCTCGGCATCACCCTCTTCGGCTGGATCGGCACAAGCGTCGCCCGCCGGGGCATGAAGAATGCGAAACCGGGATCCAAGCCCGGCCTGGCCTTCATCGACATCGTCGTCGTCGCGTGCCTCGGCGGCATCGGTTTCACGGTGTCGCTGTTGATGGCCGAGCTGGCCTTCGCCGGCGACCGTGTGGTCATCGACGAGGCCGTGCTCGCGGTACTGATCGGCTCGGCGCTGTCCATGGTGATCAGCGCCGTCGTGGTCAGCTCGCGGGCACGACACTATCGACGGGCTTCGGAAACAGCGCGGTCAGCAGCGACCCCGTCCAGCTGATCAGCTCGGCGTCGTTCGGCGCCACTCCCCCGGGCCGGGGCATCGGAACCGTGATGGCTCCGGTCGCGTTCACGTAGCGGGCGCCGGGGTACATCCGCTGCAGGCGAACCTGCAGTGAATCGGCGAGGTCTGCCGGGGCGATGCGCAGGTTGGAGCCCATCGCGACGACCTCACTGAGGCCGGCCTGCTGGGCCTGCCAGCGCAGCCGGCTCACGGCGATCAGGTTCTGCACCGGGGTCGGCGGTTCGCCGTAACGGTCGGTGAGTTCCTCGAGCACGAGGTCGATCTGGTCGGCGGCAGCGGATGGCGCACTCGCGCTCGACAGCTTCTGGTAGCCCTCGAGGCGCAGCCGTTCGCTGTCGACGAAGTCGTGCGGGATGTGGGCGTCGACGGGCAGTTCGAGCCGCAGCTCGGTCTGTCCCTCGGCCACGTCGCCGCGGAATGTGGACACCGCCTCGCCGATCATGCGCAGGTAGAGGTCGAAGCCGACGCCGGCGATGTGGCCGGCCTGTTCGCCGCCGAGCAGGTTGCCGGCGCCGCGAATCTCGAGGTCTTTCAGCGCCACCTGCATGCCCGCGCCGAGCTCGTTGTTCGCCGCGATCGTCGCGAGCCGGTCGTGCGCGGTCTCGGAGAGCGGCTTGTTCTCGTCGTAGAGGAAGTACGCGTAGGCGCGTTCCCGGCCACGGCCGACGCGGCCGCGCAGCTGGTGCAGCTGGCTGAGCCCGAATTTGTCGGCCCGATCGATGATGATCGTGTTCGCGTTGGCGATGTCGAGGCCGGTTTCGATGATCGTCGTCGAGACCAGGATGTCGAACTTGCGCTCCCAGAAGTCGCCGACGACCTGCTCCAGCTGCGCTTCGGGCAGCTGGCCGTGGGCGACCGCGATGCGGGCTTCGGGTACGAGTTCGGCCAGTTTCGCCGCGACCCGGTTGATGCTCGTCACGCGGTTGTGCACGAAGAAGATCTGCCCCTCGCGCAGCAGCTCGCGCCGGATCGCGGCGGCGACCTGACGCTCGGAGTACGGGCCGACGAAGGTGAGGATCGGGTGCCGGTCTTCGGGCGGGGTCGCCAGGGTCGACATTTCACGGATGCCGGTGACCGCCATCTCGAGGGATCTCGGGATGGGCGTGGCACTCATCGCGAGGATGTCGACGTTGGTCTTGAGCTTCTTGAGGGCGTCCTTGTGCTCGACGCCGAAGCGTTGCTCCTCGTCGATGATGACGAGGCCGAGGTCCTTGAAGATGATCGAGGGCGAGAGCAGCCGGTGGGTGCCGATGACGACATCCACTGTGCCATCGAGCATGCCGGCGACCGTCTCGCGGGATTCCTTCTCGGTCTGGAACCGGCTGAGAGCACGCAGGTGCACGGGGAACCCGGCGAAGCGCTCCTTGAAGGTCTCCATGTGCTGGCTGACCAGCAGGGTCGTGGGCACGAGCATCGCGACCTGCTTGCCCTCCTGCACCGCCTTGAAGGCGGCGCGCACGGCGACCTCGGTCTTGCCGAAGCCGACGTCGCCGGAGAGCAGCCGGTCCATCGGGATGGGCCGTTCCATGTCGGCTTTGACTTCGTCGATGGTGGTGAGCTGGTCGGGGGTCTCCACGAACGGAAAAGCCTCCTCGAGCTCGCGCTGCCAGGGCGTGTCGGGGCCGAAGGCATGGCCCTTGCTCGCCATGCGCGCCGAGTACAGCTTCACGAGTTCGACGGCGATGTCGCGCACCGCGTGCCGGGCCTTGCTCTTCGCGGTCGACCAGTCGCTGCCGCCCATCTTGCTGAGCGTCGGGGCCTCGCCGCCGACGTAGCGGCTGACCAGGTCGAGCTGGTCGGTGGGTACGTAGAGCTTGTCGCCGGCGTGCCCCCGCTTGGCGGGCGCGTATTCGAGCACGAGGTACTCGCGGGTGGTCTTGACCGGGTTGCGGCCACCGCTCGACACCTCCCGCTGGGTCAGTTCGAGGAATCGGCCGATGCCGTGGGTCTGGTGCACCACGTGGTCGCCGGCGACCAGCTGCAGCGGGTCGACGACGTTCTTTCGGCGGCTGGCAAGCTTCTTGATCTGCCGGCCGTCGTAGCCGACGGTGCGGCCGTAGAACTCCGATTCGCTGATCAGGCTGAGTTTCGTCTCGGGGATCTCAAAACCATGATCGATGGATGCCTTCAGCAGGTACGCGATACCGGCCTCCGGTTCGAGGGGGAACTCGGTGACGATGCGGGCGGGCAGCTCGTGCTCGGCGAGCACGTCGGCCGCACGCTCCACGAGCCCGGCGCCCTGGGCGACGATCGCGACCGTCCAGCCGGACTTGAGGCGGTCGGTGAGGTGACCCACGGCACCCTCGACGCTGCCGGCGAAGCTCGGCACGGCCGTGGCGTCGATCCGCACCGTGAGCAGTTCGTCCATGTCGTACCGGTCGAGGTCCGCGGGGTCGCCGGCGGGGGCATCCGTCGGCGCGGCCTGGAACGTGCTCAGCGTCCACCAGACCCGCTTCGACGACGGCTCCCCGGGGCGGCTGAACTTCACGGTGTCCTTGAGCCGGCTGAGGGTGAGGAAGTCGCCGGATTCGAGGTCGATCGGCGAGTCGGCGCCGGCCGTCGCGGCGCTCCACGCGGCGGAGAGAAACTCGCGGTTGGTCTCGGCGAGGCTGATCGCCCGGCTCGCGACGCGCTCCGGCGAGATGACGGCGACGGCGGTTTCGAGGGGCAGGTAGTGGGTGATCGGCACGAGCCGGTCGACGAGGGCGGGAGCGAGGCTCTCCATGCCCTCAACCGGGATGCCCTCGGCGATTTTGGCGAGCATGCCGGCGAGGCTCGGAAATTCGTGCTGCATCTCGCGGGCGCGCTGGCGCACGGCGGGGCTCAGCAGCAGCTCGCGGCTCGGGGGCAGCAGCACGTTGGTGACCGGCTCGGGGAAGGACCGCTGGTCGGCGACCGAGAATGCGCGAATCTGCTCGACCTCGTCGCCGAAGAATTCGACCCGAAACGGATGCGACGCCACGGGCGGGAAGACATCCAGGATTCCGCCGCGTACCGCGAACTCGCCGCGCCGGGTGACCATGTCGACCCGCGCGTAGGCGACGTTGACGAGCTGCAGGGTGATGGCGGCGAGGTCGTGGCCGCGGGCCCCCACTGTGAGGTCTACGGGCACGTAGTCGGTGAGGTTGTCGGCGACGGGCTGCAGCGCGGCGCGCACCGAGGCGACGACGATGAGCGGTTTGCGCGTCTCGGGCGCGGACTCCTCCCACTCGCGCAGGCGGCGTAGCGCGTGCAGGCGCCGGCCGACGATCTCGGCGCCGGGGCTCAGGCGTTCGTGCGGCAGGGTTTCCCAGGCCGGAAAGTCGATGATCTCCGCGTCGCAGGCGAAACCAGCGAGGTTGTCGCGCAGGGCCTCGGACTCGCGGCCGGTCGCCGTGATGACGAGCAGCGCTTGGGCGCTGCGTTGGCTGAGCAGCCCGGCGAGGAGTGGGGCGTGCAGGCCCTCGGTCAGCGAGAAGTCCGCATCGCGGCCCGCGAAAGTCAAGGCGTTGTCGAACGTGGACGCGCGCGAAAGCGCTGCGATTAAGCCCTGAAGGATCACTGGACAAGTCTACGCGGCGCTCGGGCTGTACCATTCGACGGAGATCGCGCCCGAAGGCCGCGCTTCAGGCTTGACCGAGTTTTTCGGGTGAATCTTCGTCGAAGAGGTCGGACCTGCTCTGCGGCGACAAATCAGCGACGGATATTGAGGAATCCGTCGCTGACAACGGCCCACCACCCGGCCGCGCCGGCAGGTAGCCACGGCGTGCAGCTCTCGCTGCCCGATGCCAGCGGACGGAGAAGATCCGGCGGTCAGGTTCGTGCTGCCCAAAGCTGCTCGTGCGCGTGGCCTGCCAGGCGCACGAGCAGCTTTTCGGCGCATCAACGCACCGAACAGCAACTTTCCGGCGCACCAGCAGCTTTCCGTCGCACGGCACGGGCGCACGGCAGGGGCGCACGAGCAGGTTTCGGACGCAGCAGGGTCGCAGTTGAGCCGAGCGGAGCATCCGCCGCGGAAACCGGGTCGCTACGCGGTAGTTGCGCCGCTGCGCGGTATGTACGCCCCCGGCCACCCCGCCCACAGGGGGTGCGCGGTACGTGCGCCGCTGCGCGGTAGGCGTGCCTGCGGCGCAGCGGCGCACGTACCGCGTGACTCGGCCCAGGCCGGTCGGCGCGCGATTCGCCGCGCCGCTGCGCGGTAGCTGCGCCGCTGCGCGGGACTTGCGCCGGGGTACAGGCGGGCGGCTGGATGCCGCACCCAGCCATCGCGCGCGGGGCAGGCGGCAGCTGGAGGCGGGTCAGGCGGTGTGCACCTTGAGCTGGGCCGCGACGATACCGTCGTTCGCGATGAGTTCGACGGCGTCCGCGGCATCCGCTAACAGAATGGGCAGGTTCGCCCGCTCCGTGGAGGCGAAATCGTGCAGCACGAAGTCGGCTGCGGGCTGGCGGCCCGGAGGGCGGCCGATGCCGACCCGCACCCGGATGAAGTCGTTCGTGCCGGTGGCCGAGATGATGTCACGCAGGCCGTTGTGACCGCCGTGCCCGCCGCCGACCTTGAGCTTGAGGCTGTCGAAGGGCAGGTCGAGCTCGTCGTGCACGACGATGAGGTGCGACGGTTCGATGGAGTAGAAACGCAGCAGACCCGCGACGGGGCCGCCGGAAAGGTTCATGAAGCTGTTCGGCTTGGCCAGGATCAGCTTGGGGCCGCCGGGATTGCTGCGGCCCTCCGCGACGGCGGAGTTCGTCTTGTGGTTCTTGAAGTTCACGTTCAGGCGGTCGGCGAGCTGCGCCAGGACCATCTGACCGACATTGTGGCGGTTTCCGGCATAGCCGGGCCCGGGGTTACCGAGCCCGACTACGAGCCAAGAGTTCTCGTTCAGGTCGTGCCTCCGTGCGGAGTTGGGATGGAACAGCGAACGAGTTGCCTGGCGAAACCGGTCAAGCATGGTGCAGGGAGAGTGAACTACTCGGCGGCTGCAGCGGGGGTCTCGGCGTCGGCCGCGACCTCTTCTTCGTCTTCGCCACGCGGCGTGTGCACGTAGACGACGAGGGCCTCGGGGTCGGACACGAGAACGGCGCCCTCGGGAAGAACGATGTCCTTGGCGTGAACCTGGGCACCGTCTTCGAGGCCTTCGATGCTGACGGTGAGGCGCTCGGGGATCTCGGTCGCTTCGACCTCGAGCAGCAGGCTCTTGGTGTCGAAGTCGGCGATCGTGCCGGCGAAGGACTCGCCGTCCATATGCACGTTGACGTCAACCTGCACCTTTTCACCCTTGACGACGACGATGAGGTCGATGTGCTCGATGATCATCAGGAACGGGTCCTTCTGCACGTCCTTGACGAGGGTGAGCTGCTTGGTGCCTTCGATGTCGAGCTCGAGGATGGCGTTCGCCTTGCGCAGGAGCAGGCCGATCTTGTGCTCGGGCAGGGACACGTGCACCGGCACGGTGCCGTGGCCGTAGATCACGGCGGGGATGTAGCCGAGCACGCGCAGCTTGCGGGCCGCGCCCTTGCCGAATTTGGTGCGCAGTTCTGCGGTGACCTTGTTGGTCTCTTTAGCCATGGTGTTTCTCCTAGCGGACCGACAGGCCCAATTGTTGTGGTGGCCCAGCATGAATAGCTGGTTCAACTCGAACGCATGTCAGCGTGAGGAAAGGCCGTAGACTCATCCGCCGCGTCGATAACGGATGCCGTGGGCCTGCTTTCGCAGGCTCGGCGGAATCCCTCGCCGAAGTTCAGTTCCTTAGTTTACACAGGTCGGGCGTGTCGCGTTGGTCGGCCGGCGTGCACACGGCCCGACTCGGGGCCGGGGGCGAGAGTCGGTAGGGTCGAACCATGTCGTCCCCCCTGCAGCCGTCCCCCCTGCAGCCGTCCAGCCTGCACAACCGGGTGGTCGACGCGGTCGGCAAGCCGATCGTCAGCGGCGCGACGGCGGCGGGCACGGTGATGCTCGCCGAGGAGATCGAACGGGAGCAGGGCGTCAGTCGCTCCGTCGTGCGGGAGGCCGTGCGGGTGCTCGCCTCGATGGGGCTGGTGGAATCCATCAAACGCGTCGGGATCCGGGTGCGACCCCAGTCGGCCTGGAATGCGTTCGACCCCCTGCTCATCCGTTGGCGTATTGCCGGAACCGGCAAGGGCAGCCAGCTGCGGTCGCTGACCGAGCTGCGGGCATCCGTCGAGCCGATGGCCGCGGAACTGGCCGCGAAACACTGCCCGCCCGCGATGTCCGACGAGCTC
Organism: Cryobacterium melibiosiphilum; assembly: GCF_003602235.1. Classification (GTDB taxonomy): domain Bacteria; phylum Actinomycetota; class Actinomycetes; order Actinomycetales; family Microbacteriaceae; genus Cryobacterium; species Cryobacterium melibiosiphilum. The sequence continues at coordinate 96,093 of NZ_QZVS01000093.1, forward strand.
ATGCGGGTTGCCGCGCAAATGCGCACGGTGGGCCGCGCCGGCGACGTGGAGCGTTTTCTCGAACTCGACATCGAGTTCCACCGGTTGGTGCTGCACGGCTCGGGCAACGAGATGTTCGCCAAGCTCGACGCTGTTATCGCCGCCGTGCTCTCGGGACGTACCGACCTCGGCCTGATGCCGACGCACCCGCACGAAACGGCCCTGCAGTGGCACGTCGATGTCGCCGACGCCATCCAGGGTGGGCACCCCGACCTGGCCCGGCAGTCGATGGACCTGATCATGCGGCGCACAATCGCGGAGGTGGAGTCCGCCTGGGCCTCCACCCCCCGGGTATTCTTCTAGGCTTCAGATCTCAGAACCGCAGCAGCACCTTGCCACTCGCCGACGCGTCGCGGGCGACCGCAAACGCCTCGAGCGCGTCGGCGGCGGCGAACTCGTGGGTGATCACGGGCTCCACGACCAGGGAGCCGTCGGCGAGGGCGGCCAGCACCTCGTCGATCTCGTCGTTGAAACGGAAGGAGCCGACCAAGTCGAGTTCGCGGGTGATGGCGAGGCTGATGAGTGCGGGCTGCTCGCCGGTCGGCAGCAGGCCGACCATCACGACGCGCCCGCCGCGGCGGGCGCCGCGCACGGCGGAGGCGAGGCCGCGGCTGCTGCCGGACGATTCGAAGACCACGTCGGCGTTGACGGATGCGATGGCCGCGGCATCCGTCGCCCGCAGCGTCTGGGTGGCGCCGAGCGTGAGGGCGGCCGCAAGGGGACGCTCATGCATGTCGACGGCGATGATCTCGGCGGCGCCGGCGCGTTTCAGCACGGCCACGATCAGGGAGCCGATCGGGCCGGCGCCGATGACGAGTACCCGGCGGCCGGCCACGGCGCCGGCCCGCGAGACCGCATGCCAGGCGACGCTCGCGGGTTCGACGAGGGCCGCGTCGCGAAGCGACAGGCCGTTCGGCAGCGGGCGCAGCATGCGGGAGGGCAGGGCGACGTGGCTGCCGAAGGCGCCCTCGGTGTGGGGAAAGCGTGCCGCGCTGCCGAGGTAGCTGCAGCCGGGCGAGAGGTTCGGCCGGTCGGCCGGAAACGGACTGCCGTCGCCGGCGCCGGGCGTGGCGGGGTGCACGGCCACCGGGGTTCCGGCGGCCGGACCAGTGCCGTCCGCGGCGGCAGTGATGACCGTGCCGACGACCTCGTGGCCGAGGCGCATCGGGGCCTGCAACACCGATTCGCCGGCGGCGCCGTGCTGCCAGTAGTGCAGGTCGGAGCCGCAGATGCCGCCGTAGGCGACCGCGATGAGGGCCTCCGAGGGCAAGGGCACCGCGACGGGCACGGTGTCGACGCGCAGGTCGCCGGCGGCGTGGGCGACGACGGCCAGGGTGTGGGTGGGGATCTGGACGTCGGTGGGGGTGCTCACGGGGTCTCCAATGGGTGTCGAGGGGATGGGATGTCGGGTCAGACGACGACGGTCATGCCGCCGTCGATGAAGACGACCTGCCCGTTGACGAAGTCAGAACCGTCGCCGGCCAGCCAGAGCGCAGGCCCGACCAGGTCGGTCACGGTTCCCCAGCGGTGCGCCGGCGTGCGGCCGAGGATCCAGGAGTCGAAGGCCTCATCGTCGACGAGGTTCTGGGTCATCTCGGTGTGGATATAGCCGGGTGCGATGGCATTGACCTGCAGGCCATGCTCGGCCCACTCGGCGGTCATCGCCCGGGTGAGGTTGCGCAGGCCGCCCTTCGACACCGTGTACGGCGCGATCGTCGGTCGGGCGAGGTCGGTCTGCACCGACGCGACGTTGATGATCTTGCCGGCGCCGCGCGGGATCATGTGGCGGGCCGCTTCCCGGCCCACCAGAAACGCGCTCGTGAGATTGGTCGTCATGACCCGCTCCCAGTCGGCGACGTCCAGGTCGAGCAGCGGAACCCGGTGCTGCACACCCGCGTTGTTCACGAGGATGCGCAGTGCCCCGACCGTCTCTTCGACCCAGTTGATGCCCGCGGTGACGGCCGCGGCATCCGTCACGTCGAAGGCCCGGGAGAAGACCCGCTCGGCGCCGAAGCGCGCAGCGAACTCGGCGTGGGTCGCTGCGAGGCGTTCGGGGTTGATGCCGTTGAGTACGACGAGGGCCCCGGCGGCCGCGAATCCCTCGGCGATCGCCCGGCCGATGCCGCGGCTCGACCCGGTGACCAGGGCCACCCGGCCTTCGATGCTGAATGGGGTGGACGCCGTGAAGGGACTCGCGGTCATCAGAACAGGCTGGCGATGAGGTAGATCGCCAGGGCGATCACGAAGCCGACCACTCCGACGAGGGCCTGGCCGACGGTCCAGGTCTTCAGGGTCGTCTTGGTGTCCATCTCGAAGAACCGGCTGATCAGCCAGAAACCGGAGTCGTTGACGTGCCCGGCGAAGACCGAACCGGCCGCGAGGGCCAGCACGATCGCGGCGAGTTCGACCGGGTTGAAGGTCGAGTTGCCCATGACCACCGGCTGCAGCAGCGCCGCGGTCGTCGTGAGGGCGACCGTGGCCGAGCCCTGAGCGATGCGGATGATCGCGGCGATCACGAAACCGGCGACGATGACCGGCAGGCCGACCGCGTCGAGGGACTCGGCGAGGGCGCCGCCGATGCCGCTGGCGCGCAGCACGCCACCGAACATGCCACCGGCACCGGTGATGAGGATGACCGCGGAAACCGGGCCGAGTGCACTGTCGACGACGGATTCGACGAGGGTTGAGGACTTGTTCTTGCGCGTGCCGAGCAGGAACATCGCCAGCAGCACGGTGATCAGCAGGGCGATCGGGGTTTCACCGAAGGCACGCAGCACCTGAACCCAGGTGTCGTCGAGGGAGACGAGTCCGGCCGTGGCGGCCATGTTGAGGCCGGTGTTCATGAAGATGAGCAGGATCGGCAGCAGCAGCAGGGCGATGATGGTGCCGACCTTGGGTGCGGAGGCGAAATCGGTGAAGTCGCCGGTGCTGCCGCGCAGGATGGAGGGAACCGGGATGTTGTACTTGCGGCCGACGTAGGCGCCGAAGAGGTGGCCCACGACGTACCAGGTGGGCAGCGCGACGACGAGGCCGAAGATGAGCACGAGGCCGACATCGGCGCCGAGCAGGCCGGTGGCTGCGACGGGCCCCGGGTGCGGCGGCACGAAGATGTGCATGACCGAGAACGCGACGGCGGCGGGGAAGCCGTAGCTCAGGAACGAACCGCCGAGGCGACGGGCCACCGCGAAGATGATCGGCAGCATGACGACGAGGCCGGCGTCGAAGAAGATCGGGAATCCGAGCATCAGGGACGCGACGGCGAGGGCGAGCGGCGCCTTGCGTTCCCCGAAGCGGTGAATGAGGGCATCCGTCAGCACCTGGGCGCCGCCGCTGGTTTCGAGCATGCGGCCGAGCATCGCGCCGAGGCCCACGAGCAGGGCGACGCTCGCGAGGGTTCCGCCGAAGCCGCTGAGCAGGGTGGGCATGAGCTGGGTGGTCGGGATGCCGGTGGCGACGGCGGTGAGCAGGCTCACGATGATCAGGGCGAGGAAGGCGTGAACCTTGAACTTCATGATCAGGGTGAGCAGTACGGCGATGGATGCGGCGGCGACGCCCAGCAGGGCGGGCGTCGACAGCACCCAGTTCAGGTCAAGATCGGTCATCAGTGAGCTATCTCTTTCGGTTCGTTCGGGGTTGCTGGTGAAGTGAGCTGGGTGAGAATGAGGGCGACGATGGCGACGGGTGAGTTGACGAGGTCGATGCGGGCGCCCGCTTCGTCGGCGGTGAGGGGCTCGAGAGCCTCGAACTGGGAGTCCAACAGGGTCGGAGGCATGTACTCGTGGTTGCGGTGGGTGAGGCGCTCGGCGATCAGGGCCTGGCTGCCGTAGAGCTCCATGAACACCAGGCTCGGCACGATGCCGCGCATCAGGTCGCGGTAGCCGCGCTTGAGGGCGGAACAGGCGATGACGATCGGCTCACCGCCGCCTGTCTCGGTCGGGGCGAGGGCATCGGCCACGGTCTGCGCGACGCGGGCCAGCCAGGGCAGGCGATCATTATCGGTGAGCGGATGCCCCGACGCCATTTTCGCGCGGGCCTCGCTCGAGTGCAGGTCGTCGCCGTCGACAAAGCGCAGTCCGAGGGAGTCGGCGAGTGCCTGCCCCACAGTGGATTTGCCGCAGCCCTGCACTCCCATCACGACGATCGGACGGTGAGCCCCTGGCAGGGTGGGACGGGTGGTTTCATCAGTCATTGACGCTCCGCGATTGTCGGCCGTTGCTTCATTACATCGGATCATGGAGCGATTGCTCGCAATAAATCTGATTTCATTAAGCAACGCTACGCGTTATGTCTGATCTGTCAAACCGAGGATAGGTCTCCCCCGTGTCGCACTGTGTCCCCCGTCTGTGGGCGCATGCAGCCGGGCGGGATACGCTTGACAGTGGTCTGGACAACCCGACCCGAAGGAGTAGACGTGTCAGAAACCCGCGCAGCACAGGCAAACATTGGCGTAGTGGGACTGGCGGTGATGGGCTCGAACCTCGCCCGCAACCTCGCCAGCCGGGAGGGCAACACGGTCGCCGTGTTCAACCGCTCTTACTCGCGCACCGAGCTGCTGACCAGCGAACACCCCGAGGCCGGCTTCATCGCCTCGGAGACCATCGAAGACTTCGTCGCCAGCCTGACCACCCCGCGCACCGCGATCATCATGGTGCAGGCCGGCAAGGGTACCGACGCCGTGATCAGCCAGCTGTCCGCGCTCTTCGAGCCCGGGGACATCATCGTCGATGGCGGCAATGCCGACTTCCAGGACACCATCCGTCGCGAGAAGGAGAACAGCGCCAAGGGCCTCAACTTCGTCGGCGCCGGCATCTCCGGTGGCGAAGAGGGCGCACTGCACGGTCCCAGCATCATGCCCGGCGGTTCCGTGGAGGCCTACAAGACCCTCGGCCCGATCCTCGAGTCGATCGCCGCGATCATCGACGGCGTGCCGTGCGTCACCCACATCGGCACCGACGGTGCCGGCCACTTCGTGAAGATGATCCACAACGGCATCGAATACGCCGACATGCAGCTCATCGCCGAGGCCTACGACCTGCTGCGCCGCGTCGGAGGTCACTCCCCCGCCGCGATCGCCGACATCTTCGCCGAGTGGAACACCGGCGAGCTGAACAGCTACCTCATCGAGATCACCGCCGAGATCCTGCGCCAGGTGGACCCGAAGACCGACAAGCCCTTCATCGACATCGTGCTCGACGAGGCTGGCTCCAAGGGCACCGGAGTCTGGACCGTGCAGAACTCCCTCGACCTCGGCGTTCCCGTCGGCGGCATCGCCGAAGCCGTCTTCGCCCGCGCCGTCTCCGCCCACCCGGAACAGCGCGGCCCGGTGCGTGCCACGCTCACCGCTCGCCCCGAAATCGCCATCGTCGGCGACACCTTCCAGGAAGATGTGCGCCAGGCGCTCTACGCCTCGAAGATCGTCGCCTACGCCCAGGGCTTCGACGCGATCATCGCCGGCGCAGTCAAGTACGGCTGGAGCATCGACAAGGGTGCCATCGCGACCATCTGGCGCGGCGGCTGCATCATTCGCGCGCAGTTCCTGAACCGCATCGTGGATGCCTACAACAACGACCCGTCGATCCCGAGCCTGCTGGTGGACAAGTACTTCGCCGATGCCGTCGCCACGAGCGAGGCGGCCTGGCGCCGCGTCGTCTCGACCGCCGCGCTCTCGGGCGTGCCGGTTCCCGGCTTCGGCTCGAGCCTGAGCTACTTCGACTCGCTCGCCAGCGAGCGCCTGCCCGCCGCCCTCGTGCAGGGCCAGCGCGACTACTTCGGAGCGCACACCTACAAGCGCGTCGACATGCCCGGCACGTTCCACACGCTGTGGTCGGGCGACCGCAGCGAGGTCGCGACCGAGGGGTCGTCGCACTAGCAGCATCCGCTTCGCGGGCAGCTGATGCCGGGCTCGTCTCAGACAGCAGCCCGCCGGCATCCGCTCACCACGACCAGCCCAATGGCCCCGGCCCGAGTCTTCACGACTCGGGCCGGGGCCATTGGTATCTTCCCGATGCACGAGAGCCCTGACGTTGCTTGTCCTGGGCGTACGGACGAAGGGCGCCAGAGCTGATGTGTATGGGGACAAACGGGGCTTGCTTGCGTTGATTCGGCGGCACGGCCCGCGAAGTGTACCCGCTGGGCCCATGCCACTCCCTCGCCCATCGCGAGTGGGCGCAAATGGCCCCTTGCGCGGCGATCATGGGGCCTTTTGCGCCCACTCGCGGCCGTCATCATGACCTTATGGGGCTATTTGCGCCCACTCGCGAACGAGGTGTCAGAGTTCGGATGCCTCGGGCCGTTTCCCACCCCCGTCTGGAATACTGGGGAGAGAATATGACTATGTCGAATGAGCACCCCGAACTGTCCGGCTACCAACCCTCCGGCAACGAGCGCCCGCTGCGCAGCAAACACCTGACCCGCGCGATGCGGGTCATCGTGGTGCTCGGGCTCGTGGCTCTCGTCGTGCCGGGCGTGCTGACGACCGTGCAGGTCGCCACGACCACCGCGACCAACGGATGCCTCGCCGCCGTCGCCCAGTACTACCCCCAGTCGGTCGACTACGACGCCCGGTTCGAGCTCTCGGGCGCCGGCGGTTTCGGGTGGCAGTGCTACGCCATCGACCAGCACGAGCGCGAGACCTTCGTGACGGCGCTCGGCATCATTCCGAGCGCCCCGAGACAGGTCACCCCGGGTACACCGGCCTAACTGATCCACATCACACCAGACCGTCCGGGTGTCCCAACCCGAGCGACCTGTGACCACTCAGGACGAACGGGCTGGCCCGGGACGTTCTGTGACACCTCGTGCGCGAGGTGTCACAGATGACCCCTTGGGCAGGCGTTGGCACCGCGAGTGGGCTCAAATGGCCCCATGATCGCCGTCGAAGGGGCTATTTGAGCCCACTCGCGAGCGGCAAGGGGCTATTTGCGCCCACTCGCGAGCGGCTGGGCTGCATCAAATCTGGCGCTACGCGGCGCCGTCGAACATCGAGGTGACGGAACCCTCGTCGAAGACCTCGTGGATCGCGCGCGCGAGCAGCGGTGCGATCGGCAGCACGGTCAGGGTCGGGAAGCGCTTCTCCGGCGGGATCGGCAGCGTGTCGGTGACGACAACGGCCGAGATGGCCGGGTTCTGCAGCATGTCCACGGCCGGATCGCTGAACACGGCGTGGGTCGCGGCGACGACGACGCCGATGGCGCCGGCCTCGCGCAGGGCCTCGGCGGCGAGGGCGATGGTGCGTCCGGTGTCGATCATGTCGTCGACGAGCAGGCAGACGCGGCCCTCGACCTGGCCGACGATCTCGTGCACGCTGACCCGGTTCGGCACGAGCGGGTCGCGACGCTTGTGGATGATGGCGAGCGGCACGCCGAGGCGGTCGCTCCAGATGTCTGCGACGCGCACGCGGCCCATGTCGGGCGACACGATGGTGAGGGTGGCGGGGTCGAGCTTCTCGCGGAAGTGCTCGAGCAGCACCGGCATCGCGAAGAGGTGGTCGACGGGGCCGTCGAAGAAGCCCTGGATCTGCGCGGCGTGCAGGTCGATCGACATGATGCGGTCGGCGCCGGCAACCTTGAACAGGTCGGCGACGAGGCGGGCGGAGATCGGCTCGCGGCCGCGGCCCTTCTTGTCCTGGCGGGCGTACGGGTAGAACGGCGCGACGACGGTGATGCGCTTGGCGGAGGCCCGCTTGAGCGCGTCGACCATGATGAGCTGTTCCATCAGCCACTCGTTGATGGGGGCCGTGTGGGACTGGATGACGAAGGCATCCGAGCCGCGCACACTCTCGTCGAAGCGGGCATACAGTTCGCCGTTGGCGAAGGTGCGGGCGTCGGTGTGCAGGAGCTCAGAGCCGAGTTCCGTGGCGATGTCGAGCGCGAGCTGCGGGTGCGCTCGCCCCGAGACCAGTACTAGTCGTTTGTCTCCGCTGGTTTTGATCTCCGACACCTATTCTCCACTCACCGTGCTGTTAGTACTCTCGGATGCGGCTGTGGCGGCATCCGTTCCGGGGCGGTGAGCCTGAACCCACCCACCCATGTTGCGCTGCGGAGCCACACTGATTGCGAGGTCCCCGGCCGCCACGTTTTTGCGCACGACCGTTCCTGCTCCGGTGTAAGCTCCGTCACCAATTGTAATCGGCGCCACGAAGACGTTGTGCGACCCCGTGCGCACGTGGCTGCCCACCGTGCTGTGGTGCTTGGCCACGCCGTCATAGTTGGCGAAGATCGTGCCGGCACCGATGTTCGAGTGCTCCCCGACCACGGCGTCACCGACGTAGCTGAGGTGTGGCACCTTGCTGCCGGCGCCGATCTGCGCGTTCTTGGTCTCAACGAAGGCGCCGATCTTGCCGTCTTCGCCGAGCACGGTTCCGGGGCGCAGGTAGGAGAACGGGCCGACGGATGCCCCGGCGCCGATCACCGCGAGCGTCGCGTCGGTGCGCTTCACGATTGCACCGGCCCCGATCTCGCAGTCGCGCAGGGTCGTGTCGGGCCCGATGATGGCGCCCGTCGCGATGGTCGTGGCACCCTCGATCTGGGTGCCCGGCAGCAGCGTCACGTCGGGCGCGAGGGCGGCCTTGAGGTCGATCCAGGTGGTGGCCGGGTCCTGCACGGTCACGCCGGCGAGCTGCCAGCCGCGCACGATGAGCGCGTTGAGCTTCTGCGCGGCCTCGCTGAGCTGGGCGCGGTCGTTGATCCCGGCGACCAGCCACGGGTCGTCGACGGGAACGGCGGTGACCTCGGAGCCGGCGCGGCGCAGCAGGCCCACCACGTCGGTGAGGTATTTTTCGCCCTGGGAGTTGTCGAGGGTGAGCTGGGCGAGCTGGTCGCGCAGCGCTGTCAGCGTGAACAGGTAGACGCCGGCGTTGATCTCGTCGACGGCGAGTTCGGCATCCGTCGCATCTTTCTGCTCGACGATGTGGTCGAACGCGCCGGCCGCCGAGCGGATGATGCGCCCGTAGCCGGTGGGGTCGTCGGGGAACGCCGAGAGCACGGTGCCGGAGGCGGCGCTGCCGCGGTGCACGGTGAGAAACGCGGTGAGGGTCGCGGCGTCGAGGAGCGGCACGTCGCCGTTGATGACGAGCACGTCGCCGTCCCAGTCGGCCGGCAGCGCTTCGACGGCCTGTTCGACGGCGCGGCCGGTGCCGGGGATCTCGTCCTGGTCGACGATGAGGCTCTCGGGGAGGTCCTCGGTCACGAGGGCGGCGAGGCGGTCACGTTCGTGCCGCACGACGGTGACGACGTGCGCGGCGTCGAGCGCGCGTGCGGTGGCGAAGACGTGGCTGACGATCGGTACCCCGGCAAGCGGATGCAGCAACTTCGGCAGCGTGGACTTCATGCGGGTGCCCTGTCCGGCGGCGAGCACGATGATGGCGAGTCGGGAGTCTGTCACGTGGGGAGTCCTCTGAATTTTCTTCACTGCGGAAAGGTCTGCGCCGGGATGTGGGCGCGTGGTCATCGTGGAATGAATCATCGTGGGTGAGGGCTCCGCCACCAGGATTCGAACCTGGACCGAACAACTCCAAAGGTTGCCGTGCTGCCGTTACACTATGGCGGAACGCGTCGGCCGTGTGGTCGACAACCCCTCAAGTCTGCCAGACGCGGGCGGCTCGGGCGGCACCCACGGCCCCGAGCCGGGATAATGGGGGAATGCCTGGCCATGATGAAGTCGACCGAATTGTGGATTCCTGGCTGCGAGAACGCCCTGATCTGGACTTTTCCCCGCTGCAGGTGCTCTCCCGGGTCGCCCGGCTGTCGAAGCATCTCGACCGCGCACGGCGCACCGCCTTCACCCGCTCCGAGCTGCAGTCGTGGGAATTCGACGTGCTGTCGGCGCTGCGACGCGCCGGCGCCCCCTATGAGCTGAGCCCGAAGGCGCTGCTGCTGCAGACCCTGGTCTCGAGCGGCACCATGACGAACCGTATCGACGGGCTCGTAGAGCGGGGCCTCGTGAAGCGGCGCACCGATCCCAACGATGGCCGCGGCATCCGGGTCAGCATGACAGCGGATGGCCTCAGTCGCGTCGACGCCGCCATCACCCGGCTCGTGGACGCCGAGGCCGAGCTGCTGGGCACGCTCACCGTGGCCGAGCAGGCACACCTCGCCGACCTGCTGCGCAAGCTCAGCCTCGACTTCGACTGAGTGCACGGGCGGTTGGTTAGCCGAAGCGGCCGTTGACGTAGTCGGCGGTGCGGCTGTCGATCGGGTCGCCGAACATCAGCTCGGTCGGGCCGTGCTCGACGATGCCGCCGGGGGTGCCCTGCGCGGCGAGGAAGAACGCGCAGTTCTGGGAGACCCGCTGGGCCTGCTGCATATTGTGCGTGACGATGACGATCGTGACCTCATGGGCGAGGTCGGTCATCGTCTCCTCGATCACGCGCGTCGAGGTCGGGTCGAGGGCCGAGCAGGGCTCGTCCATGAGGAGCACCCGCGGGCGCACGCTGAGCGAGCGGGCGATGCAGAGGCGCTGCTGCTGACCTCCGGAGAGGCCGCCGCCGGGTGCGCGAAGGCGGTCGCGTACCTCTTTCCACAGCCCGGCTTTGGTCAGCGAGACCTCGACGAGCTCGTCCTTGTCCGAGCGCGAGATGCGGGTGCCCGTCAGTTTGAGCCCGGCGACGACGTTGTCGTAGATGGACATTGCCGGAAAGGGATTCGGTTTCTGGAAGACCATCCCGATCTCCTTGCGCGCGTCGGTCAGGCGCCGGGACGCGTCGTAGATGTCGTGCCCGTCGAGGTGCACCTCGCCGGCCAGGGAAGCTGACGGGACCAGTTCGTGCATGCGGTTCAGGATGCGCAGGAATGTCGACTTGCCACAACCCGACGGCCCGATCAACGCCGTGACCTGCCCCGCCTCCATCGTGAGCGATACCCGGTCGAGCACCTTGTGGGTACCGAACCAGGCCGAGATCGACTGGGCGTCCAGGGTGGCCAGGGCGTTGACGGGAGGCGCGGCCGGAAAATCGAGGGCCGGAATGTCCAGGAAGGTGGTCATCAGTGTCTTTCTCGGGTATCTGGGTGGGAACGCGGGGTCAGAGCAGGTTGGGGAGCATGCCGATGGCCGAGTCGGCCGCGGCCGCGCCGAGCGCCAGCAGCGTGGGCACGCCCACGATCCAGGCCTGGGCGCCACCCCAGGTGCGCAGCAGCCAACGCACCGCAATGGAGGCGACCACCAGCCATTGCAGCCAGAACAGGGTCGGAAGTCCGCTGTCGGCATCCGGTTGCATAGCCAGTTCCGACTCTGCGAGCACCGCACTCGTGAAGACGCGCGACGGGGTCTCCCGCACCTCACTCGTGAGGGTGGCGTCGACGTGCAGCGCACCGGTCGGCGCGAGAGCGGGGCCGTCACCGGTCACCAGTTCGAGCCGGCCCTGGCCGGAGTCGAGCGGGGTCGGCAGCAGATCACCGGCGCGACGGATGCCGAACACCTCGAAGGTGCCGACCCCCTGCCCCGTGGTCACCGTGATGGCATCCCCCGGCTGCAGCCGTCCGAGGTCGCGAAAGGTTCCGCCGTAAGCGGCCTGGCGCCCGAAAATCACGCTCGTGCCCTGTTGTCCGGGCAGAACGGTATCGCGCCGGTGGCCAGGGCCCATCCGCAGGTCGTCGCCGGTGGTGCCCTCGACGACGACCTCGCTGATGCCGAGGCTCGGGATCTGGATCAGGGCGATGGGGGTACCGGCCGGGGTCGGGTTGGAGTCTCCGTCGAGCTGGCCGAGGGGCACGATGGCCTGGGCAAGATTGGACCGCAGCTCCTGGTAGAGCTGGCTCTGGCTGCGGGCCTGCTGCAGCGCGCCGAGAACGACGACATGGCCGACGAAGCCCAGGAGCAACGCCGACAACAGCAGCCACACCACGCCGCTCCACCAGCGCAGCTCGTTCGGAGCGACGGGAACGGGAGGTTTTCGGGTGCGAGCCGGCGGGCGGCTCAGCCAGCGGGGAACCCGCACGGCGCTGTGTCCCCCGCGGTCGTTTTGGCGTGTGGGAGCCTTGCGTGGTGTGTCCACGGCATCCGTCGTGCCGGGGGTCATGCTTTCTGCCCTTCGCTGCTGCGGCGGGTTCCCCAGGCGGTGAACCACCAGCCGCGAAAACCGCCGATCAGAAAGACCGCGATCGTGCCGAGGGCGCCGATTGCCAGCACGAACCACCAGAGCTGGCCCGTGCTGGCCAGCGAACCGCTCGACGCGCCGGCGGTGCCGACCACGATCAGGGTGGAGTTCGTCACCACGCCCGAGGTCAAGCCGGTCGCCTCGATGGTGTGGGTGCCGGTGCGGAGGTCCGCGGGGAGAGTGAAGGTCGCCGAGAAGGTGCCCGCGGCATCCGCCGTCGCCGTGCCCAGCACGATGGGTTCGGAGTACAGCACCACCCGGATTTCCTCGGCGGGCGTGTATCCGCCGGCGGACACCGTGATGGTGCCGCCGGGCGCCACCCGAGGGGAGTCGAGGGTCAGCGGCGGCGCGTCCGGGGTCGGGCTCGCATTCACGGGCCGGGCGACAGCGGAGTCGGTGCCGGTGGCGTTCGGTGTGGTCTCGGCGGCACCGCCGGTCACGGCGGTCCCGGAGCCGGTCTCGGGTGAGCCCGTGTCGGTCGAGCCGGTCGACACGGCGGCCGTCGTCGGGGAGGCACTCGGGGTGGGCGTGGGCGTGGTGCTGGGAATCTCGACTGTGACGCTCATCGAGCGGGGCGACGGTGTGCTGGAGGGAACGGATGTCCCAGCGGCTGCCGATACGGCGGCGGTCGCCACGCCCAGCGTGAGAGCGATCAGTGCGGCGCCGCCGAGGAGTCCCTGCCGGGTCCGATTCAGGAGGGTCCGTCTCATGCGACGGGCACCTGAGCGGGGGTCGGCGCAGCGTTGGTTGCCCGCAGGGCGTTCTGCGCCTCGCGGCGGCCCTCTACCTTGGCCTGATCGGCGGCTTCGTCGAGGGCGTCGAAGAAGCGCTCCCGGGTCACCCGCACATAACGAACGATGAGGAAGATCGCCGTGGCCACGAGGGCGATGACGAGCAGCAGCGTCCAGGGGATGGCCGCAGCCATCGTCGACGACGTTGACGAAGCCAGTTCCATTCCGGCGTTCTGTGGCGTTTCGCCTCCGGTCGGTGCCGGGCTTAGCGAGATATCGGCCCAGACCGCGAACAGCGGCGGTACATTCGCAAGCTCAGCCGTGACGTGAACGGATTGGCCCGGCAGCACCGTGGTCAGTGCGGCAGGTGCCATCGTTCCGAGACCGATCCCGAAGGGGCCGGTCACGGTGGCGGCCTGCTCCACGTCGACCCGGAGGTTACCCGTGTTCTTGACGGCGTAGTCGAGGTGCAGGGTTCCCCCGGCGAAGGGGTTCCAGGGCGAATCGAAGCGGGTGACCATTCCGGCCGTCTCGACGGAGACCGTGGGAGCGCCGCTCACGTTCAGGATCACCCGGGCGCCCACGCGCTGGTCGAGGCTGACGGCCTGGCCGCTGGTGCCGTCGCCGGCCTTCGTCACCGAGGCGACGATTCCGGCGGCATGGTCGCCCGGGGTCACATCGGTGGCAACGGTCACGCGAAAGGGAACGACGGCCTGGGTGCCGGGTTCCAGGGTGATTTCGGACAGGTCGAGCGCGATGGCGGCGCCCACGTCCACGGGCGGCTGGTCGGCGGGCAGCAGGCTGTAGCCGCCCGTCTCGAAGTCATTGATGGCGTCGGTGGCGTACACGGCGAAGGTGGCAGCGACCGGGCCGGAGTTGATGATCGCGACAAAGTCACGAATCTCCGTGCCGGGATCGACCTGATAGCTGAAGGTTTCGCGCTCGTCTGGCCCCTCAGCGGATGCGGGGTGCACGCTCCACACGGCGCTCTCGTCCGCGGTCACGCTCGGTGCGATAACGCCGGGCGCGGTGGCACTGGCGGCGGTGACATCGAATGCCGTGGCGCTGGGCAACAGCGGAGCGATGGCCAGGGCGACGGTGGCGAGGAAGGCGAGCGGTGACGACAGGATGAACATGGCCTCTTCAACGATCAGGGGTGGGCGAGCAGGGGGTGGGCGAGCAGGGCAAGCAACGAACGGGGTGAAGCCGAGACCGGGCAGGTTCTGCCCGGTCTCGGCTCAGTACTGTGCTGTGTGCGCTGTGACGAAAACTCTGACTAGATGAGCGTTAGGGTGAGCGTCGTGGAGTAGCTGCCGGAAGGCGTGTTCGCGGGGGCCTCGAAGTTGAGGGCGGCGGACGTGGCGGTGAGGAGCTTGCCGTCGACGACGGAGCCGGTGGCGAGCGTGCTCGGCACCTTCAGTCCAGTGGCAGCGGCGGCGACCGAAGCGCCAGCGACGCCGGCGTTGTCGGTGCCGACCAGCACCGGAACCCAGCCGAGAGCCTTGCCGTCGATGACCTTGGTGTCGTCGGTCGCGTCGACGAAGTCACCGGCGGTGCCGGTGAGGCTCCACGCGATTGTTCCGAGCTGACGCGTGTCGGTGACGACAGCCGAGCCGAGGGATCCGGTCGACTTGAGGGTGTTCGACACCGTGTCGAGGGCCGCAGTCGGAAGGGTGACGGCACTGGCCACACCCGTCAGGCTGAAGCCGCCGATGCCGGAGGGCACGACAACCGAAACCGTTGTGGCGGCAAAGGTTTCTCCAGCAATGTTCACCGTGAAGCCGGTCGACGCGGAATCGCCCAGGTCAGCCGACGTGGAGCCGAAGCGACTCGTGAAGGTGTACGAAGCGCCAGAGGCAAGCACGGGAGTGGTGAAGGTGGCAACGCCGTTGGACAGCGCCGCCGTTCCGATGACGGTACCGGTGCCATCGAGGAAGTCAACGTCGCCGACCGCTGACGTGGCAACACCGTTCTCATCCTTGACCGTGGCGGTCAGGGTAACCGTCGAGTCGCTGTTGCTGACAGCAGAGAGCGACGTGGTCGAGGCCGCGGCGGGAACTGCAACCGACCAGGTGGTCGAGTCGGCGGACAGGGTCATCGCGAGGCTGTAGTACTTGTCGTTCACGTAGTCAACCGAGGTCGAGAGCGAGAAGCAGTAGTATCGCAGCTCGAAGGCTCCCGGGTTGACCACGCCGACGGTCGGCCACGGACGCACGCTGACGAACGGGTTGTTGGTCGGGAGGCTGTAGCTCTGGTCGGCGGAGATCGGGCTGCCGTCGAGGCCGGTCGACCCGTAGAGGGTCGTGTCGGTCTTGCGCGCGGTAGCGATCGGTCCCTTGGTGACGCCGTCCTGGAAGACGAAGGTACCGCTCATGCCGCGGTAGCCGGCCGGGCAACCGGTGGCTGCGCTGTGGCTGGTGATCATGTTGCCGAACTCGTGGTGCGAGCCGTCAACCTTTCCGGTGGTCGGGGTGATGCTGAATTCCCCGATGTAGTTGGAGTCGGTCGTGGCAGCGGATGCCGCCTGGACAGCGGAGAAGCTGCCGAGGATGACGGCGCCCATGACGGCGACCGCGGCGATCTTGCGGGAGAAGTTTTTCATGCGAGTGTTGTTTCCTTCTTCAGTAATTCGCGATTACAGGGTGTAGGGAGACTTGTACGTGGTGGTGTTGCCGCAGAGGGTGCCGGCGGAGCCGAAGCCGTACTGCTTGATGAGCGCGGTGTTGGAGCAGACCGTTGAGCTGGTACCGGCGAACGTGGCCTGCAGCAGCAGGTCGGCAGCGCTGGTTCCGGACAGACGCGACGTAGCAACGACGTTGTAGACGTTGCGGCTGATCGGGAACGCGGAGTTGAGCTCGACGACGCCGTCGTTGTTGATGACCGGCTTCGATCCACCGATCGACCCGAGGGCGACCTGGTAACGACGTTCGAGAACGGTGGTCGGAAGGGTGTTGTGGTTGCCCTGGGCGACATACTGTGCGATCGAGAACGGCACGATGTCACCGATTCCGGTGACCTGAGCACCGCTGTGCTCCTGCACGGTGTTGCCGATGTCGGTGGCACAGCTGGCGACATCGGTCTCGGTCAGGCCGAGGGTTGAGAGCCAGAAGGAACGCGTTCCCGATCCGCTCTGCGGCAGCAGCGCACGAATCGCAACCGTGTTGAAGTCAGCGTCGGCGTACTCGGTGACGGCGCAGCGGTAGATGTTGCGCAGCGTGAAGGGAGCCGGGCTCACGCTGTCCTGCGAGGACGAGCCGATGGGGATATCGCGGGGAAAGGAGCCGCCGGCGTTGACGGCGTAGGTGACGGCATCTTTCGCGAACGGGATGTAGGTGAGGTCGGACCCCGAGCCCTTGGGTCCGCTCGAGCTGCGGGCGAAGTCCAGCTGGCCGGTGATGTCGACGCTGTTCCACACCTTGATGCCGGTGCTGTTGATCGAGGCACTGAGCGCCTTGACGCCGTTGCCCGAACCGTTGGGGCGCAGGAACGACGGGCCGCCCGACTTGGTCTGGATGGTTTCCGTGCCGGTGGCGTCGTAGTTGCCGATGGCGGTGACCGCGGTGGAGAGGCCACCCACGAGGTCCTGGGTGGTGTCGGAGCCGGTGCCCGAGAGCTGGGCGTAGGTGCCGGCCGCCGGGTCGGCGAAGGCGGGGATCGTGCCGAAGGCCACGCCCACGAGCGCAAGCCCGGCGATGAGGCCGAGACGACGCTGGTTCTTCTTCTGCATGCTGTTACCAATCTGTGTTGATAGTGTGCCCGTGTAGTGCAGTCCGAGTGGACGTGCCCCCCTCAATGCTTCGAATCCTTGAGGGGGGTTTCTTCGTCTCTGCCGGGGCTGGAGCGGCAGAGCCGAAAACTTAGAGGGTGAGAAGTCGGCGCCCTCTCAGGAGTGTGGGCGCGAACACGGCCCCGCTGAGGCCGAGGCCCAGCGAGAGTGCGAGCGCGGTCTTGCCCACGCCGGCAGCGTTGACGAGTTCGGGGGTGCGGTCGGTCACGGTCGCGGGCAGGGCCGTCGTATCCAGGCCGGCCCCGGCCGCATCGGCAACCGGAACGACCGACGCATCCGCGACCTCACCGGCGAAGTAGTCGTCCTGGGCCGGACCGGTCGACGTGGTCGTGGTGACCGAGAAGTCGGGCGAGGGTATTGCCGTGGGCGAGTCGACGACGGGGTTGATGAACGCCCGGATGGCGGCCGCGGCGGCTTTCGCCTGCGAGACGAGTTCATCGCTCAGCGGCGCATACCCCAGCGGCAGTTCGCCGCGCTGGGTTCCGACAACCTGGCCGGCTGTCGTGACCTGATCGATCATGCCGGCGTAGTCGCCGCGGCCGTCGACGTCGCTGGCGGTGAGATTGACGGCGAGGTAGGTCAGCATGGTGAGCGGATATCCCCCCGTCGTCACGAGGGACGGGTCGACCTGTCGCACGGTCGCAGATTCCGCACTACTGAGCGCACCGAGCGCGCTCTGCATGGTCTTGTTCGTCGGCAACACGGCCTCGTCACTGTTGGCGCGCACCAATCCGGCGTTGCTCAGACCGTAGCGGGAAGAGGACGACGCATCCGTCAGGGCGATCATGAACTTCTTACCCGGGATCTGGGTGCCGCCGCTGATCCAGTCCCCAAGCTCGCCGGCCGCGTTGATGCGGGTCGCATCCCACACCGTTTTGGAGTGGGAATCGCCGCGGAAGGTATCGCGCGACGCCGTCAGAAGGGACTCGGCATAGGGCGCGTACTGCAGCGAGTCGAAACGGTACTTCTCGGCGTTGAGCTTGATCGGCACCAGGCTCTCGTCGGCCTTCATGAACGTCTCAAGCGCGGCATCCGTCAGGCTGAAACCGGTGCCGGCGATGCTTTTCAGGCCGACCGGACGCATGGTGATCGCTCCGCTCTCGTCGAGCAGGTAGTCGCCCTGGTCAGGGTCGGCCAGGTCGGTGATGAAAACCGGTACCTGGGCATCGGCGTGGCCGGCGGGCAGGTAGAAGGGGTTGACCTTCATTCCGTTCTCATCGGCCTCACCGGTGAGCCAGGAACTGGCTTCGTCATCGGCCAAAATCCAGCGCCAGACCTGCTTGATCGCGTCGGCGCCCGACGGGCCGGGCAGTGAGATCGACGGGTTCATCGTGAACTGACGCCAGTTGTTCGGATTGAGCTGCCGAAACTCGGGATCTTCATTGAGGTATTGGTAGCTGCGGTTGACGGCGTTCAAATGGGCAAAGTTCTTATCCGGGTCCGAGGAGTTGCTCGGAACGGCGAAGGTGTAGGACTGGGTCAGTAGTTTGGCCATGAGACGGGGTGACACCGTGAGTTCCTCCTGCCGACCATTCGCGAACTCGGCGACGAAGGCCACAACCGGTGCGGTCACCGCGACGGGGGCGTAGCTGAGCTCGGTCGCTGCCAGCATTTCTTTGTCGCTCTCGTACTCCGCTTCGCCGTCACTGAGCGGCCAGGAGAGAAAACCGGCATCGGCCTGTCCCTGCAGGAGCTGGGCGCGGGCGAGAGCATCCGGGTTGCTCGAGAAGCTGAAGGCGGCACCCTGCTCCTGGCAGAGGCTCGCCTGCCACGAACTCATCGCGCCCACCATCAGTTGCGAACCGATCGTGCGACGCTCAGAGCTGCCGACCGCACAGGTCTGGCCGGTGGGGTCGAAGTCGAGCGGAATGTTGATGCGGTTGGCCCAGTAGTCGCACTGCGCGTTCACGGGGCTGCCGGCCTGGATGGAGTTGGCGCGGCCGTAAACATAGGGCTTCTCGGTCTTCGCGTCGATCAGGCCACTGCAGCCCTCGTTCGTGCCACTCTCGGTCGGTCCGCTGTAGTGGGTTCCGCGGGGCACGAGCACCAGCCAGCAACGCGCGTGATCTTCGGAGCCACAGCCGAGCTGGGGCGCCTGGTCGGAGGATTGCGTTTCGAACAAAAATGATCCGGTGCCGTCGGAGTTGATGCGCGCTCCCTGCACCTCGTTGGTGGTTGCGGGGCTGAAGTAGTTCAGCAACGGATAGGTTGATTCCTTCATACCCACGCCACCGAAGATCTGCTTGGCGGTCACCATGGTGCCCTGCACTGTGCGAAACGGATTGTCGATGGTGCTGCTCCCGCCTGGTGCCATATCCGCTGTCGCGAGGCGCGGCACCACATCGGAGTAGACCGTGTCGCCCAGTCCGTTGTTCGCGGCATACCGGCCACCCCACTGGCAGGTCTCCGCGAAATCGGCCGCCAACGGGTCCTCACCCCAGCACTGCATGGCCTGCACGAAGTTCTGGGCGGTCGACCAGTACATGCCGCCGCTGTCTGTGGCCTCGCGGGTGCCGGCGAAACCGGCCACGTCTACGACCAGGGCTTGGTCGGTGAGGTTGGTCGTCTGCGACACGGTGACCGAGATGTCGTCGAATTCCGAGTGGTGCACGTTCTCGGTGTCGCGCGGCGGCTGGAATTCCTGCGCCGTGCTGGAATCGTCTACCCAGTTGACCGTCAGCGGAATCGCGGCGGTGCTGGCCTGGGCGCCGACGAGCGCACTCGGATCGATCAGCAACAATCCACCGGCGGATGCCACGGCCACCGCAAAGCAGGTTGCCCGCAGCGCGAAGACGGCGCGGCCGTTGCGCTGAGTGGCGGCGCGACGGCGCCTCGAACGATGCATAGCGCTCACGTTAGGAACCATCCGTAACCGGGGAATCAGGGGACCGTGGTCTACGCCACAACGGCAGGTGAATTTTCGGAACCGAGGATCGTTTTCGGCCGCCGCGCGGCCCGCGCCGAGGCCCCCGCACCCCGACCAGGCGCCGCGACCGGGAGATGAAGGGCGGCGCGAGAATCATCACCAGGGCCAGCGTGGACGCGAGCACGGTGGCGATTCCCGACAGGGTCACGGCGGGGTTCGCTGCGAGCTGCACCGGGATGCCGGCGACAACTGTTGCCGCCAGGGTCGACTCGCCACCGATGGCGTCGACTCCCCCGGCTGCCGCTCCGGACGCATCCGCTGCCGCCGCCGTGTCGGTGGCGTTCGCTCCGGTGGCCGCCGAGCCGGTGACGGCGTTCGTGCCCGCGGCGGCGGTAGCCCCGCCAGCGGTGCTCACGGCCGTGGCGGTGTCCTTCGACCCACCGGTTCCGGTGGCGCACTGGTCAAGCCCGATCTTGTCACAGGCCTGGGGCTGCGGAGCCGTCGCGGCCAGCTTGTTGCTGCCGTCGGGCGAGAACGTGGGGTTGTTGCACTGGGCGATGTCCTTGCCGGTCGGGTCACCGCCCGGGATTTTCTTCACCTGGTTGAGGCCGGCCTGCACGAGGTTGATCGGCAGCGGCGAGTACCCGAGCACCTCGGCCTGCTGCTGCCCCTCGCAGAGGAAATAGTTCGTGAAATCGGCCAGGGTCAAGCCTTTGTCTTCGGTGAATCCGTACTCGAGCGCGGTCGGCACGATCATGTAGCTGTAGGAGGACAGCGGATACGACCGGGCGTCGGCGTTGCGGTAGACGCCCTCGAGCTGCTGCGTGAGGTAGTCCGGGGAGGCCGTGTCCTCGTTGATGGTCGCGCCCATCAAGGCGACTGCCACATTGGATGCCGTCGGTTCGTTGTAGAAACCGGCCGAGTTGAGGATTTTGGCCACCGGGAAGCGGGCGTTGAGCGCGTAGGAGTACTCGACGTAGGTGATCGAGCCCTGCGCGTGGGTCTGGGCCACGTACGCCGCCACGCTGTTCGAACCCGACCGAGCGATGAACGGCGAACCGGTCAGCATCGGATAGTTGGAGGTGATGCCGCAGTTCGACTTGCCGAGCTTGGCGCAGTAGGCCTGCCAGACCGCCGGGTGCTCCTTGAACATCCAGGAGGTGAACTGGGCGGTCGTTCCCGAGCCGTCGGACCGCACGACGGGAATGATGGGAACCGCCGGGAGGGCGAGCTTCGGGTTGTCGGCGGCGATCGCGGCGTCGTCCCAGCGGGTGATGGCCCCGGTGAAGATCTTGGCCAGGACATCGCCCGAGAGGCGCAGATTGGTGACCTTCTTGCCGCCGATCACGAGGTTGTACATCAGCGCGGTGCCGCCAGCGACGATCGGCATATAGGCGAACTGCCGGGCGGGCCTGGGGTCGACGATGTCGCTGTCCTTGAGGGCGTAGGGAATCTCCGACACGGCGAAGTCCTTGCCGCCGTTCTGCTGGCCGAACTGCTGCCGCCCGGCCGACGAGCCCGAATCGTCGTAGGTGACCTTCCACTTGTAGTTGTCCCACACGTTGCGGATCCACTGCTGCAGGGCGTTGGCCGACCAGCTTGAGCCGACACCGGCAATCGGATAGTGCGCGGCGCCCACGGCGACGGCGGAGGGCTGTGGTGAACCGGCCAGGCCGCCCAGCACAGCCGTGACAAGCAGGATCCCTAAGACACGGCGGCGCCAGGCGCCCCGCTGCGGGGTACGGATCATGACGGTTTGCCTTTCGTGCGTTGCACAGCGGATCGCCGAGACTTTCCCTCGGCCGACAGGGCCCGCGAGGCTCGCTGGATGCTGACGTCTTTGGCCAAATATCGGTAGTTCAGGGCGCGCGAGTTCTCGGTGATGCGGCGGTTCTGGCGCGGCGTCAGCTGGCCAGGACCGCGGCCGCCGATGACCCGGGCGAGCCAGAACAGCACCAGCACGACGAGCATCAGCACGGCCGCACTGCCGAACCCCCGAGCGATCATGCTGGGTTCTGGTGACTTGACGAAGGCGAACGTCGCCAGCGGCAGGGAGACCATCGGTCCCGAGAACGGGTTCAGGTTGAGGAACGTGGTCAGGCCGGCCGTGAGCAGCACCGGGGAGGTTTCCCCGATCCCCCGGGCCGTTCCCAGCACGACCGCGGTGGTCAGTCCCGAGCGCGCGGTCGGCAGGGTGACGGTCCACACCGTTCGCCAGCGGCTCGACCCCAGTGCGAACGCGGCTTCCTTGAGGTTGCCGGGAACCAGGCGCAGCACAACATCGGCGGAACGGATGATGATCGGCAGCATCATGACGGTGACGGCGCAGGATGCTGCGAACCCGGACCGCTCGATTCCGAGGCCCAGGATGATGGTGGCGTAGATGAAGAGCCCGGCCACGATCGAGGGCAGGGCAGTCATGGCCTCGACGACCGTGCGCACCACGGCGGCGTACCGTCCGGGAAATTCGCTCAGGAAGACCGCGGTCGTGATGCCGAGTGGCACGCTGATCGCCAGGGCGATCGAGATCATGATCAGGGTGCCGGCCATGCCGTGCAGCACGCCGCCGGCCGTCAGCGGGTCGAGCGGGCCGGCGTTGCTCATGTCTTGGGTGAAGAAGTTCACGTGCGCCAGGGCTTCCCAGCCGCGGCCGAAGGTGAAGGTCACCACCGCCGCGAGGGCGAGCAGCATGACGAATCCCAGGGAGTGCACGAGGGTCGTGACCAGCTTGTCGACGACCACCGGGGCGGACTCGGTGAGCCCGATCAGCACCGCGTAGAAGAGCATGAACAGGGCGTGGGCGACGATGATGAAGGCGAGAACGCCCTGGAAGGCGAACAGCTGGTTCTGCAGCCAGCTGGCCAGGCCCACTGCGGCGAGCACGGAGCCCAGCAGCGCGAAGACATCATGGCGGCGCAGGCCACCGGTGCTGCGCCGCTGCTCGGGACCCGGCAGTTCCGGGTTCACCGGAACGCGGGTCGGGGAGACGACATCCAGAACGGTCGTGGGCATGGGGGGCATTAGTCGCTCGACGCTCCGGATCGGGATTTGGCAATGATGATCGATGCCCCGAAGTTCACGAACAGGGTCATCACGAACAGGGCGAGACCGGCCGCCATGAGGGCCGAGATCTCGAACGGCGACGCCTCGTTGTACCGCAGGGCGATCAGCGCCGAAATCGAGTTCGACCCCTTCTCGAGGATGTGCGGCTGCACCGCGAAAACCGGGCTGATGATGAGGTAGACGGCGATGGTCTCGCCCAGGGCCCGGCCGAGGCCGAGCATGGTTCCGCCGATCATCCCGCCGCGGCCGAATGGCAGAACGACGCTGCGAATCATGCCCCACTTCGTCGCGCCGAGGGCGAGGGCCGCCTCACGCTCGCCGATCGGGGCCTGGGTGAAGGCCTCGCGCATGATCGAGGTGGCGATCGGGGCCACCATCAGTGCCACGACGATACCGGCGATGAAGGTGGATGCCGTGAACACGGTCGGGCTGGCTAACGGATCGTTCGGGTCAAACCCCGTCACCGCAAACGCGGGAATCCAGCCGAAGTACGTGCTGATCCACTGCGACACCCCGAGGATGTTCGGCTCGAGCAGGAACATTCCCCAGAGGCCGTAGACGACGCTCGGCACCGCGGCCATGAGGTCCACGATGCTGGTCAGCACCTGGCGGATGGCGCGGGGGGCGTATTCACTGATGTACAGGGCCGTCGCCACGGCCAGGGGCACTGCGAGCACGATCGCGGTCAGGGCGATGAGGATCGTTCCGGCCAGCACCGCCGCGATGCCGAAGTTTCCCGAGTTCGGGTCCCAGGCTTCGGTGGTGAAGAAGTCGAAGCCGGCGACCGACAGGGCCTGGTTGCCCTGGATCAGCAGGAATAGCCCGACCAGGCTCATGATCGTGAGCACCAGGGTGCCGGCGCCGCGGGAGATCCACTCGAACACCCGGTCCTGGGTGCTGGCCCGTGTGGTCAGGCGGCGCGGGGCGACTCCGGAGTCCGGCGCATCCGCTTGGTCAAGGACGGAGTCAGTCAAGATCAGTTCGAGGATCTCGGTGGCCAGCAGGTCCCGGGACCCGGAGACGACGGGGATGATGCGCGTCTCGTCGCGGTTGGCGGGGCGGTCCGCATCGGGAGGGGTCGTGCGGTCGCTCATCGCGACGCGACCCGCGGTGCGGGCAACTGCCACTCGACGTGCTGGCGCGCACCGTCGGCGATGCGTGCCAGCGGGAGGCTCGCCAGGGTCAGTTCCACGGCGTGCCGACGTTCCCGCTCGGCGACATACCACCTGGCGCAGACGATCTCGGTGACCTGGTCGACGTCGACGAACCAACCGTAGGCGCCGCGCTGGTCGTCACTGACCAGGGTCACGGTTCCGCGGGAGGCCACGCCTTCGGCGGCGTGCACGGCCGAGGCGCGGGCGCTGATGAAGTCGACGTAGACATCCGCGCTGCGTGCCAGTTCGCGGTTGTTGGCCGACAGCAGCTGCCAGACGACGGAGCGGTCGGCGCTCTCGGTTGTCGGCCCGGTCGCGGTTGGGCCGGTGCGCTCGATGACGCGCCGGCGGTGCTCCCGCCAGGGCGCGAGTTTGGCGCTACCCGCGCTGGAAAAGCGCGTGAAAGTAATCCGTGGAACGCCCATTGCTGTGGTGCAACTCTCTAGAGACGGCCCGCGGTGTACTGGCACAGGAAGAAACTATTGAGCAGCGGTGAATCCGATTGTTCCAATACATTTACTGATGTTGACTGCTAGATGAACAGTGAGTGACCGTGCCCCTGAGCCGGGCGAGTGCGCAGTTTGGGGTGGTACTCGTGTTCTACCGCCTTCAGGCTGACGACAACGCTGCTGCGAAGATCAGCGGCGCAGGGCTTTTCGGGCCAGGGAATTGCCGAGGAACTGTACGAGCTGCACGAGGATGATGATCAGCAGCACGGCGGCCCAGGTCACGACCGGTTCGTACTGCCGGTAGCCATACTGAATGGCAAA
This sequence comes from Cryobacterium melibiosiphilum, assembly GCF_003602235.1. GTDB lineage: Bacteria > Actinomycetota > Actinomycetes > Actinomycetales > Microbacteriaceae > Cryobacterium > Cryobacterium melibiosiphilum. The sequence continues at coordinate 120,594 of NZ_QZVS01000093.1, forward strand.
GTTTCCCAGCCCGCCGCCGCCGACGATACCGGACACCGCCGACATGTCGACGAGCGCAACGAAGATGAACGTGAAGCCGAGGATCAGCGGGCCGAGGGCCTCGGGCAGCAGAACCGTGAAGATGATGCGGATGGGGCCGGCGCCCATGCTGCGGGCCGCATCGATCACTCCGGGCGTCACGGTGAGCAGGTTCTGCTCCACGATCCGGCCCATCGCGAATGAGGCGGCGAGCGAGATGGTGAAGATGACGGCGTCGTTGCCGATGCCGCTGCCGGTCACCGAGCGAGCAAGCGGCTGGGCCGCGGCCAGAAAAATGATGAACGGGATCGGCCGGATCAGGTTGACGAGCACATTGAGCACGACGAAGACCGGCTTGTTCTCGAGGATGCTGCCGCCGCGGGTCAGGTAGAGCCCGAGGCCCACGATCAGCCCGCCGATGCCACCGAAGAACAGGGTGGCGGCGACGATGTACAGGGTCTCGCCGGTGGCCGTCCAGAATTCGGGCAGCAGGTTCATCAGCGCATCCATCAGCGCACCTCCGTCACGGTCGTGAGCAGGCGCACGCGGCCGAGCGCGGCATCCACTCGGTCATCATCGGCATGCAGGGCGAGGGTGAGGTGACCGAACGGACGCCCCTGGATTTCGTTGACCCCGCCGTAGATCACCTGGAACGGAACGTCGGCACGCACGAACTCGCCGAAGACCTCGGACTGGTCCACCGCGGTGTCGCGGAACGACAGTGTCACGATACGTCCGGAGTGGCGTTCGCGCAGCACCGCGAGCTCGGACGCCGACGGCACCCCCTTCACGACCGTCGACACGAAACGAGCGGATGCCGCGTGCTGAGGGTTCGAGAACACGTCGAACACGGGACCCCGCTCGATGACGGCGCCCTGGTCCATGACCGCGACCTTCGTCGCGATGGTCTGGATGACATCCATTTCGTGTGTGATGACGATGATTGTGATGCCGAGTTCGGCGTTGACGCGCTTCAGCAACGCGAGCACTTCGTGCGTGGTCTCGGGATCGAGGGCGCTGGTGGCCTCGTCGGCGAGCAGGATGCTCGGGGAGGTCGCGAGCGCCCGGGCGATGCCCACGCGCTGCTTCTGGCCGCCGGAGAGCTGGTCGGGGTACGACGCCGCCTTGTCGCTCAGGCCGACGAAACTCAGCAGTTCGGCGACCCGCGCAACGCGCTCCGACTTCGGCACCCCGGCGACCTCGAGCGGATACGCCACGTTACCGGCGACGGTACGCGAGCCGAGCAGGTTGAACTGCTGGAAGATCATGCCGATGCCGAGCCGGATCTTGCGCAACTCGCGCTCGGGCAGTCCGACGATGTCGCGCCCGTTGATGAAGATCTCGCCGCCGGTGGCGCGTTCGAGCGCGTTCACGAGGCGAACCAGAGTGCTCTTGCCGGCACCGGAATACCCAATGATGCCGTAGATGTCGCCGGCCTCGACGTCGAGGCTCACCGAGTCGATGGCCGTGACGGTGGCGCCACCCTTCGTGCTGCTCGGGTAGCTCTTGCTGACGTTCCGCAGCGACACAACGCTCATGGATGTTCTTCCTTCAATCACGAGTGAGCAGCCGGTGCGCGCGGCACCGGCTGCTCACGCGCGGGGTTCGTTCGGGTGACGCGGGTGGACGACGCGGGTGGGGAGAAAGACTACTCGGCGGCTTCGACGTCGGCGGTCACGCCGACGAGGGCCTCTTCGAGCTCGGCGGTCGTTGCGGCGAGCGGCACCGCAGTGTCGCCGGACACGGCGAGCAGGCCGTCCTGCACGTCCTGGTTGGTCTGGAAGATCTCGATCAACCTCAGGAACGTCTCGTTGTCCTTGTCCTCGTCGCGCGAGGCGAAGACGTTGATGTACGCGAACGCGCCCTCATCGGTCGGGTCGTCGGCGGCGAGGGCGCCCTCGAAGGTGAGGCCGGCCTTCTCCACGAAGTCGTTGTTGATGACGGCCGCGGCGACGTCGGTGAGCGACGCTGCGGTGAGGGAGGCTTCGAGCGCCGTCACGGTCACCTTCGAGTTCTCCTCATCGATGTCCTGCAGGCCGGACAGGTTGTTGCCGCCGCCGTCGAGGGCGATGAGGCCCTCGGCCTGCAGCAGCAGCAACGCGCGGGCGAGGTTGGTCGCGTCGTTCGGCACGGCGACGGTGTCGCCCTCCGAGATTTCGTCGAGACCGTCGTACTGAGTCGAGTAAAGGCCGAGCGGGTAGATCGCGGTGGAACCGATCGGGGCCAGGTCGGAGCCGCTCGACACGTTGTAGTCCGCGAGGAAGACCAGGTGCTGGAACTGGTTCATGTCCAGCTCGCCTTCGCTGACGGCCGGGTTCAGCTGCGTGTAGTCGGCGAAGTCGACGAGCTCGATGCTGATGCCCTCTTCGGCGGCGGCGTCCTGATAGATGTCCCAGTACGGGTCGCTCGCGCCGATGACACCAATCTGGATGACGTCGTCTTCGGTGCCCGTGGCCGCCTCGTTCGAGCCGCCGGCGCATCCGGCCAGCATCGCGACAACCGGAACGGCCACGAGGGCGCTGAGCCAGGACTTCTTCACGGAACGAGACTGCTTGAGGGGGTTTTGCACGGGATTTCCTTTGACTGTGGGTGGAGTGCCGGTCAGTATCGACGAGCGCATCCGGGCACAGAGAAACCACTGAGAAAAAGGTGGGGGTCTGTGCCGCAGCTCCGCGAGGCACCTGACAACGATAACCGGCGAAACTGCGAGCCCAGACCACCCGTGACACACGCTGTCACAGAACCTGCGCGCTTAGCTCTCCAGGAGAACGGAAAGTTCGACCCAGCGGGTTTCGAGCGCCGCGACGGATGCTTCGAGTTCGCTGAGTTTCACACCGAGCGCCCCGAGACCGACAAAATCGGACTGGTCGTGGGCGGCGATCTTCTCGTGCTTGAGCACGATGCGGTCCTGCAGTTTGATCACCTTGCGGTCGATCGAGGCGAGCTCCTTCTGCGCGTTGCGCAGCTCGGCGCCGCCGAGGGAGGACACCTTCTTGGCCGGACCGGAGGCATCCGTCGGCGAGCCCTGTGCGGGACCGGCGACGGCCTTGCGGCGCAGCTCGAGGTACTGGTCGACGCCGCCGGGCAGGTGGCGGAAGGCGCCGTCCATGACCGCGTACTGGTTGTCGGTGACGCGCTCGATCAGGTATCGGTCGTGCGAGACGACGAGCAGGGTGCCGGGGAAGGAGTCGAGCAGGTCTTCCATGGCGGCGAGCATGTCGGTGTCGAGGTCGTTTGTGGGCTCGTCGAGGATCAGCACGTTCGGCTCGTCAAGCACGATCAGCAGCAGCTGCAGGCGGCGCTTCTGTCCACCGGAGAGGTCCTTGACCTGGGTGGTCAGCTGCGCGCTCAGAAAGCCCATGCGCTCGAGCATCTGGCCGGGCGTGATCTCCTTGCCGCCGGCCATGTAGCTCGTCTTCTGGCGTCCGATGACGTCGCTGACGCGGTCGTTGCGGATCTCGTCGAGCTCGAACAGCTGCTGCGTGAGCACGGCGACCTTGATGGTCTTGCCGCGCTTGACGTGTCCGGTCGTGGGCTGCAGCGAGCCGGCGACGAGGTTCAGCAGCGTGGACTTGCCGGCGCCGTTGACGCCCATGATGCCGGTGCGCTCCCCCGGCGCGATGCGCCAGGTGATGTCGTTCAGCACGGTCTTATCGCCGAACTTCACGCCGATGTCGATGAGGTCCACGACGTCCTTGCCGAGGCGCTGCATGGCCATCGACTGCATCGACACGGTGTCGCGGGGCGGCGGCTCGTTCTCGATCAGCACGTTCGCGGCGTCGATGCGGAACTTGGGCTTCGCGGTGCGGGCCGGGGCGCCGCGGCGCAGCCAGGCAAGTTCCTTTTTCATCAGGTTCTGGCGCTTGGCCTCGACGACGGAACCCATGCGGTCGCGCTCGACGCGCTGCAGGATGTAGGCGGCGTAACCACCCTCGAAGGGTTCGATGAGGCGGTCGTGCACTTCCCAGGTGATGTTGCAGACCTCGTCGAGGAACCACCGGTCGTGGGTGACGACCACGAGGCCGCCGGACTGGGTGGCCCAGCGGGTCTTGAGGTGACCGGCGAGCCAGCTGATGCCCTCCACGTCGAGGTGGTTGGTGGGCTCATCGAGGAAGATGACGTCGTGGTCGCCGATCAGCACCGCGGCGAGGGCGACGCGGCGACGCTGGCCACCGGAGAGGTCGTCGACGAGGGCATCCCAGGGGATGTCCCGCACGAGGCCGCCGATGACGTCGCGCACCTTGGCGTCGCCGGCCCAGACGTGTTCCTCGATGTTGCCGACGACGGTGTGGCCCACGGTCTGGCCGGATACGAGGTCGTCGGACTGGTCGAGCATGCCGATCGTGACGCCGCGGCGACGGGTGACGCGGCCGCCGTCGGGTTCCATGCGGCCGGCGAGCAGGCGCATGAGGGTGGACTTGCCGTCGCCGTTCTTGCCGACGACGCCGATGCGGTCGCCCTCGTTCAGGCCGGCGGTGACCTCGTCGAAGATGACGCGGGTGGGAAATTCGAGGTGTAGGGACTCAGCCCCGAGCAGATGTGCCATAGCCTCCGAGTTTAGCCGACGCCCGCGCCGGCCGCCTGTGCCCGGTTCGTCGCTGGTTGAGATCTCGACAAGCGGTGGGTGCGCGGATGCCGCGGGGCGGTTAGTCGTGGATGAGGCGGGCACCACGTACCGGGCCGGTAGCCCGCACCACGCGCAGCCGGGCGGCGCTCAGGGCGACCTGCAGCTCGAGCGCGCTGTCGGCATCCGCTACCAAAAAGGCCACCGTGGGGCCGGAGCCCGAGAGGATGCCGGCCAGTGCGCCGTTCTCCTCGCCGAGCTGCAGCACCTTGCCGAGGCCCGGTGCGAGGTGCAGCGCCGGGGCCTGCAGGTCGTTGTAGAGGCTTTCGGCGAGCATGACCGCGTCGCCGGCGCGCAGCGCCTGCAGCACGTTCGCGTCGACGGTGGGCTGGCGCTGCGCCGGAAAGATGTCCTGCGCGTGGCGGGTGCGGTGCCGGTCGAGCTCCTTGTAGACGGCCGGGGTCGACATGCCGAAGTCGGCGATGGCGAGCACCCACTGGAACTTGCCCTTGGCCAGGGCCGGGCTGAGTTGGTCACCGCGGCCGGTACCGATCGCGGTGCCGCCGGTGAAGGCGAAGGGCACGTCGGCGCCGAGCTGGGCGCCGAGTTCGAGCAGCTCGTCCTTGCTCGCGGCCGTTCCCCAGAGCGCGTCACAGGCGAGCAGGGTGGCGGCGGCATCCGCTGACCCGCCACCCATACCACCGGCGATCGGAACGTGTTTCTCGATTTCGAGGTGAACCCCGCCGCGGAAGCCGGTCTTGCGGGCGAGCAGGCGCGCGGCCTTGATGGCGAGGTTGCTGCCGTCGACGGCGAGGCCGGAGGTGTCGATCGAGCCGGTGAACTGCACCGAGAAGTCGTCGGCCGGGTAGGCGCGCACGTCTTCGCTCAGCGACACGGCCTGAAACGCGGTCGCGAGGTCGTGGTAGCCGTCGTCCATCACGGCGCCGACCTTCAGAAAGACGTTGATCTTTCCGGGGGCCCGCGCGTGCACTACCTGCGAACCTGCCGGGGTGATCATGGATTCAACTTAGCCCAGCGCGCGCGTGGCTTCGAATCCGGCGGCGGCGAGCCACGCGGTCAGGGCGATTTTGACCGGGGCGAGAGCGCCGGGGTCGGCGAGTCGCTGGTTGGTGAGGGTCACCGAGGTGCGGCCGTTTTTCGTGGGGTTCGCGGTCGCCAGCAGCGACCCGCCGCTCTCGGTGGCGCCAATCTGGCCGGGCAACGGCCAGCGCGCCGTGGCATAAGCGGCAGTGCTGCTTCGGCTTGACGGCGCTCCCAAGGAAGCCGTGAGCACAGCGACAACCACGTCGAGGGCTTGTGTCTGCTCGAGTGCGAACGTCTTCGAGGCGCTGACCTCGAAGGTGCCGTCGGCGCGCTGGCCGGGTCGGCGCAGGCCGCGTGCCTGCTCGTAACCCACGGTGATGCCCTGGCACCACCACGCGTCGACCCCGTGTTCGTCGTGCAGCCAGCGGGCGATCTGCGGATGCGGCCACGCCGGTTTCGAGGGCCAGCGCCCGTGGGCGGGCGCCCCGGCCATGCCCTGCTCATCGAGCAGCGCGAACCAGTCGTCCCGGGAACGGCCCGTCGCCGCGATCAGGGCCTCGTCGCTGATGCCCTCGCTGCTGCTGTTGATCGGTGTCATGGGTTGAATCTAGCCCGCCGTGCGTGCCTCGAGGGGCAGCCCCGGGCATCCGCTTCGCCGCGCGGTACCTGCGCCGCTGCGCTGTAGGCACGCCTATGGCGCAATGGCGCTGCTACCGCGCAGCTCCAAGTCCATTCCTCCGAACACGTGCTCCGCGGTAGCTGCGCCGCTGCGCGGCAGTTGCGCCGGTCAGGCCCGGGCATCCCCCGAGTCACGCGGCAGCTGCGCGACTTCGGGGAGCGGACGCGAGGGCGCCCGCCGTGCGGCTACGCGGTGGCGAGCTGGGCGCGGGCGATCGCGAGGAAGTGGTCGACCGTGAGCTGCTCGCCCCGCGTCGTCGGGTCGATTCCGGCGCGGGTCATGACCTCCGACGCCGTGGCCGAGTCGCCGAGAACGACCGAGAGCGATTGCCGCAGCATCTTGCGACGCTGCTGGAATGCCGCATCGACGAGCGCGAACGTCGCCCGCCGCAGTTCCTCGGATTCGAGCGGCTCGGCGCGGCGTTCGAACGCGATCAGGATCGAGTCGACCCCGGGAACGGGCCAGAACACCTGGCGGCTGACCTTTCCCGCGGTGCGGAACGCTCCGTACCAGGCGGCCTTCACGCTCGGGCTGCCGTAGACCTTGTTGCCGGGCGGCGCCGCGAGGCGCTCCCCCACCTCGGCCTGCACCATGACGACGCCGGCGCGAATGGATGCGAAGTTCTCCAGCAGGTAGAGCAACACCGGCACGGACACGTTGTAGGGCAGGTTCGCGACGAGCCGCGAAGGGTCGCCGGGAAGCTCCGTGATCTTCAGCGCATCGTTCCGAATGACGGTCAGCGGAGCGCCGGGCTGCATGAGCTCGACGGTCAGCGGCAATTGCTCGGCCAGGCGGTCATCGATTTCGACCGCAACGACGGATGCCCCGATCTCGAGCAGTCCGAGCGTCAACGAGCCGAGCCCGGGGCCGACCTCGAGCACGGTGTCTCCGGGGGAAACCGTGGCGACCTTGACGATGCGCCGCACGGTGTTGGCGTCGATGACGAAGTTCTGGCCGAGTTTCTTCGTGGGGTTCACGCCGAGCATCTCGGCCAGGTCGCGGATCTCAGCGGGGCCGAGCAGGGTCTTGCCGGGCTTCGCAGCCTCGGTCAGCTCAGCGGACTCGGTCAGCTCGGCAGCAGCGGTCAGCTCGGGCGACAGCGGCACGGCGGGCACCGCCGGCTCCTCGGCGCTGTGGCGGCCGGTCATGCGAGGGGCCCGTCGGGGCCGGCGACCGTAGCCGCGGGATCCAGGAGCGAGGTCACCGGTTCGGCGTCCCAGCGGCCGTAGACGAGTTCGGTGTTGGAGGTGATTTGTGCGGCGAGCAGGGCGACATCCGTTTCGAGGTGTGCGGCCATGCCGCGCAGGGTGTGGGGCAACAGGTACGGCGCGTTGGGGCGGCCGCGGTAGGGCAGGGGGGTGAGGAAGGGGGCATCCGTCTCGGCCAACAGCAGGGTGCGCGGCGCTGCGGCCAGGGCAGCGCGCAGCGGCGCGGCGTTCTTGAACGTCACGTTGCCGGCGAACGACATGTACCAGCCGTGTTCGGCGCAGATCGCGGCCATTTCGGCGTCTCCCGAGAAGCAGTGGAAGACCGTGCGCTCGGGCGCGCCGACGCGCAGCAGGGTCTCGATGACCTCGGCGTGGGCGTTGCGGTCGTGAATCTGCAGCGCGAGGCCCCGCGCCTTGGCGATCTCGATATGGGCTTCAAAGCTCGCGTACTGGGCGGCCTGGCCGTCTTCGCCGGTGCGGAAGAAGTCGAGCCCGGTCTCGCCAATCGCCACCACGCGGGGGCGCCCGGCGAGCTCATTGATCTCGGCCAGGGCATCGTCGAGGGTGCCGGCCCGGTCATACAGCGGCGCCTCGTTCGGGTGCAGGGCGACGGCGGCGAGCATGCGGGGCTCGATGAGCGCTGTCTCGGCCGACCAGCGCGAGGTCTCGAGGTCGCCGCCGACCTGGATGACTCCGCGCACGCCGACGCTCGACGCCCGGTCGAGCTGTTCGCCGTAGCTGAGCGGATGCTCCCCGTCGCTGATCTCGAGGTGGGTGTGGTTGTCGTAGATGGGCACGACGAGCGGTTCGGGCAGTGGCGGGTACTCGAGGTCCCGCCCCTTCGTCTGCTCGCGTTGGCGAATCGGGGCGCCGTAGGGCGACACGAAGTCCGCTTGCGCAGCTGACGCATCACCGGTGCCGCTGTTAGGCATCCCGTGGCTCCGTGACGGCAGCAGCGGAGACGGCCGGCAACGCCACTACCGGCGCGGCCGGCGCCACCGGGGCAGCGGCGGCGGCTTCGACGGTCGCCTCGATGCGCGGGAACAGCGCTTCGAGCGGCGTGACCCGGCCGGAGCCGGTCCACTCCGCCGCCTGGTCGATGCGTTGGTCGGTGACGAGGCCGGTGCCGCCGAGGGCGGTCCAGAGCTTCGCGGTGGCGAGCGGCACGACCGGGGACAGCAGCACGGCGAGGGTGCCGAGGCCGCGCACGGCGGTTGCGAGTACGGTCTCGAGGCGTTCGCGCTTGGCCGGGTCCTTGGCGAGGCTCCACGGCTCTTCGAGGGTGAGGTAGCCGTTGAGCTCGTCGACGAGTTCCCAGACGGCGGTGAGGGCCTCGTGAATGGCGAGGCGGTCGATGGCCTCGCCCGCGGCATCCGTCGCTCGAAGCTCGGTGGCGTGGATGGCCGCGTCGCGCTCGCTGAGCGGGCCGGCGGCGGGGATAGCGCCGTCGCAGTAGCGCACGACCATCGCGATGACGCGGGAGGCGAGGTTGCCGAAGCCGTTGGCGAGTTCGGACTGGTAGCGGGCCGACAGGTCCTCCCAGGAGAACGAGCCGTCCTGGCCGAAGCTGATGGCGCGCATGAAGTAGTAGCGAAAAGCGTCGGAGCCGAAGGTGTCGGTGATCTGGCTCGGCGCGATGCCGGTGAGCTTGCTTTTGCTCATCTTCTCGCCGCCGACCAGCAGCCAGCCGTGGCCGAAGATCTGCTTGGGCACCGGCACCGAGGCCGCGAGCAGCATGGCGGGCCAGATCACGGCGTGGAAGCGCAGGATGTCTTTGCCCACGACGTGCGTCGCCGGCCACCGGCTGTTGAAGGTCTCGTCGTCTTCGCCGTAGCCGATCGCGGTGATGTAGTTGAGCAGCGCGTCGAACCAGACGTACACGACGTGGGTTTCATCCCAGGGCACCTTGATGCCCCAGTCGAAGCTCGACCGCGAGATCGACAGGTCGCTCAGGCCGCTCTTCACGAACGAGATGACCTCGTTGCGGGCCGATTCGGGCTGGATGAAGTTCGGGTTGGCCTCGTAGAGGGCCAGCAGCTCGTCGGCGAACGCGCTCATGCGGAAGAAGTAGTTCTTCTCGTGCAGCAGCTCGACGGGCTTGGAGTGGATCGCGCAGACCGGCTGACCGGCGTAGTCGCCGGTGCCGTCGACGAGGTCGGTGGTCTGCTTGTACTCCTCGCAGCCCACGCAGTAGTAGCCCTCATACTCGCCGGTGTAGATGTGGCCGGCGTCGTAGAGGTGCTGGAGGAACTTCTGTGCGTTGCGCTCGTGGCGCTCGTCGGTGGTGCGGATGAAGTCGTCGTTGGCGATGTTGACGGTCTCCAGCAGCGGCTTCCACGCGGTCTCGACCAGGCGGTCAGCCCACTCCTTCGGGGACACGCCGTTGGCGGTCGCGGTGCGCAGGATCTTCTGGCCGTGCTCGTCGGTGCCGGTGAGCAGCCAGGTGTCGTCACCCCGCTGGCGGTGCCAGCGCGCGAGCACATCCACGGCCACCTCGGTGTAGGCGTGCCCGATGTGGGGCACGTCATTCACATAGAAAATGGGCGTGGTGATGTAAAAAGAAGAGCCGTCAGACATGCTCACATCTTATGCGGGGCAGCATCGCTCGCCCCAACCGGCCCCGCCCGCGTTACGCCCCGCGTGCCACCGGGGATGTAATCAGCGGCCCGGTTCGCGCCCGCCGACCCGCTCGGCTTTCGGCCCGGCCGGGGCCTTCTGCTGCAGTGCCGCCTCGTAGAGTTCGCGTTTGCCGAGTCCGCTTGCCGCCGCCACGTCGGCCGCGGCTTCTTTCAGACGGATGCCGCTCGCCACCATCGCGAGCACCTCCGCGACCCCGGTTTCCAGCGACAGAACCCGAACCTCGGCGCCGGCGATGACGATCGCGATCTCGCCCTTGACTCCCGCGGCGGCCCACTCGGCCAATTCGCTCGCGGTGCCGCGCTTGACCTCTTCGTAGAACTTGGTCAGTTCGCGGCAGACGACCAGGCGGCGATCCGCGCCGAGGGTGGCCGCGACATCCGTCAGGCTCGCCGCGAGGCGGTTCGGGGACTCGAAGAACACCATGGTGCGCTGCTCCGCGGCGAGAGCGGTGAGGGTCGACACCCGTTCGCCGTGTTTGCGCGGCAGAAACCCCTCGAAGGTGAAGCGGTCGGTCGGAAGGCCCGACACTGCGAGGGCGGTCAGCACCGCAGAAGGGCCGGGCAGCGCCGTGACCGTGACGCCGGCGGCCGCAGCCGCGTCAACGAGGTGAAAGCCGGGATCGCTGACGGTGGGCATGCCGGCGTCGCTCAGCACGAGCACGTCGGTGTCGCGGGCCAGTTCCACGAGCTCCGCGGCTTTGTCGCGCTCGTTGTGGTCGTGCAGGCTGATGAGCTTCGGGCGGTTCTCTACCCCGAGGGCCTTGAGCAGGTGCACGGTGACGCGGGTGTCTTCGGCCGCGATGACGGTGATGGTGCGCAGCGTCTCGATGAGGCGCGTCGAGGCATCCCCCAGGTTTCCGATGGGGGTGGCGGCGAGGATGATCATGTATCCAGTCTCGCAGGCTCCACCGCAACGGTCGCTCTATACGATGGTCAGGTGCTTGCATCAAGTCGCGTGGTCCGCTGGGCCGGCCCCCTCCTCGTCGTCATCCTGGCCGCCGCGCTGCGCCTCTGGAATCTCGGCCACCCGCACTCGCTGGTCTTCGACGAGACCTTCTATGTCAAGGACGCCTGGACCCTGCTGAACAATGGGTACGAGTCGACCTGGCCCGAAAACGCCGACGCCCTCTTCGCCGCCGGCAACTCCTACATCTTCACCACGGATGCCTCCTTCGTCGTGCATCCGCCGCTCGGCAAATGGCTGATCGGCCTCGGCATGATCGCCCTGGGGCCGGAGAGCGGCTGGGGCTGGCGCATCACGACGGTCATCATCGGCGTGCTCGCGGTCGTGCTGCTCATGCTCATCGCGAAGAAGCTGTTCGGCTCGCTGGTGCTCGCCACGATCGCCGGGTTTCTGTTCGCGATCGACGGCCACGCGATCGTCATGTCGCGGGTTGCCCTGCTCGACAACTACCTGATGTTCTTCGCCCTGCTCGGGTTCGGCGCCGTGCTGATGGACCGGGACTGGCACGTCACCCGGCTGGCGGCGTGGCTGGCCGCCCGGCGGGACAGCGGCGCGGAACCGAGCTGGGGCCCGACCCTGTGGTGGCGGCCGTGGCTGCTGGCCGCGGGCCTCGCCTTCGGACTCACGGCGTCGGTCAAGTGGTCGGGGCTGTACTTTCTTGCCGCCTTCGGCGTCTATCTCGTGGTCGTCGACGCCCTCGCCCGCCGCCGCGCCGGCGTGCCGTTCTGGCTGAGCGCCGCCGTGCTCAAGCAGGCACCCGCCACCTTCCTGCTGCTCGTTCCGATCGCCGTCATGACCTATTTGCTGTCCTGGACCGGCTGGTTCGTCACCCGCGGCGGCTACTACCGAGAGTGGGCCGACGGGGCTGGCGCCGCCTGGACCGGCGCCCTCGCCTGGGTGCCGCACTCGGTGCAGAGTTTCTGGCACTACCAGGACGCGGCGTACAGCTATCACGTGGGGCTCAGCACGCCGCATCCGTACCAGTCGAACCCGCTGACCTGGCTGTTCATGATTCGCCCCACGAGCATGTTCTACGAGGGGTCGAACCGCGGCGAGAACGGATGCGGCTACGACGTCTGCTCCGCAGCGATCACCTCGATCGGCAACCCGCTCATCTGGTGGGCGTCGACCGCCGCCTTGTTCTACCTGGTCTATCGGGTGGCCCGCTATCGCGAATGGACGGTCGGATTCATCCTGATGGGCATGGTCGCCGGCTACCTGCCGTGGCTGATGTACCTGAACCGCACGGTGTTCCAGTTTTACACGATCGCCTTCGAGCCGTACCTGCTGCTCGGGCTCACGTTCTGCATCGGCGTGATCATGAAACAGATCGCCGCGCCGAACCGTGAGCCGTATGCTGACCCCTACCTTACGGGCGCCTTAACAATCGTCCCCAAACCGGGGTCCGTCTGGCTGCGCGATCGCAGTCTCACGGGCGTGCGGATCATCGTCATTTTCCTGATCGTGGCGACCCTCGTGAGCGCCTTTTTCTACCCGTTGTGGACCGGTTCGCAGACCTCGTACGACTTCTGGCGGATACATACCTGGATGGAAAGTTGGCGCTGATCTCGGGTCGATATATGCCCCCGATGGCATATAGCGACTGGGAATGCGGCGTGAAAACGTCGCTTTTCCCCAGCGGTCGACCCTAGACTGACGGGTATCTGATCTACGAGTATTTGCTCACGTCCCGGCTGAGAAGTCCCACGAACCAGAAGGCCTCATGTCGGAAGCAACTGCCGCACCCACGGTCCGCATCATCAGGACCCGGCCGGGTGGAGATTCGAAGAATCCCGCGAGCGAATATTCCTCGCTGCTGCACACCGTGCGCAACCTCGGGCTGCTCGGGCGCGCCACCGGCTACTACTGGGTGGTCTTCTCAATCCTCGTGGTGACCTTCCTCGGCGCGGCCGCCGGCTTCGTGCTGCTCGGCGACAGTTGGTTCCAGCTGCTCATCGCAGCGGCCCTGGGCATCATCTTCACCCAGTTCGCTTTTCTCGCCCACGAGGCCTCGCACCGCGCGGTCTTCACCTCGGGCCCGGCCAACGACCGCGCCGGACGCGTTCTGGCCAACCTCTTCGTGGGCATCAGCTACGCCTGGTGGATGACCAAGCACAGCCGCCACCATGCCAACCCGAACGTGATCGGCAAGGACCCCGACATCGAGCCCGACGTCATCCGCTTCAACGAGAAGGACGCCTCCGAGGTCAACTGGCTCACCTCGTTCATCACGCGCAAGCAGGGCTACCTGTTTTTCCCGCTCCTGACGCTCGAGGGCATCAACCTGCACATCCACGGTTTCAAGACCGTGTTCGGCAAGGGCAAGGTCGACAAGCGCGGCACCGAGATCGCCATGCTGACCACCCGCATCCTGCTCTATGTCGCCGTGATCTTCTACTTCCTGCCGCTGGGCATGGCTTTCGCCTTCATCGGCGTGCAGATGGCCGTCTTCGGCGTGTACATGGGTGCCTCCTTCGCCCCGAACCACAAGGGCATGCCCCAGCTTCCGGCCGACAGCCGCGTGGACTTTCTGCGTCGCCAGGTGCTCACCTCGCGCAATATCAAGGGCGGCCTGGCCATGGACACCTTCATGGGCGGCCTGAACTACCAGATCGAGCACCACCTGTTTCCGAACATGGCCCGCCCGCACCTCAAGAAGGCTCGGGAGATCGCCAAGGAATACTGCGACTCGCACAGCATCAACTACACCGAGACCGGACTCTTCCAGAGCTACGGAATCGTCATCGAATACCTCAACCGAGTCGGCCTCGCGGCCCGTGACCCCTTCGACTGCCCGATGCGCGGCCAGTACCGCCGCACCTGAGCCCACTCTCGACCGACAAGGCCGTCACCCCTCGCGGGGTGGCGGCCTTTCCTCTGCCGTGCTCAATGTCGCCGCGATCGATGTCGCCGCGTTCACTGTCGCCGCGTTCAATGTCGTCGCGTTACGGCCCTGCGGCGCCCTGTCGGTGGCGACGGCTACCGTAGGGCCATGGCAGATCGCGAGTACGGCTTCTCAACCCGCGCAATTCACGCGGGCAACATCCCCGATGCGGTAACCGGCGCGCGCGCCCTACCCATCTACCAGAGCACGGCGTTCGTCTTCGACGACACGGCGGATGCCGCGGCCCGATTCGCGCTGCAGAAATACGGCAACGTGTACTCGCGTCTCTCGAACCCGACCGTGGCCGCGTTCGAAGAGCGGATCGCAAGCCTCGAGGGCGGACTCGGCGCCGTCGCGACCGCGAGCGGCCTCTCGGCGCAGTACATCACCTTTGCCAGCCTCGTCGGTTCCGGCGACCACATCGTCTCGAGCGCCGCCCTGTACGGCGGATCGATCACCCAGCTCGACGTGACCCTGCGCCGCTTCGGCGTGGACACCACCTTCATCAGCGGCACCGACCCGGCCGATTACGCCGCCGCGATCACCGACAAGACCAAGCTCATCTTCGCCGAGATCGTGGCCAACCCCTCCGGCGAGGTCGCCGACATCGAGGGCCTCGCCGCCGTCGCCCACGCCGCCGGCATCCCCCTCATCATCGACGCGACCCTCGCCACCCCCTACCTCTGCCGCCCGATCGAGTGGGGCGCCGACGTCGTCATCCACTCCGCCACGAAGTTCCTCGGCGGACACGGCACCACCATGGGCGGTGTCGTCGTCGAGAGCGGCCGGTTCAACTGGCACAGCGACAAGTTCCCGCTCTTCGGCCAGCCCGTGCCGAGCTACGGCGGTCTGGAGTGGGCCGGCAACTTCGGCGAATACGCCTTCCTCACCCGCTTGCGCGCCGAACAGCTGCGCGACATCGGCCCGGCCCTCGCCCCGCACTCCGCCTTCTTGCTGGCACAGGGCGTCGAGACCCTGCCGTACCGCATGCAGGCACACGTCGCGAACGCTCGCGTCGTGGCCGAATGGCTCGAGGCCGACCCGCGGGTCGACTTCGTCAACTGGGCAGGGCTGCCCAGCCACCCGCACTACGATCGCGCCCTCAAATACCTGCCGAACGGCAGCCCTTCGGTCTTCAGCTTCGGCGTGAAGGGCGGCCGCGACGCCGGCCGCACCTTCATCGAGTCGGTCGACCTGGCCAGCCACCTCGCCAACATCGGCGATGCGAAGACCCTCGTCATCCATCCCGCCTCGACCACCCACGCGCAGCTGAGCGACCAGCAGCTGGTCGACGCGGGCGTGCTTCCCGGGCTCGTTCGCCTGAGCGTCGGCATTGAAGACGTCGCCGATATCATCTACGACCTCGACCAGGCGCTGACCAAGGCCACTGCTTCTCTGTCCGTTTCGAGCTCCATCGGAGGCAATGTATGAGCACCACGCTGACCACCCCGGAGACCCCGGCAAACGAGACCGTCCAGCTCGTGAACGGCCTGAGCTGCTCGGTGCCGACAGACTCACCGCTGGCCAAGCTGCTGAAGTCCCAGCGCACCTGGGTCGGCCCCGACGCCAAGGCCCGGCTGAAGATCCTGCGCCAGGCGAAGTCCATAGCCATCGTGGGCGCGTCTCCGAACCCGGCCCGATCGAGCTATTTCGTGGGCACCTACCTGCAGCAGTCGAGCGACTACCGCGTCTACTTCGTCAACCCGAACGCCGACACGATCCTCGGCCAGAAGGCCTACCCGAACCTCGCGTCACTGCCCGAGGTACCCGACATCGTCGACGTGTTCCGTCGCGGCACCGACATCCCCGCCGTGATCGACGACGTGCTCGCGATCGGCTCCCCCGTCATCTGGGTGCAGCTCGGCATCTGGAACCAGGACGCGGCCGAATACGGCGAGTCCAAGGGCCTCACGGTCGTGATGGATCGCTGCATCAAGATCGAGCACGCACGGTTCCACGGCGGCCTGCACCTGCTCGGATTCGACACCGGCCAGATCACCGCACGCAAGACAATTCGCTAACGGGTTTTGCGCTGGGGGACGGCTGAATGCCTGTCCCCCAAGTCAGGACCTTTGGCGGTAATTGCAGCCGCTGCATCTTGCTACGATATGACTCTGGTAGCCGGGAATCACCCTGATAAGCACGGACGCGAAATCAGTGGAACCCAAGGTCAAAAGGGTAAAATGTCGAATTGGCGTCGCGCACTCTCCGCTCTTGTCGTGGTGTCTTTCGGCACGCTCGTCGGCTCCGTTGCCGGGTCTGCCCTCGTCACTCCGTCCGCCGCGGCAGCGACGGACTCCACCGATACCATCAGCGTCGCAATCAGCGGCGGCCCGCTCACCGCGGTCGTCACCGCGCCGCAAGCCATGAGCCCCGTCAGCCTCGATGGTCTGACCGCGCAGAATTCCGTGGGAAGCGCGTCGGAATGGACGATCACCAACGCCCGCGGCTCGGGCGCCGCCTGGAGCCTCAGCGCCAGTGCCACCGATTTCGTGAGCGCCGCCGGCACTACCGATACGGATGCCCGAACCCTGCCCGCTGCGAGCCTCACCATCACGCCCGGCACGGTCACGGCCTTCAATGGTGGCGTCGCCGATGCCGCTCCCACTACGGCGCCCGTTACCATGTCACACGAGGCCCAGGCCCTGGTATGGTCACCGAAACTCGGCAAGGGCGCATACGCCCTGACCCCGACCTTCAACCTCACCGTGCCGGCCAACGCCTACCGCTCCAATTTCTCAGCCGACCGTGAGACGTCGCCGCAGAACCCCTACGTCTCGGTGCTCACCTTCACCATCAGCTGATGGCGTGGCGTGCTGTCGGGCTGGCGGGGTGGGCGGCGGGCAGACAGATCCCGAGGGAGGGCCGCCACCGTCGTCTGCTGCCGACGCTCACTGAGCCAAGTTGATGCTCAGCCCAGTCCACGCCTGATCAGGTCACCAACAGCCCGGTTCTCGACCTCGGCACCGCTCCGGAAAATCTTGAGCCAACCCTGATTCAACACTGCGCCCGCGACACCGGGGAGACGCACCCCCCGTGTGAGGATGGACAGGTCCCCGCGCTGCCAACGCGCGCGGGCTCCCGGATGGGCGCCATAACGGCATTCTCAGCTAAGGTACACCCCATGACTCACCCCACTTCGAGGGCCCTCGCCCGGCAGCGCTGCGCCCTGCTGCTGGCCATCGCCGCGCTCGCGCCGCTGCTGTTCGCACTCGCGCCGACGACTCCGGCGAGCGCCGTCGACGACGGCACCCTCGGCATCCGCCCCGAACTCGAAGCCGACTTCTTCCACATCACGCTCGACGCGGGGTCCAGCATCGACGCGACCGCCATTGTGACCAACCACACCAGCGAAGCCGTCACCCTCCTGACCTACGCTGTCGACGGGATGAGCACCCCGCAGGGCGCCTTCGCCCTCGCCGACCAGGGCGACACCCAGGTCGGTTCGGGAGCCTGGACGACCCTGGATGCCGACAGCATCACCGTTCCGGCCGAATCCGAGGCGAGGGTTCCCTTCACCCTCTCGGTTCCGGTCGGCACCCGGCCGGGCGACTACCCGGGGGGACTCATCATCCAGAGCCCCACGGTTGAGGGCGACACCACCACCGACGGGGGCGACGCCGCGACACGAATCGATGTGATCCAGCGCCAGGGTGTGCGCATTTATCTGACCGTGGCCGGCACCCCGGTCGAGACGCTCGAACACGGCGACCTCAGCTATACGAAGGCCGACGGCGCGCTCACGTTCACCCTGCCCATCACCAACACCGGCAACTCGATCCTCACGCCCACTGCCGAACTCGACCTCAACAGCATCATCGGAGCGAACGAGACCGTGACGTTCACGGCGCCGGAGAGCATCCTGCCCGGAGCCACCCTCGAGCTCACCGCTCAGGTCTCGCCCGCTCCGTTCCTGCAGCTCGGTACCGCCACCGCGACCGTGACCTCCGCCGCCGGCACCGACACGGCCGACACCGGTGTGAACTACGCGCCCTGGTGGTTCATCGCCGGACTGCTGCTGCTGCTCGCCGCCCTCAGCTTCGCAATCTGGCGCATCGTGCTGTTCGTGAAGAAGGCCCGCGCCGCCCTGGCCCAGGTCTCGCAGGCATCCGTCTCGCAGGCACCCGTCTCGCAGGCACCCGCGGCTATCCCCCTGTCGCCCACGCCGACGACGGATGCCGCGGGCACCACGACAGACATCCCCACCTCCGCCACGACCACCGCGCCGGGCGAGCCACCGCTCCGCCGGCCCCGCAGCTGATGCCCGCCCACCGACGGCGGGCACCCCACCGCCGCCGGTGGACCGGCCGCACCCTGCTCGCAACCCTGACCGGCATGGCACTTCTGGCCGGACTGTTCGTCGCTCCCTCCCCCGCTGCCGCGGTCGAGTCGCCCGTCGACCTCGGCACCGCCGGCACATACTCGCTGCTGGCGGGCACCTCCATCGCCAACACCGGGCCCTCCACCTACAGCGGCGACATCGGAACGAGCCCCGGCACGACCGTCTCCGGGTTTCCGCCGGGTATCGTCACCGGCGACATCCATCCCGGTGATGCCGCCGCGACCCAGGCCAGGGTCGACCTCCAGAACGCCTACAGCGACGCGGCCACGCGGGCGGCCACCGGCAGCATCGCGGGCGACCTGGCCGGCCGCACCCTCACCGCCGGCGTCTACAAGGCCACGGCCGCGATCTCGGTCAGCACCACGCTCACCCTCGACGCGCAGGGCAACCCAGACGCGGTCTTCATCTTTCAGATCGACGCCGCGTTCGACGTGGCCGCCGGCAGTGAGATTCGGCTGCGGAACGGTGCCCGCCCGGCCAATGTGATCTGGCAGGTCGTCGGCGCCGTCGCGCTCGGCGCGACCGCGTCGTTCACCGGAACCATCATGGGCATGGCGGCGATCGCCGTCGGTGCCGGCACAAGCGTCACCGGCCGGGCGCTGACCCTGAACGGGGCCATCGCCCTGTCGAGCAACGTCTTCACGACCGAACCCACCGTAGGCCTCGGGTCGGCGGCCGCGTATTCGGTGCTCGCCGGGGCATCCGTCGCCAACAGCGGCGGCACGACGCTGAGCGGCGACCTGGGAGTGAGCCCCGGCAACACGGTGACCGGCTTTCCGCCGGGCGTGATCTCCGGCACGATCCACGCCGGCGACGCCTTGGCGGCGCAGGCCAGGGTCGACCTGCAGACCGCCATCACGGATGCCGCCGGCCGCGTTCCGACCGCGACCCTGGCCGGCAGCCTCAACGGCCGCACCCTCACCGAGGGGGTCTACGACGCCGCCGCCGCGCTGACGCTCGGCACCGAACTCGTGCTCGACGGCCAGGGCAACCGCAACGGCGTGTTCATCTTCCAGCTCGACGCCGGGCTCACGACCTCGGCGGGCAGTGTCATCCGGCTCATCAACGGTGCCCAGGCCGCCCGCGTCATCTGGCAGGTGGCCGGCACCGCCTCGCTCGGCGCAGCCTCGACGTTCATGGGCACCATTCTCGGCCAGTCCGGCATCAGCATCGGCAACAGCACCGGTTTCACCGGCCGCGCGCTGACCCTCGGTGACACCGTCGCCCTCAACACAAACGTGTTCATCACTGCCCAGCCCGTGGACCTCGGGTCGGCGGGCAGCTTCGCGGTGCTGGCCACGACATCCGTCGCCAGCACCGGCAGCAGCACGATCGGCGGGGACATCGGAGTGTTCCCCGGAACGGCGATCACCGGTTTTCCGCCGGGAACCCTGACGGGGTCGCTCTACCCCGGCGACAGCGTGGCGGCGGCAGCGCAGGCCGACCTGCAGCTGGCCTACGACGATGCCGCCTCGCGTACTCCGACGGCGACCCTCGCCGGGGACCTCGCCGGCCGCACGCTCACGGCCGGCATCTACCGGGCCGGCGCCGCGCTGGCCAACAGCACCACCCTGACCCTCGACGGCCAGGGCAACCCGAACGCGGTCTTCATCTTTCAGATCGAGGCGGCTTTCGCTTCGGCGGCGGGCAGTTCCGTCGTACTCATCAATGGGGCCGATGCCAGCCGGGTGTTCTGGCAGGTCGTCGGGGCGGTGTCACTGGGGGCGACCGCGTCGTTCTCCGGCACGATCCTCGGCCTCGCCGCCATCTCGGTCGGGGCGGATGCGTCCTTCACCGGCCGCGCGCTGACCCTCGCCGGCGCGGTGGCCCTGTCGAACAACGTGTTCACCAACCCGACGCCGGTGGCCGGCCCACTGACCGCGACGACCTCGGGCGCGACGCTGTCGGGCGTGGTGCTGCAGGGCATCGAAACCCAGTACTCCACCGGAACCTCGGACCAGTGGGTGATCGTGGATGACCGCGGCACCGGAGCCGCCTGGACCCTCTCGGTGAGCGCGAGCGTGCCGACGAGCGCCGCCGGCACCGTGGAGACCGTGGCCCGCACCCTGCCCGCCGGCGGACTCGTCATCACGCCCGGAACGATCACGGCCGGCACCGACGGCGGCCCGGTCGACGGGATCAGCGCTCCGGCGCTGGCTCTCTCAGAGACCGCACAGACGCTCGTGACCACGAGCGGACCGAATCGCGGAACCTATCTGCTCTCGCCGAGCTTCAGCCTGGCGATTCCGCCGAACGCCTACCGCTCGAATTTCACCGGCGCCGTCGACGGATCGCCGCTGAACCCCTACGTTTCGGTGCTGACCTTCACCATCAGCTGACCCCGCAGCGGAACAGAACGGTCTCGTTCCGGCACCCCCGTGTGCGGGGTGCGAAAATCTTGAGCCAACCCTGATTCAACCCTGCGCTGGCGACCGTGGGATCCCGCACCCCCCGTGTGAGTATTGGGATACGCCCAGGAACCCGTTCCAGCGGATGACGAATTCGGCCTCACGGCCTGCACAGTCCGCTCTCCACTTTTCTCCGACACGTGTCGGCACCCTCTCTGAAAGACACCCACACCATGCGCGCTCGCACCTCAGCCTTCGGAATCATCGCCACCACGGGCATCCTCTTCTTCGCCGCCCTCGCCCCCGCGAACGCCGTCGACAGCACCGACACGATCGACTCGACCGTCTCGGCCGGCAACCTCAGTGCCACCGCCACCGCCCCCGACGCCATGACCGGTGTCACCCTCGACGGCATCAACGCCAAGACCTCGACCGGCACCGCCTCCGCGTGGAACATCACCAACGCCCGCGGCTCCAACGCGGCCTGGAGCCTCACCGCGAGCGCCACCGACTTCACCAGCGCCGCCGGCACCATCGACCTGACCGCCCGCACCCTGCCGGTCGGCAACCTCACCATCACCCCCGGCACCGTCAGCGCCGGCGCGGGCTCCGACGCCGCACCGACCACGAGCGCCGTCGTCATGAGCGGCACCGCGCAGTCGCTCGTCTCCTCCAGCACCCTCGGCAAGGGCAGCTTCACCCTCGCCCCGACCTTCAGCCTCGCCGTGCCGGCCAACTCCTACCGCTCCAACTTCTCTGCCGCCGTCGGTTCCACCGCCGTCAACCCCTACGTTTCCACCATCACCTTCACCATCGCGTAGTCTTCAGTCACACCGCTGTAACGGCGCCCCTCGGGCGCCGCAGCTCGCGGCCCCGAGCTCAAGCCCTCCGCTGTCAATCCGTGGGGGGCTTGACCCGTCTGGGGTGCACCCCCTGGGTCCGTGTGCGCGTCCCTGCGAACGTCCCCCTTCGGGGCGGACGTACGATGGACGGGTGACTGCGTACGTCTCGGCTCTCGACCTGTTCTCCATCGGCATCGGTCCATCCAGCTCCCATACCGTCGGCCCGATGCGCGCGGCGGGGGTGTTCGCCCAGCAGCTCGCCGAATCCGGACTGCTGCCCCAGGTCGTGCGGGTGCACTGCGCCCTCTTCGGGTCGCTCGGCTCGACCGGGCTCGGCCATGGCACCCCCGATGCGGTTCTCGCCGGGCTCGCCGGGTTACGGCCGGAAACCTGCGACCCTGATGACGTGCGTGCCGCGTGGTCGGGCCTGGCTCCCGGAGCAACCCTCACCCTGGTGGGCGGCCACACCATCGCCGTCGCGCCGAGCGACGTGACCTTCGAGCCGCGCACCCGGCTGCCGGGCCACCCGAATGCGCTCACCCTCTCCGCGTGGGGCGCGACCGGTTCAGAGTCGACCGGTTCGGGCCCCGCGGTCGCCCTCTTCGAGCGCACCTTCTACTCGATCGGCGGCGGGTTCATTCGGCAGGACGGCGCGAAACCGACAGCGGCACCGGATGCCCGGAATGAGCAGCCGCATCCGCTGCCCTATTCCTCGAGCGCCGAACTGCTCGCCCTCTGCGACGAGCACGACCTGGGCATCTGCGAGGTCGCCCGAATCAACGAGGAGGCGATCCACGGCGCCGACGCGCTCGACGCCGGGCTCGATGCGATCTGGGACGCGATGCACGAGTGCACCGAGGCGGGCCTGAACGCGGCCGGCACGCTGCCCGGCGGACTCAAGGTGAAGCGCCGGGCCGCCGCGGTGCGCCTGCGGCTCGAAGAGTACGACCGGCTGCCGCTGCGCGAACGGGACACCTCGACCGAGTGGCTGCACGCCTTCGCCCTCGCCGTGAACGAAGAGAACGCGGCCGGCGGGCGGGTGGTCACCGCGCCGACCAACGGTGCCGCGGGAATCATTCCGGCCGTCGGCCACTACTATCTGCGGTTCGTTCCGGGGGCGGATGCCGGCGGGCTCCGCCGATACCTGCTCACCGCGGTGGCCATCGGCTCGCTGGTGAAGGCGAACGCCTCGATCTCCGGGGCGGAAGGCGGTTGCCAGGCGGAGGTCGGATCGGCGTGCGCCATGGCATCCGGCGCGCTCTGCGCGGTGCTCGGCGGCACGCCCCGTCAGGTGGAGAACGCGGCGGAGATCGCGATGGAACACCACCTCGGCCTCACCTGCGACCCCGTCGGCGGGCTCGTGCAGGTGCCCTGCATCGAACGCAATGCGATCGCGTCATCGACGGCGGTCTCGGCGGCACGGCTCGCGCTGCACGGCGACGGCACCCACCTGGTCTCCCTCGACACGGTGATCGAGACGATGCGGCAGACCGGGCTCGACATGTCGACGAAGTACAAGGAAACCAGCGAGGGCGGCCTCGCCGTCAACGTCATCGAATGCTGAGACGCCCCCCAATCAGGGGCCAACGGGTCGTCTAGTCATACCCCTAAGCTGAGAGAACCGTTCCTACGGCCGCGCGTTTTGGTGCTCGACCGGGGAATCTATCCGCAAGGGGGCCGACATCATCCGCCAGACACACCGCGCGCGCCCCCGGTTCACACGGATGCTTGTACTCGCCCCGGCGCTGCTGCTACCGGCCGTGCTGCTGTCGGGCTGCGCCGGCGAACCGGCCCCGGTAGTCACCGTGACGATCACCCCGACCGCCGCGCCCACCCCCTCACCGACGCCGACACCGTCTCCGACCCCCGAGCCCGTTCCTGAGGTGACCGAGGAACCGGTGGCCGAGCTGATTCCCAACCCGGAAGTACCCGTGATCGTGCCCAACGACGATCCGGAGCCGCTCCCCCAGGGCCCGGCGATGGACCTCGGCGCCACCCCGGGGGCCCGCGGCTCGGCCGTGGCCAACAGCGCCGGCGCCCTCATCACCTACACGGTCGTCGAGGGCGACTCCTTCTTCGATATCGCCCAGCGGTTCAACGTTCCGGTGCAGCTGATGCTGACCATGAACCCCTCCGTGCCGGGCCTCGGCGAAAGCATCTACATCAACCAGAAGATCAACCTCGACTGGACCGCCAAGCTCTAAAGCCGCTAATACGAAAAGCGGATGCGGCGTGAAAAAACACACGACACATCCGCTCTTCAGCCACTTTGGTCAGTTTCATCCGCTTTTCGCAGCGCAGGAGGCCCCTCGTCGCCCTAGGAGCGCACTGACTTGCGCTCGTAGAGCACCGTCGACCAGACGTAGCCGATGATCACGATCACGACGCACCAGCCGACCGCGAGCGCCGGGTTCCAGCCGAGCGGGGTGCCGAGCAGCAGACCGCGGATGGTCTCGATGAACGGGGTGAAGGGCTGGTACTGCGCAAAGCCCTGCAGCCAGGCCGGCATCGAGTCGGTCGGCACGAAGCCACTGCCGAGCAGTGGCAGCACGGTCAGGATGAGCGGCAGGTTGCTCGCCACCTCGACGGACTTCGCGTTGATCCCCATCGCGACCCCGAGCCAGCTGATCGCATAGGCGATGAGCGCGATCAGACCGGCGACGGCGAGCCACTCGAGGGGTGACGCGGTGGGCCGAAAACCGATGAGCACGCCGACCCCGAGCACGAGGGAAACGGCGATGATCGCCTGGATGGTGTTGCCGAGCACGTGCCCGGCAAGCACCGCAGCGCGGGAGATCGCCATCGTGCGGAACCGCGCCGTGATTCCCTCGGTCATGTCCATCGAGACCGTGGTTGCGGTGCCGCCCGCCGTTCCGGCCATGGTGATCACCAGGATGCCCGACATCACGTAGGCGAGGTACGCCGCGCGCCCACCCTCGGCGTCGACTCCGGGCAGGCCGGCGCCGAGAGTGCCGCCGAACACGAACACGATCAGCAGCAGAATGACCACCGGCAACACGATCGTGAACAGGGACAGCCCCGGGTAGCGCACCATGTGCAGCAGGTTGCGGTTCAGCATCGTGATCGAGTCCGCGACGACGTGCGACGGGCGACGGATGCCCGGAGCCGGCGGTCGCGGGGCGGCCGGCGGCCGGGCGGTGGTTGTGGTCATGATGCTGTTCCTGTCGTGTCGACCCGGTCGGACCGGGTGTTCAAGCGCGGGGCGTTGTCGCCGGGGGCGTTCGACCCGGGGGCATGGGAACCAGTCAGGTCTTTCTGGCCGGTGAGGGCGAAGAAGACATCGTCGAGATCCGGCGTGTGAATGCTGAGGTCGGCGACGTCGATACCCACGGCATCGAGGCGGTCCAGCACGGTGCGCAGGGCGCCGACCGTGCCGTCGCTCGGCACGGTGAGCCCGAGTGCGGTGTCGTCACGCGTGGACCCCGCGAGCAGGCGGGACGCGGAATCGAGCGCCGCGGCATCCGCGAATCGTAGCCGGATATGCCCGCCGGGCACGAGACGTTTGAGCTCGTCGGGCGTTCCCGCGGCGACGATACGGCCGCCGTCGAGCACGGCGATGCGGTGGGCCAACTGGTCGGCTTCCTCGAGTTGCTGCGTGGTGAGCAGCACGGTCGTTCCGCTGGCGACGAGGTCGCGCACGATGTCCCACATCGTGCGGCGGCTGCGCGGGTCGAGGCCGGTCGTGGGCTCATCGAGGAAGATCACGCTGGGAGCTGCCACCAGTGTCATCGCGAGGTCGAGGCGGCGTTTCATGCCGCCGGAGTAGGTGGCGAGGGGCTGGCGGGCGGCATCGACGAGGTCGAACTGTTCGAGCAGCTCAGCCACCCGCGTTTTCGACCGTTTCGCGCCGAGGTGGCGAAGCCGGGCCATCAGGAGCAGGTTCTCCTCGCCGGTGAGCAGGCCGTCGACGGCGGAGAACTGTCCGGTGAGTCCGATCTCGGCGCGCACGCCGTCGGCGTCCCGTTTCACGTCGTGGCCGGCCACGACAGCCTGGCCGCCATCGGCCGCGAGGAGGGTGGAGAGGATGTGCACGATGGTCGTCTTGCCGGCACCGTTCGGGCCGAGGAGCGCGAAGACCGACCCGGCCGCAACCTGGAGGTCGACGCCGTCGAGCACAACCGTGGAGCCATAGGACTTGCGCAGTCCGCGCACGTCAATCGCTGGGGTGTTCATGTCGAGAGTTTCCTTTGGTGAACCGTGTGGTGGGCGGTGGGCGGTGGTTCAGCGCGCGCGCTGGATGGTGATGTCGCCGAACTGGGTGCGCGCACGCACGGCGACGTTCTGCTCAGAAGGCGCGGGGGCAGTGTCGCCGGCGATCTCATTGCGTACGTGGCCGTCCTTCGAGGACAGGTCGAGCCAGGCGGGCACGCCCGGCTTCACGCCGATCTTGATCTGGCCGAAGCCGCTCTCGACCTCGATCGACCCGCCCGAGACCTCGCGCAGGTCGATGTTGCCGTACGCGGTCTTCGCCGTGACGGATGCGAGCGCCCGGGTGATCTCGAGGTCGCCGTACGACAGTTTGGCTTCGACGTCGCCGCCGGACTCTCCGATCATGATCGTGCCGTGCGATGCCTTGAGCATCGCATCCCCGGTGACGATGCCGAGTCGGATCTGGCCGTGATCGGCGGTGACGTCGATGCCGCCGTCTGCCCGTGCCACCGTGGCATTGCCGTGGCCGGCGCGCAGCCAGAGATCGCCGGTGCCGTCGACGTCGACGCTGCCGGTGGAGCTCTTGATGCGGGTGGCGCCGAGCCGGCCGGTGGTGAGCACGTTGCCGACCGCGATCTCCGCGGTGAGCCGAGACCCGCTGGGCAGTTCGATCTGCACGTCGGCCGAGTCGGTCGGGCCGGGGCCGATCCAGCTGAGGCGGG
Source organism: Cryobacterium melibiosiphilum (assembly GCF_003602235.1). Classification (GTDB taxonomy): domain Bacteria; phylum Actinomycetota; class Actinomycetes; order Actinomycetales; family Microbacteriaceae; genus Cryobacterium; species Cryobacterium melibiosiphilum. The sequence continues at coordinate 147,018 of NZ_QZVS01000093.1, forward strand.
GTTTCGGACCGGTGATGGTGAGCCGCTGGCCGTCGAAGTCGACCTTGGTCTCTTCGGCACCGCGACGGTCGACGGCCTTGGCCGAGTTGGTCGGCGTCACGGTCACGACGGTGTCGGCCCTGTCACCGGCGATGATCTCGATCCGGCCGACCTGCAGGTTGATGGCGAGGTCGATCGGGGTAGGGGTGCTGTAGGTGGGCACGCTGGCGCCTCCCTTTCTCTGGGTGTGCATGAGTCGATCGGGTACGAACGGGCTGCGCCCGCTGAGCGAAGAGGGGCTACCGCGCCCAGCCGGCGAAATTGTCGCCGGTGCGCAGCGTGCGCTGCGCCGATCGGCGCTGTTTGGGTGCCAGGGCCGCTGCGACCGCCCGCACCAGCCAGGTGTTCACGGACAGGCCGTCGGCGGCCGCCGCATCGTCGACCCGGGACTTGAGGGCGTCGGGCAGGCGCAGGGTAGTGCGTGAGGTGCTCACATCGTCGAGGTCGACGGGCGCGGCGGGCAGGTCGTCGTGGTCCCGCTCGGTGCCGGCCGCAGTGACGACGAAGTCGATCTCCCGGCCCCGCAGCCGCAGGTCGACCGAGCCGGGGGCCAGGTCGCGAGTGATTTCGGCCACGGCAGCCGACAGCGCGTCGAGGATCACAACGCGAGCCGCGGCGTCGAGGCCGGCGGCAAGCCGTTCGGCGACAACACGGGTGTCGTCGGATCCGTTCGCCGCGGCATCCACGAGCTGGCGCTGCAGGTCGCTGATGTGTTGTTCAAGTTCCATGACACCATGGTGACACCACGTTGGTGTCATGTCAAGGTTTCATGGTGTCATCCTGTGACTCTGGAGGAGATCAGCGAGTGCTTTCGTGGATCCGTTCGATCAGGTCGATGACCCGCAGCGGGTCGTAGGGGTCCACCGGCACCGGCTCGCCGCGCAGCAGGGCGTCGGCGACTCCGGCATAGAACGCGGCATAGTCGCCTGGCAGAGTCGGCTCGGGTGCGAGCGCGCCGTCGAGGCCGAGCTGACCCCAGCGCCCTTCGGGCACCTCGCCGAAGCCCGGGTCGGTCGGCAGACCGCCGAGCTTGAGCACCGGCTCCTGAGTGTCGAGGCCCCAGGTGGTGTACGCCGCTTCAGAGCCGAGCACCCGAAAGCGCGGGCCCTTCTGCCCAGTGAGGCCGTTCATCCAGAGGTGCGAGTGCACCCCGCTGGCGTGCCGTAGGGCGACGAAGGTGTCGTCGTCGGCGGGGCCTCCCGGCTGCCGAGTGAGTACCTCGGCGTAGACGTCTTCGACCGGCCCGAACAGCACGAGGGCCTGGTCGAGCAGGTGCGCGCCGAGGTCGTAGAGCACGCCGCCGCCTTCACGCGGGGTCGCCACGGCCTTCCAGGCCTTGCCCTGCCCGGGTTTGAACCATTCGAAACGGCTCTCGAACCGGCGCACCTCGCCGAGCCGGTCGGCCGCGATCAGCGCCTGCAGGGTGAGGAAGTCGCCGTCCCAGCGCCGATTCTGAAAGACGGTGAGCATCAGCCCGAGCCGCTCGGCCTTCTCGATCAGTTCGCGGCCGTCAGCGGCGGTGACGGCGAAAGGCTTGTCGATGACCACGTTGAGTCCGGCATCGAGGGCGGCGTGCGCCAGCGGCACGTGCGTGGCCGGCGGGGAGGCGATGACGATCAGGTCGAGGCGGGAGGCGGCATCCATCATCAGGTCGTCGGCGGTGTTCACCAGGCGCGCCGACGGATGCTGCGCCGCGGCCTGGCCGCGGCGGCCCGCGTCGGCCGTGACGATCGTGTCGAGCGCAAACTCGGGGTGCGCCGCGACGAACGGTGCGTGAAAGACGCGCCCGGACAGCCCGTAGCCGATGATGCCCGTGCGAATCGCGCTGGTTCGGTTCTGTTCGTGGGTCATCAGAGGCGGTTGACGCCGGTGACGCGCACGACGGCTTCGCCGAGGTCGTCGCTCTCGGCCAGGTCGACCTCGGCGCTGATGCCCCAGTCATGGTCGCCGGCCGGGTCGTCGAAGATCTGCCGCACGATCCAGGCGGTCTTCGTCTCCTCGATGATGAGCAGGTCGGAGCTGCGGGCATTGCCGCCGGTGAGCAGCTCGTTGTGCTCGGCGTAGTAGCCGTCCATCGCGGCGCCCCAGTTTTCGTCGGTGAAGCCGTGGGCCCGGTCGAGTTCGCCGAGCGCGTCGTAGTTTTCGAGCGCGGCGTACTGCACCCGGCGGAACAACTCGTTGCGCACCAGGATGCGGAACGCCCGGGTGTTCGTGGTCAGGCGGCGTGGCGCGGGCGGCAGAATCGCCTTCGAGTCGGCCTCGTGCTCGGCGAGGTCGGGGTGGATCAGTTCCTCCCACTCGTCGAGCAGGCTCGAGTCGACCTGGCGCACCAGTTCGCCGAGCCATTCGATGAGGTCGAGCAGGTCTTCGGTCTTGGCCTCATCGGGAATCGTCTGCCGGGCGGCGCGGTACGCGTCGGACAGGTAGCGCAGCACGACGCCCTCGCTGCGGGCGAGCTTGTAGAAGGCGATGAACTCGCCGAACGACATCGCCCGCTCGTACATGTCCCGCACGACGGTCTTCGGCCGCAACTCGAAGTCGGCGATCCAGGGCTGGGACTGCTTGTAAGTCTCGAACGTGTACGTCAGCAGCTCTTCGAGGGGCTTGGGATACGTGATCTCCTCGAGCAGCGCCATCCGCTCGTCGTATTCGATGCCCTCGCGCTTCATCGCGTTCACGGCGTCGCCGCGGGCGGCGAACTGCTGCCCCATTAGCACCGGCCGCGGGTTGTCGAGGGTTGACTCCAGAATCGAGATCATATCGAGCGCGTAGTTGCCGGAGCCGGTCTCCATCGCCGGATCGGGGTCGAGCAGCTCGAACGCGGCCAGCGCGAACGGGGACAGCGGCTGGTTCAGCGCGAAGTTCGCCTGCAAATCCACGGTCAAGCGGATGTCGAACCGGTCGTTGCGCGGGTCGTACCGCTGCTCGACGATCCCGGCCGAACGCAGTGTCTTGTAGATGCCGAGCGCCCGGCGGGCGAGCACGAGCTGGCGTTTCCACGGCTCGTGGTTGTCGAAGACGAGCGCGTGCACGTGGGCGAAGGCGTCGCCGCCGCGGCCGATGACGTTGATGAGCATCGCGGCGGTCATCTGCATGCTCGAGTGCAGGGTCTCCGGCTCGGCGTCGACGAGCCGCCGGAACGACGGTTCACCCCACGACACGAAGCCGTCGGGGGCCTTCTTGCGCACGATCTTGCGCTTCTTCTTGGGGTCGTCACCGGCCTTCTCGATGGCCTTGAGGTTCTCGGTCTCGTGGTCGGGGGCCTGGATGACGACGGTTCCGGCGGTGTCGTAGCCGGCCCGGCCGGCGCGGCCGGCGATCTGGTGAAACTCGCGCGCGTTGATCTGGCGCATCTTCACGCCGTCGTACTTGGTCAGCGCGGTGAACAGCACGGTGCGAATGGGCACGTTGATGCCCACGCCGAGGGTGTCGGTGCCGCAGATGACGCGCAGCAGTCCGCGCTGGGCGAGCTGCTCGACGAGGCGGCGGTACTTGGGCAGCATGCCGGCGTGGTGCACGCCGATGCCCATGCGAATGAGGCGGGACAGGGTTTTTCCGAAGCTCGTCGTGAAGCGGAATCCGCCGATCAGCTCGGCGATCGCATCCCGTTGCTCGCGGGTGGCGACCTTGGCGCTCGCGAGGGCCTGGGCGCGTTCGAGCGCGGCGGCCTGCGCGAAGTGCACGATGTAGACGGGCGCCTGCCCGGTCTTGATCAGGTCTTCAACCGTTTCGTGCACGGGCGTGGTCTCGTAGAAGTAGTGCAGCGGCACCGGGCGTTCGACGCCGGTGACGAGGGCAGTCTCGCGGCCGGTGCGGCGGCTGAGGTCGTCGGCGATCGACTTCACGTCGCCGAGGGTCGCCGACATCAGGATGAACTGCACGCGCGGCAGGGTGAGCAGCGGCACCTGCCAGGCCCAGCCGCGGTCGGGGTCAGCGTAGAAGTGGAACTCGTCCATCACGACGAGGTCGACCTCGGTGTCCTCACCGTTGCGGAGCGCGAGGTTCGCGAGGATCTCGGCGGTGCAGCAGATGATCGGAGCGTCGGCGTTGACGCTCGAGTCCCCCGTCATCATGCCCACGTTCGCGGCGCCGAAGATCTCGACGAGGGCGAAGAACTTCTCGCTGACCAGGGCCTTGATCGGCGCGGTGTAGAAGCTGCGCTTGCCGGCCGAGAGGGCCGCGAAGTGGGCGCCGACGGCGACCAGGGACTTGCCGGTTCCGGTCGGGGTGCTGAGGATCAGGTTGGCGCCCGAGACGACCTCGATGACCGCTTCCTCCTGCGCCGGGTAGAGGCGCAGCCCCTGGCCGGTGGCCCAGGCCTCGAAGGCCTCGAACAGAACGTCGGGATCGGGGGCGGAACCGGTGTCGGGGAGTCTCTCAAGCGTGGCCATGGTCCCTTAAGACTGCACTATGTTCCGTAACCTTTTCCACTCCTCCCGCACAGCCAGCCTTTGTAGGCTCACAGGTATGCCCCTGCTCGACGTCTCCCCCGCTCCGCGTGTTCCCCTCCGTCGCGGAACCTTTCGCGGAACCCGGTTCTGGTTTCCGGCCCTCGCCGGGGCAACCGCCGCTCTTGCGGGCGTCGGCGCGGCGGAACTGACCGCGGCGCTGTTCGCCCCGACGGCCGGCCCGATCGTATCCGTCGGCGCGCTGCTGATCGACCTCGCACCGGCCGGGGTCAAGGACTTCATGATCGCGGTGTTCGGCACCGCCGATAAGATCGCCCTGGTCGTGCTGATCGGCCTGGTCCTGTTCGCACTCTCGCTGCTGGCCGGGGTGCTCGAGTACCGTCGGCCGCCGTTCGGCCGGGTGCTCGTCGTGGTGGCCGGCGCGATCGCGCTGTTCGCGGCCCTGTCGCGGGCGAGCGCGTCGAGCTTCGATGCCCTGCCCTCGGTCGTGGCGATGGCCGTCGCCGCCATCGTGCTGACCGTTCTGATGACCAAGCTGCGGGCGCCCGGCCTGCTCGACGGCGAACGTCCGCCCGGCCGCCTCACCCTCGACGGCGAGCGCGCCCCCGATCCCGAGGCGGGCCTCGACCGCCGCCGCTTCCTCACCTGGACCGGCGTCAGCGCCGGCGTCGGGTTTCTCGCACTGGTCGGCGGCCAAGTCATGCTCGCCGGTACGCGGGCAGCGGATGCCGCACGCGCCCTGTTCACGCTGCCCGCGGCATCCGCCGCCGCCGCCCCGATCGCCGCCGGAGCGAGCTTCGATATTGACGGGCTCGCGCCGATCATCACCCCCAACGCGGACTTCTACCGCATCGACACCGCCCTGCAGGTGCCCCGCATCGACCCGAGCACCTGGCGGCTGAAGATCACCGGCATGGTCGAGAACGAGGTGGAGATCAGCTTCGCCGACCTGCTCGCCCTGCCGCTCGAAGAGAGCGTGACGACCCTCGCGTGCGTGTCGAACTACGTCGGCGGCGACCTGATCGGCAACGCGAAGTGGCTCGGCTACCCGATTCGCGATCTGCTGGCCCGGGCGAACCCGAGCGCCGACGCCGACATGGTGCTCTCGACCAGCCAGGACGGTTTCACCGCCGGCACGCCGATCGAAGCGCTGACCGACGAGCGCAACGCGATTCTCGCCGTGGGCATGAACGACGAGCCCCTGCCGCTCGAGCACGGCTACCCGGTGCGCATGGTCGTGCCCGGGCTCTACGGCTATGTCTCGGCCACGAAGTGGGTCGTGGAGCTGAAGCTCACCCGCTTCGACCAGGAACAGGGCTACTGGACGCCGCGCGGCTGGTCGGAGCTCGGCCCGGTCAAACTTCAGTCCCGCATCGACGTGCCGCGAGCGACCGCGCCCCTGTCGGCCGGTCCCATCACCGTCGCCGGCGTGGCCTGGTCGCAGCACGTCGGCGTCAGCGGCGTCGAGGTGCAGGTCGACGACGGTCCATGGGAAGCGGCGACGCTCGCCGATGCCATCTCGATCGACACCTGGCGGCAGTGGATGTACACCTGGAACGCAACGGCCGGCGGCCACACTGTGCGGGTGCGGGCGACGGATGCCGAGGGTCTCGTTCAAACGGCGGCCACCGCCGACGTCGCCCCCGACGGGGCAACCGGGCATCACGCGATCAGGGTGAACGTCTCGTAGCTGCGCCGGGTACGGGTGCGAGTTACGAGCGTTCCACCCGGGGGCGACTGATGGCGAACAGCTCGACCGCGAGGCCGACGATGGTGAGCGTCCAGGCGAGGATGCCGAGTTGGGTGAACGTCAGCAGCACCGCTCCGGTCAGCATCAGCAGGATCGCGATGAGAACGCTCACGACCGAGGTGCGGCTGTAGTTGAAGCGCACCGATCCACGGACGGCGGTCAGCGCTGCGTCATTCGACGGTGCGGCGGCCGGGGTTGCGGCGGCCGGAGGCATCTCTGCGGAGGTCATGACCTCAGCCTACGACTGGTTTATCCACAGGCCCCCGGAATCACGGCGGGTCAGCCCTGCGAGCCGCCGGCGATCTCGTACGACCACAGTTCGCTGCTGAGGCCGACGTGTGAGGGGGCGGGCTTGGCGTCTGCAGCCGCGTCGGTCGCGCTCGAGTCTGTCGTCGCGGCTGGGCGCTGCCCGTGTCCGTGGCCGAACGCGGGTGAGGACAGCCAGGCCTGGAAGGACTCTTCGTCGGCCCAGCGGGTGATGACGAGCCAGGTGTGGCGGTCGGCATCCGTCGGTTTCATCAGCTCGAAGCCTTCGAAGCCGGCCTGGCCGTCGACGGCTCCGGCGCGGGCGGCGAAGCGCTGGGCGAGTTCGTCGCCGCTGTCGGCGGGAACGGTGATGGCGTTGATCTTGATGACGGTCATAGCGCTGCTTTCGTCAGGGAGGTGGAGTCGAGGTGCCGAACGGATGGCTCTATCGTGGCACGTCCGGCTGCGAGCGGAGCCCATAGGGTGGGGTGATGACGTGGCACCGGTACCGCTGGCTTGCAGCCATAGCTCCGCTGCTCGGTTTCGTGCTCGGCGTGGTGGCCTGGGCGATCACGGTACTCGGAAGTAACCGGCAGTTTCGCGAGGGCCTGGACCTGTTCGAGGCGGTCGGCGCGGCGTTTCCCTTCGGGGTCACGGGCGCCGTCGTCGCCGGCGCGGCGCTGGCCGGCGGCTGGTCGCTCGTGGCCGCCCGCGACCGGGGCCTGATGAGAACGGCCGGCGCTCGGTCAGGGCAGGCCGCCGGTGGCGCGGTTCTGGGCGTGCTGGTGCTGGCACTCGCGCTCGGGGTGGTGTTCAGTGGCGGCGGCTTCTTCGTCTGGTACGGGCTGTTCGTCGCAAGCATCCCGGTCACGATTGTGACCGCGATCACCGCCGGCTGGTTGGTGCACCTGGCCGAGCGGCGGCACCTGCGCACGCCGTCGCCGCCCGTCGAGCACGTCGCCGCGAGCCCCTGGACCGAGTTCTGACTCGTGCTGGGCGATCTCACTGAGCGGCCCGAGGATGCTCCGAAAGGTTGCTGCGCCGCAAAACTGCTCGTGCGCGTGGCCGGCCACGCGCACGAGCAGTTTTGGGACGCATGACCACCTGAGCGTGCAGGTTCCCGGCGCAGCAGCAGCGTTGCGACGCACCTGTACGGCGCACGTGCAGGTTGTCGGCGCGGCAGCAACTTCTGCCGCGTGTCGGCGGGCACACTTTCGGCGCACGTGCAGCTTGTCGGCGCGGGAGCCGATGTGCGTCGCACCAGCACACGCGCCCGTGCAGGTTCTCGGCGCATGACCTTCCGGCCGCTCGTGCGCCCGGCAGCGTGGAGGGCCAGCCCGGCGAGTCAGGCGCGGTCGTAGGCGGCGCGCAGCCAGCCGAGCAGCTCGGCGTCGATCTCGGCGGCCGAGGTGACCGAGACCTTGTGGGTGCACATACCGCCGGCCAGCAGCAGTCGTTCCGTCGGCGGAGTGTCGCCCAGGTTGATGCCGAGTTGCAGCCGCTTGGCGCTCGGGGCCTCGATCAGGGCGAACTGTTTGTGCCGCCGAAGCGACACGCTCGACTTCTTCGGGGTGATCTCGACGTCGCTTCCGAAGTCGGACACGGTCGCGACCAGAGTGTCGTAGAGCGGACGCAGCGCGGCTTTCGCGCCGGTGTACTGCGCGCCGACCAGGTCCTCATCGACCTGCGAGACCCCGCGGTTGCGATACTGCAGCACGATGCCGTTGGCGAAGCCGTGACTCACTCCGTGCTCGGACTTGAGATGGTTCAGGAGCGCCGTGTGCTTGTCGAGGCCGCTCGCCTCGAGCACCGCAAACCACTCCGGCAGGCTCTTGCCGGTCGCGGCGGGCAGGTTGTCGATCATCGATTGCAGGGCGGGGTCCATGCCGCCAGTCAACACCCGAATCGCAACTCACATCGGGGTCCGGCGGGCGAGAGTCGCACGACACAGTCGGATACCGCGGAGCAATGCGGCCGAAACAGCACGCCCGTAGCCTCGAAGCATCGCGTCGACGAGACCTGCAAGGACCCCGCCATGACCCCTGTATCACCCCGGAACGCTGCCCCGCGCTGGAACGCCATCATCCTCAGCCTGCCGCGCACCCCGCTGCGACCCTCACTCGACGCCGTGCGGGCGGCCGATCGCGTCTCGATCGTGGGCATCACGCGTCAGACCGTAGCGGATGCCAGTCCCTGGGCCGCCGCCATCGCCAGCGGACTACACAGCCTGCGCGAGGACGAAGCCGAGTTCACCGCGGTGGTCGAGAGCGCGTATCCGCTTCTGGCCCAGCACCTCGCGGGCCTCACCGAGGGTCTCTCACCCCTGCCCGCCGCAGGCCGCTTCGCCCTTCCCGTCGCCCTCTACCGAACCACCGCGCTGCGTCAGGCACACGAGCACCTGGTTCGCACCTGATCCCGCTGTGGCTAAAGGAGGACGAAGTGCACGCGTGTCGCCGCCGGGAGGACGAATTGATAAGTCTTCGCCTTCTGGTCCTCCCTTCGCGACCCGAGCGGCGGGTCAGGCGGCGGCGCCGGCGGTGAAACGCTCGAGCACCTCGCCGATGCGCGTCTTGCAGCCGCCGCAGCCGGTGCCCGCACGGGTCGCGGTGCCGATGCACGCGACGGTGCCGTTGCCGGCCTGCTGCGAGGCCGCGATCGCGCCGACGGTGACGCCGTTGCACCAGCAGACGGTCGCGTCGAGCGCGAAGGCGCTGCCCGCGGCGGGCTCGTAGTCGGGGCCGTCGTAGCGCAGCAGCACCGACCGGTCGGCGGGCAGCTCACTGCCGCGCTCGAACAGCAGGGTGAGCTCGGCGGCCGTGCGCGGCATCCCGACGCAGACGAAGCCTTCGAGGATGCCGCCGCGCGTGACGGTCTTCACGTAGCGGCCGTGCTCGGGGTCGGCCCACTGCGCCACCCGCAGCGGGCTCGGCCCGCACCCCTCAGCATGAGAGCGGATGTCGGCGGCCGGCTCATCCCACGGGTCGGCGCTCGTGTTTCCCACGGCGACAACATCGATCCCCTCGGCCTTCAACATGACCACGGCGGGCAGGTTCGCGGGCAGGGTGACGTGCACCGCGGCATCCGTCGCCGAAGCGGCATCGGCGGGGTGCGCCCAGGCGAGCTCGGCCACGAAGCGGGCGGCGAGCCAGTCGGCCTGGCGCCAGCCCGGACCGATCAGGCCCGACGGGCCGCCCGACGGTGTCAGCGCAGCCTTGCCGGCGCCCGCCTCAGGCCGCGGCGCGATGTGCGCGCAGTCGCCGATCGCGTAGATGAAGGGGTCGCCCCAGCTGACCAGTGCTTCGTCGACGAGGATTCCGGTCGACACCGGCAGCCCGGCGATCTGAGCGAGTTCGGTACGGGCGCCGACACCGCAGGAGAGCAGCAGCAGGTCGCCGTTGATCTGCTTGCCGTCGGCGCAGATCAGGGCGTCGAAGCGTTCGACACCGTCGTCGTCGATGTGAAAGAGCAGGCTTTCAGCGCGGGAGTGGTTGACCATGCTGACCCCGGCGCGGCGGGCGCTGCGGGCGAGCACGGTGCCGCCGCCGCGGTCGAGGTTGCGGCCCATCGGGATCTCGCCGTGGTAGACGACACAGGCCTCGGCACCGGCGCGGGCGGCAGCGAGGGCGATCTCCATGCCGAGCACGCCGGCGCCGAGCACGACGATGCGTTTGCCGGCCTGCACCGCGGCGAGCACGGTTTCCGCGTCAGCGAGGTCGCGCAGCACGGTGACCCCGCGCGGGAGGGGGGATCCGGCCCAGTCGAGGGCGGCGGCATCCGTCGCCGGCATCATGTGTTCGCGGCGCAACCGTTTGACACCGTCGAGGGTAGGGACGTTCGCACGGGCGCCGGTCGCCAGAACGAGCCGGTCGTAGGGCAAAAACGTCTCATCGCTGAGCGTGACCGTGCGGCGGGAGCGGTTGATCGCTGTCACGCTGACGGCGGTGCGGATGCGCACCCCGGCGCCCCGGGCGGCATCCGTGTCGGTGATCTCGAGCGACTCGCGTTCGGCGTGACCGACGGCGTATTCGGCGATCAGTACCCGGTTGTAGGCCTCGGCGGTTTCGGCGCCGACGACGGTCAGCTGCACCCGCCCGGTGCGCACGCTCGGCAGCAGTTCCTCGACGAAACGCGCGCCGACCGGGCCGTAACCCACGAGCACGATGCGTTCCGCAGTGCGAGGGGTGGGTTTCGAATCAGACACGGGCGCCCGCTTCCTGCAGCGCACGCACGTGCACCGTCGTTTTCTTGAATTCGGGCATGCCCGAGATGGGGTCGGTCACGTCATCCGTGAGCGAATTCGCCCGTCCCTCGCCGGCGAAGTGAAACGGCAGAAACACCGTGTCCAGACGGATGTCGGTGGTCACCTGCGCCTGGCAGCGCACGGTTCCCCGGTCGTTGCCCACCTCGACCCAGCCGCCGTCGACGATCGACAGCAGCTCGGCCGTCGCCGGGTGCACCTGCAGGCGCGCGGCCGGCTGGGCATCCAGCAGCTCGGGCACGCGCCGGGTCTGTGCGCCGGACTGGTAATGCTCGAGCAGGCGACCGGTGATCAGGGTGAGAGTGCCGTCGCCGTGCCCCTGAAGAATTCGGTCCGGGGCATCCGTCGAGACGGGCCGAACGGCGACGATGTGGGCGCGGCCGTCAGCGTGGGCGAAGCGCTCGAGGAACAGGCGCGGAGTGCCGGCCGCCCCGACCGGGAACGGCCAGAAGGCGGGCACGTCGGTGTCGAGCAGGGCGTGGCTGAGGCCGGAGTAGTCGGCGAGCGCGCCCGCGGTCGCACGTGCCAGCTCATCGAAGACCGCGGCCGGCTCGGCGCTCCAGGTCGACGGCGCGCCCAGGCGTTCGGCGAGCTGCTGCAGGATCCACAGTTCGCTGCGCACCCCGGCGGGCGCGTCGAGTGCTTTGCGGCGACGGATGACGCGGCCCTCGAGGCTGGTCATGGTCCCCTCCTCCTCGGCCCACTGGGTGACGGGCAGTACCACGTTCGCGAGGGACGCCGTCTCGGAGAAGAAGAAGTCGCTGACGACGAGAAAGTTGAGGGCAGCCAGCCCCTCGCGCACGGCGCCGGCGTTCGGGGCGGACACGACCACGTTCGCGGCGTGCACGAGCAGGGTGCGCACTCCCCCGGGCTGGCCGAGGGACTGCAGCAGCTGCACGGCCGGCAGCCCGACGCCGGGCAGGGTGTCGGGGTCGACGCCCCAGACGCCGGCGACGTGGGCGCGGTCGGCGGGGTCGGCGATCTTGCGATAGCCGGGCAGTTGGTCGCACTTCTGGCCGTGTTCGCGGCCGCCCTGGCCGTTGCCCTGGCCGGTGAGGGTGCCGTAGCCGGAGTGGCTCGTGCCGACGAGGCCGAGCACGAGGCTGAGGTTGATCGCGGCGGTTGCGGTGTCGGTGCCGTCGGCGTGCTGTTCGACGCCGCGCCCGGTGAGGATGTACGTGCCCGCTCCCGTGCCCGGCGTCGAGCTGCTCGGCCCGGCGGCGAGTCGGCGGGCCAGGTCGCGCAGCTGCCAGACCGGAACCCCGGTCTTCTCCTGCACGCGCTCGGGCCACCAGGCACTCACGCTGCGGCGCAGGGCATCGAACCCGGTCGTGCGGGTCTCGAGGTAGTCGCGGTCGGCGAGTTTCTCGGTGATCACGATGTGCGTCAGCCCGAGCAGCAGAATCAGGTCGCTGCCCGGGGTCGGCTGCACGTGCATGCCGGCGCCGTCTTCGGTGAGCCGGGCGGTCGCGGTGCGGCGCGGGTCGACGACGATGAGCCCGCCGGCCTGCCGGGCGCCCTCGAGGTGACCGATGAAGGGCGGCATCGTCTGCGCCACGTTCGAGCCGAGAATCAGGATGGTGGCCGCCGCGTCGAGGGCGTCTACCGGAAACGGCAGCCCGCGGTCGAGCCCGAAGGCCCGGTTGCCGGCGGCCGCGGCGCTCGACATGCAGAACCGGCCGTTGTAGTCGATGCGGCTGGAGCCGAGGGCGACCCGGGTGAATTTTCCGAGCTGGTAGGCCTTCTCGTTGGTCAGGCCACCGCCGCCGAAGACGCCGACCGCGTCGGCGCCGTGCTCGGCGCGGGTGCCGCGCAGCTTCTCGGCGACGAGGTCGAGGGCGTCCTCCCACGATATGGGGGCGAAGCCGCCGTCGGGCTGCTTGAGCATCGGCTCGAGAATGCGCTCGGGCGAGGCGAGCAGTTCGGCGCTGGTCCAGCCCTTCTTGCAGAGGCCCCCACGGTTGGTGGGAAAGGCGCGGCCGCTCACGGTGACCGGGGCCTGCACGACGGAACCCGCCGCATCCGTCACCGGCAGGTCGGAAGGTTTCGTCAGCGTCATCGCGCACTGCAGGGCGCAGTACGGGCAATGGGTGGCGGTCACTCCGACGGGGGCGGCGGATGCAGCGGGGGCAGTCACGGGTCGTGCTCCTTTTATTGAGGCGGTGAAGCGGTCAGCCTAGATTTTCTGGCCGGCGACCGAGGAGCCGCGGCGCATGTAGACGAACGCGGTGACGCCCATCATGACCAGGTAGGCGACCGCGAAGCCGTAGATCGCGCTGGTGTAGTCGCCCGTGGTGGTCTTGGAGTAGCCGAGCACCTGCGGAATGATGAATCCGCCGTAGGCACCGATCGCCGAGATGAGGCCGAGGGCGGCGGCGGTCTTGCGCTGGGTGTTCACGTCGCCGGAGTTGTGGTGGGCGTTGGCCACACCGCTGCGGGCCGAGAACACGCTCGGGATCATGCGGTAGGTCGAGCCGTTGCCGATTCCGGTGGCGACGAAGATCAGCACGAAGCTGCCGAGGAACGCCCAGAAGTTGCCGAGCGGCAGCACCAGGGTGACGATGAGGGCGCCGACGGCCATGACGCCGAAGGCGACGACGGTGACGGATGCCCCGCCGAACTTATCGGCGAGCTTGCCGCCCATCGGGCGGGCCAGCGAACCGACGAGAGCCCCGATGAAGGCGAGGGACAGCGACGCGGAGGCGACCTGGAATGTGGAGTACTCGGGGAACTGGTCGGCGATGAGCTTCGGGAAGACGCTCGCGAAGCCGATGAAAGAGCCGAAGGTGCCGATGTAGAGCACGGCGAGGATCCAGAGGTGCGGTTCCTTGAGCGCGGCGACGGAACCGGCGAAGTCGGCCTTCGCGTTGGTCAGGTTGTCCATGTACTTCCAGGCGCCCCACATGGCGAGCACGATGAAGGGAACCCAGAACCAGCCGGCCAACGTGATGTTGAGCGTGCCGACGGCGCCGAGGGTGATCACGATCGGCACGATGAGCTGGGCCATCGAAGCACCGAGGTTGCCGCCGGCAGCGTTCAGGCCGAGCGCGTAGCCCTTCTGGCTCTGCGGGTAGAAGTAGGTGATGTTGGACATCGAGCTGGCGAAGTTGCCGCCACCGAAGCCGGCGAGCGCGGCGACGAACAGCATCACGCCGAACGGGGTGTCGGGGTTGCCGACGCAGATGGCGAGGGCGATCGAGGGGATCAGCAGCAGGCCGGCGCTGATGATGGTCCAGTTGCGGCCACCGAACTTCGGCACCAGGAAGGTATAGGGAAACCGGAGGGTCGCGCCGACGAGGCTCGGCATCGAGATGAGCCAGAAGACCTCGGCGGTGGTGAAGGTGAAGCCGGCGGCGGGAAGCGACACCACGACGATGCTCCACAGCTGCCAGACGACGAAGCCGAGGAACTCTGCGAAGATCGACCACTTGAGGTTGCGGGCGGCGATGAGCTTGCCGCCGTTTTCCCACTGTTCCTTGTTCTCGGGGTTCCAGTTGTCGATCCAGCGCCCGGGGCGGTGCACGAGAACGGAGGACGGGGCGGCGGTGCCGACGGCTGGCGCACCCGACGTTCCAGAGTGCAGTGGTGCAGACTCGACGGTTGATGACATCGCGGGGCTCCCTCAGGGTTGGTGGCCTACTGGCTTATGGAAGACGCTACAGAGAGCGTGTTTCCGAGAGCCGTGGTCGCGATTACCGTTCGGTCACTAGATGATCACACGGGCGAGGGATGCGTGTTGGGGCGCTGTCATCTGTTCGTCACATTCGGGCGGCCCGGTCCGGGGCATCCGCTCTCGTGGTGGTGGCCCCGGGCACGGACCAGATTCATTCCGGGAGCGAGGGCGGCGCGGTTCGGTCGCCGTGCGGCCGGGCGCGAGCCCCTGGGGCCGATTTTGGCTTCTCGCTCACGAGATGCCAAAAACGCCCCTTCGCGAGTCTCGCTGCGGGTCCGGCTGGGCTTGGGGACAGCTACCGTGGCCATCCAACCCGGAGATTAAAGGCAGGCGGGCTGGAACAGCGGGTCGGCGGGGCCGGCCGGCTGCACGAGGGCATTCAGCACGAGCTGGTGCACCACCGGGTCGTTCGGAGCCTGGTCATGTTCGATCGGGTCGAGCGGGCAGAGGTTCTGAATGGTGATGTTGGTCACCCGGTCGGTCGGCCCGGCGAGGAACTGGCTCTGATACGGCGTGACGACCTCGTCGTTGACCGTGGAGATCACCGTATAGAACGGGCCACCACCGGCCTGCACGGCGACGAGGTCACCGATCGAGTTGAGCTCGGCGAGAAACTCCGAGCCCGCAGCCTGGTCGGAGCAGGCCGCACACACCGGCTCGAGGCCGCCCATGTCCGCGGGCACCTGGTCGGGAGTCGGGGTCAGCACGCCCTCGGTGCCGTGGTTGGAGGGCGCGACGCCCACGAGGTGGTGCACGGCGGCCGCGCCTCCGAAAAAGCCCATGTAGTAACGCGGCATCATGCCGCCCTGGCTGTGGCCGACGAGGTCGACCTGGGCGGCACCGGATGCCTCCCGCACGGTGTCCACGAACGTCGCCAGTTCGGCGGCCGACTCGCGGATCGGCCCCGACGCGGCGATACCGTTCGCCTCGCCGTAATCGAGCGCATAGACGCAGTAGCCGGCGTCCTTCAGCACGGGCGAGAGCGTCGACCAGTTCTTGACCATCGTTTCGAAGGTCCCGGGAACAAGCACGACGGGGAACGGATGCGCGGCCGACGGCACGCAGGACCAGTCGTTGGCGCCGGCCGGGGAGACGGCGGTGCCGTCGACGGTCGGAGCGATGATCGCTGACTCGACGGTGACGGATGCCGCGGCTCCGGCTTCGACGTCGGCTGCGGCCGCCGTCGTGGCGACGCTGAGGCCGGTGGCAAGCAGTGCGGCCGCGGCGAGCGCCGTGACCCGGGTCAGGACTGTAGGAGAAATCTGGGGGGACATGGGTGGAGCCTCTCGCGGCGGGCGCCACGCGCGCCGCCGTCATCTGCGCGGGCCGGGACGGCGCTGCGCGGGGTCCGGCCGTCCGAAGACGTGCGGGCGGGGGTTGAGGCGGTGGGATGACCCACCGCGGGTGCAGCTCTGCACCGGGACCGCCGGGACGCATGAACCCCCGCCTGCAGAGGGAAGTCTGCAGAGGGAATGAGAAGAAGTGACGAAGGCTCACGCTGCCGTCCCCTGAGCGTAAGCGCATTCATCCGTGTCGAACCAGACTCGCACCGAACCCTTAGGCGCGGGTCACGACGCGGCGCGGGCGCTGGCAGACTGGAGGGATGACGATTACTGCTGCCGCCGATGGATCCGCGCTCGGAAACCCGGGGCCGGCCGGGTGGGCCTGGTACGTGGACGACGCCAACTGGGGCGCCGGCGGCTGGAAACACGCCACCAACAACCAGGGTGAGCTGAAGGCCGTACTCGAGCTGTTCCGCGCGACCGCGCACCTCGACGACGACTTGCTCATCCTGTGCGACAGCCAGTACGTGATCAACTCCGTCACCAAGTGGATGAAAGGCTGGAAGGCCAAGGGCTGGCGCAAGGGCGACGGCAAGCCGGTCATGAACCTCGACCTGCTCAAGGAGATCGACGAAGCCCTCGCCGGTCGCCGCTACCGGTTCGAGTGGGTGAAGGGGCACGTGGGACACCCGCTCAACGAAGCCGCCGACATCCGCGCCCGCACCGCAGCCGAGGCGTTCCAGCGCGGCCGCGCCCCGGTCGAGGGACCCGGCTACACCCGCGGCGGCCCGCCCGTTCCGGTCGGGGCCACGATCGCGGCAGCGGATGCCCCGCCTGCCCGCGCCGCCGTCAAGGCCGCGCC
>NZ_QZVS01000087.1 GCF_003602235.1 Cryobacterium melibiosiphilum
CGGGCGGTGAGTGCGGGGTCGTCGGCGAGCACGGTGCCGGTGCCGACCAGGATCGCGTCGGCGGCGGCGCGGCGGCGGTGCACGTCGAGGCGGGCGGGCGTGCCGGTGATCCACTGGCTGGTGCCGTCGCTCGCGGCCGCGCGGCCGTCGAGGCTCGCCGCCCATTTCACGGTCACGAAGGGGCGACCGAGGCGGGCGGCGACCAGCCAGTCGCCAAGAAAGGCGGTGCCGTCTGCCTCGAGCAGGCCGCCTCGCACGTCGATGTCGGCGGCCCGCAGGGTCTTGGCGCCTCCGGAGGAGTGCCGGCCGGGATCGGCGACCGCGTAGACGACGCGGGCGACGCCGGCGTCGATCAGTGCCTGGGCGCACGGGCCGGTGCGACCGGTGTGGTTGCAGGGTTCGAGGGTGACGACGGCGGTGGCGCCGCGGGCAGCGTCGGGGCCGTGCTGCGCGACGAGGTTACGGAGCGCGTCGACCTCGGCGTGTGGGGTGCCGGCGCCGCGGTGCCAGCCCTCGGCGAGCAGCGTGCCGTCCGCGCGCAGCAGAACACAGCCGACGCGCGGGTTGACGCCGGTGGCGGGGCCGTTGGCGGCCAGCGCGAAGGCTCGGCGCATGGCGGCTTCGAGCGGGGCGTCGGGCAGGGCCTGCGGCGCGGCGGCGGCAACTGGGGCCATCTGCTTCATCCCGTCTCGGTTCGTCGGTTGACGAACTCCGGGGGATTTTTTGGGTTCGTGCGTGCCGAACCCGCCGAACGGCCCATTTGGGCCAATCGACTCGTGCGCCTCTCATCCGGACTTTAACCGTCGGTGCTGGAATTTCACCAGCTCAACCGGCCGGTGAGTGCCCTCTTCAGGATTCTCACACAGCGCGGGTCGCGGACTTTCACCGCCGGTTCGGATTTACACCGACCCCGGAGCACGTTTCTTACTCTCTGTTATAACGCAACAACCTGTGTCCCGAGTAATTCCCGTGCACATCCGTTCAGATGACCGTCAGGAAAGCGGCGACTCCAGCAACGCCCGGGCGGTGCCCTCGTCGAGGAACAGGTCCGTGATCAGGTCGGCCCGCAGCGCGCCATGCAGGCTCGGCAGTTTGGAACTGCCTGAGACCACGCAGATGCGGCGCGGGGTGCGGCGCAGTACCGCGAATTCGGGACCGGAACTGCGTTCATTCAGGGCGATGCCGTCGGTTGAGCCGTCGGCCCGAAAGAACACCGTCGCCACGTCGCCCACTACGCCGGCGTCGCTGAGTGAGGCGTAGTCGGCCTCGTCGAGGTAGCCGCCGGCATAGACGTGGCTGGTGACCTCGCTGAAGGGGGATCCGAGGCCGAACAGGGCCACGTTCATGCGGCCCTGGATTTCGAGCAGGCGGCTGACACTGCGCTCGCGCCAGAGGGCCTGCTTGGTGGCCGGGTCGTCGAAGAACGCCGGCACCGGGAACTGCTGCACGTGGGCGCCGAAGGCGGTGCCGAACCGGCCCAGGATCTCGCTCGCGTAGGCGAGGCCGGTGGTGCGCATGTTGCCGGCGCCGTTGAGCTGCACGATCTGCGAATTGTGGGTGGCCTTGAGAGTCACGTGCCGGCTGATCGCGTTCATCGTCGAGCCCCAGGCCACGCCGAGGGTCATGTTGGAGTCGAAGTACTGCCCGAGAATTCGTGCAACCGAGAGCGCCACGCGCTCCAATCGGTCGACGTCGCTCGCATTGTCGGGCACCGGCACGACGTGCGCGGTGACGTGGAATCGATCGAGAATCTCCTTCTCGAGGCGGCTCGGAGCGTCGAGCGGAGAGCGGATCTGGATGTCGACGAGACCGCTCGCCCGGGCGTGGCTGAGCAGGCGAGACACCGAAGAGCGGGAGGTGTGCAGTTCGTGGGCGATGGCATCCATCGTCAGGTCCTGCATGTAATAGAGGTGCGCGGCGGTCAGGGCGTCGCGGGTGCGGTCGCTCGGGGATGCGTCGTCAGCATGGCTCATGGTGCTCCTGCACGTATGTTCATTGACAGTGAAATTTTGTGTGGGCCTGTAAGGATGAATCTATTCACAACGGATGCCGCGGTGCAAACCGAGCGGCCCTTTCGTTTTTCGTGACCAGACAAGGTGCGTGACCAGTGCAGCTCAACAACCCGACCCCGACCCCCGCCGCAGCCGAAAATATCCAGAACCGTCCGAACGCGACCGTGCTCATCATCGGCGCCGGCATCAACGGCATCGCCACCTTCCGCGACCTCGCGCTGCAGGGCGTATCCGTAGCGATCGTGGACCGCGGGGACTTCGTCTCGGGGGCATCCGCTGCCTCGAGCCACATGATCCACGGCGGCGTGCGCTACCTCGAAAACGGCGAGTTCCGCTTGGTCAAGGAGTCGGTCACCGAGCGCAACGGGCTGCTGAAGATCGCGCCGCACTACGTCAAGCCGCTGCAGACCACGATTCCGATCTTCTCCACCTTCTCCGGAGTGATGGCCGCGCCGCTGCGGTTCGTCACCCACAAGCAGGGCAAGACGCACGTCGAACGCGGCGCCATGCTGATCAAGCTCGGCATGATGATCTACGACTCCTTCTCGCGTGACGGCGGCACCGTTCCCCGGCACGAGTTCACGGGCCGCAAGCGGGCGCTCGCCGCCCTGCCGCAGTTGAACCCCACGCTCAAGTACACGGCGACCTATTACGACGCCGCGATGCACGACCCGGAGCGCCTCGCCCTCGACGTGCTGCGCGACGGCCTCGACGCCGGCACCCACGCCCGTGCGGCCAACTACGTGGAAGCCATCGGCATGGACGAGAACGGCGTGCGCCTGCGCGACACCGTCACCGGCGCCGAGTTCAGCTTCGCCGCCGACGTGGTCGTCAACACCTCCGGCCCCTGGACCGACCTCACCAACGAAGCCCTCGGCCAGGGCAGCACGTTCATGGGCGGCACCAAGGGCTCGCACGTGGTGCTCGACAACCCGGAACTGCTCGCCGCGACCGGCGGCCGTGAGATCTTCTTCGAGCACGAAGACGGCCGCATCGTGCTGATCTACCCGCTCAAGGGCCGGGTCCTGGTCGGCACGACCGACCTCGAGCACGACATGAACGACCCGATCCGGGTGACTGAGCCCGAGATCGACTACTTCTTCGACCTCGTGAAGACGGTCTTCCCGACCATCGCCGTCGACCGCTCGCAGATCGTCTACCGCTTCTCGGGCGTGCGCCCGCTGCCCCGCCACGACGACGAGGCCCCCGGCTTCGTCAGCCGCGACTACCGCATCGAGCAGGCACCGCTCGCCCACCGCACCGGCACCCTGCTCAGCCTCGTCGGCGGCAAGTGGACCACCTTCCGCGCGCTGGCCGAGAACCTCAGCTCGCAGATCCTCGAGCTCGTCGGCGCCGAGCGCACGGTCTCGACTGAGGGCCTCGCCATCGGCGGCGGCAAGGGCTTCCCGGCGACGGATGCCGCCCACCTCGTGTGGGTCACCGCCCACGGCGACGAGATCGGTCGCGAGCGCGCGAGTGAACTGCTGGCCCGCTACGGCACCCGCGCCGAGCTCGTGATCGACTTCATGACCGAGCCTTCGGCCGAACCGGCGGATGCCCCGCTCGTGCACGCGCCGAGCTACAGCCGCCGCGAGATCGAGTACCTGGCGGCGACCGAGTCGGTCGTGCGCCTGATCGACGTGCTGCTGCGCCGCACCTCGATCGCCTTCGTGGGCGGGGCAACCACCGCGGTCATCGAGGAACTCGCCGACGTGGTCGCGCCGGTCCTCGGCTGGGACGCGGCCCGCCGTGCCTCCGAGGTCGACAACGCCCGCGGCATTCTCACCGACGTGCACGGCATCACGCTCAGCCCGGTCTCGGCCCCGGTCTCCGCGTAGCCCGCGTCGGCGTCTCGAGGTCGGCTCGCCGGGTTTCGACCAGCGCGCTGCGCGCGCAGGCTCAACCAGCGGAGGTTTCCCATCCGCTGGTTGAGTAGCGGGCACGCCGGTTACTGAGCCGGCCGAAGTGCGCGCGCGTATCGAAACCCGGTGGGCCGAACTCCAGACCCGACCCGGCGCTCCTGTCGCAACACGATCTGCACGAACGTGCAGCCATTTCGCCCCCATCGGCCATTTCGCGCGGCTACGGTTTTAACACCAAGCGGTTTCACAGTTTCGTGAAGCCGTGTTTTTTTGCACTCCCCTCTGAAAGGTCAATGTGGACAATCTCGGTGCAGTATTTCTGGCGGAGGTCGTGGGAACGGCCGTACTCGTCCTACTCGGCTGTGGCGTCGTCGCCAACGTCGCCCTCGCCAAGACGAAGGGCTCGGGCGGTGGCTTTCTCATGGTCACCTTCGGCTGGGGCCTTGCCGTCTACGCCGGCGTCATCGTCTCCTCCAACTCGGGCGCCCACCTCAACCCGGCCGTGACCCTCGGGCTCATCACGAGCGGCGCGACCGAATTCGGCTCCGGCGTTCCGGTCAACGCCCTGTCGACCCTCGCCTACATCGCCGCACAGATGCTCGGAGCGATCATCGGAGCAACCGCTGTCTGGCTCGCCTACAAGCAGCACTTCGACCAGGAACCCGAAGCCGCCAACAAGCTCGGCGTCTTCTCGACCGGACCTGCCATTCGCAGCTACGGCTGGAACCTCGTCACCGAGATCATCGGCACCTTCGTGCTCGTCTTCGTCATCATCGGCTTCGGCCGCGCCGGAGAAGCCGGCGGACTCGCGGCGCTCGGCGCACTGCCCGTCGCCCTGCTCGTCATCGTGATCGGCACCTCGCTCGGTGGCCCGACCGGCTACGCGATCAACCCGGCCCGTGACCTCGGCCCGCGCATCGCGCACTTCTTCCTGCCGATCAAGGGCAAGGGCAGCTCCGACTGGAGCTACTCCTGGGTGCCCGTCGCCGGCCCGATGATCGGTGGCGCCATCGCCGGATTCGCCGCTCCCGTGCTGATGCCCATCCTGGGCTAAGCCTGCCGACGTATCCTGTCGCCCAGACATCAGTTCCCGCACGTCCCGCTCGTCTCCACCGCAACACACCATCGCAACAAAGGAGTTCTCAATGGCTAAGTACGTTCTCGCGATCGACCAGGGCACGACCAGCACCCGGGCGATCATCTTCGACAAGGCCGGGTCGATCATCTCAACCGGTCAGCTCGAGCACGAGCAGATCCTGCCGCGCGCAGGCTGGGTCGAGCACGACCCCCGCGAAATCTGGAACAACACCCGTGAGGCCATCGGCCAGGCGCTAGCAAAGGCCGACATCACCCGGCACGAGATCGAAGCCGTCGGCATCACCAACCAGCGTGAAACCGCCGTCGTGTGGGACAAGAACACCGGCATCCCGGTCTACAACGCCATCGTCTGGCAGGACACCCGTACCCAGGACATCGTCGACCGCCTCGCTGCCGACGGCGGCATTGAGCGCTTCAAGAAGACCGTCGGCCTGCCGCTCGCGACCTACTTTTCCGGCACCAAGATCGTCTGGATCCTCGAGAACGTCGAGGGCGCCCGCGAGAAAGCGGAGGCCGGCGACCTGCTCTTCGGCACCACCGACAGCTGGGTGCTCTGGAACCTGACCGGCGGTATCGACGGCGGCGTGCACGCGACCGACGTCACCAACGCCAGCCGCACCCTGTTCATGGACCTCAAGACCCTGCAGTGGGACGACGAGATCCTCGCCGCGTTCGACGTGCCGCGTTCGATGCTGCCCGAGATCAAGTCCTCCTCCGAGGTCTACGGCATCATCAGCACCCACAGCCTGCTGCGGGAAACCCCCGTCGCCGGCATCCTCGGCGACCAGCAGGCCGCGACCTTCGGCCAGGCCGCCTTCGACCAGGGCGAGGCGAAGAACACCTACGGCACCGGAAACTTCCTGATCTTCAACACCGGCACCGACATCGTCGAGTCGAAGAACGGCCTGCTCACCACCGTCGGCTACAAGCTCGGCGACGAGCCCACCCACTACGCCCTCGAGGGATCGATCGCCGTCACCGGCTCACTCGTGCAGTGGATGCGCGACCAGCTGGGCATGATCACGAGCGCTTCCGAGATTGAAACCCTCGCCAAGACCGTGGACGACAACGGCGGCGCGTACTTCGTGCCCGCGTTCTCGGGCCTGTACGCGCCGTACTGGCGCTCCGACGCCCGCGGCGCGCTCGTCGGCCTGACCCGCTACGTGAACAAGGGCCACATCGCCCGCGCCGCGCTCGAGGCGATCGCGTACCAGACCCGCGAGGTGCTCGACGCGGTCAACGCCGATTCCGGGGTTCCGCTGACCGAACTCAAGGTCGATGGCGGAGCGACCGCAAACGACCTGCTCATGCAGTTCCAGGCCGACATCATCGGCGTGCCCGTGGTGCGCCCGGTCGTCGCCGAGACGACCGCGCTCGGCGCGGCCTACGCGGCCGGCCTCGCGGTCGGCTTCTGGAGCGGCCTCGACGACCTACGTGCCAACTGGCAGGAGGACGCCCGCTGGGAGCCGACGATGGACCCGGAGGAGGCCGCGCGCCTGCTGCGCAACTGGAAGAAGGCCGTCACGAAGACCCTCGACTGGGTCGACGAAGACGTGCGCTAACCCACCCGCTCTCGTTCCCCCGCGAGTGAGCAGTTTCTGCACTTCCCGAGCTCGGGAAGTGCAGAAACTGCTCACTCGCGTTTTTTCGTGGCCTGCAGCCGCGGATGCCGCAACTCGCCCCGGTGCGGGGGCATCCGCTGCCTGTGGCGCGCTGGGGCCACGGGAGGAGCGGACCCCGGAGAAATGTTAATCCGTCCTCCCCCGGCCGACAGCGGCGCAATCCCTCCTCCGTTCGCTGCGGGCGCCCGAATTCAGGCGAGCAGGGGCGGCAGCTCCGCGAGGGTCTGAATGCGCAGAACTCCCAGACGGGCGGCCTCAGCGCGGTCGGCCTCGGGCACGGCTGCGGCAGCGGCAGCGGATGCCCCCTCCCGGTCGAGCCAGATCCCGGTCAGTCCCGCGGCGGCCGCGCCAATCGCGTCCGTGCGCAGGCGGTCGCCCACGTACACCGCGGCATCCGCTGCCACACCGGAGAGGGCACAGGCGTGCGCGAAGATGCGCGCGTCGGGCTTGGTGAAGCCGAGCGATCCGGACGCGATCACGTGCTCGAAGCGGCCCTCGAGGCCCACGCGCCGAATCTTGTCGCCCTGGAACACCGGATCGCCGTTGGTGATCAGCCCGAAGCGCACCCCGGGCAGCCGCCGCGCCAGCTCGTCCAGACAGGGCAGCGCATCCGTGTGCAGCCGCCAGCTCGCCCGATACTGCAGAAAGTAGTCGTCGAACCAGGTCGTCGCGGCGGCGTCGTCAAGGGCCACGCCGTGGGCGGTCGCGAAATCCCGGGCGCGGGCCCGCCGCTGGCCGTGAAAGTCGAGCCGGCCGGCGAGGTAGGAATGGTAGTGCTCCTCCTCGAGCGCATCCCAGAGGGCCGCAGAGTCGGGCCGGCTCAGGGCCTCATAGGCGCCGTCAACCGCATCGAGGTGCATCAGGATGCCGTCGCTGACCGCGGCGCGGTGCGCGAACAGGGTGTCATCGAGGTCGAACAGAACCACCTGCACGGCACTCACGCGCTGAGCGCCTCGGTGAGCGCCTCGGCCGGCCAGCCAGGCCGACGGCCGCGGTCGTCGCCGGCGCGCAGCTGGCCCTGCCACGACAGCGGATGCGTGCCGTCGCGGTATGCCGCCACCGACGGCGCCACCCCGGCGTAGCTGAACCCGGCCTTCCAGGCGGCACGTGCCGACGCGGTGTTGCCGCGGATGCACTCCCAGTGGACCGCATCGACGAGACCCGTGCCGAACGCCCAGTCGAAGACCAAGCGCTGCGCCTCACCGATCAGTCCCTGCCCCCGAAACGGTGCGCCGAGCCAGAACCCGACCGAACCCAGCTGCAGCACTCCGGCCTGTTCGTCAACACTCGGCCCGAGCAACCGCAACCCGATGACGCCGAGCAACTCGGCGGACTTCCAACCCGGCGCGCGCAGGGCCCACGTGTACTCCGTGTCGCTGGCCCAGCCGCCCGGCACGTACTCCGCGAGAAACCCTTCCGCATGCTCGAACTGATACGGCCACGGCACCGTCAGGTACCGCTCGAACGACGGGTCCTGGCAGTACTCGAACACCCGCGCGGCATCCGCCGCCACGGGCGCGTCGAGGCGCACCAGATCAGACTCCAGCACGACCGGCAGCATCCGCTTACCGTCCGGGAAGCAGGCCAACGCGGTCGTAGGCCACGGCGAGCGTCTCATCGGCGACGGATGCCGCCTTCTCTGCGTTCACGGCCAGCAACCGGTCGAGCTCGGACGGGTCATCGAGCAGTTCCTGCACCCGAAGGCGAATTGGGTCGAAGGTGCCCGCGACCACCTCGACGAGGCCCTTCTTGAGGTCCCCGTAGCCGCGGCCGGCGTACTCGTCCTCGAGGGACTGCACCGAGCGGGAGGCCAGCACGGAGTAGATGGTGAGCAGGTTCGCGACGCCGGGCTTGTTCTCGCGGTCGAAGACCACGCCGCCGTCGGCATCCGTCACGGCGCGCATGATCTTCTTCTTGGTGACGTTCGGCTCGTCGAGCAACCAGATGACCCCGGCGTGCGACTCGGCCGACTTCGACATCTTCGACGTCGGGTTCTGCAGGTCGTAGATCTTCGCGGTCTCCTTCACGATGGCCACCTCGGGCACCGTGAACGTGTCGCCGAACCGAGAATTGAACCGGGCAGCCAGGTCGCGGGTGAGCTCGACGTGCTGGCGCTGGTCCTCGCCGACCGGCACGAGCTCCGTCTGGTACAGCAAAATGTCGGCCGCCATCAGCGTCGGGTAGGCGAACAGACCCACCGTCGTGGCGTCGGCGCCCTGCTTGAGGGACTTGTCCTTGAACTGCGTCATGCGGCTGGCCTCACCGAACCCGGTGATGGTGTTCAGAATCCAGGCCAGCTGCGCGTGCGCGGCGACATGGGACTGCACGTACAGCGTCGACGCCGAAGGGTCGATGCCCGCGGCGATGTACTGCGCGGCGGTGCGGCGGGTGTTCTCGCGCAGCTTCGCCGGGTCCTGCGCGACCGTGATGGCGTGCAGGTCGACGATCGAGAAGAACGCGTCGTGGCTCTGCTGCAGCTCTTTCCAGTTCAGCAGCGCGCCGATGTAGTTGCCGATCTGCAGGGAGTCGGCGGAGGGCTGCATGCCCGAATACAGGCGGGGTTTCGTCATGGGGTACTTTCCTGAAAGTTTGAGTTCTAGAGCTGGTAGTCGACGACGACGGGGGAGTGGTCGCTCCAGCGCTGGTCGTAGGCCGCGGCGCGGTCGACCGCGTAGTTGACGACGGATGCCGCCAGCGCCGGCGTCGCGAGGTGGTAGTCGAGCCGCCACCCGGTGTCGGTGTCGAAGGCCTTGCCGCGCTGCGACCACCAGGTGTACGGCCCCTCCACCTCGCCGGCCCACTTGCGGCCCACGTCGACCCAGCCGAGGCCGGCGCCGGCGTTGTACGCGGGGTCGGCGGGGGCCCCGAGGATCCGATCGAAGTACTCGCGCTCTTCGGGGAGAAAGCCGGCGTGTTTCTTGTTGCCACGCCAGTTCTTGATGTCGAGCTCGCGGTGGCCGACGTTGAGGTCGCCGAGAACGACCGCATGGGTGCTGTGGGCGGCCAGTTCCGGCATCCGCTCGAGCATCGCGTCGAGGAATTTATACTTCTCGATCTGCTTGGGGGTGTCAGTCTCGCCGGAGTGCACGTAGGTGCTGACGACGGTCACGATCTGCCCGTTGACCTCGTAGTCGGCCTCGAGCCAGCGGCCCGCGCTGTCGAACTCCTCGGCACCGAGGGCGACGCGGTGGATCGCAGCGCCCTTGCGGCTGACCAGAGCGACCCCGGCGCGCCCCTTCGCGGTGGCGCCGTCGTGCAGAATGTTCCAGTCCGGGCCGAGCAGGCCTTCGAGGTCGTCGATCGAGGCCCGCACCTCCTGGATCGCGAGGATGTCCACGTCGCGGGCGGCGAGCCAGTCGCCCATGCCCTTGCGGTACGCGGCACGCACTCCGTTGGTGTTGACACTGGCGATACGAAGCGGTGGGGCAGAAGTCATGCCCTCAAGTCTAGTTAGCGCCCCGGGAACGCCGGGACCGGTCGTCGGCGACCCCATCCGGGTCGACCTCGGCACCGAAGGCGCTCGTCGTGGTCTCGGCCTGCGACGCACCCGGGTCGGCGGCGACGGATGCCCCGGCATATTTTTCAACGCGGGCCTCGGCCGCCTGCACCCGCCGCCCGGCAGCCCACGTGCCGTACCAGGGCGCGTCGAGCTTCTGCTGGCGGGCCTCCTCGAGTTCGAGGCGGGAGGCGAGGCGCAGGGCATCCATCTCACGTTTCTCGGTCGCCTCGGCGATCTCGTCGTCGCTGAGGGTTTGCGGAGGAATGCCGGCGTCGTTCATGCCCACGGCGATCCACGACGCGGCGAGCAGGGTGACGGTGCTGACCAGGTTGAACCAGATCAACAAGCCGATGATCACGGCGAAGGTCGCGAGCAGCGGGTTGTTGGTGGCGCCGCCGAGCAGTGCCCCGCCGAGGATCTTCATGACGCCGAGACCGGCGCCGCCGATCAGGGCGCCCGCCACGAGCCGGCGGAACGGGATCCGCACCCGGGACAGCACCCGGAACAGCGCGGCGAGGGTGACGGTGTCGATCAGCAGCACCACGGAGAGGCCGATCACCCGGGCTGAGGCGTCGTACCAGAACGAGTCCTGCGGCAGCTGGAACAGGCTGAAGATCGCGCCGAGGGCGGCGGTGCTCGCGAGCGACACCAGAGCGGACGCGATCAGCGCGAGACCGAACAACAGCCCGAGGCCGAGCTCCCGCACCTTCACGAGCAGGAAGAAGGTGGTCTGCCGGGGCATCTCGAAGATGGTGCGCACGGCGAGGGTCGTCGTCGACAGCCAGCCGAGCGCGGTCGCGAGCAGCCCGACGAGGGCGATCGCGCCGGTCCAGGACAGCACGCCGGCCGCGGCGAGGGACTTCGGGTCGATGACCCCGTCGGTGCCGATCAGGCCGGGGATCGACTGGTTGATGATGGCGAACAGGGCGTCGAGCAGGTCAGGGTTGTTGGTCAGGAACAGTCCGGCGATCGAGAAGCCGACCCAGACGGCCGCGAACACCGCGAAGATCGCCTGGTAGGACATGCCGCCGGAGAGGATCGAGCCGCCCTTGTCGGTGAAATGGGTGAACACCCGCACGGGTTTGAGGGCGGTCACGCGGGCGGTGACACGGGCAATAAGCTCTTTCACCCGATCAGCCTACCCAGCAGCCTGCTTAAAAAGCGGCGGCGCCACTCCCGAAGGAGCGGCGCCGCCATCATGAACGAAAACAGATCAGGCGCGACCGCGCATGATGGCCTGCTTGACCTCGCTGATCGCCTGCGTGACCTGGATGCCACGCGGGCACGCCTCGGTGCAGTTGAAGGTCGTGCGGCAGCGCCACACGCCCTCCTGGTCGTTGAGGATGTCGAGGCGCACGGCGGCGTTGTCGTCGCGCGAGTCGAAGATGAAGCGGTGCGCGTTGACGATGGCGGCCGGGCCGAAGTACTGGCCGTCGGTCCAGAACACCGGGCAGCTCGACGTGCACGCGGCGCAGAGGATGCACTTGGTGGTGTCGTCGAAACGTTCGCGCTGGGCGACCGTCTGCACGCGCTCCTTGCCGGGGGTGGCGGCAACATTGCTCATCAGGAAGGGCTGGATCTCCTTGAATGAGTCGAAGAACGGCTCCATGTCGACGATCAGGTCCTTCTCGAGCGGCAGGCCCTTGATCGCCTCGACGTACACCGGCTTGGTGATGTCGAGGTCCTTGATCAGGGTCTTGCAGGCGAGGCGGTTGCGGCCGTTGATGCGCATGGCATCCGAACCGCAGATGCCGTGCGCGCAGGAGCGACGGAAGCTCAAGGACCCGTCCTGCTCCCACTTGATCTTGTGCAGCGCGTCGAGCACCCGGTCGGTCGGGTACATCTGCACGTCGAAGTCCTGCCAGTGCGGCTCTTCGTCCAGTTCCGGGTTGAAACGACGGATGTTGAACGTGACCGTGAAGGATTCGATCGTTTCGGGAACGACCGGCTTCTCGAGTGTGGGGGTGCTCACTAGTACTTCCTCTCCATCGGCTGGTAACGGGTGATGACGACCGGTTTCCAGTCCAGGGCAATGTGATCGGCGGCATCCGCTGACATCGGGTCACCGGTGAGGTACGCCATGGTGTGCTTGAGGTAGTTCTCGTCGTCACGCACGAGGTAGTCCTCACGCTGGTGTCCGCCGCGGCTTTCCTTGCGGTTGCGCGCGGAGTACACGACGACCTCGGCGAGGTCGAGCAGGAAGCCGAGTTCGACGGCTTCGAGCAGGTCGGTGTTGAAACGACGTCCCTTGTCCTGCACGCCGATGTTCTTGTAGCGCTGGCGCAGCAGGTGGATGGTCTCGGTGACGCCGGCGAGGGACTCGTCGGTGCGGAAGACCTGGGCGTTCTTGTCCATCTCCTCCTGCAGGATCTTGCGCAGTACGGCGATGCGTTCGGTTCCGGTCGACGAGCGGATGCCCTCGAGCATCTCGCGGACGTCCTTGGCCGGGTCAGCCGGCAGCGGCACGAACGACGCCGTCTTGACGTACTCGACGGCGTTGTTGCCGGCGCGTTTGCCGAAGACGTTGATGTCGAGCAGCGAATTGGTGCCGAGACGGTTGGAGCCGTGCACGGACACGCAGGCGCACTCACCGGCGGCGTACAGCCCCGGAACGACGATCTCGTTGTTGCGCCAGACTTCACCCTTCACGTTGGTCGGGATGCCGCCCATCGCGTAGTGCGCGGTCGGCATGACCGGAACGGGCTCGGTGACCGGGTCGACGCCGAGGTAGGTGCGGGCGAACTCGGTGATGTCGGGGAGCTTGGTCTCGAGCACCTCGGCACCGAGGTGGGTGCAGTCGAGGTAGAGGTAGTCCTTCTCGGGGCCGGCGCCGCGACCCTCCGCGACCTCCTTGAGCATGCAGCGCGAGACGATGTCACGCGGGGCGAGGTCCTTGATGGTCGGGGCATAGCGCTCCATGAAGCGCTCACCGCTGGCGTTGCGCAGGATCGCGCCCTCACCGCGGGCGCCCTCGGTCAGCAGGATGCCGAGGCCGGCGAGGCCGGTCGGGTGGAACTGGAAGAACTCCATGTCCTCGAGCGGCAGGCCCTTGCGCCAGACGATGCCGACGCCGTCACCGGTGAGGGTGTGGGCGTTCGAGGTGGTCTTGTAGATCTTGCCGAAACCGCCGGTGGCGAAGATGAAGGCCTTGCCCTGGAAGACGTGCAGCTCGCCGCTGGACAGGTCGAGCGCGACGACGGCGCTCGGCTGGTCGACGCCGTCGACCTGGGTCATGACGAGGTCGAGCACGTAGTACTCGTTGAAGAAGTTGATGCCGCGCTTGACGCAGTTCTGGTACAGCGTCTGGAGGATCATGTGGCCGGTGCGGTCCGCGGCGTAGCACGCACGGCGCACCGGGCTCTTGCCGTGGTCGCGGGTGTGGCCGCCGAAACGACGCTGGTCGATCTTGCCCTCGGGGGTGCGGTTGAAAGGCAGGCCCATGTTTTCGAGGTCGATGACCGCGTCGATGGCTTCCTTAGCGAGAATCTCGGCCGCATCCTGGTCGACGAGGTAGTCGCCGCCCTTGATGGTGTCGAAGGTGTGCCATTCCCAGTTGTCTTCTTCGACGTTGGCCAGGGCCGCCGCCATGCCGCCCTGCGCCGCACCGGTGTGCGAGCGGGTCGGGTAGAGCTTGCTGATCACGGCGGTGCTCGCGTTGGGGCCGGCTTCGATGGCCGCGCGCATGCCGGCACCACCCGCTCCAATGATCACGATGTCGTACTGGTGGTAGTGGACACCGTCGACGACGGTGGAAACGGGGGCAGGTGCGGGTGCAGGTGTCGTCATAAGGGTGTGTGCAGCTCCTAGAGGGCCGAGCAGAACTGGGGGTTGAGGTCGGCGAGGTTAGCGCCGGCGGGGCACGGGTCGAACGTGAAGACCACGAGGGTGCCGAGCACGATCAGAACGACGACGGCCGCGAGAATGGCCGACTTGAGGATGCCCCGGGTGAGGGGGGCCGTCGCGTAGTCGTTGACCAGGGTGCGCATGCCGTTGCCGCCGTGGATCAGGGCGAGCCAGAGCATGGCGACGTCCCAGACCTGCCAGAACGGGTCGGCGAGTTTTCCGGAGACGAAGGCGAAGTTGAGCGCGCTGACGCCTTCGCCGACCATCAGGTTGACGAAGAGGTGGCCGAAGATGAGCACGACCAGGAGCACGCCGGAGACGCGCATGTACAGCCAGCCCCATTTTTCCCAGTTGACACCGTTTTTGCGGGTGCTGCGGGTGTAGGGGCTGCGGGGGGCTTCGAGAGTGGTTGCCATGGTGAGCCGCCTCCTAGTGACTGAACACGTTGATGAGGTGGCGCGGCACGAAGGCCAGCATGGTGACGACCCAGAGGCCGAGGACCACGTAGAACATGACCTTCTGGTACTTCGCGTTCCAGAAATCGATCAGGATGATCCGCAGGCCGTTGAAGGCGTGGAACACGATGGCGCCGACGAGCGCGACTTCACCGAGTCCCATGAGTGGGGTCTGATACTGCGCGATCACCGCGTTATAGGCTTCCGGACTCACACGGACCAATGCCGTGTCGAGAATGTGGACCAGCAGGAAGAAGAAGATCGCAACACCGGTAATCCGGTGCAGGACCCATGACCACATGCCTTCGCGGCCCCGGTAAAGGGTGCCCGCGGGGCGACGTGAACTCGTCTTCTGCTGGGATGTCAGTGTTCCTGCCGGTGACTGTGGCATGAACAACCCTCCCTGGCTGTAAGTTGTCTCGACGTTGAAACGAGACCCGTGAACTCGCAATGAGCACGTGCAATTATTCTAGGGGCAGACCACTCGGGTTTTCAGGTGAGGGTACCCTAACGTCACCGCTGCAGAGACAGTGGTATGGCGGTCATCATCCGCACCGCGGCGCGGGCGTCGATGACCTGCTCGTAGTAGTCGACAAGGGTGCCGCAGACGGTCTCCCAGGACCGGCCGAGTACCCCCCGTCGGCCCGCTTCGCCCATCCGCCGACGCAGGGCGGGATCCTCGACGAGGCGCAGCACGCAGCGCCTCAGATCGCGGTCATCGTCCGGGGTAAAGAGGTAGCCGTTTTCGCCGTGCTGAACGAGGTCGATCGGGCCGCCGGATGCCGGCGCCACCACGGGCAGGCCCGCCGCGTGGGCTTCCTGGATGGTCTGGCCAAAGGTTTCCTCGGTGCCGGCGTGCAGGAAAATGTCGAAGCTCGCGTACGCGGTGGCCAGTTCCGCCCCCGACAGGCGGCCAAGCCAGGTCACCGGCAGGCCCTCCAGCGCCGCGCGCACGAGCGGTTCCGATGGCCCCTCCCCGACAATCACCAGGCGGATGCCGGGCACCCCACGCAACGCCCGAAATCGTTCCACCTGCTTCTCGGGGGCGATCCGCCCCACATACCCGACGATGACCTCCGCACTGGGGTCATCGGCGCCGTGGGTTACCCGAGCTCGCAGGGCGGCGACGGCCGCATCGCTCTTTCGATTCGGGTGGTAGCCCACGAGGTCCACGCCGCGCGTCCACCGGGCCAGCCGGCGCACGCCGACGCGCTGCAGGTCGGTCATCGAGGCACTCGAGGGAACCAGGTTGAGGTCGGCTCCGTCATGCACCCACTTCACGTAGCGCCAGGCCCAGGCGGTCGCCTGCCCGAGGTGGTTGCGGCTGGCGTAACCGGCGACATCCGTCTGAAAGATCGCGACGCTCGGCACGTCGAGCCGGTTGGCGGCGGCGATGCCCTGGGCTCCCAGCAGAAAGGGCGAGGCGGCGTGCAGCACGTCGGGGCGAAAATCGCTCAGCAGGCGCTGCACCGCGAGGCTCGGCAGCCCGACCGGAAACTGGCGGTAGGCGATCGCGGGAACGGTGTGCACCGCAAATCCCGCATACGACGACGGCGCCCCGGCGGGCGCGATGACCATCGCGTCATGACCGGCACGGGCCAGATAGTCGAGCACCTTGCAGACACTCGTAGTGACCCCACTGACCGTGGGGAGGAAACTCTCGCTGATGACGGCGACCCGCATGACTCGAGGCTAGGCAGAACGGGTGGCGGCGCGGTGTCTGATCGGTGAACATCGAACGCCTCGCCCGTGACACCTGCGCGTCACAGGTGCCCGCTAGCATGAGCGGATGCAGCAGACATCCGAACCCCTCGACCGTTTCTACAGCGTGATCCCCGCCGGCGGCATCGGTTCGCGGCTGTGGCCGCTCTCTCGAGCGGATGCCCCCAAGTTTCTGCACGACCTCACCGGCTCCGGGCAGACCCTGCTGCGGGACACCTGGGACCGCCTCACCCCGCTGTCGGGCGAGCAGCGCATCATGGTCGTCACGGGGCGTGCACACCGCGCCGCGGTCGAAAAACAGCTGCCCGAACTGACCGACCCGAACGTCGTGCTCGAGAGCGAACCGCGCGACTCCACGGCCGCCGTCGGGCTCGCCGCCGCCATCCTGCAGCTGCGTGAACCCGATGTGATCATCGGGTCGTTCCCCGCCGACCACGTCATCAACGGTTCGGTGCTCTTCCGGAGCGCGGTCACCGAGGCCTGCGCGGCCGCGGACGCCGGCTACATCGTGACCATCGGCATCCAGCCGACCGAGGCCGCGATCGGCTTCGGCTACATCAAAAGCGACGGTCCGCTCGACATCGACGGCGCGCCGAGCGCCCTCTCGGTCGACTCCTTCGTCGAGAAGCCGAGCCCCGAAGTCGCCGAGGCCTATGTCGAAGGCGGCGGATACCTGTGGAACGCGGGCATGTTCATCGCCCGCGCCGACCGGCTGCTCGAGGAGATCGGTGCGACCGAACCCGAACTGCTCGCCGGACTGCTCGAACTCGCCGAGGCCTGGGACACCCCGCGGCGCGGCGCGGTCGTCGACAAGATCTGGCCGCGCCTGAAGCGCATCGCCATCGACTACTCCGTCGCCGAGCCCGCCGCCGCGGCCGGCAAGCTCGTCGTGATTCCCGGCCAGTTCGACTGGGATGACGTGGGGGACTTCGCTTCCATCGCCAAGCTGCACTCCGGCGGACGCAAGGCGAACCTCGCCATCCTCGGTGAGGGCGCCCGTGTGCTCGCCGATTCGTCGAGCGGAATCGTGGTCAGCCACACCGGGCGGATGATCGCGCTCATCGGGGTGGAAGACATCGTCGTCGTCGACACCCCGGATGCCCTGCTCGTCACCACGAGCGCCAACGCCCAGAAGGTCAAGGCCGTCGTCGACGCTCTGAAGCTCTCCGGGTCGAGCGACGTGCTGTGACGGTCGGTTCTGCTTGACTGGTCCCATGACCTCTGCTCCACTGATTTCTGCGGCCCCGAACTCTGCGACACCGAACTCTGCGACCCCGGTGCGCATCCCGCTCATCATCGACACCGACACCGCGCAGGACGACTGCGTGGCGCTGCTCGTCGGGCTTCTCGATCCACGGGCCGACCTGCGAGCGATCACCATGGTCGCCGGCAATGTCGGGTTCAACCGTCAGGTGCAGAATGCCCACCTCACGCTGAACGCGGCCGGTCGGCTCGGCGAGATTCCGCTCTTCCTCGGGTGCCGACGCCCGATGGTGCGGGAATGGGTCTCGGCCGAGAACGTGCACGGTGACGGCGCGGGCGGCCTCGAAATGGATTTTGCCGGGCTGAACGTGCAGCCCGAGCACGGTGTCGACGCGCTCATCGCGCTGGTCGCCGCCGCCCCCGGGGAGATCTCGATCGTCGCGATCGGCCCCCTCACCAACATCGCGATGGCCGTCGTGAAGGACCCACGCTTTGTAGCCAACGTGAAGTCGCTCTACATCATGGGCGGCTCCAACAACGGGCGCGGCAACATCACGGCCGCCGCGGAATACAACTTCTACGTCGACCCGGAGGCGGCGCGGACCGTGTTCGAGGCGGGCTTCGACGTGACGGTCATTCCCTGGTCGCCGCTCAGCCTCGACCATGCGGTCTTCTCCCGCGAGCAACTCGCCCAGATCGCGCGGATCGAGACACCACTCTCGAGCTTCTTCACCCGCGTGGTCGGAACGACCCTGGACTTCGATGAGAGCGTCGGCATTGCCGGCTCAACGCACCCGGATTCGCTCACGGCTGCCCTGCTGCTGCATCCGGAACTGGTCACGCAGGCGTCGGCGTATCACGTCGATGTCGAGACCGGCTCTGACCTCACCCGCGGCTATTCGGCGATGTCGTGGGGTGTGCACGGGCTGGTCCCCAATGCCCGGGTGGTCGAAGCCGTCGACGGCGGAGCTTTCCTCAGCTATATCACGGGCCTGATCAGCCAGAACAGCGTTCCCAACCGGCCCTTCCTCACCTAGGCCGGGTCGCAGGCGCCGCGGCGTTGCGATCGCATTTCGGATCTGTAACGTCTCGGCAGCAGCAGCCGGATTGCGCACACAGCGCACGTAACACTCTGTAACCTGTTGAAACTGGTCCCGGTATCGTCGGGGCACGCACTTGGAGGAATCACGTGAACGTACTCATCCGCAAGCGTCAGTTTGCCGGAATCGCAGCCCTCGGTGCTGCCGGTCTGGTTCTGGCCGGCTGTGCCACCGCCCCCGAAGCCACGGACTCGTCCGACGGCGCCACTGACACCGACTTTCTCGCCTGCGCCGTCTCCGATGAGGGCAGCTGGAACGACAAGAGCTTCAACGAAGCGGCCTTCGACGGCCTGCTCAAGGCCGAGGCCGACCTCGGCGTCAGCCTCAGCGACGCGGAGTCCAACTCCATCGAAGACTTCGAGCCCAACCTCACCGCCATGATCGGCGCCGGTTGCGACCTCACCTTTGCCGTGGGCTTCAACCTCATCGCCCCGGTCAACGCCGCCGCGGCCGCGAACCCCGACGTCAACTTCGTCACCATCGACGGCTACTCCGAAGGCAACGACAACCTGAAGCCCGTCGAGTACGCCATGGACGAGTCGAGCTACCTCGCCGGCTACCTCGCCGCCGCGCAGAGCACCACCAAGGTCGTCGGCACCTACGGCGGACTGAACATCCCCGCCGTCACCGTCTTCATGGCCGGTTTCTACAACGGAGCCAAGGCCTACGAGGCCGAAACCGGCACCGCCGTGACCGTGCTCGGTTACGACCCCGCGAGCCCCGACACCGGTGACTTCGTCGGCAACTTCGAGGACAGCGCCAAGGCCAAGAGCCTGAGCCTCGGACAGCTTGAAAAGGGCGCGGACATTCTCTTCCCCGTCGCCGGCAGCCTGTTCAGCGCCACCTCGGAGGCCATCAACGAGTCCGGCAAGGACGCCCTCTTCATCGGCGTTGACAAGGACATCGCCGTGACCAGCCCCGAGTACGCCGACCAGGTGCTGACCTCGGTCGAGAAGAAGATGACGGATGCGGTCTACGACGTCATCGAGGCCACTCTCGACAACGGGTTCGACGGCGAGCCGTACCTCGGTACCCTCGAAAACGGCGGAACGAGCCTGTCCCCGTTCTACGACTTCGAGAGCTCGGTGTCCCCGATCGTCGTCGAGCGCCTCGAAGAGATCAAGGCCGGCATCATCGACGGCAGTATCGACCCGCAGGCCTAACCACCCGCAGGTCTCACGACCCGGTTCACCAGAATCGACGGTCACCAGAATCGCCGGGGCGTTATTCGCCCCGGCGATTCTTTCTTGCATAGTGGTTGTCCGCACAGCATTGTGAGCCAGAATCAGATGAGCCAGAACAGGACGCCATGAAACTTGAATTGCGCGGCATCACCAAACGCTTCGGTGCGCTCATCGCCAACGACCAGATTGACCTGGTGATCGAACCGGGAGAGATTCACTGCCTGCTCGGTGAGAACGGCGCCGGCAAGTCAACGCTGATGAACGTTCTCTACGGCCTGTATCGGGCCGAAGAGGGCGAAATCCTGATCAACGACAAAGCGGTCGCGTTCAGCGGTCCCGGCGACGCGATGACGGCCGGAATCGGCATGGTTCACCAGCACTTCATGCTCATCCCCGTTTTCACCGTCGCTGAAAACGTGATGCTCGGCCACGAGCCGGTCAAGGCCGGCGGCGTGCTCGACCTCCCCACCGCCCGCGATCTGGTGCGCTCCATCTCCGCCAAATTCGGCTTCGACATCGACCCGGACGATCGGGTCGAAGACCTCCCGGTCGGGGCGCAGCAGCGCGTGGAGATCATCAAGGCCCTCGCCCGTGACGCCCAGATCCTCGTGCTCGATGAGCCCACCGCCGTGCTCACCCCGCAGGAAACCGATGAGCTCATGACCATCATGCGCCAGCTCGCCGCGGCCGGCACGTCGATCGTCTTCATCACGCACAAGCTGCGGGAGGTGCGCGAAGTCGCCGACCGGATCACGGTCATCCGCTTGGGCAAAGTGGTCGGAACGGCGCTGCCCACCGCATCCGTCACCGAACTCGCCTCGCTC
Source organism: Cryobacterium melibiosiphilum (assembly GCF_003602235.1). Classification (GTDB taxonomy): domain Bacteria; phylum Actinomycetota; class Actinomycetes; order Actinomycetales; family Microbacteriaceae; genus Cryobacterium; species Cryobacterium melibiosiphilum. The sequence continues at coordinate 20,425 of NZ_QZVS01000087.1, forward strand.
ATGGTCGGGCGCTCCGTCGACCTGGCCGTGGAGAAGAACCCGCCCCAGCTCGGTGAGGAGTCGCTCAAGGTCACCAACCTGACGATCGTCGACCGCGCGGGTTCACTGCTGCTCGACGACCTGACCTTCTCGATTCGGGCCGGTGAGGTGCTGGCCATCGCCGGCGTGCAGGGCAACGGACAAACCGAGCTGACCGAAGCCATCCTCGGCCTGCGTCACGGTGCTACCGGTTCGATCACCCTGGACGGCCACGAGCTGCTCGGTCGGTCGGTGCAGCAGGTGCTCGAGGCCGGCGTCGGTTTCGTGCCGGAAGACCGCACCAAAGACGGACTGGTCGGCGAGTTCACGGTGGCCGAGAACCTGATGCTGGACCGCAGCCAGGGAGCTCCCTTCGAAGCTCGCGGTGGCATCCGCTTCAAATATCGGGAAGAATTCGCGCGCAAAGCCATCGTCGAGTTCGACATTCGCACCCAGGGCACCACGACCCAGGCCGGGCGGCTGTCGGGCGGAAACCAGCAGAAAGTCGTGCTGGCGCGGGAACTGTCGCGGGACCTGCGCCTGTTCGTCGCCTCGCAGCCTACCCGGGGGCTCGACGTGGGCTCCATCGAGTTCTTGCACAAGCGCATCATCGAAACACGCGATTCCGGCCTGCCGGTGCTGATCGTCTCCACCGAACTCGACGAGGTCATCGGCCTCGCCGACCGTATCGCGGTCATGTACCGCGGCCGAATTGTCGGCATCGTCGCGGCCGACACTCCCCGGGCTGACCTGGGCATCATGATGGCGGGAATTGCAGCATGAGTACTGACACCACGTCCGCACCGACCAAGAAACCGAGCGCTGACGAACCCGCGGGGCTCAGCAGCCAGATCCTGCGGGAGATCATGGGCGGCGGCGCCGTGCGCACCGTGCTCGCCATCCTCTGCGGCTTCATCGTCGGAGCGATCCTGATCATCGCGACGAGCGAGGAGGTAGCCCAGGTCTCCGGCTACTTCTTCTCCCGGCCGATGGACACCGTCAGTGCCGCCTGGGCTGCCGTCTCCGGCGGCTACGGTGCGCTGTTCCGGGGGTCGATCTTCAACCCCGACGCCAACTCCTTTGCCGCGTCGGTGCGGCCGATCACCGAGACCCTGCGCCTCGGGGCCCCGCTCATCGCGGCCGGGCTGGGCATCGCGCTGAGCTTTCGCGTGGGCCTGTTCAACATCGGCGGCCAGGGGCAGTTGCTGCTCGGCGTCGTGTTCGCCAGCTACGCGAGCTTCGCGTGGCCGCTGCCGTACGGGCTGCACCTGATCGTCGCGGTCGTCTTCGGCATTCTCGGCGCGGCCCTCTGGGGCAGCATCGTGGGCCTGCTCAAGGCCACCACCGGGGCACACGAGGTCATCGTGACGATCATGCTCAACTACGTCGCGTTCAACCTGGTCACCTGGCTCATGCGCTCGGGCTTTCTGCACGACGACGCCGCGGGCGGAAACCCGCAGACCGTGGCGCCGCTCGACACCGCGCAGCTGCCGCCGATTCTCGGCCCGGGTTTCAGCCTGCACGCCGGTTTTTTGCTCGTCGTCGCGGCCACCATCTTCTACTGGTGGCTGATGGAACGCTCGACCATCGGGTACCGCTTTCGCACCGTCGGCCTGAACCCGAACGCGGCGCGCACGGCCGGCATGAACGTGCCGAAGATCTACGTGGTCGCGATGGCCGCCAGCGCCGCGTTCGTCGGCATCGCCGGGGTCAACCAGACCCTGGGGCGTGCCGGGGGAGTGACGCCGAGCATTGACGCCGGCATCGGTTTCGACGGCATCACCGTGGCCCTGCTCGGCGGCGGCGGGGCGGTCGGCATCTTCTTCGCCGGGCTGTTGTTCGGCGCGATGAAGGCCGGGAGCCCGATGATGCAGATCGCCGACGTGTCCCCGGAAGTGTTGTTGGTCGTGCAGGGCGTCATCGTGCTCTTCATCGCGGCGCCACCGCTCGTCCGGGCGATTTTCCGGCTTCCGACCCCGGTGCCGGCCGGACCGATCAAAACCTTTGTGAAAAGCCTGTTCACCCGGGGGAAGAACTCATGACATCCACAGTGACCGCCGGGGCCAGCCCGGCCCTGCGCACCACGGTGCTGGCGCAGCGCAACTGGAAGACAGCCATCTCCCTGCTCGTCTTCGCGCTGCTCGGGCTGATCGGATTCGGCCTCCTCGGCCAGTCCTCTGACGTGACCTTCAACTGGACCGGAACCGGCGACGACGTCATCATTCCGAACTGGGTCGAAGACTCCAAGCGCATCGGCGTGGTCTTCGGAATTCTGATGCTCGCGATCACGGGAGTGTCGGTCTGGTTCACCTGGAACCGCACCCGCCCGCCCGCCTGGCTCGTGCTCGTGTTCGGGCTGCTGTTCGTCACCGCCCTGCTCGCCTCGGTCGGTGCCGGAGGTCGCGTACCGGTGATCTACCTGGCCACCGGGGCCATCTCGTTTGCCGTGCCCGTCATTCTCGGGGCCGTGGCCGGGGTCATGGGCGAGCGTGTCGGCGTGGTCAACATCGCGATCGAAGGCCAGCTGTTGCTCGGAGCGTTCATGGCCGCCATCATCGGCACGATGACCGGCAACCTGTTTCTCGGGATCGCCAGCGCCATGATCGGCGGCGCCCTGGTCGCCATGATCCTCGCATCGTTCTCGATCAAGTACCTCGTCGACCAGATCATCATCGGTGTCGTGCTCAACGTCCTCGTGGCCGGCATCACGAGCTTCTTCTACTCTGCCGTGATGACGCGCAACTCGGAGGGATTCAATTTTCCCGGCACGCTGTCCTTCCTGGCCATTCCCGGGCTCAGCGACATACCGCTGATCGGCCCGATCCTGTTCGACAACAGGATCACCACCTATGCCGTCTTCGTCATCGTGCCGCTGGTCGGGCTGCTGATGTACAAGACCCGCTGGGGGCTGCGGCTGCGGGCCGTGGGGGAGCATCCGCTCGCCGCGGACACCGTCGGCATCAACGTGAACCGCACGCGTTTTCGCGTGATGACGCTCGCCGGCCTCATCGCCGGGCTCGGCGGAGCCGCGCTGAGTATCGGCGCCGTCGGTCCGTTCATTCGTGACATGAGTGCCGGCCAGGGCTATATCGCCCTCGCCTGCGTGATTCTCGGCCGCTGGAACCCCTGGTATGCCGCGACCGCCGCCCTCATGTTCGGTTTCGCGCGCATCTTCCAGGTCTGGGCGGGCCAGGCCGGTTCGGGTATCCCCGCCGACTTCATCGCCATGATCCCCTACCTCGTCACCCTCGTCGCCGTCGCGGGCTTCGTCGGCAAGTCCATCGGCCCGGCCGCGGCCGGAAAGGCCTACGTCAAGCAATGACCGCGCACAGTGAGATCGACTGGGCCCCCCTGCGCGCAGCAGCCCTCGACGCCATGGCACACGCATACGCTCCCTACTCGAACTTTCCGGTGGGCGCCGCCGCGCTCGTCGATGACGGGCGTGTGGTGAGCGGATGCAACGTGGAGAACGCCTCCTACGGCGTCGGCCTCTGCGCGGAGTGCGCCCTGGTGTCCTCCCTCGCGATGACCGGGGGTGGCCAGCTCGTGGCGTTCACCTGCGTGGACGGCAACGGCAGCACGCTCATGCCGTGCGGACGCTGCCGCCAGCTGCTCTACGAACATTCCGCGCCGGGAATGTTGCTCGAAACCGTGTCGGGGGTGCGCACCATCGACGAGGTGCTGCCCGATGCGTTCGGGCCCCGCCAGCTGGCCGAGTACCGGGCAAGCACCGTTTCCTAAGGAGTCCCACGTGACCGACAGCACCGCGACGTCCACGATCGAGGCCTTCGACATGGTCGACCTCATCCACAGCAAGCGCGATCGCGGGGTGCTCACGACGCCGCAGATCGACTGGCTGATCGACGCGTACACCCGCGGTTTCGTCGGCGACGAACAGATGGCCGCGATGACCATGGCCATCTTCCTCAACGGTATGAGCCGGGACGAGATCCGCGCGTTGACGATGGCGATGCTGGCGAGCGGCGAGCGGATGAGCTACGAGGGCCTCGGCAAGCCGACCACCGACAAGCACTCCACCGGTGGCGTCGGCGACAAGATCACCCTGCCGCTGATGCCGCTCGTGGCCGTGTTCGGAGCCGCCGTGCCGCAGCTGTCCGGCCGGGGCCTCGGCCACACCGGCGGAACGCTCGACAAGCTCGAGTCGATCCCGGGCTGGCGCGCCAACCTCACCAACGACGAGATGTTCACCCAACTGCAGCAGCACGGCGGCGTGATCAGCGCCGCCGGCAGCGGCCTCGCCCCGGCCGACGGCAAGCTCTACGCCCTGCGCGACATCACCGGCACGGTCGAGTCGATCCCACTGATCGCATCGTCGATCATGTCGAAAAAGATCGCCGAGGGCACCCGCGCGCTCGTGCTCGACGTGAAGTTCGGCAGCGGGGCATTCCTGAAAGACATCGACCGCTCCCGGGAGCTGGCCCGCACCATGGTCGAGCTCGGCGACGACGCGGGAGTGGCGACATCCGCTCTGCTGACGAACATGAATGTGCCCCTCGGGCTGGCCATCGGCAACGCGAACGAGGTGCGGGAATCCGTGGAGGTGCTCGCCGGCGGCGGGCCGGCCGACGTGGTCGAACTCACCGTCGCGCTCGCTCGCGAAATGCTCAACCTCGTGGGCATAACCGACGTTGACGTGGAGGCGGCCCTGCACGATGGCCGGGCCATGGACAAATGGCGCGCGGTGATTCGCGCCCAGGGCGGCGATCCGGATGCTGCCCTGCCCGTCGCCCGGGAGACCCACGTCGTGTACGCCCCGCGCAGCGGCGTGCTCGTGGAGCAGCAGGCGCTGCCCTTCGGGATCGGCGCCTGGCGCCTCGGGGCCGGCCGGGCGCGCAAGCAGGATCCCGTGCAGCACGCCGCGGGCATCGACCTGCATGCCAAACCGGGGGACACCGTGGTGGCGGGGCAGGCGCTGTTCACGCTGAGCGCCGACGAACCCGAGCGGTTTGCGCGCGCGCTCGAGTCGCTCGAGGGTGCTTGGCGGATCGGGGATGTCGGCGAGCCCGTGCTCGACGGCGGGCCACTGATCGCGGAGCGCATCACGCGGTAGCGCGGTTGCCGGCTTGCGGCAAGGGCGAGGGGCAAGGGCAAAGGGCGCCAATATCAGCCATGCAGGGGGGCGCGGTCTCGAGATCGTCTTGCGTGGGGCATCCGCTCTCGCGAAGTGTCAGAGATGGCCCCTTGGCGAATGTTCCGAGGGGTGCTTGAGCCTTCTCGCGAAGCGAGAGCGTCCCCCCTGGGGCGTTCTGTGACACCTCGTGAGCGAAGTGTCAGAGATGGCCCCTTGGTTCTCGTGAGGTGTCAGAGATGGCCCCTTCGCGGCGCTCGAAGGGGCGTTCTGTGACACTTCGCGAGGTGTTTTTCGTCTCATGGGGCGTTCGGTGACACCTCGTGAGCGAAGTGTCACAGATGGCCCCTTGGCGAGCAGCCCGGGAAGGCCCCCATGGGGCATTCTGTGACACTTCGCGCTGAGGTGAGGCGGGCATGGGGCCATCTGTGACACGTCGCTGCTCTGCGGGCCGGAAGCCGCTCGACAAACCGGCACCGAGTGTGTCTGACGCTTTAGTGGCGCTGTTGCTTGTCCAGTTGCAGTCACGCTTGCCGCTCCGGTCGAACCCTCGCAGCGCAAACACGAAAACCGCCCTGTGGAGAACCGTTTCCCCAAGCCCTATCCCTGCCACCCTGTCGCCATGCATAGACAAACCCCACTGCCTCCCGCCCTTATGACCCAGGCCTTCACGACAGCAGACGCACGCGCCGCGGGGCTCAGCGCCAAGCGCATCCGCTCGAGCGATCTGGAGCATCCGTTCTACGGAGTTCACGCTGCGCGAGACTACCCGCAGGGCCTCATCGATCGCTGCCAGGCCTTCGACCAGCGGATGCCCGCGGGGGGCTTCTTCAGCCACGCGACTGCGGCCCTGCTCCACGGGCTGCCCCTGCCCTTCGCGAACGAGCAGGACCCGCTCCTGCACGTCTCTGTCGTAGCGCCGGCGCGGGCGCCACGGGCCACGGGGGTGAGGGGGCACAAGGTCGAGGCACAGCCGCGCGTGATGGTCCTGGCCGGGATGCGCGTCGTCGACCCGGTGGAAGCGTGGTGCCAACTGGCATCCGCTCTGCAGCTCGACGATCTGATCGCGGCGGGTGACGGGCTGTTGACCGGACGCATCCCGCTCGCGAGCCCGCCCGACATTGCCGAACGCGTGCTCGAGCACTCCAGGCGCCGCGGTGCGCAGCGCCTGCGGGAAGCTGTGCTGCTGATTCGCCCGAGGGTGGAGTCGCGCCGCGAGACCTTTTTGCGCCTGTTTCTCGTGCGCTCGGGGTTTCCCGAACCCGACACGAACCTCGAGATTCCGCTTCCGGCGGGCAAGCCGCGCGTGCGCGGCGATCTCGTCTACCTGAAATACAAGGTACTCGTGGAGTACGACGGCAAGCAGCACCGCACCGACGATGTCCAGTACAACCGGGACGCCGAGCGGCTGCAGGACCTGCGGGGCGCCGGCTGGCTCGTCATCACCGTGCGCAAGGGCTCGTCGCCGGCCTGGGTGCGCGAGCACGTCGAGGCGGCGCTGCGGTCGCGGGGCTGGCGACCCTGATCACCCGCAATAACGCAAGAATGCACACTCGTTCAGGGGCCAGTCAGTAAACGAGCAGACTCGGGGCATCCGTCGCCGGTAGATTGGAGAGGTGAATACGACGACTGAGGAATTCCTGATGCCCGGCGGCGGCACCAGCATCAACTCCCTGCCCAAAATCTCCCTGCACGACCACCTCGACGGAGGCCTGCGCCCGCAGACCATCATCGACCTGGCCGAGGCGATCGGCCTCGACTTGCCGACAACGGATGCCACGGCCCTCCGCGAATGGTTCGAGACCCAGGCCGACTCGGGCTCGCTCGTGGAATACCTGAAGACCTTCGACGTGACGACCGCGGTCATGCAGACCACCGAGGGCCTCATCCGCGTCGCCCGCGAATTCGTCGAAGACCTCGCCGCCGACGGCGTGATCTACGGCGAAGTGCGCTGGGCTCCCGAGCAGCACCTGGCCCGCGGCCTGACCCTCGACGAGGTCGTCGATGCGGTGCAGGAAGGAATCGAAAACGGTATCGACCACGTCGACGAGCAGGGCCACAGCATCCAGATCGGCCAGATCATCACGGCGATGCGCCACGCCGACCGCAGCCTCGAAATCGCCGAACTCGCCCTGCGCCATCGCCAGGACGGCGTCGTGGGCTTCGACATCGCCGGCGCCGAAGCCGGCTTCCCGGCCAGCAACCACAAGGCCGCCTTCGACCTGCTCGCCCGCGAGTACCTCCCGGTCACCGTGCACGCCGGCGAGGCTGACGGCCTCGACAGCATCCGCGGCGCCCTGTTCGACGGTCGCGCCCTGCGCCTCGGCCACGGCGTGCGCATCGCCGAAGACGTGAACATCGAGCGCGAAGACGACGAGAACACCTTCGTGACCCTCGGACCGATCGCCCAGTGGGTGCGTGACCGCGAAATTCCGCTCGAACTGAGCCCCTCGTCGAACCTGCAGACCGGCGCGATCGCCGCCTGGGGTGACGACGTGCTCGACCACCCGTTCGACCTGCTTTACCAGCTCGGCTTCAAGGTCACCGTCAACACCGACAACCGCCTGATGAGCAACACGAGCCTCAGCCAGGAGCTCGCGCTGCTGACGGATGCCTTCGGTTACGACCTCGAAGACCTCGAAAAGTTCCAGCTCAACGCGGCCGCCGCGGCATTCCTGCCGCTGGAGGACCGCGAGGAACTCATCGCGGCGATCACCGCCGGTTTCGCCGACGCGTAGGCGCTGACCCGCTCGACACGCACCATCTCCGGCGATGCCGCCGGGGTTCTCCAGTAAGCAGAAAGAACCCATGTCGCTCCCGCCGCTCCCACTCTCCGCCATCTCAATCGGTGTTCACGCCGCCGGATGGCGGGACGCCATCACCGCGGCGGGAGCGGCCCTCGAGCGGTCGGGCGCCGCGAGCGCGTCGTACGCCGAGCGCATGATCGCGGTGATCGAGGAGTTCGGTGCGTACGTCGTCATCGCGCCCGGGCTGGCCCTCGCGCACGCCCGGCCCGGCACGGACGTTCTGCGCGACGGCCTCAGCGTCGTGACCCTGGCCGAACCGGTCGCATTCGGGCATCCGCACAATGACCCGGTCAGTGTCGTCGTCGGCCTGGCCGTCTCGAGCGCCGACCAGCACGTGCACTTCGTCGCCGAGCTCGCCAACGTGTTCAACAATGCGAGCGTGATCCCGGCGCTGGCGTCGGCGACGGATGCTGAGGGCATCCGTGAGCTGTTCGGCCTCGGCCTGGCGCACACCTCGAGCAACCCCGCGATCAGCCCGGCCAGTGTCGCCGCGTTCAAGGCTGCTGCTGCTGCTGCCGCCGCCGCGAACTCTGACGCCGCCGCCGAGTCCGACACTCAGGACACGCTGTGAAGATTGTCGTGATGTGCGGCCTTGGCCTGGGAACCTCCGAGATCCTCAAGGTCAACGCCGAGCGCGCCCTCGAGCGTCTCTCGATCGACGCCGACGTGATGGCGACGGATGTCGCCGGCGTGCAGTCCGCCGCCCGCGACGCGCAGGTCATCCTGACCTCCTCCGAACTGGTCGGCGCGATTGGCCGTACCAATGCGGACGTCATCGTGATCGACAACTTCTTCGACGTCGACGAGGTCGCCGCCAAGCTCGAGACCGCCCTCGGCTGACGGGGCGAACCGCGTAGCGGAGTGACTCCCGCCGGGCCTCACCCCGCGGAACGGCGCACTCACTACCCGCGGTCGGCGCGGTGGCGCCCGTGGGCGTGCGTTCTTAGGCGATGAGCGCGCGCATGCCGCGGTCGAGCTCGGCGAGGGAGGCATCCGCTGCCCGGCGCCGCTCGTCGATCGTGCCGGAGTTGCTGTGCGTGTCGAGGTATACCTTGAGCTTGGGCTCGGTACCGCTCGGCCGCACCATCACGCGCGAGCCGTCGGTCAGCACGATGCGCAGCACGTCGCTGGGCGCGAGACCGTTCAGGCCCCAGCGGAAGTCGTCGATGTGGTCGACGCGGATGCGCCCGATCAGATCCGGCGGTGTCTCGCGCAGGCGGGTCATCACGCGGGCGATGTCGGAGACATCCGTCACCCGCACCGAGATCTGGCTCGACGCGTAGTGGCCGAACTTGGCGCTGAACCGGTCGAGGTAGTCGGCGAGGGTGAGTCCGTCGGCCTTCAAATCGCCGACCAGTGAGAGCAGAGCGACGGCGGCCGAGATGCCGTCCTTGTCGCGCACCGAATCCGGGTTGACGAGGTAGCCGAGGGCCTCCTCGAAGCCGAAGATCAGGCCGGGAGCGCGGGAGACCCACTTGAAGCCCGTGAGCGTCTCGGTGAAGCCGAGACCGTAGGACGCGGCGATGGCGGCGAGGGCCGGCGATGACACGATCGAGCAGGCGAGTGTCGGGCGCGGCGCGGCAGCGGCGTCTTCTGCGGCAGCGAATGCCTCACCCCCCGTCCCCGGGGCATCCGTCGTCGGCAGCCCTCCCGTGTTCGCCACGTCGGCCTCGGGGTCGTAGTTCGGCGCAGCGAGGGCCGCAGCACGCCAGCCGAGGATCGCGCCGACCTCGTTGCCGCTCAGGCGGCGGTAGCCCGCGTCGGAGTCGGCGTCGGGGATGGCCACCGCGAGGCGGTCCGCGTCGGGGTCGTTGGCGAGGATCAATTCGGCGCCCACCTCGCGGGCGGTCTCGTAGGCGAGGTCCATCGCGCCGGGCTCTTCGGGATTCGGGAAGGCGACCGTGGGGAACGCGGCGTCGGGGGCGATCTGGGCGTCGACGAGGGTCGGCAGGTCGAAACCGGCCTGCAGCAGTACGCGCCGGGTCGTGTCCCAGCCCACGCCGTGCAGGGCGGTGTAGACGGCGTTGACCTGCGAGCGTGGCGGGTGCGCGAGGCCGGCCGTGGCCCCGATATAGGCCTGCACGACCTCTTCGTCGGCGGTTTCATACGCGGCGCGGGGCAGGTTCGGCACGAACTCGTCGGCGGCCACGCGCAGGATCTCGGTCGCGATCAGGCTGTCCGCGGGCGCGACGATCTGGGCGCCCTCGAAGTCGCCGCCGAGGTAGACCTTGTAGCCGTTGTCGTTGGGCGGGTTGTGCGAGGCGGTGACCATGACGCCGCAGCTGGCGTTCAGATGACGCACGGCGAAGGCGAGCACCGGGGTCGGCAGCAGGCGCGGCAGCAGGATCGCGCGCACCCCGGCCCCGGCCATCAGCGCGGCCGTGTCGGTCGCGAAGACGTGGGAATTCTTGCGGCCGTCATAACCGATCACGATCGAGGGGGTCGCGTTCGGCAGGGCGTGGCGCAACAGGTAAGACGCAAGCCCGGCGGCGGCCTGGGAGACGAGCACCCGGTTCATGCGGTTGCTCCCGGCGGCGATCGCTCCGCGCAGCCCGGCGGTGCCGAAGGCGAGGCGCTCGTCGAAGCGGGAATGCAGGTCGGCGATCGCCGCGGCATCCCCGTCGCTCGCGCCGTTGATGAGCGCACGCAACTGCACCTGGGTCTCCGGATCGGGATCCTGCGCGAGCCAGGCGCGCGCCGTTTCAATGATCGCGGGGGTGCTGGCGGGGGCCTCGGCGGCCATGATGTGCGCGAGCGGCAGCGGAGCCAGCTCAGGCTTGGCGGCGATCACGGGCATCTGCTGGGTCGGCTCGCCCTCGAGGTCGTCGTAGTCGGGTTCGTGCGGGCGGGCCACCGAGGGCACGCCGGCCGGGATTTCGGCCGGTGTGACGGCAGCGGATGCCGCATCCGCGACGACGGGGATGGCCATGGTCGGCGCGTCCGACGCCTCAGGAGCAGGCTCTGCTGCGGGGGCAGGCTCGACCTGCTCGGCGGGGGTTGGCTCGACCGGCGGCTGTTCCGGCTCGGCGCCTGCCGAGTGGCGACCGCCCGTGCGTGCCGGCGGAGTCTCGCCGCCGTTCACGTCGCTCACAGTGCGGCCACGATCCGGGCCAGGAGGGCGCTGATCACGGGCTCAGCTTCGGCGCCGGCCGCGATCACCTCGGCGTGGCTGAGCGGGGTCGGGGAGATTCCCGCCGCAAGGTTGGTGATCAGCGACATGCCCAGAATCTCCATGCCGGCCTGCCGGGCCGCGATCGCCTCGAGTGCGGTCGACATGCCCACGATGTGGCCGCCGATCGCCTTGGCCATCTGCACCTCGGCCGGGGTCTCGTAGTGCGGGCCGCGAAACTGGCAGTACACGCCCTCGTCGAGTGACGGCTCGAGCGACCGGGCCAGGTCACGCAGCCGGCGCGAGTACAGGTCGGTCAGGTCGATGAACGTGGCGCCTTCGAGCGGGGAATCCGCGGTCAGGTTGATGTGGTCGCTGATCAGCACCGGGGTTCCGGGCGTCCAGGTCTCGCGGATGCCGCCGGCCCCGTTGGTCAGGATCATCGTCGTCGCGCCGGTCGCCGCCGCAGTGCGCACGCTGTGCACCACCCGCCGCACGCCGTGGCCCTCATAGTAGTGAGTGCGCGCGCCGATCACGAGGGCGCGCTTGCCGCTCGGCAGCAGCACCGAGCGCAGTGTTCCGGAGTGCCCGTCGAGGGCGGGCTTGCTGAAGCCGACGATCTCGCGGGCGTCGATCATGTGGGTGGTGTCGCCGATCAGGTCGGCGGCTTTGCCCCAGCCGCTGCCGAGGGTGAGGGCGACATCGTGGCGGGCCACGCCGGTGCGTTCCGCGATCTGCGCCGCGGCCGTGCGGGCGACCTCGAAGGGGTCTGTTTCCGGCGCGTCCAACGGGTTCGTCTCAGTCATGAACATTCCCCCACTCTAAACGGTGGGGCGATTCGGCACCGCCTTACGGTGACGGATGTGCCGCCACGGCCGGGCAGCATCCGTCGCCATGATGGGGCCGCGACGGGGCCGCGGCCGGACCAGGCCGACGAATGGCCCCGAAAACGGGTCGGAAGACGGCCGTGCGTCCCGTCGAGTTGGTAGCACGTGTGGCGGCGGGAGAGAATGGAGTACATGGCCTATGAGTTCGAACGCAAGCAACGCATCGCAGTACTCGGTGGAGGGCCCGGCGGATACGAAGCGGCGTTGGCCGGCGCCCAGCAGGGCGCGGAAGTCACCCTCATCGAGCGCGTGGGCGTCGGCGGAGCGGCCGTCATCACCGACGTCGTCCCCTCCAAGTCGCTCATCGCGACCGCGGAAGCCAGCAACTCGATCGGAGAAGCCACCGACCTCGGTGTGCAGTTCTTCGTGCGCGGCGAGCTGAAGAAGCCGCTGCGGCCCGAGGTCGCGATCAACCTCGCCGCCGTCAACAAGCGCCTGCTCGCCCTCGCGCGCCAGCAGTCCGAAGACATGAAGGCCACGCTCATTCGCGCCGGCGTCACCTTCGTGGCCGGCCAGGGGCGACTCGACGGCCGCAACGCGATCATCGTCTCCACCGCCGACGGCACCACGGGAACCGACTTCGACCGCATCGAGGTCGACACCATCGTCGTCTCGGTCGGCGCGACGCCGCGCGTGATCCCCACGGCGATGCCCGACGGCGAACGCATCTTCAGCTGGACCCAGCTCTACAACCTCAAGGCCGTCCCCGAGCATCTGATCGTGGTCGGATCCGGTGTGACCGGGGCCGAGTTCGCATCCGCTTACCGCGCCCTCGGCGCCCAGGTCACCCTGATTTCGAGCCGCGACCAGGTTCTGCCCGGCGAGGACGCCGACGCCGCGAACGTCATCGAGAATGTCTTCAAACGCAACGGCATGGTCGTGCTGTCCAAGTCTCGCGCCGAATCCGTCGTGCGCACCGAGACCGGCGTGCTCGCCACCCTGTCGGACGGCCGCACGGTCGAGGGCAGCCACTGCCTGATTGCCGTCGGGTCCATCCCGAACACCGTCGGCATCGGCCTCGAAGAAGCCGGCGTCGAGCTCACCGACGACGGGCACATCCAGGTCAACCGCGTCGCGCGCACCTCGGTACCGAACATCTACGCGGCCGGGGACTGCACGACCGAGCTGCCGCTGGCATCCGTCGCCTCGATGATGGGCCGCACCGCGGTCTTCCACGCCATGGGTGACACCGTCAACCCGATCGAGATTCGCAACGTGGCCGCGAACATCTTCACGCAGCCCGAAATCGCCACCGTCGGTTACACCCAGAAGCAGATCGAAGACGGCATCGCGCAGGGCGACATTTACAAGCTGCCGCTCGCCGTCAACCCGCGCGCCAAGATGATGGGCATCAAGGACGGCTTCGTGAAGCTGTTCGCCCGCACCGGCAGTGGAACAGTGATCGGCGGCGTGATCGTGGCGCCGAAGGCGAGTGAGCTCATCTTTCCGCTCGCCCTCGCCGTGGAGCACCGGTTGACCGTCGACGAGGTCGCGCGCACCTTCCCGGTGTATCCGTCGCTGACCGGGTCTATTACGGATGCCGCCCGCGCCATGCACGTGGTGCACCACAACTAAGCAGGACTGTGGCACAGGCCCCCGTCGCTTCGGCGCGGGGGCCTGTTGTGTTTGCGGGGTGAGCTGGGCCGGTCGGGTCGGGTCGGGTCGGCTGCCGGGTCCAGGGAGAAGGGCGCCGCGACGGGTGTCCCGGCGCAGGTACCGCGTAGCGGCGCACCTGCCGCGCTCACTCCGACGAATGTCGCGGGCACCGTTGAGGTACGGAAAAAACACCCTCGTTGGCGATCTGAGGGTGCTTTTTCCGTGACTCAGCACCCGCGCGGTGGCGCACCTCCCGCGGTGCGGCGCAAGTGCCGCGCAACTCGGGGCATCCGCTTGCTGGGGCGGATGGAGGTGGCGCAACCACCGCGTAACGGCGTATCTGCCGCTTGAGGTGGCGATTCGGAGGGTGCTGGGGCCACGCGGGGGAGCTGCGCGGCAGGTGTGCCGCTGCGCTATGGGCGCGCCTACCGCGCAGCGGCGTTAATACCGCGCGGCGCGTTGGCGCCCCCGGGAACTTTGGCGCAGCTGCCGCGCTGCGGCACAGCCCCCGCGCAGTGGCGCAGCCCCCGCGCAGTGGCGCAGCTCCCGCGCAGTGGCGCAGCTCCCGCGCTGCCGCGCAGTGGCGCAGCCCCCGCGCAGCGAGCGGCACTGGCGTTGAGGTACGGAAAAAGCACCCTCGCTGACGCAATGAAGGTGCTTTTTCCGTACCTCAACCCCGACGGGGCGCGACGTTATGCCGCGGCGGCGGCATCCGCTGCCGCGACGACGGATGCCGCGGTGACGGTCATCAGCAGCGACCCGGCCGAGACGGTGGTGCCGACAACGGCAGCCAGGGCGCCGACCACGCCGTCCTTCGGGGCGACGATGGGCTGTTCCATCTTCATGGCCTCGAGCACGAGCAGCAGATCGCCCTTGACGACCGTGTCGCCTTCGGCCACGGCCAGCTTCACGATGGTGGCCTGCATCGGCGCGATGACGGCGTCGCCGGTCGCGGTGATGACGGCGTTGCTGCCGCCGCGGCGCTGGGGTGCGGGGCCGTTGGTGCGGTCGGACGCCGACGCGGGCAGCAGGCGGGTCGGCAGGCTGACCTCGATACGGCGGCCCTCAACCTCGACGACGACATTGTGGCGCTTGGCCGAAGCCAGTGTCTCTTCGATCGACCCGCTCCACGGCTCGATGTCGTTCTCGAACTCGGTCTCGATCCAACGGGTGAACACCGAGAACGGGGCGCCATTCGTCGGGGCGAACGCGGGGTCGCGCACGACCTTGCGGTGGAACGGCAGCACGGTCGGGAGTCCCGCGACCTCGAACTCGTCGAGGGCGCGGCGGGCGCGCTCGAGGGCGTCTTCGCGGGTCGCGCCGGTGACGATGAGCTTGGCGAGCAGGGAATCGAAGGCACCGGAGATGACGTCGCCGCTCTCGACGCCGCTGTCCACGCGCACGCCGGGGCCGCCGGCGGGCTTGAACACGTGCACCGGACCGGGCGCGGGCATGAAGTTCATGCCGGGGTCTTCGCCGTTGATGCGGAATTCGAAGGAGTGTCCGGTGGCGACCGGGTCGCCGTAGTCGAGCACGCCGCCGGCGGCGAGGCGGAACTGCTCGCGCACGAGGTCGATGCCGGTGACCTCTTCACTCACCGTGTGCTCGACCTGAAGGCGGGTGTTGACCTCGAGGAACGAGACCGTGCCGTCCTGGCCGATCAGGAACTCGCAGGTGCCGGCGCCGACGTAGCCGACCTCGGCGAGGATCGCCTTCGACGCCCGGTACAGTTCGGCGTTCTGCTCGTCGGTGAGGAACGGCGCGGGGGCCTCCTCGACGAGCTTCTGGTGGCGGCGCTGCAGCGAGCAGTCGCGGGTGGAGATGACGACGACGTTACCGTGCGAGTCGGCGAGGCACTGTGTCTCCACGTGGCGCGGGGCGTCGAGGTACTTCTCGACGAAGCACTCGCCGCGGCCGAAGGCGGTGATGGCCTCGCGCGTCGCGGAGTCGAAGAGTTCGGCCGCTTCGTCGCGGCTCCGCACGACCTTCAGGCCGCGTCCGCCGCCACCGAAGGCGGCTTTGATTGCGACCGGCAGGCCGTGCTGGTCGACGAAGGCGAGCACCTCGGCGGCGTCGACGACGGGGTTCAGGGTGCCGGGCGCCATCGGCGCGCCGACCTTTTCGGCGATGTGGCGGGCGCTGACCTTGTCGCCGAGCTGTTCGATGGCTTCGGGGGAGGGGCCGATCCAGGTGAGGCCGGCGCCGATCACGGCGCGGGCGAAGTCGGCGTTCTCGGCGAGGAAGCCGTAGCCGGGGTGGATCGCGTCGGCGCCGGAGCGGCGGGCGATCGACAGCAGCTTCTCGATCACGAGGTAGGTGTCACCGCCGGTCGTGCCGTCGAGCCCGTAGGCCTCGTCGGCGAGCCGCGCGTGCAGGGCGTCCCGATCCTGGTCGGCGTAGACGGCGACCGAGCGGATGCCGCTGTCGGTGGCTGCGCGGATCACCCGGACGGCGATCTCGCCCCGGTTGGCGATGAGGACCTTCGTTATGAGTGACACAGTCCCCAAGCCTAGGGGGCAGCCCCGGCGACCCTTTGGATTGAATCGACAAAAAGATCGCCGGAAGTTTTGCGGATGCCTACAAAGGGTCCGCCGCGGACCCGTCGGCCGGGCGGTTCCACAGGCTCGTCCACTCCTGCCCGAGCGACACGACGAGCCGCCGCAGCGTGGGCAGCGACAACCCCACCACCGTCGACGGGTCGCCGACGATACGACTGATAAAGGGAGCGCCGAGGCTGTCGATGGTGAACGCCCCGGCCACGAAGAGCGGTTCCCGCGTCGCTATATAGGCGTGCAGTTCGGCATCCGTGATGTCGTCGGCGAAGGTGACCTCGGCCACGGCAACCGCCCCCACGGCCCGCTCCGCGCCGGCGGCGGTGTGCTCGATCAGCCAGTGCCCCGAGAACAGCTGCCCGGTGCGGCCGCGTTGCAGCTGCCAGCGTTCGAAGGCCGCCTCTGGCGTGTGCGGCTTGCCGTAGATCACGCCGTCGAGCACAAATACCGAATCGCCGCCGAGCACCAGGCCTGGTTCCGGAAGCGTTGCGGATGCCGCCTCCGCCTTCGCGCGCGCCAGCAGTTGCACGAGCGTGGCCGGCTGCAACGGCGCACCCGCGGCACGCTCGGCGGCGAGCGTGACCGCGTGCTCGTCAACGGCCGGGTCGATGAGTGCCGGTTCGATGCCGGCGCTGCGCAGCAGCATCAGGCGGGCGGGTGACGTGGACGCAAGGTGCAGACGCATGCAGACAAGCCTACGGGCACGAGTCTGTGGGATTATTGAACGATGGGCACTAACGCAGACGCAGCACAGCAGACCACGGCCGAGGTCGGCACCGAACTCGACCTCACCATCGACAACGTCGCCCACGGCGGAATCTTCGTCGCCCGGCACGAGGGCCGCGTCGTCTTCGTCAGCGACACGATGCCCGGCGAACGCGTGCGCGCTCGCCTCACCGAGGCCAATGCGAAGAGCTTCTGGCGTGCCGAAACGGTCTCCGTGATCGAGGAGGCCCCCGAACGCCAGCCGCACATCTGGGCCGCGTCCGCGCTCGACCGCGACCCGGCCGACCGCGCCGGCGGAGCCGAGTTCGGCCACATCCACCTCGCGCACCAGCGCGAGCTCAAGCGTCAGGTGCTCGCCGACGCCCTGAAACGCATGGCCAAGGTCGACACCGACGCCATCGTCGAAGCCGTACCGGTCGCCCCGAACGCCAGCCCCGGCGACGCGATGGACGGCACCGGATGGCGCACCCGGGTCAGCTTGCACGTCGACACCGACGGCACGGTCGGCCCCTACGCCGCCCGCTCGCACAAGGTCATCCCGGTCGCCGACCTGCCCCTCGCCCAGCGCAGCATCGAGATGGCCGCGCCGCTGGATCGACTGTTCCGGGGCGCGGCCTCCATCGACCTCGTCGCGCCGAGCGTCGGCGACGTGCGCGTGACCGTCGTCACGACGGATGCCCGCGGCAAGCGCGCGCAAACCCCCCGCCACGTGATCCGCGAGGTCGTCGGCGACCGTGAGTTCCAGCTCGACGCCGCCGGATTCTGGCAGGTGCACGCCCGCGCCGCCGAGACCCTCTTCACGGCCGTGCAGGACGTCATCGATCCCGAGCTGTTCGAGCCGAAGGCCGCGAACCTCGACCTCTACGGCGGGGTCGGCCTGCTCGCCGCCGCCGTCGGAGATCGCTTCGGCAAGAACGTGCGCATCACGAGCGTCGAAAGCGACCCGGAAGCCGTCAATTTCGCGGCGACGAACCTCGCCGAGTGGGTCGGTGCGACCGCTGAAACCGACCGTGTCGAACGTTTTCTGCAGCGCCTGAAGCGTGAAGCGGATGCCGCCGAGCGCGCCCGCCAGACCGCCGCGACCGTCATCCTCGATCCCCCCCGTTCGGGCGCGGGCAAGGCCGT
The DNA here is from genome assembly GCF_003602235.1 of Cryobacterium melibiosiphilum. Lineage (GTDB taxonomy): Bacteria > Actinomycetota > Actinomycetes > Actinomycetales > Microbacteriaceae > Cryobacterium > Cryobacterium melibiosiphilum. The sequence continues at coordinate 38,334 of NZ_QZVS01000087.1, forward strand.
CGTCGACCAGCTCGCGTTCCTCGAGCCGGCTCAGATCGTCTACGTGGCCTGCGACCCGGTAGCACTCGCGCGGGATGTGGCCCTGTTCGCCGGTCACGGCTATGAACTCAAGACATTGCGAGCCTTCGACCTGTTTCCGAACACCCACCACGTGGAGGCCGTTGCACTGCTGTCCAAGTAGCTATCGTCGCTATCGTTAAGCACAAACCGAGAAACGAAGGAACACGACCGTGATCATGGCAGCAGCAGAGACACCGGTAGAGGTCGATCGCCGGGTACGCGTCGGCATCGTCGACGACCACGAATCGGTTCGGCTGGGCCTGAAAGCGGCCTGTGAGAATTCGGGCTTCGAGGTGTTGTACGCCGCGGCCACCGCTCAGGGCCTCGTTGACGGCCTCGCCGGCCGCCAGTGTGACGTGATCGTGCTCGACCTGTCGCTCGGTGACGGCTCGATCGTGACCGACAACGTGCACCTCGTGCAGTCCACCGGCAGCGCCGTGCTCGTGCACAGCATCGCCGACCGGGTCGCCTACGTGCGGGAGGCCCTCGCCGCCGGCGCCGCCGGAGTCATCCCCAAATCGAGCCCGACGACGACGGTGATGGCGGCCGTCGCATCCGTCGCCCGCGGTGACGTGCTGAACAACCTCGAGTGGGCGACCGCGATCGACGCCGACCGCGACTTCGCCAAGGCCCAGCTCGGCCGCCGCGAACGCGACGTGCTGCACCTCTACGCCTCCGGTCTGCCGCTCAAGATGGTCGCCATGCAGCTCGGCATCGCGCACTCGACCGCGCGCGAATACCTCGACCGCATCCGCGTGAAGTACGTCGAGGTTGGCCGCCCCGCTCCGACCAAGGTCGACCTGCTGCGCCGCGCCGTGGAAGACGGCATCCTGCCCGGCCTCGACGCCGACCTGGGCGACGGCCGTGTCTAATCCGACCGGTGCCGTGACCGGTGCCGGGCCGCTTGGCGCCTCGAACGGCGGGCCACCGACCGGATCCCTGTTCACCGGCCCGCTGCCGACGGGCGCCACGAGCACCGGCGAACAACAGCGCAACCCGATCAGTCGGGCGCAGATCGAGACCGTGCTGTACCGCTCGGTCGCGGGCGTGTCCCTGATCTTCGCCCTGCAGTCCGTTCCGGCGATGCTCGCACAGTTCGGCGAACGCAGACCGGTGGGCGCCTTCCTTGTCGGGCTGGCCCTCGCCCTGTCGATCCTGTCGGTCGTGATCGCGACCCTGGTGCGCAGGGGGGTGCGCACGACCACCACGATTGTCGCGTCGGTCTACGTGCTGGCCCTCGTGGCCTGGCCGTTCCTGATGCTCGACCGGGATGCCGTGCTCGATGGCAAGCCGTGGATCTGGTACCTCTGTACCGTCGCGACGTCCTGCGCGGCGATCGCCTTTCCGCTGCGCTGGGCAGCGATCTACACGGTCGTGATCCCCGTGATGTACGGCATCGTGCGCATCCTGCCGGCGGGCGGCCAGGCCGAACTGGCCCTCGCCCTGCTCGACGTCGTCTACGCCTCGCTCCTCGGCGCCGTCGTGCTGATCATCATCTACATGCTGCGGCAGGCGACCGAGGCGGTCGACGTGGCCCAGAGCAACGCCCTGCAGAAGTACGCCCTGGCGGTTCGCCAGCACGCGACGGAGGTCGAGCGGGTCGAGGTCGACTCGATCGTGCACGACACCGTGCTCGCCACCCTGCTCTCGGCCGCCGGCGCCCACACGCCCAAAGGGGCCGAGCTCGCCGCGACCATGGCGCGCAACGCGATCGCCCGGCTCGATGAGGCCGGGGCTGAGCCGACGGATGACGTGGGTCGCGTTCCCTTCTCCCGGCTGGCCGGGCGCATCCGCCAGGCTGCCGGTGCCTTGGCCTGCACCTTCACGGTGACGGAGAAGACCATCGAGCCGCTCACGATGCCCGAGCAGGCGAGCGAAGCCCTGTACTCCGCGACCGTGCAGGCGATGGTCAACAGCATGCAGCACGCCGGCCCGATAGATGGCTCCCTCGGACGCACCGTGACGATGGGCGCCACCCTGATCGGCGGCGCCACCATCGAGATCTCCGACGCGGGCGTCGGCTTCGACCTCGCGTCCGTGTCCAGCGGGCGGCTCGGCCTGCGCCTGTCCATCCAGGGGCGGGTCGAGAGCGCCGGCGGTACCGCCGAAGTACGGTCGAGTCCCGGCCGGGGCACGACGATCGCCATTCACTGGCCCACTCCCGTCCTGGGTGCCGACCTGGACGCCCAGCACGGGGCATCCGCATGATCCGGCACCCCCGCGCGCTGATCCTGGCGGTCGCGGCCCTGTTTTCGGTCTATCACGTGCTTCTCGGCGTGTACTCCCTGGCCATGGCGACGGATGCCGCACCGATCCTGGCCGCCATGGCGCTCTACCTCCTGGCCACGTTCATCAGCCTCTGGCCGACGAGCCCCACGCGGATGCCCCTCGGCCTTGCCCTGTTCAACCTCGCCGTCTGCGCCGTCGTGACGCTGCTCGTCACGACCCAGCTCGACCCGACCGCCGACCTCGTTTACGCGACCTGGTATGTGGCCGCCGTCGGAACCCTGCTCACGATCACGGCCACGCGCAAGCGGCCCGTCGTGGCGTGGCTCGGGTCGGGCTTCCTGGTGGTGCACACCGTGATCTGGGCTGGGTTCGGATCCCTCGGATCGTTCGGCGTGATCGGCAGCGTTGTCTGGGTCGCCGCCGCTGTGCTGCTCTCCCGTGCCCTCGCAAAGGCCGGGCGGGATGCGCGCCAGTTCGCTCGTGCCGAGCGGGAGGCCTCACGCTGGCAGGCCGCCCAGGAGGCTCACCTCTACGAGCGCCAGGTGCGTCTCACCTATACGAACCGGATGTCCCTTCCCATGCTGCGCCGCATCGTCGACCAGGGCGGCGTGCTCACCGACGACGACAAACTCGAGTGCCGGTATCTCGAGGCGGCGATTCGGGATGAGATTCGCGGTCGCCGGCTGCTCAACGATGCCGTGCGCGAACAGGTCATGGCCGCGCGGCGCCGCGGCGCGATCGTCACGCTTCTCGATGAGGGCAGCATCGACGAACTCGACGGGCAGGTGCTCGACGACGTGCTCAACGAGCTCGCCCGCGCGATCGGGCGTACGAGCGCCGACAAGATCATCGCCCGCACGGCCGCCGACGGGTCAGAGACGGCCGTGACGGTGGTCGGCCTGTGCAGTCCGGACCCGAGCGTGAGCGCCCTGGGCCAGGAGTCCTCGGGCGATGAGGTCGACCTGTGGCTTGAGATTCCGCGCGTGCGCGCGAGTGCCTGAGGCCGCACCTCGGCCGTACCGCCGGACGCACCGCTGGATGCAAAAAAGGGACCACCCGAAGGTGGTCCCTTTTGCTTTCCGAGCGGAAGCGATAACCCGAATATCGTTTCCCCTCGCCCCCAAACGATTCGCCCGCTTACCCTAGTCGGCGAATGAATGGTGGTGAAACTCTAAGAGCATCACCGAGCATGTCTATTCTGCGCGTGTCCGCGGCGTTGCACAGTCGGCATTTAGGGGGACATGGGTGGGGGACACGCGTGGGCGACACGGGGTGGGGGACACGAGTGGGGGACACGCGGGGCGCGGTCTTCACTCAGGTCCGCCCGTCAGGGGTACGGGCAAGGGCGCCAGGGACGATGCTCGTGGCCTTTTTGGGACTGTCGCTCGCTAGGCAACGGTCTGCGGTCCACGAAGTGTCAGAGATGGCCCTTTGCAGCCTCTTGCAGCCTCTTGCAGCCCTTAGCAGGGCCTTCCGACGCCCGGCCATCGCGTTGTCATGGGGCATTCTCTGACATCTCGTGGGCGAAGTGTCAGAGATGGCCCCTTCAGCTGCGAATTGGCTCACCAGGTGTCACAGAACGCCCCTTGAACGCGATTCATGGGGCCTTCTGTGACACCTCACGCGGGTCAAGGGGCCATCTGTGACACCTCGTGAGCGAAGTGTCAGAGGTGGCCCCTTGGGGTGTGCGGCACGGCCGCGAGATGCCAAAATCTGCCCCTGGCGGGATGCGGCATCCGCGAAGTGTCAGGGGTGGCCCCTTGGGCTGCACAACCTCGCCGACGACGTGGCGCAGAACGCCCGTGCGGGCCTGGCAATCACGGGGTCAGGCGCTGAAGCTCCGCCACTGGCCGGGGCCGGGGTGAAGCGGCGTGCGAATCGAGCGGGTGCTGCGCTGCCAGGCGCTCTGCCCGCGCGCGGGCGCGGTGCGGCTGCCGTCGGACTCTTCCTGCAGCAGACCCTGAAGCACCGCCGTGACAGCGGATGCCTCCATCGCCGTCACATTGCGGCTGACGAAGATGATCTCGGCCGGGTCGATGCCGGGGGCTGGCGGGGCTGCCGCCGGGGCGGGCACATCCGCTGGCGCAGAAGGTGTGGACTCTGTCATGATGCCGCCCTACAGCGGGATGTTCCCGTGCTTCTTAGCCGGCAGGCTCGCACGCTTGGTGCGCAGCGAGCGCAGCGCCTTCGTGATCGACACCCGGGTCGCGGCCGGTTCGATGATGCCGTCGAGCTCGCCGCGTTCGGCGGCCAGGAACGGGCTCGCCACGTTGTAGGTGTACTCGTTGGAGAGTCGGGTGCGCACCGCGGCCACGTCTTCGCCGGCGTTCTCGGCCGCGCGAATCTCGTTGCGGTACAGGATCTGCACGGCGCCCTGGCCGCCCATGACCGCGATCTCCGCGGTCGGCCAGGCCAGGTTCACGTCGGCGCCGAGCTGCTTGGAGCCCATCACGATGTACGCTCCGCCGTAGGCCTTGCGCAGAATGACGGTGACGAGCGGCACGGTGGCTTCGGCGTAGGCGTAGAGCAGCTTCGCGCCGCGGCGGATGACGCCCGTCCACTCCTGGTCGGTGCCGGGCAAAAACCCGGGCACGTCGACGAGGGTCAGGATCGGGATCGAGAACGCGTCGCAGAACCGCACGAAGCGAGCGGCCTTCTCGCCGGCTTCGATGTTGAGGGTGCCGGCCATGGCGCTGGGCTGGTTGGCGACGATGCCCACCGAGCGGCCCTCGACCCGGGCGAAGCCCACGACGATGTTCGGCGCGAACAGCGGCTGCGTCTCGAGAAAGTCGCCGTGGTCCACGATGTGGCTGATCACGGTCTTCACGTCGTAGGGCTGGTTCGGGGAATCCGGGATGATCGTGTTCAGCTTGCGGTCGGCATCCGTCGTTTCGAGCTCAATCTCGCTGTCGAAGACCGGCGGGTCCGCGAGGTTGTTGTCGGGCAGGTAGCTGAGCAGGGTGCGGGCGAAGTCGAGCGCGTCGGGCTCGTCGGCGGCGAGGTAGTGCGCCACGCCGCTGCGCTGGTTGTGCGTGAGGGCGCCGCCGAGCTCTTCCATGCCCACGTCTTCGCCGGTGACGGTCTTGATCACGTCGGGGCCGGTGACGAACATCTGGCTGGTCTTGTCGACCATGATCACGAAGTCGGTCAGCGCGGGGGAGTAGACCGCGCCACCGGCGGCGGGGCCGCAGATGATCGAGATCTGCGGGATGACACCGGATGCGGCGGTGTTGCGGCGAAAGATCTCGCCGTACTTGCCGAGGGCGACGACACCCTCCTGGATGCGGGCTCCGCCGGAGTCGAGGATGCCGAGGATCGGCACGCCGGTCTTCAGGGCGAGGTCCATGACCTTGATGATCTTCTCGCCGGCGACCTCGCCGAGCGAGCCGCCGAAGATGGTGAAGTCCTGCGAGTACACGGCGACCTGGCGGCCGTGGATGGTGCCGGTTCCGGTGACGACGGCGTCGCCGTACGGGCGCTTCTTCTCCATGCCGAAGCCGACCGTGCGGTGCCGCACGAACTCGTCCATCTCCACGAAGGAACCCTGGTCGAGCAGCTGCTCGATGCGTTCCCGGGCGGTCATCTTGCCCTTGGCGTGCTGCTTCTCGATCGCCGTCGCACCGCTCGCGGTGACCGCCTCGTGGTAGCGCAGCTTGAGGTCGGCGAGCTTTCCAGCCGTCGTATACAGGTCGGGGCCCGCGACGGGCGTCTCATCAGTCACACCTGTAACCCTACCAACCCGAGTTCGACGAGAATTCGGCGAGAATGAAGGCATGGAATTCGCCCTCAGCCGCGCCCTCGTGCACCGCAATGCCGCCCGCTTCGAATACCTCGCCGAAGCCGGGTCAACGAACACGGTGCTGGTCGGCTATGCGGCCGGTTCCGCCGCGCCGGCGACGGATGCCCCGGCCGGCACCGCCGCGCCCCTCGCCGCCGCCTGGCCCGAGCTCTCGGTCGTCGTGACCGACAACCAGACCCGCGGCCGCGGACGTCTCGGCCGCACCTGGATGGCCCCCACCGGCAAGTCGCTGGCCATCTCGGTGCTCCTGCGGCCTGCCACCGCGGCCCGAGCAGCGCTGCCGCCCGAGCGGCTCGGCTGGTTTCCGCTGCTCGCCGGCGCCGCCATGACCCGGGCGGTGCGCGCACTCGTGCAGGCGAGCGAGGTGCCCGTCACCGACCAGCGTGAACCCGAGAATCCCGCCCACGAGGTCACCCTCAAGTGGCCCAACGACGTGCTGATCGACGGCTACAAGGTGTCCGGCATCCTCTCGGAGCTGTTGCCGAGCTCGGGCGGCCCGTCCGGCGGCTCCACGGGCAGCGGCATCGTGATCGGAGCCGGCCTCAACGTCTCCCTCGACGAACACGACCTGCCCACCCTCACCTCGACCTCGCTGCTGCTCGTCACCGGCACCGACCCGAACCCCGACGCCGTGCTCGCCGCCTACCTGACCGAACTGTTCACCCTGTACCGCGATTTTCTGGCAGCGGATGCCGACCCCCTCACGAGCGGACTCCTCGCCGAGGTCACCCGGCTGTGCGGCACCATCGGCTCCGTGGTGCGGGTCGAACTGCCCGGGGGCGCCGACCTGATCGGCACCGCGACCGGCATCGACGAACTCGGCCGGCTGATCGTCGCCGACCAGGTCGACGGCGAACCGATCGCCGTGAGCGCCGGCGATGTGACCCACCTGCGCTACTGACCCGCCGAACCGTGAGTTGAGCATCCGTTTTCAGTGAAAACGGATGCTCAACTCACGGTTCGGCGCAGCGGGCCGCCTGCCGCGAAAACGGGCGGGTGCGGTAATAATTGACTATGGGCAGCAACGGCGAGACCAACGGTACGGGCGACACCGGCGTGATGCACCCGAGCAATCCGGGCAGCCCGTTCGCCGGGCCGCCCGCCGGTCCCGGCCCGGCCCCGTTCGGCGTCAACCAGCCGAGCCGACCCGCCGGCGCGCCGGTGCAGCCCACGCAGGCCCAGCCGACCGAGACCGTCATCGCCCGACTGCGGCCGAACGCGCGCATCCTGTTCTTTCCGACCCTGGTGCTGTTCTGCATCTGCGGTGTCACCGGCTATTACGCCGGAACCTTCGACCAGGACTGGCAGGACGCGGCGCTGCTGATCGGCGCGGCGGCGGCGATCCTCGTGTTGTGGCTGCTGCCGCTCGTCTTCTGGCTGAACCGCCGCTACACGATCACCAGCCGGCGCATCATCTTTCGGCACGGGTTCTTCGTGCACACCCGGCAGGAGCTGCTGCACACCCGAGGCTACGACGTCACCCTGCGCCAGAACTGGTTTCAGTCGGCATTTCGCAGCGGTGACGTATTGATCAATTCGGGGCTGGAGCATCCGCTCGTGCTGAAAGACGTTCCGAACGGGGCCCTGGTGCAGCAGGTGCTCAACGACCTGATGGAGCAGTCCCGCACGGTGATGGGCTCCCGACGCCAGGAACAGTCGGCGCTCGCCGACGACACCGCTTTTTGGGCCGCCCGCTAACAGCCGCGCGGGTCAGTCGCGCGCGGCGGCCAGGCTCTCGGTCGACACGGCGGATGCCGCGGCCGGCGCCACCGGCGCGGCGCCTCTCCGATGCGGCGCGAAGACCCACCAGCGGTACAGGCTGAACCGGAAAACTGCTCCCAGCGCGAGCCCGATCACATTGCCGGAGATGTTATCGGCGAGCACACTCGTGAAGCCGAGCACGTAGTGCGACACCCAGAGGCAGGCCAGTCCGATGCCCATGCCGGCCAGGCTCACGGCGAAGAACTCGAGGCCCTCCCGCACGGTGTGGTCCTGCCGGTTGGCGCTGAAGGTCCAGAGCCGGTTGCCGATCCAGTTCACCAGAATGGCCAGCAGGGTGGAGATGATTTTCGCGTAGATCGGGCCGGCGTGCACCTGATCGGAGTCGAGGATCGTGGTGCGCAGCAGGTTGAAGACGGTCACGTCGACGGCAAAGCCGACAAGTCCCACCGCGCCGAACTTGCCGAGCTGGCTCGCGAAGGCGAGCAGGCGGCTGCGGGGGGCATCGGACAAGCTCAGGGGCGCTTTCGACATGTACCGTTTTCGGCTAATTGGTAAAGGATCATCAGTGAGCGAAGATGGGTACTGCCTTCGTCGCAGTTTAGGCCTGTGCGAAGCCACGCCCCTGTACGAAGACAGGCACGGCCTGAATTCTCCCGCGTGCACCTGAACGCTGGCTCAAAGATTGGTGAACATATGAGTAAGACCGTTGGTGTGATCGGGGGCGGGCAACTGGCCCGCATGATGATTCCCGCCGCAGTGAACCTCGGCATCGACATTCGGGTGCTCGCCGAGCAACCCGGCATGTCCGCCGAGCTCGCCGCGAGTGCGGTCGGCGACTACCGAGACCTCGACACCGTCGTCGCGTTCGCCGAGACCGTCGACGTGATCACCTTCGACCACGAGCACGTGCCGCAGGAGATCCTGCGCGACCTCGTGGCCCGCGGCGTGGCCGTGCACCCCGGCCCCGACGCGCTGCTCTACGCGCAGGACAAACTGCTCATGCGCCAACGCCTCACCGAACTGGGCCTGCCCGTTCCCGACTGGGCCCGCGTCGAAAACCCCGATGAGCTCGAGGCCTTCCTCGCCGACCACGGCGGCCGAGCCGTCGTGAAGACCGCCCGCGGCGGCTACGACGGCAAGGGCGTGCGCGTCGTCGCCCACAAGCACGAGGCCGACGACTGGTTCCAGGCGCTCGCCGAAGACGCCAACGGCGGCGCCCTGCTCGTCGAAGAGCTCGTCGACTTTCGCCGCGAACTTGCACAGGTCGTGGCCCGCCGGCCCTCCGGCGACATCGCAGCGTGGCCGGTCGTCGAGACCGTGCAAAAAGACGGCGTCTGCGCCGAGGTCGTCGCCCCGGCCCCGCACTCCGCCGGTCGTCTCGCCGGCGTCGCCGAGCAGATCGCCCGCAGCGTGGCCGAAGGCATCGGCGTGACCGGTGTGCTCGCCGTCGAACTCTTCGAAACAACGGATGGCCGCCTCCTCATCAACGAACTGGCCATGCGCCCGCACAACTCGGGTCACTGGTCGATCGACGGCTCCGTGACGAGCCAGTTCGAGCAACACCTGCGCGCCGTGCTCGACCTGCCGCTCGGCAGCGCGGCGGCCCGCGAGCCCTGGTCGATCATGGTCAACGTGCTCGGCGGGCCCGCGGAAGGCTCGATGGGCGACCGCTACCCGCAGGCATTTGCGGCGCATCCGTCGGTGAAAGTGCACAACTACAACAAGGCTCCCCGGCCGGGCCGCAAAATCGGCCACGTGACCGCCGTGGGCACCGATTTGGATGAAGTGGCCTACCAGGCGCGCGCCACTGCGGCCTTTTTTCAGGACTGAGCTCCCGGGCTGACTGCACGGGCCGACTGCACGAGCCGACTCCAAAGGCCGACTGCAAAGGCCGACTGCAAGGGCTGACGGGTGAATTCCCAGCCGACTGCGCCACGGTCGGTATCCCGAGCGGATGGAGCACCCCGTGCCCGAACAGACCGTGCCCGAACAGACCGTGCCCGAACACCCCGACCACTTCGACGTCATCGTGATCGGTGCCGGCCCCGCCGGCACCGCGGCGGCGCTGCGGGCGGCCGAGCTCGGGGCATCCGTCGCCGTGCTCGAAGCCGACCGGCTGGGCGGAACCTGCGTCAACACCGGCTGCGTGCCCACCCGGGTGCTCGCAAAGGCCGCGCGGCTGATGCGGGAAATTCGCACCGCTGAAACATACGGCCTCGAGGTCACGGTGCACCCCGTCGACTGGCCGGCCACGGTCGCCCACGTCGAGCAGACCGTCGAGCGAGTGCGGTCCATCAAACGCGAAGCCGAACGATTCGCCGCCGCAGGCATCACCCTCGTCCTCGAGGGACGTGCCCGTTTCACCGATTCAGCCACCGTGTTGCTCGATTCCGGTCGCATCCTCACTGCGGACGCGTTCATCATCTGTGTCGGTGGCCACTCCCGCCGGTTGCCCATTCCCGGCGCCGACCTCGCGGTCGTGCCCGAGCACGTGCTGGGGCTGCCGGCGATCCCGCGGCGGCTGGCCGTGATCGGCGGCGGTAACACCGGTGCCCAGCTGGTCACCGTGTTCACCTCCTTCGGCTCGGCCGTGACCCTGCTCGACGTCGCCCCGCGCCTGCTCGTCAACTCCGACGCCGCCGTGTCCGACGCGGTGGCGCAGGCCTTCGTCGACCAGGGCGTCACCGTGCACCTCGGCATCGGCGGCATCGAACGCCTCGTCCGTGAAGCGGATGCCTCCCTCACCCTGCACTTCGCCGCCGCCGGCCGGGCGCTGGCCGCCTCCTTCGACGCCGTGATCATGGCGACCGGATGGCCAGCCGACGTGCTCGACCTGGGACTGCCGGAGGCTGGAGTCGACACCGCCCGGTCCTCCGTCGTCGTCGACGCCTTTTTTCGGAGTTCGGTGCCGCACATCTTCGCGGTCGGCGATGCGAACGGCCGTGACATGCTCGTACAGGCGGCGCAGTTCGAGGGGGAGTCCGCGGCCGAGAACGCGGTGCTGCACGTGAACCGCCGCACCCCGCCGCACCTTCTGCCGTCCGGTGGGTTCACCGACCCCGACTACGCCGGCGTGGGCCTGACCGAGGAGCAGGCGCGGCTGGGGGACATCCGCTGTCGGGTCGTGCTCGTGCCGTATTCGCAGCTTGACCGCGCCGTCATCGACGATCGGGAGCGTGGATTTCTCAAGCTCATCGCCGACCGCCGCGGCGAATTTCTGCTCGGCGCGCATGCGACCGGTGAGAATGCGGTCGAGGTCATCCAGTCGGTGACCACGGCGATGGCCGCTGGGGTCGACCTTGCCACCCTCGCCCAGGTGCGGTTTGCCTACCCCACCTACAGTGCGATCATTGGGATAGCGGCCCGCGAATTGATCGCCGGCCTCCGGGCTTGAGGCGGCCTCCCGCGTGCCACTGCGGCCTTTTTTCAGAACACCCGAATAGGATCAACCACGTGCCCGAGAACTCTGTGACCCCCATGCCCGAAGCCGGCACGCCCGCGACCCCCCTGGTGGGAGTGGTCATGGGCTCCGATTCGGACTGGAAGGTCATGACCGCCGCCGCCGCGCTACTGCGCGAATTCGGTGTCGCCTACGAGGTCGAGGTGCTCAGCGCCCACCGCACGCCGCAGAAAATGCTGGCCTACGGCACGGATGCCCGCTCCCGCGGCCTCAAGGTCATCATCGCCGGGGCGGGCGGTGCCGCGCACCTGCCGGGCATGCTCGCCGCCGTGACCAGCCTGCCCGTCGTGGGCGTGCCGGTGCCGCTCGGGCTGCTCGACGGCATGGACTCCCTGCTCTCCATCGTGCAGATGCCCGCCGGAGTGCCCGTGGCGACCGTCTCCATCGGCGGGGCCCGCAACGCCGGGCTGCTCGCCGTGAAGATCCTCGCGACCGCCGACGAGACACTCAGCGCCCAGCTTGACGCGTTCGCCGTCGATCTCGCCGACCAGGTGGAGCAGAAGAACATCCGTCTGCACGCGAGCCTGTGAGCCGGGCGCAGGCGGGGTACTCGAACGCGCACCGAGGTCTGACCTCGGCGCGCGCGACCAATCCCATCCGGCATCCCAACGCCGGCTCCGCGCGCACCATGACCAAGCGGGCCTGGTGGCTCGTCGTTCTCAACTTCGTGCTGCCCGGCTCCGCACAGGTACTCGCCGGCAGCCGCCGGCTCGGCCGCTTCGGCCTCGGCGCCACCCTCACCCTGATCGCGCTCGCCGTGGTGGTCGGCGGCGCCTACCTGCTCTGGCCCGGCACCGTTCTCACGGTCTTCACGAGCAACATCGGCCTCTGGGTCGCCGCGGCCGCCCTCATCTTCTACGGAATCGTCTGGGTCGTGCTGACCCTCGACACGCTGCGGCTGGCGCGCCTACTGCGCGCGGCGCCCGGCGCCCGGCCGATCATCGCCGGCTTTGCGACCATCCTCATGGTCATCGTCGGCGGCGGCGCCGGTTACGGCGCCTACATCGCCGCCACGACCAGCAGTTTCCTCTCCGAGGTGTTCGTGACGGGCCCGTCGGAGCCGCCCGTCGACGGCCGTTACAACGTGCTACTGCTCGGCGGTGACGCCGGCGCCGACCGCGACGGTCTGCGGCCCGACAGCATCTCGGTGGTCAGTATCGAGGCATCCACGGGCGCCGCGACCACGATCAGCCTGCCGCGCAACCTTGAGGACGTGCCGTTCTCGGCCGGTTCGGCGCTCGGCGCTCTGTACCCCGAAGGCTACGGCGCCATCGACGGATGCGACGTCTCGGCCTGCATGCTCAACTCCATTTTCACCGAGGCCGAACTGAAACGCCCGTTCCTCTACCCCGATGCCGAGGCGCAGGGCAGCTCCCCGGGCATCCAGGCCACCCTCGAGGCGGCCCAGGGCATCACCGGGCTCACCATCCAGTACTACGTGCTCATCGACATGCAGGGATTCTCGGAGCTCATCGACGCCCTCGGCGGCGTCGACATCGACGTGCAGAACCGGGTGCCGGTGCACACCGACGAGACCTTCTCCGAGGTGCTGTTCTGGTTCGAACCCGGAATGCAGCACATGAACGGCTACGAAGCGCTCTGGTTTGCCCGCTCGCGCCACGGCACGAGCGACTACGACCGCATGCAGCGGCAGACCCAGATGCAGGAGGCCCTGCTCGCCCAGGCCAACCCGGCCAACGTGCTCGCGAAGTTCCAGGGCGTCGCGGCCGCCGGCGAACAGGTGGTCAGCACCGACGTGCCACAGGGCATGCTCGGCTACTTCGTCGACCTGGCCTCGAAGACCCGGTCGCTGCCGATCACCTCGGTGCCGCTGATCCCCGAGAACGGCATCGACCCCGAGAACCCGGACTGGCTCGCCATCAGCGCCCTCATCGACGCAGCCCTCGTACCGACCCCCACGCCTACCCCGGCCCCATAACGGCGTTGCGCTCGCTCCGGAGATGCTCGAGGGCCTGCGAGAGGCGATCTTCACACGTCTCGACCACGATTTCTACTCGCCCAGGCTCGACTCGTTGACGCCCGCTGAGCAGGACCTGCGGGCCCGGCTCGAACGTCTCGCCGGGCGCTGCTAGCCTTGCCGTTTCTGATGGAGGGGCGCGGATGAGCATTCTCGAGCGCATGAAGACGATGCAGATTGCAGGTCCGGCGGCCTATCTTGTGCTGGGTCTGCTCGCGGCGACCGTGGGCCTGCTGCCGTGGATGGTCACCGGCATGGTGCTGCCGATCCAGAATCTCTGGGCCATCGACGTGGCTGCCGACGAGATGCCGATCACGCTGCTGCCGTTCAGCCAGTACACGATCACCCTGATCGTGGCGGTGCTCGTCACCGGATCCGCGATCGCCGGTGGCGTGCTGCGCCTGACCCGCGCGCAGCATCCACGATTCGCCTTCGCCGCGACACTGGTCGGGGTGCTGATCGTGCAGGTCGTCGCCATTGTGCAGACGGTCGTGACCGTCGCCGGCGGCTTGGCCGAGGGTCGGGAGGAGACCATCTACCTCGCTGGCCTGACCGCCGGCACCATCGCCGCGAACCTCGTGGGCCTGGTCTTGTTGGTGCTCATTACCCGGGCGCCCGCCGCCGGCGCCCTGGTCGCCGTGAGCGTGGCCGCGGTCGCCGCGGGGGTCTGGGTGAACGGGCTGATCTCGCATCCGTTCGGAATTTCGGCGACGGAGGTGACGATGGCTCTGCTGAGCGTCACCCGATACGTTCCGGCCGTCATCGTCGGACTCGCCGTCGCGTGGTGCGGGTTCGCCACCGCCGGCCGGATCGTCGCAGCGGTCGTCAGCTTTCTCGCCCTATGGATCGGCCCCGCTCTCTTCACCGGCGTGAGTGCCGCGGTCGGTACGCGCGTGCTCGCCGCCTACCCCGCCGAGATGCTCGATTATGGCGTGCAGGTGTTCGTGAGCGCGTTGGGCCCGCAGGGCACATCACTGGTCTTCACGGTGGCCGCGGCCGTCGTGACGGCGATCGCCCTCGTACCGCTCCGCACACTGCGAAGCCGGCGTGAGCACGTGGCCGCCTGACTTCACACCACTCGATCATGGTGCAGCTGTACGGGCCTCGCGAACCGCCGGCCGGCATCCGCTGCCCTGACTCGCCCGCCTGCGTCACGAAAAGCGGATGTGACGCCCCCAAACACTCAATTGATCCTCCCTTCAGCGACAAGCGGCCATTTCGTCCTCCTTTCGCGGCAACGGATGCCTAGCGCGGCCAACCTCGCTGGCCCCGTCGGGTCTGCGCGGCTTCGGCAAGGACACGGTCGGCCACAGTGTGGCGCCGGGCGTCGCTGGGCACGATCTCAACGGGCACTCCCACAATTGTGCTCGCCGCCGATTCGAGGTCAGCGTTCGTGCTGGCTTCAAGCAAACCAACCGCTCCGAACTTTGTGGCGCTACGCTTGGGGAGTATGAAGCCAATCCAACGAAGGATCGCGACACTCATCGGATGCGTCATCGCGGCGTCCGCCCTCACCTCCTGTGCGGCGCCGGACGTGTTCACCCTGTTTGACGAGCCCCAGTCCGCGGCCGATATTCTGCCGACCGACGACAAGTACGTCGGGCTCGGCGGCCTCGAAGACGACACCACGCGTCTGCTCCACGACGAGGGTGGCATCCGCTACTTTGCCAGTCTGTTGAACGGTGACGAACCCTGCCTGATCATCCTCGACGACGAGCAGGTGGCCAGTTCATGCTCGACCGACCTGCCCGTCAGTGTGACCTTCAAGGACGGCCCCGAGATGTGGCTCGCCGACGGCCCCTCCAACAGCGAGCAGGACTGGACCGAAGTCGCCGACCACCTCTGGGTCAGCAACTGACCGCATTCGAGAGTCTTGCCGACGGATGCCGCGCTACAGGTCGGCGTGCAGCTGCCAGACCCGCTCGGCCGAGTCCCGCCAGCTGAACGCCCGTGACCGGTCGCTGCCGACGACGCTCAGGCGCCCGGCGAATTCCGTGTCGCCGAGCACCCGGTTCATGGCGATCTTCAGACGCTCGGGGTAGCCCTTAGGGTCGTCGCGTGGCACGGTCAGCCCGGCGTCGCCGGCGGCCTCCACCAACGCCGGCGCATCCGAGAGAATCACGGGCGTGCCGAGGTGGAATGCTTCGATGATCGGCAGCGCGAAACCCTCTTCGAGGCTCGGGTACACGAACAGCGACGCGCGGGCGATGACGATCGCAAGGTCTTCGTCGGACAGGCCCGACAGCGTGCGCACCCGGCCCGGGGCCAGCCCGGCCTCGTCGGCCACGGTGGCAACATCGAGTTCCCCCCAGGCGTCGGGTCCGAGCACGATGAGCGGCACGTCGGGGGCGCCGGGCAGGCCCAGCGCCGTGATCACCGAGATGAGGCCCTTGCGCGGGTCGAGCGAGCCCGCAGTCAGGATGTATTCGGTTGGCAGCCCCAGGGCATCGGCTCGGCGTTGCACGACGTCGGACGCGGGCAGAATCAACCCGCTGCCGATGGCCCCGCCAATCACCCGCACGCGTTCGCCCAGGTCCATCACCTCTTGCAACTGGGCGGCGACGGCGTGGCTGGGCACGACGATCGCGTCGGCGTGTTTGCGGGCGCGGCGCAGCATGCTCTTCGTCCATCCGACGGTCGTCGGGGTCAGCGATTGTGGATGGGTCCACGCCAGCATGTCGTGCACGGTCACCGCGATCTGGGTGCCGTCGTTGATGCGGTCGTGGCGGTGCAGGGGCGCAAGCAGGCCGGGGGCGTGGATCATGCCCGCCCCCGACGAGGCGACCACGCCAAGGCCCCAGGCCGCGCGCAGTTCTCGGCGCGCCAGGGATGTCTTGACAAGCCGGGCCAGGCCGGGCAGGGCCGTTTCAATGGCCGCGTATTCGTCGGCGGTGGACGACGACACCAGCCCCTCGACCTCGCAGTTGGCGGGCGCGGTCTGGAGCAGGGCACGGGTCAGTTCCTCCGTGTACCGGCCGATGCCGCCGGGCACCGGTGCCACCATTTGGTCGACGACGACCCGCAGGGTGATCATGATGTCTCGAATACCCCGGCGGCAAAGGCTGCTGCCTGGGCGTCCTGCCAGCGGCGCATCGGCGTGAGCCCGGCGGCCGCCCACTTGGCGTGGCCGAGCACCGAATACGCCGGCCGTGGTGCGGGCAGGACAAACGCGGAACTGTCGGTCGGCAGAATTCGTTCCGGATCGAGCCCGGCCAGGACGAACACGTCCCGGGCCTGGTCGAACTTCGACGCGACGCCGGAATTGGTGCCGTGGTAGATGCCGACAGGAGCGTCGGAGTCGAGCAGGAGCACGATCTGCGCGGCCAGGTCCACGGTCCAGGTGGGCTGGCCGACCTGATCGGTGACGACCGTCAGGGTGGGGCGCGCCGCGGCGGCTTTCAGCATGGTCTTGGCGAAGTTCGGGCCGTTCTTGCCGTACAGCCACGCGGTGCGCACAATGTAGCTGCGCGACCCGTTTTCCGCCTGGACGAACTCTTCGCCGGCGGCCTTGGTGCGGCCGTAGGCGGAGATCGGGCTGTACGGCGTGCTCTCGGCGTACGGTGTGCTGGCGCTGCCGTCAAAAACGTAGTCGGTTGAGATCTGTACGAGCTTCGCGTTCACGGCGGATGCCGCCACCGCCAGGTTGCGCGGCCCTACCGCGTTCACGGCGTAGGCCTCGTCTTCGTTCGTCTCGGCGTCGTCGACCTTGGTGTACGCGGCCGCGTTGATGACGACGTCAAAGCCGGCGACGGCATTCGTCACCGCGGTGGGATCGGTCACGTCGAGGTCGCCGCGGCCGAGCGCGGTCACGGAGCGGCCAGCAAGAGCGATTTGCAGGTCGCGGCCAAGCATGCCCGATGCTCCGGTGATCAGATACTTCATATGGTCCCCATCTTCATAAGCTCCCCGTACTGAGTGGTGCCCTGCAGATTTACTGCGCTACAGAACCATGATGCCAGAGGCGTCCGACACGCTAACCGACGAGGGCGGCGCGTTCCTTGAGGGGTTCCCACCAGGTGCGGTTGTCGCGGTACCACTGCACGACGTCGGCGAGGCCCTGAGTGAAGGGGACTTCGGGGGCGTAGCCGAGTTCGGCCTGGATCTTGGTGATGTCGACGGAGTAGCGCAGGTCGTGGCCGAGGCGGTCGGCGACGCGGTCGACGTAGGACCAGTCCTTGCCGGTGGAGTCGAGCAGCATCTGGGTGAGCTCGAGGTTGGTGAGCTCGGTGCCGCCGCCGATGTTGTAGATTTCGCCGGCGCGGCCGCCGACGAGCACCATCGCGATGGCGCGGGTGTGGTCGTCGACGTGCAGCCAGTCGCGGATGTTGTTGCCCTCGCCATAGAGGGGAACGTGCAGGTCGTCGATGAGGTTGCTGACGAAGAGCGGGATGAGCTTTTCGGGGAAGTGGTAGGGGCCGTAGTTGTTGCTGCAGCGGGTGATCGAGACGTTGAGGCCGTGGGTGCGGTGGTAGCTGCGGGCGAGCAGGTCGCTGCCGGCCTTCGAGGCGCTGTAGGGGCTGTTGGGCTCGAGGGCGCGTTCTTCGTTCCAGGAGCCTTCGGCGATGGAGCCGTAGACCTCGTCGGTGGAGACGTGCACGAAGCGGGGGAGGCCGCTTCGCAGGGCGGCGTCGAGCAGCTGCTGGGTGCCGAGCACGTTGGTCTCGACGAAGATGGAGGCGTCGCGCACGGAACGGTCGACGTGGCTCTCGGCGGCGAAGTGCACCACGGCGTCGAGGCCGGGGAAGAGAGTGTCGAGCAGGGCGGCGTCGCGGATATCGCCGTGTACGAAGGTGTAGCGCGGCGAATCGGCCACCGGAGCGAGGTTCGCGAGGTTGCCCGAGTACGTCAAGGCGTCCAGAACGACGACTTCGGCGCCCTCGAGTCCCGGGTACTTGTCTTCAAGGGTGCGGCGAACAAAGTTGGAGCCGATGAAACCGGCTCCGCCGGTGACGAGAATCTTCATGGGTAGTAACCGTTCCGTTCGATGAGTGGCCTCCGCGATTCTATCGGAAGGCCCTTGGTAGACTCCCCAACGTGCAGATTCGCGAACTCTCCGTCCCCGATTCCTATGAGATCACCCCGAAGCAGTTCGGCGACGACCGGGGAGTCTTCCTCGAGTGGTACCGGTTCGACAAGCTCGAAGAGAAGATCGGGCACAAGCTCGACCTCGCCCAGGCGAATACCTCGGTCTCCAAGCGCGGCTCGGTGCGCGGCATCCACTTCGCGGATGTGCCGCCCAGCCAGGCCAAATACGTCACCGCGGTGCACGGCGCCGTTCTCGACTACATCATCGACATTCGTGTCGGCTCGCCGACGTACGGTCAGTGGGACAGCGTGTTGCTGGATGACACCGACCGCCGCGCGGTCTACATCGCCGAGGGCCTCGGCCACTGCTTCGTCGCCCTGACCGACAACGCCACCGTCAGCTACCTCGTCACCAGCCCGTTCAACCCGGGCCGCGAGCACGGCATCAACCCCCTCGACCCCGAGGTGGGGCTGGTCTTTCCCCCCGAAGCCGGCGACCTGCTGCTGTCGCCGAAAGACACGGATGCCCCCGGCCTCGCGGCCGCAGCGGCCTCCGGCCTGCTTCCCACCTGGGCCGCGGCCCGGGCCTACTACGACACTCTGAACCAGACAACACCGAAGCAGACAACACCGAACGGCGGCAAGTAACACATGCGCGGAATCATTCTGGCCGGCGGCTCGGGCACGCGCCTGTGGCCGATCACCAAGGGCATCTCGAAGCAGCTCATGCCGATCTACGACAAGCCGATGATCTACTACCCCCTCTCGACGCTCATGATGGCCGGGGTCAAGGAGATCCTCATCATCACCACGCCGGAGTACAACGACCAGTTCAAGGCGCTCCTCGGCGATGGGTCCGATCTCGGTATTCGCCTCGAGTACGCCGTGCAGCCCTCACCCGACGGGCTCGCCCAGGCCTTCATCATCGGTGAAGAGTTCATCGGCGACCACAGCGTCGCACTCGTTCTCGGCGACAACATCTTCCACGGCGCTGGCCTCGGTTCGGCGCTGCGCGGCAACGCGCAGATCGAGGGCGCGCGCATCTTCGCTTACCACGTGAGCAACCCCACGTCTTACGGTGTGGTCGAGTTCGACGAGTCCGGAACGGCGATCTCCATCGAGGAGAAGCCGGCCACGCCCAAGAGCAACTACGCGGTTCCCGGACTGTATTTCTATGACAACGCCGTCGTCGAAATCGCCAAGACCATCGAGCCGAGTGCCCGCGGCGAGCTGGAGATCAGCACCATCAACGAGCGTTACCTCGAGGCCGGAACGCTGCACGTGCAGGTGCTCGACCGCGGTACCGCCTGGCTCGACACCGGCACGTTCGAGTCGATGATGCAGGCCTCCGAATACGTGCGCGTGATCGAAGACCGCCAGGGCTTCAAGGTCGGCTGCATCGAAGAGATCGCCTGGCGAGCCGGCTGGATCACCGACGAGCAGCTGGCTGTCCTGGCCGCGCCGCTGATCAAGAGTGGCTACGGCAAGTATCTGGCCGGCCTCGTCGCCGCATAGGGATGGATGAACGACCGACGCTACCGGCGTCGGTCGTTCATCATGAAGACGCGCGCGCGCACGGACAGTGCCACGCGCAGCGCCCAGCGAATCGGCGCGAGGTGGGCGGCCGAGTACTTCTTTTCGAGAAATCTGAGCGCACTCTCGTGGTGCACCCGAATCATCTTCTCGGATTCAGCACTGGTGGACACCGCGCCGGTGTGGGTCACGGCCGCACGGGGGAAGTAGACGTTGGACCAGCCTGCCTTTCCGAGGCGATAGCCGAGATCAACGTCTTCGAAGTACATGAAGAAGCCTTCATCGAATCCGGAGAGCTGCTCGAAGGCCTCACGCCGCACCAGCAGGCAGGAACCCGACAACCAGCCGACCGATCGACGCACGTCCGCGCCCTCGTGTTCCGCTCGGTAGGCCCGGGTCCACGGGTTGCCGGGCCACAGGTGGGCGAAGAGCGCGTGCCCGATCCCCGTACGCAGGGACGGCAATTTGCGCGCCGACGGATAGGTCGTGCCGTCCACGTTGAGAACCCGCGGGCCGATGGCTCCGATGCGGGGGTCCCCGGCGAGTTCATCAAGCAGAAGGCTGATCGCGCCCGCGCCGACTTCGACGTCGGGGTTCGAGATCAGAATGTATTCGATCGGCGATGGCAGGGTCGCGACGGCAGCGTTGATGGCCCCGCCGTAACCGCGATTGTCGGGGAGCTCCAGCACGCGGGCCCCGCGGGCCGCGGCGATACTCCGGGTTCGGTCAAGGTCGCCCGAACGATTGTCGGCGATGACGATCGAGACAGGGTCGGCCTCGCTGCCGGCCACGGAATCGAGGAAGACCGCCAGTTGAGCGCTGGAATTGTAGGAGACGGTCACGACGACGGTGGACTCGAGTAAGGGGCTAGACATCACAGATAAGCATAGTCACGCGCTCCCGCGCGGAACCCGGACCGAGGGGTGCCGCCGCTCGGTCCCGGAAACCACATTGCTAGACTGGCGATGCTATGCGGACATTTAATCCCGACGTTCAGTCTGATCCCGACGTTCAGTCGGCGCACAAGAAGGAGAACTCGTGAGAGTGCTCGGCAGGAGTGTCCGCGTCCTCCGCGAACACGGTCCCAAGGTCTTTTTCCAACGGGCGGCGCAGGCCGCGCTGCGCCCGATTCGGGTCCATCGAGCAGAAGGTACGCGCGCCTTCGCCGCACGTAGCTTCGCGAAGGCGAGTTCGATCCTGGTGCCGCACACCCCCACGATGCTCGTGGCGAACCGCGATGCGGAACGCCTCGACTGGACCCAGCCGGCACCGTGGCAGTCAGACCCGATCACCGTCGAGAACGGCTCGGTCGATATCGCCTGGATCATGTCGCCCCCCGGACTGGAAAGCGGGGGACACCAGAACCTGTTCCGCTTCATCGACATCGCCGAAAAAGCCGGCCACCGCTGCTCGATCTACCTCTATACGACGAGCACCACGCCGGTCAGCTTCACTGACATTCGCGGCATGCTGCGCACCGCTGCCGCCTACCCCGAGGTCTCTGCGAGCATCGAGATGTACGACCCCGAAAAGGGCGTGAAAACCGGCACGCAGGCCATCTTCGCGACCGGCTGGGAAACGGCGTACCCCGCGTACCTCGACGCTTCCCTGGCCAAGCGGTTCTACTTCGTGCAGGACTACGAGGCCAGCTTCTACCCCCTGGGCACGGAATCATTGCTCGCCGAGAACACATATCACTTCGGCTTCCACGCCATCACGGCCGGCGGATGGCTCGCCCACAAACTCTCCACCGAGTTCGGCATGCAGACCGACCATTTCGATTTTGCCGCGGACAAGACCCACTACAGCGTGACCAACCTGGAACGCCGCAACGAGGTCTTCTTCTACGCCCGGCCGGTCACGCCACGGCGTGCTTTCGAGTTCGGCTTGCTCGTGCTGGCAGAATTCGCTCGCATCAAGCCCGACGTCAAGATCAACTTCGCCGGCTGGGACGTCTCCAACTGGGCGATCCCGTTCAAGCACACGAACCTGGCGAGCCTCGACATCTCAGAGCTGAACGCTGTTTACAACCGCTGTGCCGCAGGTCTCGTGCTTTCACTCTCCAACATGTCTCTGCTCCCTCTGGAGCTGCTCTCCAGCGGGGTGACGCCCATCGTCAACGACGGACCCAACAACCGCATGGTGTCGGACAATCCGTTCATCGAATACGTGCCGGCATCGCCGCTTGCGATCGCCCGCAAGATGGCCGAGGTCTTCGACCACCCCGATGCCGTCGAACGATCCGTCGCCATGTCGGATTCCGTGGCCGCTGTGAACTGGACGGATTCCGGCAAGCAGTTCATCTCAGCCTTTGAGAAGGCCATGCGTGGCTAAAACACTCGTCATCGGGGGGAACGGATTCATCGGCTCACACCTCGTTGACGCCCTCACCGAGGCCGGACACGACGTGGCAGCCTTCGACCGCTTCCGCTCCTCCGAACCGACTTTCAAGACGCCGTCCGCGACGGTCCTGCAGGGAGAATTCCTCAGCCGGTCCGACCTCGAGGCTGCGATCCAGGGCCAGGAATACGTCTTTCACTTCCTGTCGACGACGACTCCGGCCACGGCCGAGAGCGACCCGACCCTCGACATCCGCACCAACGTGGCACAGACGGTCGAGTTGCTGGAGTCCTGCGTCGAGGCCGGGGTGAAGCGGGTGTACTTCGCATCCACCGGCGGGGCCATCTACGGCCCGCAGGACAAGGAGGACTATTCCGAGGTCGACCGTGCGCTTCCGATCTCTCCGTACGGCATCGGCAAGCTGTCGATCGAGCACTACCTGCACTACTTCCGCACGAAACACGGCCTGGAGTCCACCGCCCTGCGCATCTCCAACCCGTACGGTACGCGGCAGAAGGCGAACAAGAAGCAAGGTCTGATCCCGATCGCTCTCCGGCAGATCGCACTGGGTCGGCCGGTGATGCGCATGGGCACCGGCTCGATGGTGCGCGACTACGTCTTCGTCGAAGACCTGGTGCGCATGATCACTCCGATGGTCGGGGTCGAGACGGACTTCGACCTCTATAACCTCGGGAGCGGCGCCGGACACTCGGTCAGCGAGATCATCGAGTCGCTGCGCCGGGTGACGGACATCGACTTTGCCGTCAACGAGGTTCCGGTGCCTCCCACGTTCATCGACCGGGTCGTGCTCAACACAACGCGTTATCGCTCGGAATTCACCACAACTGCGCTCACCGCCCTCGATGACGGGGTCAGAATGACGTACGAAGAGATTCAAGGACAACTCAATGCCTGATCAGCCGCTCGTAACCGTTGCGGTCCTCACCTACAACGGCGAGGTCTATCTCGAACGGATTCTGCAACAAATCCTGGCCCAGCAGCTGGACGGCTCCGTCGAAGTGCTCGTGATCGATTCGGGCTCGACCGATTCGACACTCGACATCGTCAGTCGTTATCCGACCGTGCGCCTCCACGAAATCCCCAACTCGGAGTTCGGCCATGGCAAGACCCGCAACCTGGCCGCCCAGCTGGCGACGGGCGAGTTCATCGCATTTCTCACCCATGACGCCATCCCGGCATCGCACGAGTGGCTCCGTGAGCTGCTCAAGCCTTTTGAAATCGACGACAGCATCGTGGCCGTCATGGGCAAACAGATCCCTCGGCGGGGCTGCTTTCCCCTGTTGAAGTATGAAATCCAGGGTGTCTTCGCCGGGTTCGGGCCGGATTTCGGCACGACAGTCTTTTATAACGACAACTTCGTGCAGAGCGAGGGGGTGCTCAACGCGATCAGCTTCTACTCGGATGTCAACTCGGCCGCCCGGAGAGACTTTCTGGTCAACACCATCCCATACCGGGACGTGCGCTACGCCGAAGATCAGCTCTTCGGCAAGGATCTCATCGAGGCCGGCTACCGCAAGGCCTACGCCGGTCGCGCCGCGGTAGAACACTCCAACGACCTCACCCTCGACGAGTACCGTCGACGCATTTTCGATGAGACCGTGGGACTGCGCCAAATCGGGTTTCCCATCCCCGTCCTGACGACCAAGGGGAGGATCCGGCTGACCCTGCGCGGGATCGTCGGCGATACCCTGCGCATCCTGCGTGACGGCGACTTCACCTGGAAGCGCCGGCTGTACTGGCTCGCGATCAACCCGGTCTACCAGATCGAAAAATGGCGGAGCTATCAGGCGTCGACCGTCGTCGACCCGACGGACGAGGAAGCTGTGCGCTCAGGCTCGCTTGAACACAGCCGAAATCGATCGTAAGTACCGCCGGCCCCGCCGGTACGCCTTGCGCCACGCTGCCGTGCGCACATGCTCGAGGACGGCCCTTGTCGCGTGCAGCTCCTGGGCGGAAACGTCGAGTTCGGCTTCGACGCGTCGCAGCTCGGCGGTCGTTGCGTCGAGCTGCTCCGTCAGGCCGCCGACGTCCCTCTTGAGCGATAGTCTGCGAGTTTCAGAGAATGACAGGGCGAGGTCATGATCTCCGATGACCCGCTGCGCCTGGTCGAGGAGCATCGAGTCCTGTTCGCGCGGAGTGATCGTATCCAGTGACGGGGTGAACACGGCGCTAGACGGAGCTGATCCGAGAATCGCCGAGTACCGGTCGAACGCAGCGTTGATGCTCGTGCGATCCTGCGCAATTCGGTCGCTGAAGTCGAACCGTTCGGTGTTCAAACGTTCGAGCATGGCCACCAGTTCACGGCCGTCGCGTACGAGGTGGTCGCGCAGTCCCCGGTCCTGAAAGTAGTACTCGGCTTTTTGTTGGTGGATCGAGGCGAACGGCACATTCTGGCTGTAGGCGAAGATGGACGCGTGCAGCGAGGACACCACGACCGAGCTCATTTGACCAATCACGGAGTGCAATTGCAGGGGCCGCAGAGTGTCGAGGGTGATGCTGTTGGTGCGGTTGAAGGGCAGCGCCTTCATGAACGACGCGTCGCCGTTGTAGTGGGTGAAGGGTATGAAAACCTTCTTGTGCGGGATCGCGTCGATGAGAGGAACCAAGTCTTCGATCAGTCGCAGCGCGTGGGGCACCACATGGATGCCGACCACGGTTTCGCCCGGCTCAAGGCCGGGGATGTCGAAGTGCTCGCTCTGAAGCAGAGTCGTCGCGCAGGGCACGACTTCGGCTTCGGGAACCCACGCACGCAGAACCTCGACTTCGCGCTCGGACCGGGCCGAAACCATCGCGTACTCACTCAGATAGTCGAGATCGTTGGCCGAGGTCCAGACGCCGGCAGCATTCAGAATATGCTCGCCGCGTTGACGGTAGGTATCGTAAAATCGATCGCCGGTCGCACGGATGAGCTCTCCGCCACCGATGATCAGCGGATGCGGAAACTCGGGTTCAAATGGATTAATGATCTGCGTCGGGAGATTTCGGGCGTGAAAGAGCTGTTCGGCGGCTATTCCGATGGCGATGTCACCCGTATTCGAGCTCAGCGAGTCGTAGAGGAGGTTTCCCGTGGGCACTGTCATGGCGTCTCCTAGGACGAAATCTGCAATGACGGCTGAATCCGCAGAATACCGGCGCCAAACTCATCGTTGGGCATGTCGAAGGCGGCCGCGCTGCCACGGCGGTCAATGGTCTCGCCGGTCGGCAGCCCGAGGCCCAGGCTGACGAGGTATTTGCCCGATCCCAGGCGGATGTCGGGCAGGGTCACCTGCACGACGTGCAGGCCGGGATCCATGGGAAGTACCTGACCCATCGTGAAGGTATTCATGGCGTAGAGACGCAGCCCCAGAGTCGTATCGATGGCGATTCCGATACCCCAGTCCGGCGTGGACTTGTTGATCTGGATCGTGGCTGTGACGATGACGTCCGTCTGGCCCGACCCGACAACCGTGCGCGCCGTGACCTCTCCGACCTCGAGGTCGGGGATTTCCGGGGGAGCCTCCGCGACCGCCTGCAGTTGGGTCACGTGGCTGACCCGGTCGGCCTCGTAACCGTCGCGCAGAATACGGATGCCTTCGGCGGGGTCGCCATCGTGGATGGCGGAACCGGCGTGCATCACGATGACCCGGTCGCACAACCGTCCGACCTGGTCGGACGAGTGGCTGACCAGCACGATCGTGCGCCCCTCCGACTGGAACTGGGCGATCTTGTCCATGCACTTGCGCTGGAAGGGCTCGTCACCGACGGCCAGGACCTCGTCGACGAGGAGCAGATCGGGATCCACGTGCACGGCAACCGAGAACGCAAGCCGCACGTACATTCCGGAACTGTAGAACTTGACCTGCGTGTCGATGAAGTCTTCGATGCCGGAGAACTCGACGATTTCATCGAAGTGAAGATCGGTCTCACTGCGGCTCAGCCCGAGGATGGCCGCATTGAGGTACACGTTCTCTCGACCGGAGAGGTCTGGGTGAAAACCCGCTCCCAGTTCCAGCAGGGCTGCCATACGACCGCGTCGAACGACCGAGCCGCTCGTCGGCTGGATGATCCCCCCGATGACTTTCAACAGGGTGGACTTGCCGGACCCGTTGTGACCGACCAATCCGACCGTGGAACCCGTTGTGATGTCGAGCGAGACGTCGCGCAAAGCCCAGAAGTCTTCGACCTGCTTGCGGGCGCGGCCCATGAACATGACGCGTTCCTTGAGCGACTTGTCTTTGTGAAGGAGAAAACGCTTCGACACGTCCTGCACCCGAACGATGCTGGGGGCAACGCTGGGGGCGGCGCTGCTGGGGAGATCGCTGCTGGGGGAATCGGTCATGGTGTCTTAAAGCTCCTGTGCAAAGTTGCCCTGAAGGCGAGAGAATACGCGCTGCGCCAGCCACAGCAGCACGATGCTGATTCCGAGCGACACCCAGAGGCGCACTGCGATGTCCGGCGGAAAATTCACCGCGGTGGACTCGGTCGTTCCAGCCAGCCAGAGGGCCTTCTGCATGCCCAGCACACTCAGCGTGACCGGGTTGGCCAGGTACAGCTGCTCGAGCCAGGTACCGGCGATGGCGGAGTGAACGAAGCTGAAGGAGTAGACCACCGGTGACGCCCAGAAGAGCACGGTGAGAACGACCTCAACGAGGTGCTGCAGGTCCCGCAGGTACACCGTCACCGCGGCCAGGACCATGCCAATGGCCGTCGCGAAGACCACGACGTTGACCAGGGCAAGCGGGGCCAGGGCCAGGTCCCGGGTCAGGGGGATCTGACCGCCGATGATCACAGCGGCCAGCAGGATGATGAGCTGCAGTCCGTAGTTGAACAGCCCACCGCCCACGGCGCCCAGCGGGAAAATCTCTCGCGGCAGGTAGACCTTTTTGACCAGGCCGGCATTGTTGATGATCGACATCGTGCCGCTCGAGACGATTTCGGTGAAGAGGCCCCAGACAGTGAGTCCGACGAAGACAAAAATTGCGAAGCTGGGGATGTTGCGTGCGATGCCGAGAATCTGGCCGATCGCGAAGTAATAGACGAGAAGCTGGGCCAAGGGCTTGACCAAGCTCCAGACCAGCCCAAGCGAGCTGTCCTTGTAGCGGGCCTTGATCTCCCGTCGCACGAGCAGGTTCAGGAGCTGACGATGCTCCCAAATCTCCGTGATCGACGACCACGTTCCCGTGACGAAATTCGTCGTCTGGCCCACGGGCAAGAGCGGTTCCTGAGCGATCCGCAGGGCGCGTTTCTCGGCACTTACGCTGGACATAGCTGACTTTCGGTTGTGGTCGGGGACTTAGAGGAGTCTAGGTGCAAACACTGGGAGACTTGGGGACCCCGCGAGCGGCGTGAAAGCGTTAGTCTAAGAATCCGTATGCCTGATGATGGGTGCCCCACGCAGTGAAATTTGTCAGACTCACAACTCGCTCTGCCGGGTTGATACTCGCCTCTCTCTTGGTGGCGGGTGCCTTGGTGGCGTGCACGTCGGTTGACATGCCCACGAATCTCCCGGAGAGCGTTCCGTCCGAGAAACCGTCCGTCTCGGCCGAGCCGTCTTCTGTCAGTCAGGCCGTGATCAGTGTCGCGGGGATCGACCCTGATGGTCTCAACGTCTCCGTGTCCGGCTACGTTTCCGGACTGATCGAGACGGGTGAACTGTGTGAATTCCGTTTCACGTCGTCGAATACTGCCCTCGAGTCGAGCACCGACGGAATCGCCAACGCCTCAGACACGTCGTGCGGGCTCGTGCAGATGCCCGTCAGCGGATTCGCATCGGGGTCCTGGCAGGTCACCCTGACCTATACCAATAAAGATTTGTCCGTAACGTCGCAGCCCACTGCTCTGGAGATCCCGTGAATTTCAAGAAACTCGTCGGGATGGTCCTGACCATCCTGCTCGGCTCGGCGCTCCTGGTCGCGGTGACACCTCCAGCGGATGCGCAAGCGGCCAACGCCTCACTGTTCAACCCCGGCAACATCATCAGCGATGCACAGTTCTTTGACGGTCAGGCCATGAATGCCAATGAGGTCCAGTCGTTTCTCTCGGCTCGGGTCTCAACCTGCCGAAGCGGATACACCTGCCTGAAGGACTATCAGCAGGCGACGCCCAACAAAGCCGCTGTGGCCGGCCGATGCGCGGCCTATTCGGGGGCTGGCAGTGAGAGCGCTGCCCAGATCATCGCGCGAGTCGGTGCCGCCTGCGGCATCAGTCAGAAGGCTCTTCTGGTCCTGCTGGAAAAAGAGCAGGGCATCGTTTCGGATACCTGGCCGACCGCGCGTCAGTATCGCAGTGCAACCGGGTACGGATGCCCGGACACGGCGGACTGCGATACAAACTTTTACGGCTTCTTCAATCAGGTCTACGCGGCCGCTCTGCAGTTTCAGTACTACGCCGCGAACCCGACCCGGTGGAACCATGTACCCGGTCGAGTGAACGCGGTGCGTTTCCACCCGAATGCCGCGTGCGGGTCCAGTTCCGTGTTCATCCAGAACCAGGCGACCGCAGGGCTCTACAACTACACGCCCTATCAGCCCAACGCGTCAGCCCTCGGAAACCTCTACGGAAGCGGAGATGCCTGTGGCTCGTACGGCAACAGGAACTTTTGGAGAATCTTCACTGATTGGTTCGGCACTCCGCTCGCAGACACGTCGCTGTTCCGCACCCAGAACAACGCAACCGTCTATCTGACCTCGGGAAAGAACAAGTACGCCGTGCCGGATATGGGCATGCTCAATGCGCTCTACCCGATGGGTACGGTGGGATATGTATCTCAGGCGTATCTCGACAACTTCACGAGTGGACCGACCCTGGGTCGCATCATCCGCTCCAACGCTGGCAAGGTCTATTTCTTCGATGTGGGCGCCAAGCTCCAATTCATGACCTGTGAAGATGTCGCGGCGTACGGCTATCCATGCGGCGATTCCATCGTCCTGACGGACGCCCAGATCAACGCCCTCCGAGACGGCCCAACGATGTCTCGCGTGTTTCTGACCACGACAGGAAAACGATTCCTGATCGAGCAGGGCGTGAAGCGAGAAGTCCTCGACGATCAGTCGCTTGCCACGGTGGCTCACCCGAGCAACTCGGTCACCCTCTTCGAGGGTGCCATTGCCTACTTGGCCTACGGAGCGCCCGTGGTCCGGGATGCCGCTGCGGTGAAGAACCGCGAAACAGGCGCACTGGGTCTGCTGACGGCCGGCAGCGTGGCCCCCCTGTCGACGGAGCTGTACAGCCAATCGACGATCAGGACGACGTTTCCGGCTGGATCATTGGACACGGCGAGTCTCGGAAAATTAGGCGTTTCGTCGGCCGTGACCGGATTCATGAGGGACGCCAACGGGCGCCAGTACATAGCCTCATCGGAGGGCCGCCTGGAAGTACGGGCGCAGGAATATTCCGGTGTGACGTTCACGACGATCCCGTCGACAATCCTCGCGAAGCTTCCCGTCACGGCGAGTCTGGTCGGACCCCACTTCGCGAAAGAGACGAACAGTCCGGGGCTCTACCTGGTCAAGGATGGAAAGAAGCAGCGCCTCTTGTCCTGGGGCCCCTACGAGCACTATGTTCGCGACCAAGGGGTTCCGGACAAGATCTGGACCGTCCCGGACGGAATGTTGGGCTCCCTGCCGACGGGGGACAACCTGGCGGGCGTGGCCTCTGGTGAGCTGGTCAAGTCTTCCTCCAGCCCCCGCGTCTATCTGGTGGACGGGACTCGACTTCTGGGCCTGCCCTCATTCGGCATCTCGGACGGACTCGGGTTCGGAACCGACTACCAGACCGTCAGCGACGACATCATCAACTCCTATGTCAGGAGCGAATGGATCGACAGCGTGGCCGTATCCTGTGGATCCGCTTTCCTCGTGGGAATCGGAGGCTCTGCGGCACCGGTTCTGGACGCGGCGTTGGTGACAGCACTGGGACTTGACCATCGCGCGCTGGCGGCAGCGACATGCGAGGCGATGCCACAGACCGCTGAACCCATGACCTATTTCCTCCGAGATGACAACGGGAAGATCTTCTGGGTGGATTCCGGCACGAAGCGTCCGATTAATTCCTGGGAAGAGCTGGTCCGCCTGGGCGGCGTCGACAACTGGGTGCAAGTGGGAGCAGAGCTGCTCGCAGAGATACCGACGGGCAGCCCCACCGCGGCCTAGAAGTCGAGGCCCGACGCAGCCTCCGCAGAAGAGGCCCACCCGTCCTGGGCGAACTGTCTGAGGTTTCGAGACCGCAGTCTGCCCGGTCTGACCCGGAGCGATCGACCAGATCGCTCCGGGTCCGCGTGCCCGGAGCCGCGAGAACGTGCCGCTGCCGGTCCGGATTCGACCGTGAAGCTGATGAACGCCGCACCCAAGGCGGTCGCCCTGCTAGGCCAGCAAGGGGGCGTTGATCAGGACGTAGGCATACAGCGCGACTGAGTAGCCCAGCAGAATGCCGACCGCCCACCCGTTGCGAATCGTTAGCCCGGCCAGAAGCAGGAACGCCCCGAGGATCGGTGCTCCGTAGCGGGGCGGCAGCGGAAAGTACGCGCCGGTCGTCACATGGATCATGATGGCGAGCATTGGAGCAAAGAAGAGTGCGGCCATCGTCACGGATACCACGATGGGGGTCAGCGTTGATCTCCTGCGCAGTGTCCAGAACGCCCCGAGAACTCCGGCAACACAAATCCAGGCCAGTGGTGCGACGACGAAACCAGGAATCGCGTAGGCAAGATTGGTGGAACCGGACACGTTAACATTGGCGTTGATCGTGCCGGGAAGGAACGTCGCAATCTGTGAGACGAGTTCCTCGGGAGTGAGCGGAATCCCGATCGCCTGGTCGACCGGGGTACCGACTGCTTCCGCTGATCGATAGGCCAGCCAGGCAAGTTGAGCGGCAATCGAGGTGCCGAGTGCGAGCACGGCGAAAAATATCACCCCGAGCGAGGAACGGGTCTGCTGATGGGGCCTGCGAGTTTTCCATCCGGCCCAGCGAGTTTCCTTGAGCTCCGCGAGCCAGAGGATGAGCAGATACAGAGCGGCAAGGCAGACGGCGAGGACGTTGGTCACCTTGAAGAGCACCGCCACCGTCGAGATGAGGGGAAGCCACCAGCCGGACCACTGGCCACGACCGATCTTCACGGCCGCCAAGAGGATGAGGATGCCGAAAGCCAGAGACGGAGCATCGGTGCTCACATAGGTATACGTCCACCAGGCAAACGGCGATGCGATCACGGCGAGGCCGAGGCCGAGTATGACGGGGCGCCGGACGCGCCATTGGCGGAGCAGCACATGCAAAAGTACGGCCGCAAGACCCAGCCAGAGAGCCCCGGTGACCCGCCAGGACGAGAGCTGGCTGATCCCGGTGACAGCGTGGATGGCGTCGCCAACAACACGGGTCATCGCGAAGTACGCGGGCGTGTACGCGTCTGCCGACGAGACACCCTGATACGGAAACTGCGTCAGGTCGGTGAGGCTGCTCCCGCACGCAGGGCCCATCGGTCCGTAGGGCGTGACCCCGTCGCACGACATGATGGCAAGGGCTTCCTCACCGATTTTCTCTCCCTGGTGCACGATGCCCTGGACGGGCAGCTTGAAGAGGTAGTCGACATAGACCCACTCGTCGACGGGGGAGAGAGCCGGACCGTGGTTCGCGGTAACGACGGCGGACATGCCGAACGATGCACCGACGAGGACAATCGGGACCCAGAGCGCGATGAAGAGTCGTTTCCATCTCGACGACGCCGGAGGGACCGGTGTGGGGGTTCGGGTCGGGGAAGGTGTCTCAGTTTGCTCGTCTAACACAGTTCTTTCACTCTCTCGGAAGCGGCCCGGAATCCGTCGAGAATCCGGCAGCCCCCCTGTCTGGAACGACGGGCGGGGCCCGCAGGGTTGCGCACGCCGTCAAGCGGGCCGCGTACCATGGGTACTTCGACCTTAGCCGGATGCACTGATATTTCCCGGTCGGGGGCCCCAAGGAGTTGAACGAGGGATGGTACCGTGACCGCAGTCGGCGAGTCCTTCGAACCAATCAGTGTCGTCATTCCTGTCTACAGCGGTGTCGCGCCGGAACACCTGAAAAGAGCTTTGGGAAGTATGCAGGAGCAGTCGCTCCCTGCTGACGAGATCCTGATCGTCGAGGACGGGCCGCTCGGTGCGGCCCTCGACGCCGTCGTGGTCGCGCTCAGTCGTACCGATGGGCGAATTCGTCGTATACCGCTCGCTCACAATCGGGGAGTGGCGTTTGCCATGCAGGCCGGAATCGAAGCGGCCAGAAACCGCTGGGTGGCCCGCATGGACGCGGACGATATTTCGCTTCCCCACAGATTGGAACTTCAGGCTCGGGCTGCTGCGGCCGGGCACTACGCTGCGATCGGTGCGGCCATGCTGGAATTCGAGGGAGATGAGGGGAACATCGTCGGCCTGCGGGTGATGCCGCTCACGGAAGAACGGATTCGGCGGTACGTCCTCACAAACAGTCCCATAAATAATCCGACCCTCTTTCTCGACCGCGAAGCGGCACTCGCGGTCGGTGGTGTGCGTCACGTCCCCAATATGGAGGATTACGACCTCTTCGCTCGGCTGGCCGCGGGAGGGTACGCGATGCTGAATCTGGCTGAACCAGTGCTTCTGTTTCGGGCGGATCCTGCGATGTTCAAGCGTCGTTCCGCAAAGGGGATGTTCGCTGCCGAGTTGCAAATGCAGCGCAACCTGCGCTCGTACGGGCTCATCGGAACCCCCCGAATGTACATGAATCTTCTCGTCCGAAGCGCTTTCAGGGCACTCCCGCAACGCGTGTTGAAGTTATGTTATGCCGTACTGTTTCGTGTCCGCCTTGGCGAGACCAAGGGCTTAGGCTCGAAACAGGACGGGAAGGGCACAGCCAAGAACGATGAGTTATGAACTAGATGGGTCGACCGAGAGTGAAGCTCCGGCGGGTATCGCCGTGACCGACGCGGACAAGACGATCGCGGCGTCGAGTTGGCTCGTGATCCCCTTATATAACGAAGAAACTGTGGTGGGAGACGTAATTCGCCACGCCAGGCTCACCTTTCCGCACGTCGTCTGCGTAGATGACGGCAGCACGGATGGCTCGGCCGAGGCTGCACGCAAAGCCGGAGCGCACGTTGTTCGGCACCCCATCAACCTCGGTCAGGGCGCTGCGCTGCAAACCGGCCTTCGGTACGCGCTCACAGACACTGCCGCTCAGTATTTCGTGACCTTCGATTCTGACGGCCAGCACCGAGTCGAGGACGCGCTGGACATGGTGAGACGACTAGCGGCAGAGCCGCTCGACATCATCGTGGGTTCGCGATTCCTGGACAACCGAACGAAACCGGGCGCAATTAAACGCGTGGTGCTCAAGGCCGCCGTGATGTTTCAAAACACGACCTCGGGTGTGCGCCTCACTGATGCCCACAACGGGCTTCGTGCTCTGTCGCGCCATGCGGCGAGTTCGATTCGGGTGACACAGAACAGAATGGCGCATGCCTCCGAGATCGTCAACGAAATCGGCCGGCTGAAGCTTCGGTACGACGAGCAACCAGTCCACATCATCTACACGGATTACTCACGGTCGAAGGGGCAATCCGTCTGGAACTCCGTCAACATCATGAGCGACCTCATCTTCAAATGATCGGCTTGCGAGGGACGGAATGCCATGGACGTTAGTCAAATCTTGATCAAAGCGGTGTTGATCACCGTGTTCGCCCTCCTGGGCCTGGTGATACTTCTCCCACGCCGGGGAGCGCGCGGAATGGCAATTCGCCGTCTGACAATGGTCGCGGTCCTGGTGAGTGCGGTGATTGCCATTATTTTCCCGGATCTGACGAACGCGGTCGCTTTTGTTCTCGGTGTCGGGCGTGGAACAGACCTTCTCCTCTACGGCCTCATTGTGGTCTTCCTGGGCTTTGCCGTCACATCGTCCGCTCACAACCGGCGACTCGACCGGCAGATTACCGACCTGGCCCGTCAGATCGCACTGGCCGAAGCAGGCGCGGCCAATGAAGCCCACACCCCGACCGAAGACGTTCATCCCGCATGACGACTTCGGCAGTCGGTTCGACCGGGAGCGTCCGGAGTCATTCCGGTGTCTGACTCTACCCGTGGTGATCGACGGGGAAAGCTCAGCATCGTCCTCATTGCGACCGCGACGGTCGTGGCCGGTGTTTCAGGTTATCTCGTCACTCTGGCGGTCGCCCAGCAAGCAGGTTTGGCCGCTTACTCAGTATTCGCGGTGTTCTGGGCCGTGCTCTATTTCATTGTCGGATGCCTATTCGGGCTTCAGCAGGAAATGACCCGTGCCGTCTCGGCGGGCGCTCGAGCACAATTGGCGCCCGCACGGTCTCGCGTTCCGGTGCCGATGTTCGTTCTGCTCGTTGCGGGCCTGGTCGCCGTCGTGATCGCGGTCAGCTTCCCTCTCTGGGCGATCCCGGCCTTCGGAGAGGACCAGCTCGGCTTGGTCGTTCCTCTTGCCGTCGGCGCCGTCGCGTGTGTGGCGGTTTCCTCGCTCAGCGGGGTGCTGTCCGGCCTTGGCTCCTGGGCCGATCTGGCTCTGATCGTCGGCCTCGATGGTGCCGTGCGTCTGGCTATGATCCTGGCGGTGCTGGCACTGGGAGGAGATCAATCCTGGCTTGCATGGGGAGTCGTCGCGCCGTTCCCCATCACGGTGGGCATTGCGCTGTTCGTTGCCCGCCGACGGCTCGCCGGCGCCCTTTATGTCGACGGTACCTACCGAGGGCTCCTCTGGAACAGCTCGCGAACGATGCTGGCCGCAGCCGCGATGGCCGCCATGGTCACAGGATTCCCCGCGCTTCTCTCGCTTTTTTCGGCTGGAGTCGACCGAGACTACCTTGGCGCGCTGATTCTGGCCATCACGCTCCTCCGAGCACCTCTCCTCGTGCCTCTCACGGCTTTCCAGAGCTACCTTCTGGTGTTCTTCGCCTCTCATGCAACCACGATCGTGCGCGCTCTGGTCTCCTTCCTCGCGGTTGTCGCGCTTGGCACGATAGCCTTCGCCGGACTGACCGCACTCTGGGGCGAGCAGGTTTTCGTCTGGCTTTTCGGTGAGGAAGTGCGTCAAGTCAGCGATCTTCTGGTTCCGTTGGTGTTTGCCTCTGGCATGATTGCGGGACTCTTCGTAACCGGGCCAGCGGTTCTGTCCCGCAACGCGCACGCCGCGTACACAACGGGCTGGGTGGTCTCTGCTGTGGTGGCCGTGGGTGCGGTGCTGCTGCCCTGGCCGATCGGGGATCGCGTGATCGCGGCGCTGGTCTTGGGACCGGCCGTCGGGCTGATCATCCACACCTCATCGGTGGTTCGGGGGGCCTGGGGTACACGGTCTGTCGGTGCCTCGGGTGAATCCGGCCAAACCCTACTCTCGTAGACTCGACCCGTGAGTATTTTGGTTACCGGCGGAGCCGGATATATAGGCGCACACGTTGTCCGGCTTCTGAGACAACGATCCGAGGAGATCGTCGTTGTCGATGACCTCGTCACCGGAGACGCACGCCGACTTGATGGGCTGGCGGTCACCCAACTCGATCTGTCGGATAATTCTTCCGTCGAACCGGTGGCACAGCTGATGCGCGACCACGCAGTGACGGCCGTCATCCACTTCGCCGGACGCAAGCAGGTCGCCGAGTCCGTCTCGAGGCCGGCCTGGTACTTTCAGCAGAACATCGGTTCGCTCGCCAACATCATTTTGGCGATGGAACTGGCCGGGGTGAAGGAACTCGTCTTCTCGTCATCGGCCGCTGTGTACGGCACGACCGAGGGCGCGCGCATCTCCGAGGAAGCCGTCACCTCACCCGTCAACCCGTACGGCGAGTCCAAGCTTGTGGGGGAGCACCTCATCGAAGCCGCGTCCCGCGCCAATGGACTTCGGGCCGCGAGCCTGCGCTACTTCAACGTCGCCGGTGCGGGGTGGCCCGACCTGGGGGACAACGCGGTGCTGAATCTCGTGCCGATGGTCTTCGAAAAGCTCGACGAGGGCCACAGCCCCGTCATTTTCGGGGATGACTACGCCACGGCGGATGGCACCTGCGTGCGTGACTACATCCACGTGCTCGATTTGGCCGAAGCGCACCTTGCGACCCTGGACTCCCTGCGCGGGGCCGAGGCGGGGCATACCGTCTACAACGTGGGCACCGGCCTCGGAACCAGTGTGCGCGACATGGTCAACAAGATCATCGCGGTCTCGGGCTCCTCGGCCGTGCCCGAGGTGCGTGCGCGGCGCCCCGGCGATCCGGCGTGGGTGGTTGCGTCTCCGGAACGAATCGAGAAAGAGCTCGGCTGGACGGCGCAGCGCGGCATTGACGACATCATTGCTTCAGCGTGGTCGGCGCGGAACCTGACCGTTTCGTGACCGCTGCTGCTGCTGCGGTCGTAAAACCACGCGCCACGGGCGGCACGACAGGGCTGGCCCGCACGACCAAGGTCTTCTGGGCTGCCTTCGCATTGATGGCGCTCCTGACGACGATGTGGTCGCTGGCGAGTCCGATTTTCTCGGTGCCCGACGAGAACGCCCACGCCACCAAGGCCATCGCCCAGGTTCGCGGCCAGGTTCTGGGCTACCAGGTCGAGGGTGTCAAACACACGGTCGTCGACCTGCCCCCGGAGTACTCGTACAGCCAGACCATCGTGTGTTATCTCTTCGCGCCGGAGATCCCCGCCAACTGCGGCTTCGAGCTGGGCGGTGACGGCGGGGCCGACTGGTTCCCCACCTGGGTCAGCGCCTACAACCCCCTCTACTACTACGCGGTCGGCTGGCCGTCGCTGATACTGGACGGGTCCGCGGGCATTTACGGCATGCGCATCATCAGCGGACTGCTCTGTGCCGCCTTTGCCGGGCTCGCGTTCCAGGTCGCCATGTCCGTGCGGCGATCCCGATGGATGCCCCTCGGCCTCGCGTTCGTGTTCACGCCGATGATCACCTACTTCTTCGGATCCGTGAACCCGAACGGGCTGGAGATCGCCTCGGCCGCCGCCCTCTGGGTCTCGCTGCTGCGGCTGCTTCAGCACTTCGACGGGCGGGACGCCGGCACGGTGTCCTCCTTGTCGCGGCGGTACCTGTGGTTCGTGGTGTCGATCTCCTCGATCGTGCTCGTGACCGCCCGGTCGCTCGGGCCGCTCTGGCTCGTGCTCGTCGTGCTGTTGTGCTTCCTGGCCTGCGGCTGGCACCCGGTCAAGCGACTCTTCACGACCCCGGCCAGCTACGTCGGGCTGGCGTTCATCGCGGCGGGTGGCATCTTCTCGATCGTCTGGACGCTGAGCGGCGGGAGCCTTTCGGGGCAGGCCGAGGCATCCGATGCCCCGCTCGTGGGCGCGACTTTTCTGCAGGGCTTCGCCCATACCCTGCGCACGACGCCCGACTATCTGCTGCAGGCGATCGGGTTCTTTGGCTGGCTGGACACCCCCCTGCCCGTTCACGTCTACTGGCTGTTTGTCGCCGCTTTCGGCCTGCTGGCGCTGCTCGCCGTCGCCACGGCCGGGCGCCGCAGCCTCGTGACCCTGGCCGGGATCATCGGTGCGGCGATCTTCGTGCCCGCCCTCGTGCAGGGCTACAGCGTGGGTCAGACCGGCATTATCTGGCAGGGCCGCTACGGCCTCTTCCTCTACGTCGGGGTCGCCATCTTCGCCGCCTGGGTGCTGTCCGGCCGGGACGGTCGGCGTGTTGCCTATCTGGCGCCGCGCGTGACGGCCCTCGCGGGCAGCCTGCTGGCCGTGTACGCGGCGTTCGCCTTTTTGCTGGTTCTGAAGCGCTATGTCGTCGGTCGGGGGCACCCGATCAGCCTGATGTTCAGCGACCCGACCTGGCAGCCGCCGCTCGGATGGATCGCCCTGGCGAGCGTCTTCGTGCTGACCACCGCTGCCTTCGCCGTCTGGTGCGTGCGGCTCAGCGTGACACCCGTCGAGGACGACACCACGGGCGTCGTCGATGCCCGCGCGGTGTCGTCGGGCCGCGCAGGGTCGGTGCCCGCAGCCTCGGAGGCTCAGGCGGAGAGACTGGCGCCCCGAGAATTGACCCATGGCTGACCTGCGGGTCGCGATCGCTTACGACTGCCTGTTTCCGGTCAACACCGGCGGCGGCGAGCGGGTGTATCGCCGCCTCGCGGAGCTGCTCGCGGCCCGCGGAGGTGCCGTGGACTATGTGACGCGCGGACAGTGGTCGGGGCTGGCGCCGGCATCCGCTTTTCAAATCGTGCCGGTCTGGACCGGGGACATCTATGACGCCACCGGCAGCCGCACCACGGGCAGCGCGCTGGCGTTCGCGGTCGCGCTGTTCCGGCACTTTCGCGCCCGTCGCGGCGAACACGACCTCGTCGTGGTGAGCGCTCTGCCGGTGCTCAACGTCTTCGCGGTGTCCCTCGCCCTGCTCGGCACGAAAACCTTCATCGTGACGGACTGGCTCGAGGTCTGGGGCTGGCGCACATGGCGCGCATATTCCGGAGCTGCCGTCGGCACGGTCGCGTTCGTTCTGCAGTACCTCGCTATTCGCATCGGCGATCTGCACACCGTCAACAGCGATTTCACCGCCGACCGCGTGCGCCGGTTTCGCCGCTCGGCACGACCGGTCACCCTCGGCCTGGTCGACCTCGTCGGAACCGAGACGGAGGCGACCACCGCGCGCAGCGGGGATCCGTACGTTATATTCGTCGGGCGCCATATTGCCGACAAACGCCTGGTCGACCTGCTGCCCGCGCTCGTCGTCGCCCGGCGCACGCTGCCCCAGCTGCACGCGGTGCTGGTGGGAAGCGGCCCCGAAACGGATGCCGTGACCGCCCGAGTGTCCGAAGTCGGCTTGGGCGAGACGGTCTCGCTGCCGGGACGGGTGAGCGACGAGCGACTGCGGAGCCTGCTCGGTGGCGCCGCGGTGCTCGTGAACCCTTCGCAGCGTGAGGGCTTCGGGCTCGTCGTCGCCGAAGCCGCCGCCTTCGCCACCCCGAGCGTCGTGGTTGCGGGGCCGGACAACGCGTCCGCCGAGCTCGTGATCGACGGTGTCAACGGCTATGTCGCCGCGTCGATCGCGGCTGAGACCCTCGGGGCCGCGATTGTTCGCGCCGTCTCCGACGGGGAAGAGTTGCGGGCTCGCACCCGCGACTGGTTCGCGCGTGAACGGGTCAGCAGCGGGCTGGAGTCATCGTTGAACGTGATTCTTGAGCGCTACCGGTCGGCCAGAGCCCGCTGAAACGAGGCCACCGTCTGCTGGGCGGTGCGTTCCCAGGTGAAGCGGGCTGCGTGTTCCCGCCCGCGCGCGGCAAGACCCCGTTGTCGCTCGGGGGAGGCGAGGAGGGCGCTGATCGCGGCGGCGATGCTCGCCGGGTCTTCGGGGTCAACGAACTCGGCGGCATCCGCGGCGACCTCGTGCAGCACCGGTATGTCGGAGCACAGCACGGGGCAGCCGAGCGCCATGGCTTCCAGGGCCGGCAGGCCGAAGCCCTCGAAGAGCGTCGGAAATACGAAGATCGTCGATTCTTCGTACAGCGCGGTGAGCTCCTCTGCCGTCAACCAGCCGCGCAGGGTCACCCAGCGCGTGAGCCCCAGACGGGCGACCAGGGGAGCGAGCGGGTCGTCGCCGTGGCTGCCGGTGATCACCAGGTGTGGGCGATCGGCGGGCGCAATCAGGGCCAGGGCCTCGAGCAAGGCGCTGAAGTTCTTGTGCGGCATGCGGTTGCCCACGGCCAGGAGCTGGTTGGAGCGCCGGGGGACCGTGGTCGGTGCCGGGCCGGCACCGGGGGCGACGCGAACCTGGCCGGCCAGCGCGGTGACGTCGACACGTCCGACGGGGATGCGCAGAAACTCGCCGATGTCGTGGCGGGAGGCGGCACTGATGGTGACGATTCGCCGGGCGTGCCGAGCCGCCAGCCGGATGAGGGCGCGCAGAACGACGGAGTAGGCGCCCGGCACGTACTCCGGGTGCCGGAACGGCAGCAGGTCGTGCACGGTGAGCACGACCGGCACCCGCGACCAGACCGGGCCGAGATTCGCCGGGCAGTGGATGAGGTCGGCGCCCAGTTTCCTGGCAACCCGCGCGACCTGGGCCAGTTCGCCCCAGGCCCACGCCACCCGGTTGTCCCCGCTGATGCCCGAGTCGATGACTCGGCCCGGAAACCAGGCGGTGTCGCCGGCGGCGAGCTCAGACGTGACCAGCGCGATGAACGTGGTGTCGGGGTCATCGCTCGGCAGGCGGGAATACACCTCGCGAACATACGATTCCATCCCGCCACGCTTGCCGGTGAAGAAGAGGAGGTCGACGAGGATGAGTGTCACCGCCCCAGACTACGTGCAGACCCGCCCCGGGCCATCCGCTCCCTCCGGTGTTCGCGCCGGTGTTCGCGGGGAATGGAGGCGGAATAGAAAATGTACGATGGGGAGGCACGGCGAACCCGGATAGGACCCACCACACGTATGCCCAACACCACAGCGATCGTTGAACTCACGATTCTCATGCCGTGTCTGAACGAAGCCGAAACGCTCGCGGTCTGCATCGAGAAGGCGCTCGGCTACTTCGAGCGCAGCGGGGTCGTGGGCGAGGTTCTCATCGCCGACAACGGCAGCACCGACGGGTCGCAGCAGATCGCCGAGTCGCTCGGCGCGCGGGTCGTCGACATCGACGAAAAGGGCTACGGCAGCGCGCTCAACGGCGGCATCGAGCACGCCCTCGGCACCTACGTCATCATGGGCGACGCCGACGACAGCTACGACTTCAGCGACCTCGACGGCTTCGTTGAACGGCTGCGCGCCGGCGACGAACTGGTCATGGGCAACCGATTCCGCGGCGGCATCGAGCCCGGCGCCATGCCCCCGCTGCACAAATACCTCGGCAACCCGGTGCTGTCCTGGATCGGGCGGATGCTCTTTCGCTCACCGATCAAGGACTTCCACTGCGGCCTGCGCGGCTTCAATCGCCAGTCGATCCTCGACCTGCACCTGCAGACCACCGGCATGGAATTCGCCAGCGAGATGGTCGTGAAATCGACCCTCGGCGGCTCCCGCGTCAGCGAGGTCCCGACCACCCTGAGCAAGGATGGCCGCAGCCGTCCGCCGCACCTGCGCAGCTGGCACGACGGATGGCGCCACCTGCGTTTTCTCATGATCTTCAGCCCGCGCTGGCTTTTTCTGATCCCCGGCACCGCGGCGTTTGCCATCGGCATTGCCGGCGTAGTGCTGTTGGGGTTCGGCCCGCTGGTGATCGGCCGCATCGGCTTCACCTATTCGAGCCAGCTCTACCTCGCCGCGCTGGCCGTGGTCGGCTACCAATCCGTGCTGTTTGCCATCCTCACCAAGATTTATGCCCAACACGAGGGATTCCGAATCCCCCGCAGTCGCAGCTTTGAGCGCCTGGAGAAGCGGATCAGCTTGGAAAGCAGCGCCCTCGTCGGGCTGGGCTTATTTCTGCTGGGACTCGCGATCGCGGTCGTGCAGCTGGTCGGCTGGGCAACCCAGGGGTTCGGCGCACTCGATGTGGAAGGCACCCTGCGGGTGGCCATTCCCGCCGCCCTGCTGATGATGCTCGGATCCCAGACCATCATGGGGGGACTTTTCCTCGGCGTGCTGTCGGTCGGTACGAAGCGACGCTGACCCCGTGACCGGTTCACAATCCGTAGCGCTGTCGGTGGCGCTGTGCACCCACAACGGTGCCCGGTACCTCGAGGAGCAGCTGCTCAGCATCCTGAACCAGTCGGTACCACCGCAGCAGATCGTGGTCTCCGACGACGCCTCGACCGACGACACGCTCGCCGTACTCAATCGCGCCATGGCCGCCTGGCAGCAGGCGCATTCCGACGTCGTCGTGGAATTGCTGGTGCTGTGCAACGAACGCGCGCTCGGGGTGACGGCCAATTTCGAGCAGGCCCTCGCCGCCTGCACCGGTGTCCTGATCGCCCTGAGCGATCAGGACGACGTCTGGCTGCCGGGCCGGCTCGAGCGGATGCTGGCCGAGTTCGCCCGGCGACCGACCCTGCAGCTCGTGAACGCCGATGCCCGGCTCGTCGATGCCGAGGGCGCACCGCTCGGGCTGACCCTGCTCGACACCCTTGGAATCTCGGCCGCCGACCGGGCCGCCGTGCACTCCGGCCGGGCCATCGACGCTCTGCTGCGCCGCAACATCGTCACCGGCGCCACCCTGATGGTGAGCCGCGTCCTCGTGGAGGCGGCGCGGCCGTTTCCCGCCGCGTGGGTGCACGACGAGTGGCTCGCGATCGTCGCCGCGCTGACCGGGCCGATGGACCTGCTCGAGGAACCGCTCACCGATTACCGGCAGCACGGCGCGAACCAGATCGGCGTCACGACCCTCGACGCCTCCGGCAAGATCGGGCGGCTGCGGGCGCCGCGCACGGCCCGCAACGCCCGGCTGCTGGCGCGGGCTGCGGTGCTCGAGGAACGCGCAGGGCTTCTCACGCCGACGCCGTCGGCCGAGACCCTGCGCCTGATCGCGGCCAAGCTCGAGCACGAGCGGATGCGCAGCACGCTGCCGGCCGCGCGTGTCTCGCGGCTACTGCCCGTTGTACGGTCTGCACTGCTCGGGCGGTACGCGCGCTTCGGGCTCGGCGCCCAGGACGTGCTGCGCGACCTCGTGCAGCCGGTCTAGATGTTGGTTGTCGTCTCGGCTCGCACGACCCGGCGCCGCGCGACCTCGTAGACGACACCGGACAGCAGTTCCGCGATGAGCAATGCGGCGAAGATGGCCACGATGTTGAGGGTGAGCAGGCCCAGGCAAGCCAGGGCGAGGGCTATGACGGATGCGCCGGCTCGGAGGAGCGTGACCAACCGGGCCCGGCCCATCCGTCGCAGGGCGGTGAACGGCAGCGTCGGAGCCAGGGAGGCAGCGCGCCAGGCGCACGCCACGAGCAGCGGCACCACGGTCGCCGCGACGGTCCAAGCTGAGCCGAAGAGCAGCGAAAAGAATCCGGCGAACTCGAACACGAAGAGCGCGCCGGTCGCCACGATCAGCGCCGCGACCGAAACAACGATGTCGAGCCGCGAGTGCTCTTTGAGCAGGCGCAGACGCAGAAAGTTCAGAGGGATGGCGAGCAGCCCGGTGACGGTGGAGATCGCCGTGAAGAGCACCGCGCCGGCCGGGCCGAGCACCGTCAGGATCAGGGTGTTGATCAGCGGAAAGACAATTCCGGTGATGCCGACGTCCGCGACGACCCAGGCCCGGGCCGAGGGTTCCGGGGCACTTGCGCGGTGGGCCACGCGAAGCGACCGCATACTCGTGGCCACGAAGATTCCGGCCACGAGGGGCACCAGCGCCCAGGAGGCGTCGGCGAAACCGGCGAGCACGCCGCCCAGGGCTCCGCACGCGACGGCGACGGACGCCCAGATCTCGCGTGTGTCGAGACGCTCGGCGATCGAGACCCCGCGACCGACCTCGAGGGAGGCGAGCAGGATCGGCAAGCCGAGGCACAGGACGAGCGCGCTCGTGTGGTTCAGGGCGACGAGCAGCGCGGCCAGCAGGGAGAGCGCCGCCAACCAGCGGGGAAACGTGACCCGGCGTGCGGTGCTGGTCGAGCTGAGGCGTGACTCCACGATGGCGGCGAAGGCCAGCTGGCCGGCAAAGGTGCCGATCATGATCGCGACGGCGATTACCCCGCTTTCGGCGAGGGTGAACACGTTCGCCGAGATCGACAGGGTGGCGGCGGGCACGACGGCGAGGGACACGCCGCCGACCAGCGAAACGGCGGAGACGGCCGCGCTGGCCAGATGCGCGCGGGAGGGACGGGTGAGTGCCATGGCGGGTCGGGAGTCCTAGCGCGCCGCGTAGTCGCCGACGCGCATGCGGAGCGAGGTGACGAAGCCGATAGTGGCGTCGAGGCCGGGCACGGTGGCCGGCCGGACCTCGGCGTGACGGCCGGCCCGCCAGCCGGCGAGTCGGCCCCGGGTGGACGCGAGGTCGCGGGAGAGCAGTAGGTCGCCGACACAGACGATCAGTTCGGTGGCCAGCGCACGCGGCCCGGTGCGCGT
Organism: Cryobacterium melibiosiphilum; assembly: GCF_003602235.1. Classification (GTDB taxonomy): domain Bacteria; phylum Actinomycetota; class Actinomycetes; order Actinomycetales; family Microbacteriaceae; genus Cryobacterium; species Cryobacterium melibiosiphilum. The sequence goes on from NZ_QZVS01000087.1 coordinate 82,418, forward strand.
TGTCAACACGCCGTAGGCGCGCAGCAGGTAACCGCGACCGAAACCGGCGCGCTCGCGCTGCTTGGCCGATCCTCGGCCGGAGGTTGCGCCGCCGAGGTGCACCCCGCGTGAGGCGAGCACGGCGGTCGTCGCCCAGCCGGCCGCGCTCAGGCGCAGGGCAAGGTCGAGTTCTTCGCCGTACATGAAGATGCCCTCGTCGAGCAGTCCCACCTCGGTGAGGGCGGTGCGGCGGAAGGCGGCGACGGCGCCGTACGGGCCGAGCAGGGCCGGGGCATCCGCTGACAGCTGTGATTCGGCGGCGCCGTGGAAGCGCAGGAAACCGGCCAGGGTCGGGTCGGCGCAGAGGCCGACGGCGTCGATGGTTCCGTTGGGCTGAAACAGCAGCGGGGCGGCGCTGCCCAGCTTCGGGTTGGCGGTGAAGGCCTCTGCGAGCCGTTCGAGCATGTCGGGGTCGGCCTGCACATCGTTGTTGACGAGCATGACGAGGTCGCCGGTGCCGGCCTGGATTCCGCTGTTGCAGGCGGCGGCGAAACCACGATTGGTTTTGTGTTCGACCAGGGTGACGTGGGGGTACTCGGCGCGGAGTCGTTCCGCCGTGTCGTCGGGCCCGGCGTCGTCGACGATGATGAGGGTGTGGGCGATGCCCTGCCGCTGCAGGTGCTCGATGCAGTCCCGGGTCATGGCCCAATTGCCGTACACCGGCACCACAACATCGATGGAGAGAGCGACAGGCCGCCTGGGTTCGGGTTCGTTCACGTCGCGTTCGTTCACTTCGGGTTGATCGGCCACGGGTTCATGCCTCCCTCATGGCCAACACGGACGTGCCACGAGTGTTCGAAGTTCTTGCCAACGGCACATGTTGCCGGGCGCCGGAGGACTGGCCTCCCCTCCAGTATCCCAGAGTCCCGCCGAACGAGCGCCTCGTTCGCACGTGCCTCGAGCTGCAGCCGGCGCACCCTGCTCTGGGGGCTCCGTCTCAGTAGACCGCCGGCCGCCCGGATGGATAGGGTGAAGCCGCTGATCAGGGGCTGAGCCGGTGCACGAGCCGGGGCGCATCCGGTGGCCGGCGACGACCCGGGGAGCGCCCAATGACGACCACTGCTGTCACCAGACGAGACCGTGCGCGGCGAATCACCATCGCGGGCGCCTGCATGGTCGCGGAGCTCATGTTGGCGGGGTGCGCATCCGCCGCCCCGGCCGTGAAGCCCGTACCGAATACCACCGCGGCTGTGCCCCCGGAGACGACCCTGACCGCCCCGGCCCAGGTGTTCGGGGGCGATTGCGCAGCCGCCCTGTCGAGCGCCGACGTCAGTGCGGCGCTCGGGGAGGCGGCCGAGTATCATCAGGCTCCGGACTCGGTGCACTACGAGTTTTCCATCGACCAGGTCGGGGGCGTTCCCTGCGGCTGGGACTCCATCGAGCCTGACGGCACCGCCGAACTCGTGACCGTGCTGCTGCCGGCCGATCTGCTCCCAGCGGATGCCGACCTCGCGCCGACCTGCGACGACTCCGAAGCGGGCACACCAGAGTCGCCCGGGTACGGATCGTGCCGGTTCGACCTCGTGAGCTCGGGATTCTGGTTGAGCGGCATCGTTCAAACCGGTGCGGCATCGTCGAACGACGACTCCCGCGCGGCAATCACTGCGCTCGGCGTGAGCTTTGCGGCCCGTACGGCCTCGGCAGCCGTGTTCACGCCGACTCCGGCCGTGGCCGGCAGGTGGCCGTCGGCCGACCAGGCGGACTGCGACGCGCTGACCCGCAGCGAACCGGTGGCCGCCATACTGGCGGGCAGCAGCATCGAGGGAATCCCGGGCGCGCCCGGCGGCACCGGCCGCGGTGTCTTCGCGGGCCTGTTTCGGGCCGCCGAGGTGGCCGAGGCGGCCGCCTGCTTCTGGACCGGGGAGACCGCCGACGGCGAGTTCGTGGACTTCGGCGCCTACTCCCTGCCGGGCGGGGCCTGGGTGCAGACCGTGCTCGAGCAGATTCCCGATGCGGAATATGTAGCCTACGACGGCCTCGACAGCGTGCTCATCGTGCCCACCGACTACGGCACGACACTTCATGTGTTCGACGGCACTAATTGGCTCGCGGTGCACCCGGCGGAGGAGTCCGACGCCTCGCTCGAGACGCTCGGACCGCTGATGGTCGCGTTCGTCGCGGAACTGAACGCCGCCCGCTGACCTCGCCCAGCCCACGGTATCCGCTTCGAAAAGCGGTCGGGTCAGACCTTGTCGGGTTTGCGGGCGAGGGCGCTGCGCCAGCTCAGGCCCTGCGCGGCGCGCACGGAGCAGACCAGCAGCAGAAACCAGCCGTATTCGACGAGCGCGGTGCTCTCGGCCAACGATGTGACGATCAGCACGACGAGCACGAGCGCCGGCCAGACGTAGACGAGCGAGCGCTTGTTCGACGCGAGGATCCAGGAGCGCACGAACGCGAGCCCGACGAGCGCGACGAAGGCGAGGGCGCCGACCAGCCCGACCTGGAAGTACACGTCGAGGTAGGCGTTCAGACCCGAGGAGTAGTCGCGGCCGGTGGTGAACTCGAGCCAGCCGTAGGGGGTGGAGCTTGGCCACACACCGGCCCAGCCCCAGCCTTCGAGTGGATGCAGCGGCATCAGCCGCACCATCTCGTCCCAGAGCGAGAGGCGCACGTTGAGTTCCGCGCCGGCGTTCAGCAGGCCGAAGACCTGCTCGCGGGTCGCCCAGAGCGTCACGACGGTGACGAGGGTCGCTGCGGCCAGGCCGAGCTGCAGCATCCATCGGTTGGCGGCCGGGGCGCGGCGCAGCGCGTAGAGGGCCACCGCGGCCACGGCGATGCAGAGCGCAACGATGAGGATCACGGGGGAGCGGGTGAGCACGAGGCAGATGCCGGCCAGCCAGACCGAGCCGATGCCGAGCGCGCGCGGCACGGAACGGGACTTCCACTCGACGATGAAGGTGATGACCGCGATCAGGGCGATCAGCCCGAGGGCGTTACGGGTGCCGAAGACGCCCTGGATCGGCCCGAGGTAGGCGATATTGCCCTGAATGCCGAGAAAGACGATGGGCAGGTCGATCAGCAGCGACAGCACTTCGAGGGCGATGGATGCCCCGAGCAGCACCCGCAGTACGTCACCGATCGCGCGCACGATCTGGATCGAATCCCGCACGAGGGCGACGTAGATCGCGAGGAACCCGAACGTCACCTGATAGCTCACGCCGCGCAGGGTGGCGAGGGTGTACTCGCTCCAGACCAGCGAGAGCACACACCAGCCGACGAAGACGAGGATCGAGATCGGCAGCACCCCGTGCCACTCGAGGGTGTCCCGCCGCGCCCAGAGCGACAGGGCCGCGAAGCCGAGCAGGCCGATGAGCATGCCGATCAGGCCGGGCCAGCCCATGGTGCTGCGCAGCGCGTGGGTCGAAAAAGTGACACCGATGATGACCAGGGTCAGCGAGGCCGTGAACCGGGGCGCGCCGAAAAACCGGGTCAGCGCTTCGGTCAGGGCGGCTGGGTTGGAAGGGGTGCTCATGGAACTACCAAACTACCAAGCCGGTCAGGGCATTCTGCTCGGAGAACCCTGGTGTCGCTTGGTCATCACGGCCAGCACGATCAGCAGCACCCAGCCGTACTCGACCAGCAGGCGGCTCTCGGCCATGCTCTGCGCGAGCAGCGCGGCGAGCAGCAACAGCGGCAGCAGAGCGGATGCCGCATACGGCGTCGTGTCCGCAATGCCCAGCCGCGGGCGGTCGACCGCGAGAAACCAGGCGCGCCACAGGGTCGAGAGGGCGAGCAGCGCGAGGATGACCACGCCCACGATGCCGAGCTGCAGCCACACGTCGAGCCAGGCGTTGTGTGCCTGCAGGTAGACCACGCCCTTGCGTTCGGCCAGCCCGGCGAAGGGTTCGACGAACGGGTTCCAGTAGCTGACCCAGCCCCAGCCGAAGATCGGCCGTTCGCTCGCGAGGTCGGTCACGCTGTTCCAAATGTCGAAGCGGCCGGTGAGGTCTTCGCTCTTGCCGAGCAGGCCGAGCAGCTGTGAGCTGAAGACGAGGAGCCCGGTGCCGGCGAGCACGATCGCGGCCGCGGCCGTGGCGTAGATGGGGCGGCGGTGCTGCGGATGCGCGTGCCGGGTCCACAGCGCGAAGGCCAGCACCACAACGACGAACGCCGTGGACAGGGTGACCGTGGCCGAACGGGTGAGCACGAGCATCCCGATCGCGAAGACCAGCCAGGCCACGGCCCAGCCGCGCTTGACGGTCTTGGCGGCGAGCTGCACACCGAACACGATCACCGCGAGCAGGGCCACGAAGCCGAGCAGGTTGCGGCTGGCGACGATGCCCTCGATCGGGCCGCCGTCGAAGAGCAGGGCGCGGGACCAGTAGAAGGCCTGCGGGATCTTCTCGTCGCCGTAGTCGGAGTAGTCGACGAAGAACGGCAGGATCGGGCCGCGGATGACGGCGGCCACGAAGAGCTCGAAGAGGATCGAGAGGCCGAGCACCCAGCGCAGCGCCGCCGCGAGGGTGCGCAGCAGCTCGGCCCAGGTGAGGGTAAGGGCGAGGAACACGGCGGCGAGGGTGGTGATCCACTGCAGGGTCACGCCGAGCGCGGCGGCGGCGGGGTAGAACGACCAGGCGATCGACAGGGTCGCCAGGGCCATGAAGGCCACGAGGGTTTTCGGGAAGCGCCGCCAGTTGAGGGCGGACTTCTGGGTGACGAGCAGGGTGATGCTGCCGGCGACGACGAGGGCGGCGATCAGGCCGAAACCCCACCAGCCGCCGAGGCTGCGCCAGAATTGCCCGGCGAGAACGCTGAAGAGCACGAACGTCGAAAACATGCGGACGACGAAGCGACTCTGGACGGCGGGCATGGTTCCTAGGTTACCGGCGCGGGGGCCGCGGCCGCGCTGCCCGCGCGCGGTGGCATCCACTCACTGCGCGTGGCTGCCATGAGTGGGCGCAAAACGCCCCATAGTTTGCGCGAGTGGGCGCATACCGCCCCCTGGATCGACTTCATGGGGCCATTCGCGCCCACTCGCGTGTCCGGCGCTCACCCCAGGGGGCGATATGCGCCCACTCGCGTGGCAGGGATGCCCGGGGCTCGCGACCAGAGGCGCGGCTCACGCGCCGCCCTCGGCGAGGAAGCCGAGCCGCCGCAGGGTCTCGGTGTTGCGCACCTGGAGGGCAGCGTCGGCGATCGGCCGGGGCATGAAGCGGGCGGGGCCGGCGACGGCGGTCTCGGTGAGGCGCACGAGGCATCCGTTGCCGCCCGCGCGGTCGCGCACGTCGAGGGCGACATGCGCCTCGCCGATCGGCCAACCTCTGGCCGTGAACAGGGCGTGGCGCGGGGGATCCCATTCGAGCACCGACGTGGTGTCGTCGAGCAGCGCCGGCCAGACTCCGACAGAGTGATGGATGGCGCTGCCCGGCGCCGGCCATGCGGCGTCGACGGCCCGCATGCGGCTCGCGCCGACGACCCAGGCAGGGTATAGCCAGCCGTCGGCGAGCACCTCGAAGACACGCTCGGGCGGGCAGGCGAAGAATTGCTGGTTGACGGCCATGGTGGGGCTCCGTATCGGGGATGGGGCGGGTCTGAGCTGGCGGGTCTGGGCGGGTCAGATCAGATCAGGGTATCGGCGAGGTGTTTGGGCGTCGGGCAGTGCCGGTCAGGAGAGCCGAGGCATTCGCTGCGGCGACAGGTCGGGCGGCTGGTGAATGCCGTAGTCGTGCGCGAGGGCGCTGAGCGCGGCGCGAAATCCGGGCAGGCCGTGCACGCCCGGGCCCGGCGGCGTAGAGGAGGAGCACAGGTACACCCCCGGCAGCGGGGTGCGCCAGGGGTCTGGCGAGAGCACCGGGCGACGGATGAGTTGGCTCACCGTGATCTCGCCGGCCGCGAGATCCCCGCCGACCAGGTTCGGGTTGTGCGCCTGCAGCTCGGCGGAGGTGCGGCTGCTCGATGCGAGGATCGTGTCCCGAAACCCCGGGGCATAGCGTTCGATCTGCCGGGTCACGGCCTCGGTCTGGTCGCGGGTGCTGCCGCTGGGCACGTGTGTATACGCCCACAGGGTGTGCCGGCCCTCCGGCGCCCGGGTCGGGTCGAACAGGCTCGGCTGGGAGACGAGCACGTACGGAAAATCGGAGTGCCGGCCGTGGGCGACCGCGTTCTCGGCCCGCACGAGCTCGGCGCGGGTGCCGCCGAGGTGCAAGGTGGCCGTCTCAGCGAGGTGTGGGCTGGCCCACGGCACCGGCGCACTCAGGGCGAAGTCGACCTTCGCCGCCGCGTTGCCGTAGCGGAAAGCGGCGAGGGAGCGGGCGTATCCGTTCGGCAGGGCGTCGCCGGCGAGGTCCACCAAGGCCCGGGGGGTCACGTCGAGCAGCACGATGCGGGCCTTCGGCAGGTCGCGCAGGTGCTCGATGTGGGTGTTCGTGACGATCTCGCCACCGTGCGCGAGCAGGTCGTCGGCGAGAGCCTGGATGATCGCGCCGCTGCCGCCGACCGGGATCGGCCAGCCGCCGGCATGCCCGTGCACCGCGAGGGTGAGGCCGGCCCCGGCGGTGGCGAGGCTCGGCAGCGGGCGGATCGAGTGTGCGATCACGCCGGTGAGCAGGGCGGGCGCCAAGTCGCCGCGAAAGCGGAGGTTCCAGAAGGGGGAGCCCTGCTCGAGGGCGCGCAGGCCGAAGCGGGCCACGGTGAGCGGATGCCGCGGCACGCGCAGCAGGGTGTCCCCGGTGAATTCGGCCACGGCATCCGCTTCACGCACGAGCGGGGCGAAGAAGCGGCGCCAGGCGGGACCGTCACGCCCGAGGTCGTCGACGGTGCGGTCGAGGTCGCGCCAGGCGAGGGCCGCGGCGCCGTTCTCGAGCGGATGTCCGTAGCTCAGTGGCGGCACCACCAGGCTGATGCGGTCGGTCAGACCGAAGCGGCGGAAGAACTCGCTCGCGAGGGCCATCGGGTGCACGGCGGATCCCACGTCGTGGTGGAACCCGGGCAGGGTCAGTTCGGCCGTGGCCGCGCCGCCGCCGATCTGCGGGGCCTGCTCGTAGACCCGCACGCTGAGGCCGGCGCGGGCGAGGGTAACGGCGGCGGCGAGTCCGTTCGGGCCGGAGCCGACGACGATCGCGTCAGGGGTCTCGGGGGATGCCATGCGCTGAACCTACCCCGTCGCCGCACTCGTGGAACGCTTCGACGCGGGACACCCCGCCGCATGGGGCGTTCTGTGACACTTCGTGGGCGAGGTGTCAGAGATGGCCCCTTGGTTTTTGTGAGGTGTCAGAGATGGCCCCATGGTTTTCGTGAGGTGTCAGAGATGGCCCCATGAAGTCGATTCATGGGGCTATCTCTGACACTTCGCGACCTAGTTTTCGCCTCAAGGGGCGTTCTGTGACACCTCGTAGGCGAAGTGTCACAGATGGCCCCATGGCTGGCGGCAGGAATCGCGGGAAGCATGAGTGGCGGCATCCCCTGTCGGCAGTGAAGGTGGCCAAGGGGCCATTGTTGGCTTTTCGTCAGCGAGATGCCCACATTCGCCCCATGAAGCCCCTGGCACCGATCGCGACACCGTGAGAACCGAGAAACGCCCTGGATCTATCCTCTGGGCGCTCGTGGCTACAGAGCGGATGCAGCCCCGCGCTACACGAAGGCGGCCTGCCCGGTGATCGTGCGGCCGACGATGAGGGTGTTCATCTCCTGGGTGCCCTCGTACGAATAGATCGCCTCGGCGTCGGCGAAGTGGCGGGCCACGTTGTACTCGAGGGTCACGCCGTTGCCGCCGAACAGTTCGCGGCACCAGGCCACCGTCTCGCGCATGCGGCTCGTCGTGTACGCCTTGGTGAGCGCGGAGTGTTCGTCGCGCTGGGTGCCCTCGTCGAGCAGCTGCGACACCCGCACCACCATGCCGAGGCTCGCGGTGATGTTGCCGAGGCTCTTCACGAGCAGGTCCTGCACCAGCTGGTGGCCGCCGATCGGCTTGCCGAACTGCACGCGCGACTTCGCGTAGGCGACCGCGGCGTCGTAGGCGCCGATCGCGTTGCCGACCGCGGCCCACGACACCTCGGCGCGGGTCAGGCGCAGCACGCGGGCGGTGTCCTTGAACGAGTTGGCGCCCGCGAGGCGCATCCGCTCGGGAACGACCACGTTCTCGAGCACGATGTCGGCGTTCTGCACGGCGCGCAGGCTGATCTTGCCCTCGATCTTCGTGGTCGTGAAGCCGGGAGTGCCGCGCGGCACGAGAAAGCCCTTGACACAGTTGTCGGCGGTGTCCTTGGCCCAGATGATCGTGATGTCGCTGAAGGTGGCGTTGCCGATCCAGCGCTTGGCACCGTTGAGGGTCCAGGAGTCGCCGGTGCGGGTCGCCGTGGTGCGCAGGCCCTGCGCGGCGTCTGATCCCGAGAGCGGTTCGGTCAGCCCGAACGCGCCGATGACCTCGCCCGAGGCGAGGCGCGGCAGCCACTCGGCGCGCTGCTCGGCCGATCCGCAGGCGCTGATCGTGCCGGCGGCGAGGCCGTTCTGCACGCCGACGAACGTGGCGACGGATGCATCCACTCGCGCCATCTCGAGCGCCACGAAACCGCGGAACACGGCTGAATTCGCAAAGGGGCGGGTCTCTTCCCAGCCGAAGGAGTAAGCCCCGAGGGCGGCGAGCGGCTTCACGACCTGCATCGGAAACTCGGCGCGGTCCCAGCATCCGTTCGCGATCGGCCGCACCTCGGCCTCGAGGTAGGCACGCAGCGCCACGAGGGCGGCCTTTTCGGGCTCGGTCAGCAGGTTCTCGTAGCCGAAAAAATCGCTCGCGAGGGGCTCGAAGGCAGCGAGCGGCTGCGGGTCGAGAGAGTCGTCGATGATGAGCTCGGGGTCGAGGGTCATGGTGTGCTCCATTGCAACGGGGACGCGGCGGGCGTCAGGCCGGGCGCCGGGGCCGGCGCCGGGTGACTCGAGCGCCAGCCTAGGTGAGCGGGCTGGGTGCGGCCGAAGCGGTTGGTAGTTTGGTCTAAACCGAGTGGGACTGGAGCACGACATGTTTGTGGGCATCACCAATACGCCGCGAAATTACGCCTGGGGCTCGCAGACGGCGATCGCGACCCTGCTCGGCCGAGAGCCCTCCGGCACGCCCGAAGCGGAGTTGTGGCTGGGCGCGCACGGCGGCTCGCCCGCGGTGATCATCGACCCCGCTCCGGTGAACGGTGCCGCAACCCTGCTCGAGTGGATCGCCGCCGACCCGGAGACGGCGCTCGGCGCGGCGCCCGCCGGGTCGTTCGCGGCCGCGCCGACGGATGCCGCGACCGGCCCCCGCGAGCCGGCCGAGGCATCCGCTGCCCCGCACCTGCCCTTTCTGCTCAAGATCCTCGCGGCGGCCGCGCCGCTCTCACTGCAGGCGCACCCCACGCCCGAACGTGCCCGAGCCGGCTTTGCCCTCGAGAATGCGGCCGGGATTGCCGTTGACGCCGGCGACCGCAACTACCGCGACCCGTTTCACAAGCCCGAGCTGATCTTTGCCCTGAGTGAGAACTTCGAGGCGCTCTGCGGATTCCGCGGGCTCGCCGATATCCATCGCATCATCGAGGAGCTGCGCGCGCTCGACGTCGCCACCGACGACCCCCAGCCCGCGGCGCTCGACCTGCTCGAGCAGCACCTGACCGGGGCAGACCCGCTGCAAGACACCGTGGACTGGCTGCTGCGCGACGGCCGTGGTGGCGATTCGGGCGAGGTCGCCTGGCTCGTCGAACGGGTCGTGGCGCTCGCCGACCATGCCGCGTTCCTCGCCGACGGGGGAGCGGTCATCTCCTTCGCCCGGGAGCTGGCGACCGTGCGTGAGCTCGCCGCGGCCTACCCGGGAGACCCCGGAATCGTGATCGCGCTGCTGCTGAACCGGGTCACGCTGCGGCGCGGGGAGGCGCTGTACTTGCCGGCCGGCAATATCCATGCCTACCTGTCGGGCCTCGGCGTGGAGATCATGGCGGCCAGCGACAACGTGCTGCGCGGCGGTCTGACTCCCAAGCACATCGACATCGACGAGCTGCTCGCGGTGCTCGACTTCGCGCCGAGCCCGGTGCCGCACCTCGCGCCGATCGAACTGGCGCCCGGGGTGAACGTCTACCGGCCGGGCGTGCCCGAGTTCGAACTGGTGCACATCCAGGCGGATGCCCCGGTGCCCGTTGCCACCGGGTCCGGCGCGGGCGGTGCGCTGACCGCTTCGGTGCCGATGCGTCAGGTCGCCCTGCACGGTCCCGCGATCGCGATCTGCACGGCCGGAGGATTTCTCGTGGCCGGGGCGGGAGCATCCGTCACCCTGAAACGCGGCGAGAGCGTCTACCTGACCCCCGACGAGGGCACCGTCACCTTCGCCGGCGCCGGCGAGGTCTTTCTGGCGACCACCGGCGCCTGACGCTCGCGCAGGCGCGCGGCTGCCTCGCGCCGCGTTGCGCGGGTAGTGCACTTGCCGCGCGGAGGGCCCGCTCGCCCGTGCGCCCGAAAGCTGCACGTGCGCCGAAACCTGGCACCGCGTCGTGCGACATAAAGCTGCACGTGCGTCCACAAGCTGCGGGCCCCGGCGCCCATGCGCCCCAAAACTGCTCGTGCGCGTGGCCTGCCAGGCGCACGAGCAGTTTTTGGGCGCAGCAACGTCGAACGCCCTGAGAAACACCCTCGCCGACTCGCCGACTCGCCAGCTCGCCAACCGCGAACCGGCGAGCGGCGTCGGGCAGCGGATGCTCAGCTCGTGTCACACCCGAACGGTAGGCTCCTAGGGCGGCCCGTGGGGACCGCGGAGAGTGCGAGGGCATCATGGCTTGGCTGGTCACCGGCGGCGCGGGATACATCGGATCGCACGTCGTTCGCGCCTTCCTCGCGGAGGGCATCGACGTGGTCGTCATCGACGACCTCTCCAGCGGACACGAGGAGTTCGTGCCGGCCAGCGTGCCGTTCGTGCGCGGCTCAATCCTCGATGGCGGGCTGCTGCTCGACACCTTCGCCAACCACCGCATCACCGGGGTGGTTCATGTCGCGGGCTTCAAGTACGCCGGCGTGTCGGTGCAGCGCCCGCTGCACACCTACGAACAGAACGTGACCGCCACGGCCACGCTGCTGGCCGCGATGGACTCCGCGAATGTGCGCCGCATCGTGTTCTCCTCGAGCGCCGCGGTCTACGGCACCCCGCACACCGACCTCGTCACCGAGACGACCGGGAAGAGCCCCGAGTCGCCGTACGGCGAGTCCAAGCTCATCGGGGAATGGCTGCTGCGCGACATGGCGGTCGCGACCGGCCTGGCGCACACCAGCCTGCGTTACTTCAACGTCGTCGGCTCCGGATCGGCCGACCTGCGCGACACCAGCCCGCACAACCTGTTCCCTCTGGTCTTCGACGCCCTGCTGGCCGGGCGCATCCCGCGCATCAACGGCAACGACTACAACACGCCCGACGGCACCTGCGTGCGTGACTACATCCACGTCGCCGACCTCGCCGTCTCGCACGTCGCCGCCGCGCGGCGCCTCGACGCCGGAGAGCCGATCGAAGCCGTCTACAACCTCGGCAGCGGCGATGGCGTCTCGGTCGGCGAGATCATGTCGACCGTTGCCGCGGTGACCGGCATCGACTTTCTGCCCGAGATCGGGCCGCGCCGCGCCGGCGACCCCGACCGGATCGTGGCATCGGGCGAGCTTGCTGCCCGGGACCTCGACTGGCAGATGCGCCACAGCCTCGACGACATGGTGCGCTCGGCCTGGGAAGCCGGGCAGGCGGCGCTGCCGGCCTGACCGTGCCGCTGACCGTGCGCCCCTGACCCCATCTCCTGACCGATCGCCCCCCAAAAGGGCCGTCTTTCCCAGTTGGGCGCGTCGCAACTCTCCATCCTCCATTGAGGGTTTACGATTCTCGGCTTGACTCCATCGAATTACACCGGTGTAATTAGGTGTGCGCACACCGGTGCGCCGCAATCGGCGGGGGACAGGGTGGGAGACGACATGCACGATTCGGAGTCGCAATCCGCAGTTCCCGACGACTGGTTCGTCGATCCCGTACAACTCGGAGTTCCCGGCGTGCGGCGCTCAGCCCCGCACGACGACTCTGACGTACATCCCCAGCTCGACGCAACCCTGGCCTGGCAGACCGATTCGCTCTGCGCGCAGACCGACCCCGAGGCGTTCTTCCCCGAAAAGGGCGGTTCTACGCGCGACGCCAAGAAAATCTGCACGTCGTGCGAGGTGCGCGCCCAGTGCCTCGACTACGCGCTCGCCAACGACGAACGCTTCGGCATCTGGGGCGGCCTCTCCGAACGCGAACGCCGCAAGCTCCGCAAACGCGCCTAGCCCGCGGGCTGGCCAGCCCCGCCGCAGTCGTGCGTTGTCACCCCGATGGGGGACGAATATCGGGCGCGCCCCCCGCGCCTCCCGGCCATGACCGCCGCAGCGTTCTAGGCTAGGAACGATATGCAACCGAGAGTCACGGCCATCCTCGTCGCCCGCAACGGGGCGACACACCTTGAGCGAACTCTCGAGGCCCTGCGTTCCCAGACCCGTCGGCCCGACATCGTCATCATGGTCGACTGCGGCTCGACGGATGCCACGGGTCGCCTCATGGCCGAATACGGCCCGACCCAGCTGATCACCGCCGGCGCCGAGTTGAACTTCGGCCAGGCCATCGCCACCGCCGTGCGGGTCACCGCCGCGCCCGAAAACGACCACGAGATGCTCTGGCTGCTCGCCCAGGACAGCGCCCCCGAACCGGGCGCCCTCGACGCGCTGCTCGGAGAACTGGAGATCGCGGCATCCGTCGCCGTCGCCGGGCCGAAGGTGCTCGACTGGGGAGCCGGCGAGTACATCCACGACTTCGGCGAATCCGTCACGCCGCTCGGCGCGACCGTGACCCTCGTCGAGAGCGAACTCGACCAGGGCCAGCACGACGGCATGAGCGACGTGCTCGCCGTCAGCGCCGGCGGCATGCTCGTGCGGCACACTGTCTGGCTGCAGCTCGGCGGCTTCGACCCTGCGCTGCCGACAGTGGATGACTCCCTCGACTTCTGCATTCGGGTGCGCCTGGCCGGCTACCGGGTCTCGGTGGTCGCCGCCGCCCGCGTCACCTCCGCCGGAGCCGGAATCGCCGGCCCCAACCAGTCCTCTCGCGGCAAGCTGCGCCGCCGCCGGCTGCGCGCCGAACGCTCCGCGCAGCTGCACCGCCGGCTCGTCTACTCTCCGGCCTGGGCCCTGCTGTTCCACTGGCTGTCCCTGCTGCCGCTCGCGCTGCTGCGCTCGATCGGCCAGCTGCTGCGCAAGGAGCCCGGCGCGATCATCGGCGAATTCTCGGCCGCGTTCGGCGCCGCCCTGCACGGGCTGCGGGTGCGCAGCTCGCGCAAACGCTTCGCGGCGACCCGCGTGCTCGGCTGGGCCTCGATCGCGACCCTGCGGGTGCCGTCGGTCGAGGTGCGTCGGCGCCACGCCCTGCAAAAAGAGGCCAGCCTGTTCGTGGCCCGCGGCGACCGGCCCGAGATCCGCTTCTTCTCCGGCGGCGGCGCCTGGTCGGTGCTGACCGCACTGGTCGTGGGCCTGGCCATCTTCGCGCCGCTGCTCGGCGCCTCCACGCTCACCGGCGGCGGCCTGCAGCCCCTGTCCGGAACCGTGGCCGATCTCTGGGCGAACGTCGGCTACGGCTGGCGCGACATCGGCATCGGCTTCGTCGGTGCCGCCGACCCCTTCGCCGCCGTGCTCGCCGTGCTCGGATCGCTCGCGTTCTGGAACCCCTCGACCGCCCTCGTGCTGCTCTACCTGCTGGCCCTGCCGTTGGCCTCCCTCGGTGCCTGGCTCGCCGCCGCCCGGCTCACCGAGCGCGGCGCCCTGCGGGCCGTCGCCGCTATTCTCTGGATCTTCGCCCCCACCTTCCTCAGCGCCCTCGCCGAGGGCCGGCCCGCCGCGATCCTCGTGCACCTGCTGCTGCCCTGGCTGTTCTTCGCCGGCTTCGCGGCCGGCCGCTCCTGGTCGGCATCCGCTTCGGCCGCGCTCTTGTTCGCGGCGATCATCGCCTGCGCGCCCTCGCTCGCTCCCGCGCTGCTGCTGATCTGGCTCGTCGCCACGATCACGAGCGGGCGCAGCGCGATGCGCTACATCGGCATTCCGCTGCCGCTGATCGCCCTGGCCCTGCCACTCGTGATCGACCAGGGCCTGCGCGGAACCTGGCTCGCCCTGCTCGCCGACCCCGGCGTGCCCGTCGCGAGCGGCGAGGTGAACGGCTGGCAGCTGCTGCTCGGCTTCCCCGCCGGCGACCTCGGCGGCTGGACCCCGATGCTGGCCGCCCTCGGCGTGCCCGGCGCCGAATACGTGATCGGCGCCCTGCTCGGCCCGGTGGCGATTCTCGCCGTGCTCGCCCTGTTCCTGCCCGGATCGCGCGCGGCGACCCTCGCGCTGGTGACCGCGGTGCTCGGGTTCGGCACCGCCTTCGGTGCCACCCACCTGTTCGTGTCCGCGGCCGGCGCGAACACCGTCAGCATCTGGGCCGGGTCCGGCCTCAGCCTGTACTGGATCGGCCTGATCGGCGGATCGATCCTCGCAGTGCGCGGCCTCCGCCGGTTCGCTTTTGCTCCCGCGGTCACCGCTGCGGTGCTGACCGTGATCGTCGCGGCGCCGCTCGCGGCGGCGATCCCGCTCGGGACATCCGTCGTCGCCGAGGGCATTGACCGCACCCAGCCGGCGTTCGTGTCGGCCGAGGCTCGCCTCGACCCCCGCGTCGGCACCCTGCAGCTCACCCCGCAGCCCGACGGCGGCGTGCTCGTCACCGTGCTGCGCGGCGACGGCGAGACCCTCGACAACCAGTCCACGCTCGAAAGCACCGACCGCACGTTCAGCGCCCAGCAGCAGGACCTCGCCGACCTCGCCGGCAACCTCGTCTCCCGCAGCGGCTTCGACGCCGGCGCGGCGCTGAGCGAACTCGGCGTGCGGTTCGTCGTGCTGCAACCGGCGGGCAGCGCGGCCGGAGTCGCCGCCGTCGACGGCGCGGTCGAGGCGTCGACCACGGAAGCCGCCGGAGACGAGGTGCCCGCTGACGTCGCCGCGACCAGCAGCGACGCGGCGACCCTGGCCGCCCTCGCCACCGAGCTGCGCACCCAGGCCGCCCTCGACGCCAACGCGGCACTCGCCCCCGTCGGCGATACCGCCTTCGGTCGTCTGTGGCAGCACGAAACGACGGATGCCGCCACCGCCGCGGCCATTCCGGCCCACGCCGGCGGCGCCTACGGCTACCTCATGCTGCTCATCACGATCATCGTGATCGGCGCGACCGTGCTGCTGTCGATCCCGACCGGCGCCGGCCGGGAGGCCGTGCGCCAGGCGAACCGTGACGCCATCCGCCGCGCGAGCCGCACGAGCGTGAAGCAGAAGAAACGCTTCGGCCGCATGAAGGCCCGGCGCGCCGCCACCCGGGTGCCCGCTCCCGTTCCCGACGCCAGCAGCCAGCCGCCCGAGGAAGCACCCGGCCCCGAGCCCGACGCCGACTTCGACGCCGATTCCGACACGGATGTCGCGGCTTCCGACTTCGATCCGGGTCCCGTCACGAGCAAGACCGACGAACCCGCCGGCACGCCCGGAACCACCACTACCACCACGCCCACCCCCGAGGAGCCAGACAATGCCCGATAAGCACGAGGTGACACGCGGCATTGCGCGCATCGGCGGCCGTGTGGTGGCCGGACTGGTCGTCCTGGCCGTCGCCGCGGGCGTCGTCACGGCCGCCATCGCGCTGCCGTGGCCGACGCTCGAGGTGCCGCCGGCATCCGCCATCGTGGCACCGACACCGAGCGAACAACAGCGGGTCTGCCCCGGTCCGGTGCTCGCCCTGGCCGAGGATTCCAGCCAGGCCCAGGCCGCGACCTCCGTCGGCCGTGCCTCGTCGATCTTCGACGCCTGGTCAGAGACGTCCGGAAGCGTCGACGTGACCCGGAGCGAGATCGACGCCGTTGACAACCTGTCCTCCGATACGACCGAGGTCCCCGAGGAATACACCGTGCCCGCCCCCGACGGCGCGACCGTCGCGCCGCTCGTGGCCGGCAGCCAAAGCCAGATCCTCGCCACCGAAACGCTCACCGGCCTCGCCGTTGCGGCCTGCACCGAAGCGGCCAGCGACACCTGGCTGGTGGGCGGCTCGACCGATGTGGGCCGCAGCAGCCTCGTGCTGCTGAGCAACCCGACCACCGTGCTAGCCACCGTGACCCTCACCGTTTACGGCGAGACCGGTGTCGTCGACGCGCCGGGCGCATCCGGAATTCTCGTGCAGCCGGGCGAACAGCGGATCATCTCGCTCGCCGGGCTCGCGCCCAACCTGATCTCCCCGATCGTGAACGTGCAGGCGACCGGCGGGCAGGTCGCCGCGACGTTGCAGCAGAGCAGCATCCGTGGCATCGAGCCCGGCGGAGTCGACCTGATCGGCGCCACCGGCGTGCCCGCGCTCGAGCAGACCATCGCCGGACTCAACGTGACGATCGCCGCGGCGGCCGAACAGTCAGCCGATCCCGACGCGATCCCGTCAGTGCGGCTGATGGCCGTCGGCGACACGCCGGCGACCGTGCAGGTCGGGGTGACCAGCGCTGCCGGCACCGCGGCGGGCAGCTCGACCCAGGTCGAACTCGAGCCGGGCATCGCCACCCAGGTGCCGTTCCCCGACCTGGCCGTGGGCAGCTACTCGGTGCAGGTCACCTCCGACGAGCCCGTCGTCGCCGCCGCGCGCACCTCCACGGTTGGCACCGCCGGGCGCGACTTCGCCTGGTATCCGTCGTCGAGTGAAATCGAGGGGGACTTTCTGGTCAGTGTCGCCGCCGGGCCCTCACCGACCCTGCACCTCGTCAATATGGCGGCGACGGATGTCGACATGGTCGCCACCCCGAACACCGGCGAGACCCTGCGCATCACCGTGGCCGCGGGCGCCCGCGCCGACCTCGCGGTGGCACCCTCGGTGAACTACGTCGTGACCGGCGGCGAGAGCACGGTCGCGTCGGTCGGCTATGTCGGCGATGGCCAGCTTGCCTCGTTCACGCTGAACCCGGCCGGCCCCCTCGCCGAGGCGATCCGGGTCTACCTGCACTGACCGGCCCGGCCTGCCTATTCTTGACCCAGGCGCAGACGTGAAAACGGATGCGCTCATCCGCACATCAGAACCTCCGCACGCCACCCGCCCCTGTGACATTTGTTTTCGTGAACCCTTGGAGCCCGCCGTGACCCCCAGCGACCTCGCCCAGATTGCCGTCATCGGCGGATCCGGCCTCTACCAGCTCTTCGCCCCCGACGAGTCGACCGTGCATGAGATCGCCACGCCTTACGGCTCGGCGAGCGTCACGATCGGACAGCGCGCCGGACGCCGCGTGGCGTTTCTGCCCCGGCACGGCACCGGGCACTCGGTCGCGCCGCACCTCATCAACTACCGCGCCAACATCTGGGCGCTCGCGAGCCTCGGCGTGAAGGCGATCATCTCCTCCGCGGCGGTCGGCGGCGTCAACCCGGAGTACCCGCCGGGCATGCTCGTGGTCACCGACCAGTTCATCGACCGCACGAGCGGCCGCCCCGACACCTTCTACGATCGGGGTTCGGTGCAGCACCTCTCCGCGGCCGACCCGTTCGACCCGATGCTGCGCCGCGTCGCCGTCGAGGCCCTCGAGGCGCTCGGCGAACTGTTCGCCCCGACCGGCACCGTTGTCATCATCCAGGGCCCGCGCTTCTCGACCCGCGCCGAATCGCTCTGGTTTCGCGCGGCCGGCGCCGACATCGTGAACATGACCCAGTACCCCGAGGTCGTGCTGGCCTCCGAACTGAACATGGGCACCGTGAACCTCTCGTTCGTCACCGACGCCGATGCCGGCTTGAGCCCGCTCGAGCCGGATCCTGGTGCGGAGACCGCTGCCGCTCCCGCTGATTCGGCGACGGATGCCGTCACCGCCGACCTCGTCTTCCGTCGCCTCCGCGAGGCCCAACCTCGCATCCTCGCCGCGATCGACGGCATCCTGCGCGCCCTGCCACAATCCTTCGCTCCCCGCCCGCTCATTGCCCCGGAGCAGGTGCGCGCCGTGCTGGAGCGCGAGGTGCAGCACCACCCCGGGTTCGAGCTGCCGCCGCTCAACCCGCCCACGAGTCAGGCGCACGGAGACACCGCGAGCGTGCAGCGATGAGCGTTCTTCCCCCGCACCTGCTCGTGACCGGCGGGGCCGGGTTCATCGGCGGTGCGATCGTCGCGGCCGCCCTCGACCGCGGTTACCGCGTGCGCGTGCTCGACTCCCTGCGCGCCGACGTGCACGGCGGGCCGCCCACGCTCGACCCCCGGGTCGAGCTGCGGGTCGGCGATGTCACCGATCCGGCCGCCTGCGCGGCCGCGCTCGAGGGCATCGACGTGGTCTGCCACCAGGCCGCGAAGGTCGGCCTCGGAGTCGACTTCGCCGACGCCCCCGACTACGTGCACAGCAACGAGGTCGGGACCGCGGTGCTGCTCGCCGAAATGGCGACCCGGGGCATCCGTCGACTCGTGCTGGCGTCCTCGATGGTCGTGTACGGAGAGGGCAGCTACCACGGCCCGACCGGGTTCACCCGGCCCGCGCCGCGGCGCGTAGCCGACCTCGACGCCGGTCGGTTCGATCCGCTCGACCCGGCCACCGGCGCGTCGCTGACGCCCGTGCTCGTTTCCGAAAGCGACCCCGTCGACCCGCGCAACGTGTATGCGAGCAGCAAACTCGGCCAGGAATATCTCGCGACGGCGTGGGCCCGGTCGACCGGCGGGCGGGTCGCCGCCCTGCGGTACCACAATGTGTACGGCCCCGGGATGCCGCAGAACACGCCGTACGCGGGCGTCGCGTCGCTGTTCCGGTCGGCGCTCGAGCGCGGGGAGACCCCGCGGGTGTTCGAGGATGGCGCGCAGCGGCGGGACTTCGTGCACGTGCGG
This sequence comes from Cryobacterium melibiosiphilum, assembly GCF_003602235.1. Taxonomy (GTDB): domain Bacteria; phylum Actinomycetota; class Actinomycetes; order Actinomycetales; family Microbacteriaceae; genus Cryobacterium; species Cryobacterium melibiosiphilum. Next base: position 101,292 of record NZ_QZVS01000087.1, read on the forward strand.
GATGTCGCATCCGCCAACCTCGCCGCCCTCGACTGGACCGCACCCGACGCGAGCGAGTTTCGGGCCTTCAACGTGGGCAGCGGCGTGGTGCACACGATCGGTGAGATGGCGGCCGAACTCAGCCGCGCGGCCGGCGGACCGACGCCGATCGTGACGGGGGAGTATCGCCTTGGCGACGTGCGCCACATCACGGCCTCCTCGGAGCGCCTGCGCACCGAAATGGGCTGGACGGCGACGGTGTCATTCGAAGAGGGGATGCGCGAGTTCGCGACGGCGCCGCTGCGCGCGCCCGTGCAGTAGGCCGAGGTCTCGGGCCGTGAGGCGGGGGCAGGGAGCAGGGAGCAGTGAGCAGTGAACAGAAACCAGGGGGCAGCGAGGCGGGAGTAAGGGCAAAGGGCGCCACAACCATGCGCGGCTCCCAGGGCAGCTGGCCTGGGCTTGCGCGTCGCCGTGCGTGAGATGTCGGAGGTGGCCTCGTGGACGCGGGCGGATTCAAGGGGCGTTCTGTGACACCTCGTGAGCGAAGTGTCACAGATGGCCCCTTGGGTTTCGTGAGGTGTCAGAGATGGCCCCATCAAGTCGATTGATGGGGCGTTCTGTGACACTTGGTGGTGGATTTTTGGGGTGAAGGGGCGTTCTGTGACACCTCGTGAGCGAAGTGTCACAGATGGCCCCTTGGGTTTCGTGAGGTGTCAGAGATGGCCCCATCAAGTCGATTGATGGGGCGTTCTGTGACACTTCGTGGTGGATTTTTGGGGTGAAGGGGCGTTCTGTGACACTTCGTGCGGCGTGCGGCGTGCGGCGTGCGGCGTGCGGCGTGCGGCGTGCGGCGTGCGGCGTGCGGCGTGCGGCGGATGGGCATGGGCGGGCAAGGTGCGAGGGCAGCGGATGCGGCGCCACTACCTGTGAAAAGCGGTCGCCTACGCGGGGTGGGCGGGCAGGAACACATCGAAGCGACATCCGCCGTCTCGATTGGAGACGACCACCTCGCCCCGGTGGGCCTCCACGATGCCCTCCACGATCGCGAGGCCCAGGCCGGCGCCGCCGGTGCGGCCGGGCCGGCCGGGGTGGTCCGGGGGAGTGCGCGGGGAGCTGGCCCGCCAGCCGGCCTCGAAGACGCGGCCGAGGTCCTCGTCGGGGATGCCGCCGGCGGTGTCCTGCACGCTGATGACCGCCCGCCCGTCGGAGTGCTCGGTCGCCGACACCACGATCGGGCTGCCGGCCGCGGACTGCTGGATCGCGTTCATGACCAGGTTGCCCACGACCCGGGCCAGCTCGCGCGGGTCGGCGAGCACGGTGAGACCCTGCTCACCCTCGAACGAGAGGCCGAGGGACTTCGCCGCGGCGACCGGCGCGAGATCGGCCACGGTGTCGCTGATCAGGTCGTAAAGCGAGACCGGCTCGAGGGTCAGCTGCAGGGTGCCGGCGTGAATGCGCGAGAGCGCGAACAGGTCGTCGACCATGCCCGTGAGCCGGTCGACCTGCCCGCGAATCTGCGCGTAGTAGCGATCGGGGTCCTCGACCATGCCGTCTTCGAGGGCCTCGGCCATGGCACGGATGCCGGCGAGCGGCGTGCGCAGGTCGTGCGAGATCCAGGCCACCAGCTCCCGGCGCGAGCCTTCGACCTGGTCCTCCCGGGCCCGGAGGGCGGCGAGCCGCTCTCCGGTCGCGGCCAGTTCTCCGGCGAGGTCGGCGAACTCCTGGCTGGTGTGCCGGTCGGGCGAGGCCACCGGTTCGCCGCGCCCGATGCTGGCCGCCGCCGCCCGCAGGTAGCGGTTGTCCCGCGCGAGGGATCGCCCCAGCACCGCCGCCATGCTGATCGAGACCAGCCCGGTCACGGCGGCGATCCAGTAGAACACGGTCAGGTCGTGGGTGGACAGGTACATCAGCGAGGCCGCCGCCGCCATGCCGCTCACGAGGGACGTGACCGTCGCGGCGGCGACGACCACGAGCTGCAGCACGAGTGACGACCGAGAGAGCATCCGCAGCACCAGCAGCCCGACGGCCCCGATCACGGTCGCGCAGGCCAGCGCGATGCCCGCCACCGCGAGCAGGGCTGACAGGGTCACGGGGTGCCGGCCGCAGGTGATCCGGGCAATGCCGCGTTGCGGGGCGCGGCCGCGGGGGCCTCCGCGCCCGGGACCCCGGCGCCGGACAGTGCCGCAGACGGAACAGCGCCCGGAACAGCACCGGAAACAGCACCGGAAACAGCTCCGGGAACAGCTCCGGACGCAGGGCCGGCGGCCACGACCGGGCGTGGGGCGGCATCCGTCGCGCCGAGGGCCACCGGATCGAACCGGTACCCGACGCCCCACACCGTGTTCAAGACCCGCGGATGCGCCGGGTCGGCCTCGATCTTCTCGCGCAGGCGCCGCACGTGCACCGTCACCGTGGACAGGTCGCCGAACTCCCAGCCCCAGACCGAGCGCATCAGGTCTTCCCGGCTGAGCACCTTCGACGGCCGCCAGACGAGGTAGGCCAACAGGTCGAACTCGCGGCTGGTCAAGACCAGCGGCACGCCGCGCAGGCGAATCTCGTGCGCGCCGAGGTCGAGGGAGAACTCACCCACCTCGATCACCCCTTCGGGCAGCGACTCCGGCACGCTGCGCCGCAGCACCGACTGCACCCGCAGCACGAGCTCGCGCGGTGAGAACGGTTTCACGAGATAGTCGTCGGCGCCGGCTTCGAGGCCCTGGATGCGGTCCTCCTCCTCGCCGAGTGCGGTCAGCATGATCACCGGAATCGCCCAGTTGGTGCGCACGCGCCGGCAGACCTCGATGCCGTCGAGGTGGGGCAGCATCCGGTCGAGCACCACGAGGTCGGGTCGCAGCTGCTCGGCCAGGTGCAGCCCGCTGAGGCCGTCGAGGGCCTCATCGACGGTGAAGCCGGCCGCGCGCAGGTAGCGGCAGACGACCTCGGAGACCGTCGGGTCGTCGTCGATGACGAGAATCCGCCGGTCGGAGAGCGCATCGGCGCGCATGCTGGCAAAAAATTGTGAGGGGGCCACGGTGTACACCCTAGATGGCCCGGCCTGACAACGCACCGGGCCCCAGACTTCCGTTTTCCGTAACGTTTCATGCCCGGTTCTCCCAGCCAGCCCAACTTAGTGTCGATCTATGACTCAGAATCAGCCGACAGTCGACGTGGTGCTTCCGTGCCTCGATGAGGCCGGCGCACTGCCCTGGGTGCTGGCGCGCCTGCCTGCGGGGTATCGCGCGATCGTGGTCGACAACGGGTCGACGGATGGCTCCGCCGACATCGCCCGCAGCCTCGGGGCCACCGTGATCCACGAAAACAGACGCGGATTCGGCGCCGCCGCCCACGCCGGCCTGCTCGCCGCGACGGCTCCGATCGTCGCGTTCTGCGACGCGGATGCCTCGATGAACCCCGAAGACCTGCCCCGCGTCGTCGACCCGGTCGCGGCGGACACCGCCGATCTGGTGCTCGGCCGCCGCCGCCCGACGGTCGCCGGATCGTGGCCCGTGCACGCCCGAATAGCAAATACCAGCCTTTCTTGGCGACTGCGCCGAATAACAGGTGTGACCATCCATGACCTCGGCCCGATGCGGGCCGCTTCCCGCGAGAAGCTCCTCTCCCTGAATCTCCAGGACCGCCGTAGCGGCTACCCCCTCGAGATGTTTTTGCGCGCGTCCGAGGCGGGGTGGCGCATCCAGGAAGTGGATGTCCCCTACTCCCCGCGCGTCGGCCGCAGCAAGGTCACCGGTACCGTGCGCGGCACCCTGACCGCGGTCGGCGACATGAGCCGCCTGCTGCGCGAGGTGCGCAAATGAGCATCGTGGTGGTGATCGCGAAGGAGTGCCTTCCCGGTCGTGTCAAGACCCGCCTGCACCCCGCTTTGAGCTACGAGGCCGCGGCCGAGCTCGCCTCGGCGAGCCTCGACGACACCCTCGAGACCGTGAACTCTCTCGATGGCGGCCCGGCCCGCCGCATCCTCGCCTTCGACGGCGAGACCCCGCCTGACGCGGCGGCCGGCTGGGAGATCCTGCCTCAGGTCGCCGGCGACCTCGACGAACGCCTCGCCGCGATCTTCGACAGCTGCGACGAGCCCACCCTGCTCGTCGGCATGGACACCCCGCAGATCTCCGCCGCGCTGCTCGCCCCGGTCTTCGCCGACTGGGCCGCCGCGGCCCGCCCCGGCCCGGGCCTGCGATCCGCGACGATGGATGCCTGGTTCGGCCCCGCCGTCGACGGCGGCTTCTGGGCGCTCGGGCTGAACAAGCCCACGGGCGCGTTGATTCGCGGCGTCGCCATGTCGCGGGACGACACCGGAGCGACCCAGCTCGCTCGCCTTCAGGATGCAGGCCTGCGCGTGCGCCTGCTCGAGACCCTCGTTGATGTCGACACGATCGAAGCCGCGACCGACGTGGCCGCCCTCGCCCCCGACGGCCGCTTCGCGGCGACCCTCCACGAGCTCACGGCGGCCGTCCCGCCCGCCCCGGCCGCGGCATCCGTCGCCGGCCCCCGACCGACCGCCCCCGCTCGCGCCCCGAAGGGAACCCGATGACTCTCACCGACACCGACACCCGCACCACGGGCCGCCTCGCGCCCTCCACCTTCGGCGCCGGCGGCGCCGAGCCCTACGCCGCCGCGCTGCAGAGCGAGGCGAACGTGCTCTACCTGCACAGCGTGCACTCCGAACGCAACGGTATGGCCCCGATGGACGCCGGCCGTTGGAGCGCCGACGCTGACGCGACCGACCACTCCCTGCTCGACGGCGCGACCGGTCCGGTGCTCGACATCGGCTGCGGCCCCGGCCGCATGGTGCGTGCCGCGATGGACCGCGGGCTCTCCGCCGTCGGCGTCGACGTCTCGCCGACGGCGGTGCGCATCGCGCTCGCCGCGGGCCTGACCGTGCTGAACCGCTCGGTGTTCGACCAGATCCCGCTCGAGGGCACCTGGGGCACCCTGCTGCTCGTCGACGGCAACATCGGCATCGGCGGCGACCCTGAGGCCCTGCTGCGGCGCTGCGCCGCCCTGCTCGCCCGCCACGGCGAGCTGATCATCGAGGTCAGCGGTGATCCCGGCCACGAGCTGTCCTACGAGGGCACGATCGAAGACTCGATGGGCCGCCGCAGCAGCTCGTTTCCGTGGGCCGAGATCGGCGTCGACGCCCTACGCGTGCGCGCCGCGGCGGTCGGCCTGACCGTGACTCAGTCCTGGCTGCTCGACGGCCGGTCGTTCGCCCGCCTCGCCCGCAGGTAGAGCAAGGCCGACAGCCCGGTGCCGAGAAGCACCAGCACGAGCCAGAAGATCCCCAGGTTCAGCCCGTAGTTCAGGGGCAGGATGCTGGGGTTCTTCGGCGTGAAGTTCTGCGCCACCAGGATCGGCACCACGATCAGCGACACCATCGACCCGACCACGAGGGTGCCCTGCACGACGGCGATCACCGTGCCGGGCACTGTCTGGCCCGCGCGGCGCAGCAGCAACCCGGCGCCGAACAGGATCGGCGCGAGAATCGCGTCGTGCAGGATGATCGCGGCCGCGATCCAGATCGCCAACCCCGTGATGCGCGGCAGCCGCACGGTGTCGAGCATCACGTAGGCACCCCAGGCGAGCAGCGCCACACCCACGGTCAGCAGGGTGATCCGGGCGAAGCGGATGCCCCGCCCGGCCCCCGTGGGAACCGCCGGCCCCGCGCCAACCGCTGTCTGGGCCGTGCTCGGCTGTCCGGTCGTCACGCTCATGTCTCGATCGCCTCGATTCGGCTCAGCCATTTGGTTTGCAGCACCCCGGGCCGGCCGGGCGCGATCATGCGAGCCGGATAGCCGTGTTCGAGGTCGAGGGTTTCCCCGTTGAGTTCGAGGGCGACGAGGGTCAGCGGATCCTGCACGTATTCGCGGCCCATGTCGGTCATTCGAAAACTGCCGCGCTCTTCGAGGCTCGTCAGCCGGAACGAGGTCGACGCGGATGCCCCGACCGCCGTCGCGAGGTCGACCATGCGCACCCCGCGCCACACGGCCATCTGGCTCCAGCCTTCGACGCAGGCGATCGGCAGGGTGACCTCGGTCTGCGGCATCGCCTCGAGCTCGGCGCGGGTGAACGTCAGCTCGGATCCGGCGGCGATGACGGTGAGCACCCAGCCGGCGTTCATCGCGGAGTCGGCGACCTTCGCCTGCTCCGAGGTGCGGTTGACCGGAACGCCCTGCTGGCCCACGCCCTTCTTGCGCGGGCCGAACACGTTCACCGCGTCGAGCGGCGCGAAGGTCTGCCCGGCGGTCAGGCCCCCGATCGCGACGGCGCTCACCCCGATCGTCGCGAGAAAGCCGCGCCGGCTGACCCGCTTCGGCAGAGCCGGAGTCGCGTCGATGTAGTCGATGATGCGTCCGGTGATTCCGCCGGGACGGGTGGTGCCCCAGAGTCGCACTTCTTCGGGGTTGTCGGCCCGGTGGGGCGAGACGGCGTCGACCAGGCGGTCGTCGGGCGTGAGGGTGTGCTCGCGCTGACTGCTGCCGCCGGTGCCGCCCGCCCCGCCGCCAGACGTGTCGTCGTGCGCTGCGGCATCCGCTTTCTTACGCCAGTTGGCGACGATGATCGGCAGCTTCACTCCGATGTGAATGGCGAGCAGCCCGATCAGCACCCAGCCGAGCGCGAAGTGCACCTGGCGAAACGGGAACGGCCACGGATACCACTGGTAGGTGTTGACCAGGCCGATCGTGATCTGCACGAGCGACGCGCCCACGAACAGGGCGATCGACGCGCGTTCGAGCACGTTCACGACGGACTTCACCGGCGGCCACGCGAACAGCGCCGGAAAGATCACGTAGAGCTTGGCCAGCAGCAGCGGAAAGCAGAGGATGCCGGTGACGATGTGGGTGCCCTGGGTGAACTGGTAGAGAAATTCGGGGCGGGTGGCGAAGCGCATCCACGGCAGCGGATCCTGCAGAAAATGGCTGTACAGCCCGGTGCCGAAGCAGATCAAAAACGCCGCTCCCAGCAGCCGCCCGATCACCGTGGCCATGCGGGGAGTGCGCACCGGCGATGCCAGTGCGCGTTGGGCCTCGTACATCAGTCGCCGCATAGTCAATTCCACCACTTTCGACGCGGATGCACCCCCTCTTTTCGCCGCCGAAACCTTACGTCCCCGAGAACTCTCGCCCTGGGCCCCGCTCGGCCCCGCCGCCGCCCTGCCGCGCGGGCGGGCGCAACCCAGGGTGCAACATCCGCTGCCTGCGCCCACCTACTGGCGACGCCTACGCGTGAAGCATCACAGATGGCCCCATGGAGACGGAAGCGCAGCTTGGCGACGGGGCCATCTGTGACACTTCGCGATATCCACCGATAGTCACGACCAGCCATGGGGCGATCTGTGACACTTCGCGCGCGAGGTGTCAGAGATGGCCCCTTGAGGGGGTTGTGCCTGTCGCGAGGTGTCAGAGATAGCCCCTTGAATCGATTTCATGGGACGTTCTTTGCCACTTCGTGTGCGCCATGGGGCGATCTGTGACACTTCGTGCGCGAGGTGTCACAGATGGCCCCTTGAGCGGGTGTGGGGGCTGGGCGGGTGCTCCACGGGGTGGCGCATGGGGCGTTTGTTGGCATCTCGCCAGCGAAAAACCAACAATGGCCCCTTGGCGGATGCCGCGCCACGGAGCCGACCGGCCGGCGCGCCCAGCGAGACACCTGAGCCCCAATTCCTTACGTCCCGGTGACCCCGCCGCGCCCGCACCGCCGAAAGCCGGCCACCGGCATCCGCCTAAGGCAGGATGGACGGGTGCGCACCGTCCTGATCTCCGTCATTCTCGTAGTCAGTGCGGCGCTGACCGGATTCCTGGTCGTGGCCTATGACCTGTTCACGCCCGGCGGCCCCCATCGCATTCCGCTGCTGATCGGCACCACCACCCTCTGGGCGCTCTTCGCGCTCGCCGTGTTCCTGCTGCGCCGCGTGCAGGGCCGCGCCATCGTCGTGCTGATCCTCGCCGGGTCGACCCTGATCGGCGCCGCCGCCATGGCGGGCGCCCCGAATACCAGCACCGACTCTGCCCGCTACGCCTGGGACGGCATCGTGCAGAACGCCGGAATCTCGCCCTACGCCTACACCCCCGACGACGACCGCCTCGACGAGCTGCGGCCCGACTGGCTCTTTCCGGCGCCGGTGACGGATGCCGCGGGCGACCCCGAGTGCATCGGCGAACGCCTCGAAACGGTCGAGAAGAAACAGTCCGGCGACGTGTTCTGCTCCACGCTGAACCGCACCACTGTGCCCACCATCTACCCGCCGGCCGCCGAGCTCTTCTTCGCCGGCGTGCGTGCCATCACCGGTCCAGCGCCCGGCTACTGGGTGCTGCAGCTCGCCGGCCTGCTGCTGAGCCTCGGCACCACCGTGATGCTGCTGTTCGGTATGCGGCGCCACGGCATCAACCCGCGCTGGGCCGCCCTCTGGGCCTGGTGCCCGCTCGTCGCGACCGAGGCCGTCACCAACTCCCACGTCGACATGCTTGGTGTGATCTTCGTGCTCGCCGCGGTGTTCCTCGCCGCGTCCGGCCGCCACTGGCTCGGCGGCATCGCCCTGGGCGCGGCGATCGCGACCAAGCTCATCCCGGTGCTCGCCGCCCCGGCGATGCTGCGCGACCGTGGCTGGAAGATCATCGTCGCCTCCATCGCCACCTTCGCGCTGCTCTACGTGCCCTACGTGCTCGCGACCGGCATCGGCGTGCTCGGCTACCTGCCCGGCTACCTCAGCGAGGAGGGCTACGAAGACGGCAGCCGCTTCGCGCTGATCAGCCTCGTCGCCCCGGGCGGCGCGGGCGTGATCGTGGCCGGCACCCTGTTGGTGGTGATCGGGGTGCTCGTGATCCTCAAAACCGACCCGGCGCATCCGTGGCTCGGCCAGCTCGTGATGATCGGCAGCGCGCTGCTGATCGTCAGCCCCCGCTACCCTTGGTACGCGCTGCTGCTGCTGCCCTTCATCGCGCTCACCGGCCGCTGGGAATGGCTCGCGGTTCCCTTCGCACTCACGCTACGGCTGCTGATCCCGGAGGACCTCGTCACCCAGATCGCCACCGGCGTCGCGGTGCTGCTGATCGTCGGCGTCGCGGTGTACCGCCGCCGCGGGGCCCGCGCTACTTCTCGAAGCGCAGAACGTTCACTCCCGTGAGGTTCCACTCGGTGTCCAGGCCGTAACCCAGCACGGCGAGTTTCGCCGTCACGCTCGGCCGCCAATCCTGCTTGTTGCTCGTCACCAGCCAGACCGTGTCCATCCCGGCGAACCGGTCGGTCACCTCGTCGATGGGATACCGCGTCTCCCACAACTGCCCCGTCTCGGCCGCGGGCGTGCGCAGCTTCACGTCGACCAGCCCGGCGAAGGCATCCGGGTAGGAGTACGCGATCACCCGCGTCGTCGCCGACGGATGCTGCCGCACCGGCCCGTAAATGATCGCCTCACCCGCGCCGGCCGGCTCGAGGGCACGTTCGGCCGCGATCAGGTCGGCGACCTCGTTCCACGACGAATTCTGCTTCGCCTCGGGCAGGCGCTGCGCGACGTAGCCGGGAGCGGTCAGCGCGACACAGGCGAGCACCGCCGTCACGCGCAGCCAGCGCCGCGGCAGCGCGCACACCGCGACGGCCATCAGGATTGCGGCGGCCGGCGCGGAAAAGGCCAGGTAGCGCGGGGAGAACACGGGCGTCATCACGAGCGAGAGCACGATCAGCGCGAGCGTCGGCACCACGAGCCACGGCACGACGAGCGCGAGCAGCGACGGCATGCCCGGCGCGGACGCCGTCGTGCGGGACGCGGCTCCGCGGCTCCGCCAGGCCCGAATCCCCAGCACGGCGAGGCCGCCGAGAATCAGCACCCAGCCGAACGCCGCGAACGTCGGATTGAACAGGAACCACTGCACGACCACGATGTCGTCGAACGTCGTCGCACCGATTTCCTTGATCCAGCCGACCTGGCTGGCCTGGCCGACGACCTCGTCAACGAAGGGCAGCAGCACCAGTCCGGCGACGATGGATGCCGCGGCCCACCCGCGCAGGGCCGCCCACCCGCCGCGAACCCGGCCCGCGTCAATCCGGCCCGCAGCACGCCGGGCGGCGATCAGGGTGCTGACGGCGGTCACGCCGTGGGCGACGACCACGAGGCAAACGTAGAGGAACAGGGTGGTCGCGACGATCGCGAGCATGGCATAGAGCAGCCACCAGCGCCCCCGAACCCACACACGTCGCGCTGAGACCGGCCCCGGGGCCGCACCGGCGGCCTCGGCCGAACGCCGCGACGCGGCCAGAAAAACGAGGGTGAGCAGCAGGGCGAACACGGTGGAGAGGGCGAACGAGCGGCCCTCCTCGCCCATCCAGGTGATGCGGGGGAGGAGGCAGAACAGCAGGCCGGCGAGCACGGCGGTGCCGCGCGGGGCGAATCGGCGCACGAACAGCACGAGCAGCCCGGCCGCGACCCCGGTCGCGAGCGCGCTTGGCAGCCGCAGGGTGAAGGGGGTGTACCCCACGAGGTCAAACCAGACATGCATCAGGGCGTAGAAGAGGCCGTGCACGGCGTCGACCGAGGTGAGCATCTCAGCCAGCTGTGACCAGCTGCGCGTCGCGCCGGTCACGGTTGCGGCTTCGTCGTACCAGAGTGACGGGACCCAGGAGAAGGCGACGGCGAGGGTGAAACCCACGAGTCCGATCAGCAACGCGTCGCGGGTGCCGGGCCGCATTCGCGACCGACCGCCAGCCTGGCCGAGATTCGGCGCTGGCGCTGGCCGCGCCGGGGCGGGCACAGTCGGCGTGGGTGCTGTGGAAGGGGTCATCGGGTCTGGCCTCTGTTAAGGTCGGGCAACGAATGAGGCGGTCGGCCGGGAGGGTGCGCGCGGATTGTCTGTGCGCACGGCCAGGGAGCACACCGATCATGGGGTGCGTGTCGAGGATAGGGGATTGGCCTGTGGTCTGGAAGGGCGGGCATCCGCTTTACGCACGGCGCAGGCATCGATCGACGTAGAAAGGCCCGTCGCGTTGTGCGCGACGGGCCTTTCGGATGCTGCTAGCTGTGCAGAGTGCTGTGCAGACGGAGCCTGTGCAGGACTAGCGGGTGTTACTCGGTGGCGACGGTGATCTTCGCGATGCCGACGAGCAGCTGGTCAGCAACGGCGTCGGTGGCGAACGTGTCGTTCAGCAGGCCGGCGGCGACGGAGGAGATGTGAACCGTGGTTCCTTCGAGGATGGCGTTGGTGCCGTCCATCTCGAGGGGCTTCAGGGTTCCGCCGTAGAGGTTGAAGAGAAGGGCCTGCTCGGCGGCAACTTCGCCGTTGACCGTGACGTCACCGAAGAGCTCCGAAGTGCCCGGGTCGATGGTGAAGTTGGTCAGCTCAACCGTGGTCTCACCGGCGGTGAGGGAGAAGCCGGAGCCTTCGTGCTCGAGGGTGCCCTGAACGAACGGACGGTAGTCTTCCTCGGGGTCGTAGTAGTCCACGTTTCCGCCGGTGATCGGGAAGATCAGGCTGCCGTCGACCAGGGTCGCGGTGCCGACGGTGCCGGGGGTGAGGCCGAGGCTGGTGAGGGCGGCGGCGAAGTCGGCGTCGAGCAGCACAGCGGTGTCAACACCGTTGTCGAGCGACGGGATCGACGCGAGGGGGACCGGGCTGGACTCGGCCGACGAGGAGGATTCCGGAGCCGACGAGGAGCCGGTGGAAGCAGGGGTGGTGGAGCAGGCAGCGAGGCCGGCGATGAGCATTCCGGCGGAAGCGAAGCCCAGTGCGGTCTTGGTGAATTTGCGCATGATGTGATCCTTTGTCTCGGTTGTCCCGTTGGTGTGTTGGGGTATGACAGGTGTTCGGTTCCATGCGGAGAATGGTTTGGAAATCGGTCGGTCTGTTACCGTTCTGTTATCAAATTCAGCAAACGTTCAGGGAAAAACCCCGGAATCACGCGGATGTTCGCGGGCCGAATACTTTCGGCCACACCAAACCTGCCCCTCGAGCAGGGGCGATCGTGCGGGCGGCGAGACGGGTTCGCGGGCTAGAAGTGGCGAAACCGGTCGGGCGCGATGTCCCACGGGTCTTTGCCGAGCAGCTCGGCGATGCCGCGAAAGACGCAACTCTCGATCATCATGCGCTGGTGCATCTCGTCGTTCAGGTGCAGGCGTGACAGACGCTGGATCGGCAGCCGGTAGAAGACGACACGACGTTCCGCAGCGGATACGTGCCAGCGTTCAATGCTCACGTCGGTGCCGGCAGGCACGGTGGCAGGCCCGGCCGCGGTGAGGAACCTGACGTCGGCGAGTTCCTCGGGCCAGACGCCGCGCAGGTACTCGACGGTCGAGGCGACCGTCATATCGAACAGGTCGATCCGGGTGCGCAGCGGCGGCAAATAGGGCCCGGTAGCCGAGCTGCGGATGCCGCGGCCGTGACGGTCCCGCCCACGCCCACGCACCGTCGGTTCCGGAGAGGAGGATCGACGAGATCGAGGCATGGGCCAATCTTAGTTCGCGGGTGCGCCGTGCCGGGAAGCTCGCTGCGGCCTCACCCGAGTACGCTGCAAGCAAATGGATTTCCGACCGTGTTCCCGAGTGGCCTGTCAGGCTCCCGCCGTCGCCACCCTGACCTTCGACTATGCCGACGCACTCGCCGTGCTCGGCCCGCTCGCCGTGACGAAGAGCCCGCACAGTTTCGACCTCTGCGCCCGGCATGCCCAGCTCACCACCGTTCCGGCGGGCTGGAGCCTGATGCGGCACGCCGCCCTCGGCGGCGACCAGCCGCAGCTCTGACTCGCGGCCCCCGTTCGGGACGGTCGGTCAGACCCGTGGGGTAGATTCCCCGGTATGAGTTCGTCGCAAGAAGCCCTCGCCCACCTGTCCCTCGTTGTCGGATCCTACGATGTGCGCGGTCTCGTCGGAGCGGAGCTGACCGCCCCGCTGGTGCGCGCCCTCGGCGCCGCCTTCGCCGACGAGGTGGCCACACCGGGCGGGCAGGCGGCCGAGATCGCCATCGGCCAGGACATGCGGGAGTCCTCGGCCGAGTTCGCTGAGGCGTTCGCCGACGGGGCCGAGGCGCGTGGGGCATCCATCGTCATGCTCGGCCTGTGCTCGACCGACGAAACCTACTTCGTGTCGGGCCGCGACGTGGTGCCCGCCGTCATGATCACCGCGAGCCACAACCCCGCCGAGTACAACGGGCTCAAGTTCTCGCGCGCGGGTGCCGTCTCGATGAGCGCGGACACCGGCCTGAGCGCGGTGCGCGATCGGGCCGCCGGCTACCTCGCCGACGGGATCGAGCCCGTCGCCAGCCCCGGCAGCCGCCGGCACGCGGATGTCCTCCCCGCCTACGCGGCGCACCTGCGGTCCCTGGTCGACCTCACTCCCCTCAGCCCGCTGCGCGTCGTCGTCGACGCCGGCAACGGCATGGCCGGACTGACGGTGCCGGCCGTGCTCGGCGACGCGGCGGGGCTGGCCGCGCTGCCGATCGAGGTCATCCCGCTGTATTTCGAACTCGACGGCACCTTTCCGCACCGCGCGCCCAACCCGATGCCGGCCGGCAGCCTGCTCGACCTGCAGCAGGCCGTCATCGCCCACGGCGCCGACCTCGGCCTGGCGTTCGACGGCGACGCCGACCGCTGCTTCGTGATCGACGAGGCCGGCGAGGTCGTGGACCCGTCCGCGGTCGCCGCGATCGTCGCCCGCCGCCTGATCGCCCGGGACCGCGCGGCCGACCCCGCCGCCGAAATCGTCGTGCTGCTGAACCTCGTCACCTCGCGGCGGCTGGTCGAGACGATCGAAGCGGCCGGCGCCGTTCCGGTGGTCACCAAGGTCGGCCACTCCCTGATCAAGGAGGACATGCGCGAGACCGGCGCCGTCTTCGGCGGGGAGCACTCCGGCCACTACTACTTTCGGGACTTCTTCGGCGCCGACAACGGCCTACTCGCCGCGCTGCACGTGCTTGCCGAACTGGGCCTGGCCGAACGGGGCGGGCAGCCGCTCGCCCTGTCGGCGCTCGCCGCGGAGGTCGCCCCGTACGCCATGTCGGGGGAGATCAACCTCGAGGTTGACGACGTGCCCGGAGCCTACGCGAGCATCGTCGAGGCCTACAGCGGCGACGCGGACTTCGACGAATTCGACGGCCTGACCGTCACCGGGCTCACAAGCACGACCGAACCGTTCTGGTGGTTCAACGTGCGGCCCTCGAACACGGAACCCGTGCTGCGGCTCAACGTCGAGGCCGCGACCGCGGCCGAAATGGTGCGCGTGCGCGACGCGGTGCTCACCCTCCTCGACGCCTGATCCGCCAGGCTCGCGGCGTCATGCGGGCGCGGGGCCGGCCCGCGAACCACTAACCTCGGGAGGGCAAAGCAGTACCCGCAATGGTTCGACCCGCGTCGCTCTCGACGCGGCGCGATCGTTCTTATCCCGCTGGAGCACCACCATGGCCCCTGATCCCCTGGCCAGCACGACACCCTCAAGAACTTCCCCTCACGCGGATGCGGGCCCCACGGCATCCGCTTCCCCCGGCGTTCCGGGTGGTGAACCACAACTCTCCCGCACGTTGAAGCCGCGGCACCTGTCGATGATCGCCATCGCCGGCGTCATCGGGGCCGGCCTGTTCGTGGGCTCGGGCGCGGCCATCAAGGAGGCCGGCCCCGGTATCCTCGTGGCCTACGCCGCCGCCGGGTTCGTCGTGATCCTCGTCATGCGGATGCTCGGCGAGATGGCCGCGGCCAGCCCGGAGACCGGCTCGTTCTCGGCCTACGCCGACCGCGCCCTCGGCCGCTGGGCCGGATTCAGCATCGGCTGGCTCTACGCCTGGTTCTGGATCATCGTGCTCGGCATCGAGGCCACCGCCGGCGCGGCGATCGTGCACCGCTGGGTTCCCGGCGTCGACCAGTGGGTCTGGGCGCTCATTCTCATGGTGCTCTTGACCCTCACGAACGTCGCCTCCGTCAAGTCGTTCGGCGAGTTCGAATTCTGGTTCGCCTCGATCAAGGTCGCCGCGATCGTGGTGTTCCTGCTGCTCGGAGTCGTCGCGATCTTGGGCCTGATGCCCGGCGTGCCAGCCCCGGGGCTCTCCAACCTCACCGGCCAAGGCGGATTCTTCCCGAACGGCAGCGGCGCCGTGCTCGGTGGCGTGCTCGTGGTCGTGTTCTCCTTCTTCGGCGCGGAGATCGCCACGATCGCCGCCGGCGAGTCCGAAAACCCGGTCGACGCCGTACGCAAGGCCGTGCGCTCGACCGTGTGGCGCATCCTGATCTTCTACATCGGCTCGATCGCGGTCGTGGTCACCGTGCTGCCGTGGGATGCGGCATCCGTCACGAAAAGCCCCTACGTTGCGGCGATCGAGCTCTACGGAATCCCCGGCGCCGGCACGATCATGGACATCATCGTGCTCACCTCGGTGCTGTCGTGCCTGAACTCGGGGCTGTACACGGCGAGCCGGATGCTGTTCTCGCTCGCGGTGCGCTCGGATGCGCCCAAGTCCTGGACTCACATCTCGAAGAGCGGCGTGCCGCGCAGCGCGGTGCTGGCCTCGACCGTCGTCGGGTTCCTGACCGTCGGGCTGAACTACCTCGCGCCCGACACGGTGTTCTTGTTCCTCGTGAACACGTCCGGTGCGATCGCGCTCTTCGTCTGGCTCGTCATCGCGGTGTCGCAGCTGATTCTGCGGCGCCGTCTGAGCCCCGCTGAGACCCGCGCGCTGTCCCTGAAGATGTGGCTGTTTCCGTACCTGACCTGGTTCGCGATCGCCAGCATCCTCGCCCTGCTGGTCGGCATGCTCGTGATCGAGAAGACCCGTGAGTCGCTCTTGCTGTCGTTGCTGCTCGCCGCGGTGCTTGTGACGGTCGGCGTGCTGCGTTACCGCAAGCGCCCGCTCCCCGTCTCGGCTTCCTGAGCCGTCCCCGCTTTTTCCGCGAGTGAGCAGTTAATGCACTTCCCGCGAAGGTTTGGTGCATTAATTGCTCACTCGCGCAGGATCGCAAGGGCGGGGTGCGGCTAGATTGGCGCGGGCGCCCCGCCGTGCAGCGCCCGCACGAGCGGGGCGAGTTCGGGAATAGCTTCCGCTGAAGTCAGCGCCGCCTCGAGGGCGTCGTCGTGCACCGGGCGCGCCGCGAGCAACAGGTGCTGGCCTGCGGGGGTGAGCTCGGTGTAGATTCCGCGTCGATCATCGGCGCAGAGGATGCGGGTGAGCAGCTGACGATCCTCCAACCGGTTCACGAGACGGGTCGTGGCGCTGCTCGAGAGTGCGGTCGCATGGGCGAGCTGCTGCATGCGCATGTGCCAGCCATCCTGGCGGCTGAGGGCGTCGAGCACGGTGTATTCAACAACGGACAGTGCGGCTGCGGCCTGCAGGGCACGCTCGAGCTCGGTGTCGATGGCGCCGTGCAGGGCGGCGAGGGTGCGCCAACCCCGGGCGCGCAGTTCGACGGCGTCGTCTTCGATGCTCATCGGGACCTCCATGAATCAGAATCGGCTCACTCACAATCGGGCAGTACGTATACAGTTGCGCACGCGTTTAGCTAGCGTGTGCAATCAATTCGTGCAAGGATATATAACGCGCTTGCAACTACTAGCGTACGCGTCGTAATCGGCCGGGACCTGGCCGGCGCGGAAACATCCGTTTGTTCCAAGGAGTTTCACATGCCCATCAGCCTGATTGCCCTCGCCCTCGGGGGTTTCGGCATCGGCCTCACCGAGTTCGTCATCATGGGACTGCTGCCCGAGGTCGCGGCGGACTTCGGCGTCACCCCGGCGGTGGCCGGCTGGCTCATCTCCGGCTACGCGCTCAGCGTCGTCGTCGGCGCCCTCGGCCTGACGGCGGCCGTCACCCGGTTCTCCCGCAAGCGCGTGCTCGTCGCCCTCATGGTGCTGTTCATCGCGGGCAACCTGCTCTCCGCCATTGCGCCCACCTACGAAATCATGCTCGCCGGCCGCATCATCGCGGCCCTCTGCCACGGCGCCTTCTTCGGCATCGGCTCCGTCGTGGCGGCGGACCTCGTGCCCGAGAACAAGAAGGCCGCCGCGATCGCCATCATGTTCACGGGCCTGACCACCGCGAACGTGCTCGGCGTTCCCTTCGGCACCCTGCTCGGGCAGGCCTTCGGCTGGCGCTCCACGTTCTGGGCCATCACGGCCATCGGCGTCGTCGCCCTGATGGGGCTCGTCTTCCTCGTGCCCAGCATGAAAGCCCCGCACGCCGCGAGCCTTCGAGGCGAACTGCGCGCCTTCCGGTCGTCGCAGGTCTGGCTCTCCATCGCGGTGACCATCCTCGGATTCGGCGGCATGTTCGGCGCCTTCACCTACATCGCCTTCACCCTCACCGAGGTCAGCGGATTCGCCTCGAGCACCGTGCCGTGGCTGCTGATCGTCTTCGGGGTCGGCCTGTTCCTCGGCAACACCCTCGGCGGCCGCGCCGCGGACCGTGCCCTCGACACCAGCCTCATCGTGCTGCTCGCGGGGCTCACGGCCGTGCTTATTTTCTTCGCCCTCACCGCGCAGAATCAGGTCGCGACGATCGTGTCCCTCGTGCTGATGGGCTTCTTCGGTTTCGCCATCGTGCCCGGACTGCAGATGCGGGTCATGAAGTTCGCGCCCGGGGCATCCACTCTCGCCTCCGGCGCCAACATCGGCGCCTTCAATCTCGGCAACGCGCTCGGCGCGTGGCTCGGCGGACTGCTGATCACCGCCGGGGGAGGCTACACCGCGCCGATCTGGGCCGGCGCCGTCGCCGCGCTGGTCGCGCTCCTCGTCATGGCCGCCGCAGCTCATCGCCGTCCAGCTCTGATCGCACCCCCGACCGCGTACCATTCGACGGAGATTGCCCCCGAATTAGCCGAAAATCGCCTGGCGTGACCCGAAACCGGCCCGATCTCCGTCGAATGGTACGGCAGCAACCGACTGAGGCAGCGGATGCCGCGGGTCGCCGTGCGACGCATCCCGCGACCCGCGCAGCCGGGAATGGCAAGATGGACGCATGACTGTCGCTGCGCCCCACACCGTCCCCGCGTTCGCCTATAAGATCGCCGATCTCTCGCTCGCCGAAGCCGGCCGCCACCAGCTGCGCCTGGCCGAAAACGAGATGCCGGGCCTTATGGCCCTCCGCGCCGAATTCGGCGAGTCCAAGCCGCTCGCCGGCGCCCGCATCGCCGGATCCCTGCACATGACCGTGCAGACGGCCGTGCTCATCGAAACCCTGGTCGACCTCGGCGCGCAAGTGCGCTGGGCCAGCTGCAACATCTTCTCCACCCAGGACGACGCGGCCGCCGCGATCGCCGTGGGACCGACCGGTACCCCGGATGCCCCCGCCGGCGTTCCCGTGTTCGCCTGGAAGGGTGAAACCCTCGAGGACTACTGGTGGTGCACCCAGCAGATCTTCGACTGGAGCGCCGAAGCATCCGCTGCCGGAGCCACCTGGACCGGCCCGAACATGATCCTCGACGACGGCGGAGACGCCACGATGCTCGTGCACAAGGGCCGCGAATTCGAACAGGCCGGCGCGGTCCCGGCCGATGCCGCCGGCGACAGCCACGAATACGGCGTGATTCTCGCCGCCCTGCGCCGCTCGCTCGCCGAGTCGACCGACCGCTACACCCTCATCGCCGCCGACCTGCTCGGCGTCACCGAGGAGACCACGACCGGCGTGCACCGCCTCTACGAACTTTTCGCCGCCAAGCAGCTGTTGTTCCCGGCGATCAACGTCAACGACTCGGTCACCAAGAGCAAGTTCGACAACAAGTACGGCATCCGTCATTCCCTCCCCGACGGCCTCAACCGGGCGACGGATGTCCTCATCGGCGGCAAGGTCGTCTTCGTCGCCGGTTATGGCGATGTCGGCAAGGGAGCCGCGGAGGCGCTGCGCGGCCAGGGCGCCCGAGTCATCGTGAGTGAGATCGACCCGATCAACGCTTTGCAGGCGGCAATGGATGGCTTCCAGGTCGCCCGCCTCGAATCCGTCGTCGAGCAGGTTGACATTTTCGTCAGTGGTACCGGCAACCTCAGCGTCATCGGCGTCGACCACATGCTGCGCATGAAGCACCTCGCGATCGTCGCCAACGTCGGGCACTTCGACAACGAGATCGACATGGCCGCGCTCGAATCCCTGCCGGGGGCGTTCAAGGTCGAGATCAAGCCGCAGGTGCACGAGTGGCACCTGCCGAGCGGCCGCAGTGTGCTCGTGCTCAGTGAGGGGCGCCTGATGAACCTCGGCAACGCCACCGGACACCCCTCGTTCGTGATGAGCAACTCGTTCACCAACCAGGTACTGGCGCAGATCGAGTTGTACTGCACACCCGAGAACTACCCGATCGGCGTGTACGTGCTGCCGAAGCACCTCGACGAGAAGGTCGCCCGCCTGCACCTCGACGCCCTCGGTGTGGAGCTGACCGTGCTGACCGACGAGCAGTCCGCCTACATCGGCGTGCCGATCGACGGCCCCTACAAGGTCGACCACTACCGCTACTAGCCGCCGGTTGAACCGCGGATGCCCGCTGGTTGATATTTCGACAAGCTCAATCCGGCGCCCAGCGGGCTTTTCCGCGGTCTGAGCATCGGCTCGCGGGGTTTCGACCGCCGGTTGTTGAGCCTGCCGAAAACACGTCGCGGCTCAACCAGCGGGATGTTAACAATTTCGCTGGTTGAGCCGGCGCGCGAAGCGCGCTGGTCGAAACCGGGCGAGACGACCTGCAGTCCGAGGGCTGGCTTGCGGGGTCTAGGCGGCGAAGTGCGGGCCGATCCCCGGGTTACGGGGAGGTTACGGGCGGGTTGCGGGCAAGCGACACGCCCGGGTTGCGGCCGCTGTTTGACGGGGATGCGCGGGGTGCGTAATGTAATCACACGTACCCCACAGGTTCGGAAAGCTGTTCAGCTGCCGGCCTCAAGCGGGACCAGTCAGAGCGAGCGAACCGAAAGGTTCCACATGATGACGAAGAGCCCTTATCAAGCGGTTCGAGCGGCGGAAACGCCGACTTGACAGCGTCTGATGGAATGGCTAAGTTAGACAAGTTGCCCCAGAGCGACCGCCCATTATACGGGTTTGAAGCTGGGTGCGTCCGATCCTTGAGAACTCAACAGCGTGCACAATGTCAAATGCCAAAAACCTCGTGGTTGTTGATCCGTTTCTAGCGGTGATCAGCCAAGAGATTCCTTTGGAAATAATATTGAAAAAGTCCTGGTCTTTCGAGATTGGGCAACTAAACAAAGCAAGTCAGTAATGATTTGTTCTGTCAGTTTCAAACTTGTGCCTTGTTCGCCTATTCCGGCGGCTTGGTGCACTAGATGGGCACGGGGTCTTCGGATCTTGGAGCTATTCAAACATTTACGGAGAGTTTGATCCTGGCTCAGGACGAACGCTGGCGGCGTGCTTAACACATGCAAGTCGAACGGTGAAGAGGAGCTTGCTCCTTGGATCAGTGGCGAACGGGTGAGTAACACGTGAGCAATCTGCCCTTGACTCTGGGATAACTGCGGGAAACTGTAGCTAATACCGGATACGACCTGAAGAGGCATCTTTTTGGGTGGAAAGAATTTTGGTCAAGGATGAGCTCGCGGCCTATCAGCTAGTTGGTGAGGTAATGGCTCACCAAGGCGACGACGGGTAGCCGGCCTGAGAGGGTGACCGGCCACACTGGGACTGAGACACGGCCCAGACTCCTACGGGAGGCAGCAGTGGGGAATATTGCACAATGGGCGCAAGCCTGATGCAGCAACGCCGCGTGAGGGACGAAGGCCTTCGGGTTGTAAACCTCTTTTAGTAGGGAAGAAGCGACTGGGTTTTCCTGGAAGTGACGGTACCTGCAGAAAAAGCACCGGCTAACTACGTGCCAGCAGCCGCGGTAATACGTAGGGTGCAAGCGTTGTCCGGAATTATTGGGCGTAAAGAGCTCGTAGGCGGTTTGTCGCGTCTGCTGTGAAAACCCGAGGCTCAACCTCGGGCCTGCAGTGGGTACGGGCAGACTAGAGTGCGGTAGGGGAGATTGGAATTCCTGGTGTAGCGGTGGAATGCGCAGATATCAGGAGGAACACCAATGGCGAAGGCAGATCTCTGGGCCGTAACTGACGCTGAGGAGCGAAAGCATGGGGAGCGAACAGGATTAGATACCCTGGTAGTCCATGCCGTAAACGTTGGGAACTAGATGTGGGGACCATTCCACGGTCTCCGTGTCGCAGCTAACGCATTAAGTTCCCCGCCTGGGGAGTACGGCCGCAAGGCTAAAACTCAAAGGAATTGACGGGGGCCCGCACAAGCGGCGGAGCATGCGGATTAATTCGATGCAACGCGAAGAACCTTACCAAGGCTTGACATATACCGGAAACGGCCAGAAATGGTCGCCCCGCAAGGTCGGTATACAGGTGGTGCATGGTTGTCGTCAGCTCGTGTCGTGAGATGTTGGGTTAAGTCCCGCAACGAGCGCAACCCTCGTCCTATGTTGCCAGCACGTAATGGTGGGAACTCATGGGATACTGCCGGGGTCAACTCGGAGGAAGGTGGGGATGACGTCAAATCATCATGCCCCTTATGTCTTGGGCTTCACGCATGCTACAATGGCCGGTACAAAGGGCTGCGATACCGCAAGGTGGAGCGAATCCCAAAAAGCCGGTCTCAGTTCGGATTGAGGTCTGCAACTCGACCTCATGAAGTCGGAGTCGCTAGTAATCGCAGATCAGCAACGCTGCGGTGAATACGTTCCCGGGCCTTGTACACACCGCCCGTCAAGTCATGAAAGTCGGTAACACCCGAAGCCGGTGGCCTAACCCGTAAGGGGAGGAGCTGTCGAAGGTGGGATCGGTGATTAGGACTAAGTCGTAACAAGGTAGCCGTACCGGAAGGTGCGGCTGGATCACCTCCTTTCTAAGGAGCACGTGCCGTCCCGTCTGTATACAGCGGAACATGTCGGCCAGTCAGACCAAGACGAACGTTCTTGGCTGGCGCTCATGGGTGGAACATTGACATTGATGCAAGAACGGCTGAGATTTATTCGGTACGCCTGGTCTGTGAGGACGGGGTTGGAAAAGTAGGTTTCGGAGAGACTTGTATATGCACGCTGTTGGGTCCTGAGGGACCGGAACGTTTCTCCTTTCGGGGAGGATCGAACTGTTCCTCTGGACTTCTTTTCGTTGGCATNACCGCTCGTCTGTATACAGCGAGATCAACGGTGCCAGTCATTACAGAAGCGAACGCTTCTGGTGGCGCTCATGGGTGGAACATTGACATTGATACAAGAACGGCTTCGGCTGGCCTGGTACGCTCCTTCGGGAGTTGGAACGGCCGGTTGTTGAGAGACTTGTATATGCACGCTGTTGGGTCCTGAGGGACCGGAACAATTCGGACGTAAGTCTGGGTTGAACTGTTCCTCTGGACTTTGTTGTGTTGGCATCATTCGCCGGCAGGACAGGGTACCGCCCGTACTTTGAGAACTACACAGTGGACGCGAGCATCTTAAATTTGAACCCTTCGGGGTCAAATTACAAAGATCAAAACACATGCCTTCGGGNCTCTCGTAAGAGAGCAAATTACAAAGATCTAAGCAATTAGATCATTGGTCAATTTCTGCCGCGGGATTCGTTCCGTGGCACCAATCGATTCAAACTCATGTGATTTCAAATTTTTAAGAGCAAACGGTGAATGCCTTGGCATGTAGAGCCGAAGAAGGACGTAGTAATCTGCGATAAGCCTCGGGGAGTTGATAANGTGTGTGTTAGATCATTGGTCAATTTCTGCCGCGGGATTCGTTCCGTGGCACCAATCGATTCAAACTCATGTGATTTCAAATTTTTAAGAGCAAACGGTGAATGCCTTGGCATGTAGAGCCGAAGAAGGACGTAGTAATCTGCGATAAGCCTCGGNTTGGCATGTAGAGCCGAAGAAGGACGTAGTAATCTGCGATAAGCCTCGGGGAGTTGATAAACGAACTGTGATCCGAGGATGTCCGAATGGGGAAACCCCGCCAGGCCCGTGAGGTGACCTGGTGACTCCCGCCTGAATATATAGGGCGGGTAGAGGGAACGTGGGGAAGTGAAACATCTCAGTACCCACAGGAAGAGAAAACAACAGTGATTCCGTTAGTAGTGGCGAGCGAACCCGGATGAGGCTAAACCGATCATGTGTGATAGCCGGTAGGCGTTGCATGGTCGGGGTTGCGGGACTTTTCTACCAATTCTACCGAATGGTGAGGGTTAGAGCGTTGTATAGACGAACAGGATTGAAAGCCTGGTCATAGAGGGTGCGAACCCCGTAGTCGAAATGCAGTAATCACCCGAGAAGTATCCCAAGTAGCACGGGGCCCGAGAAATCCCGTGTGAATCTGTCAGGACCACCTGATAAGCCTAAATACTCCTACATGACCGATAGTGAACAAGTACCGTGAGGGAAAGGTGAAAAGTACCCCGGGAGGGGAGTGAAATAGTACCTGAAACCGTTTGCTTACAAACCGTTGGAGCCAGTCTGATTCTGGTGACAGCGTGCCTTTTGAAGAATGAGCCTGCGAGTTAGTGATATGTGGCGAGCTTAACCCGAGAGGGGAATGCGTAGCGAAAGCGAGTCTGAATAGGGCGATTCAGTCGCATGTCCTAGACCCGAAGCGAAGTGATCTATCCATGGCCAGGTTGAAGCGACGGTAAGACGTCGTGGAGGACCGAACCCACTTCAGTTGAAAATGGAGGGGATGAGCTGTGGATAGGGGTGAAAGGCCAATCAAACTTCGTGATAGCTGGTTCTCTCCGAAATGCATTTAGGTGCAGCGTTGCGTGTTTCTTGCCGGAGGTAGAGCTACTGGATGGCCGATGGGGCCTAAAAGCTTACTGACGTCAGCCAAACTCCGAATGCCGGTAAGTGAGAGCGCAGCAGTGAGACGGTGGGGGATAAGCTTCATCGTCGAGAGGGAAACAACCCAGACCACCAACTAAGGTCCCAAAGCGCGTGCTAAGTGGGAAAGGATGTGGAGTTGCACAGACAACCAGGAGGTTGGCTTAGAAGCAGCCACCCTTGAAAGAGTGCGTAATAGCTCACTGGTCAAGTGATTCCGCGCCGACAATGTAACGGGGCTCAAGCACGCCACCGAAGTTGTGGCATTGATATTTTTGGTTAGCCGCACCCTTGTGGTGTTGGTTCAGCCGTGTTGATGGGTAGGAGAGCGTCGTGTGGCCAGCGAAGCGGCGGTGTAAACCAGCCGTGGAGGCCACACGAGTGAGAATGCAGGCATGAGTAGCGAAAGACGGGTGAGAAACCCGTCCTCCGAAAGATCAAGGGTTCCAGGGCCAGGCTAATCCGCCCTGGGTAAGTCGGGACCTAAGGCGAGGCCGACAGGCGTAGTCGATGGACAACGGGTTGATATTCCCGTACTGACGAAAAACCGCCCAAGCTAATCCAGTAATGCTAAGCATCTGAATCCCCTAGATGGATCCCTTCGGGGTGAAGCGTGGGGCCTAGCGTGCGACCCTATGCTGGTGCGGTTAGCGTATTAACAGGTGTGACGCAGGAAGGTAGCTGAGCCGGGCGATGGTTGACCCGGTCTAAGGATGTAGGCCGAGAGATAGGCAAATCCGTCTCTCATATAAGGTTGAGACCCGATGGGTAGCCCGTAAGGGTGAAATCAGTGATCCTATGCTGCCAAGAAAAGCATCGACGCGAGGTTTTAGTCACCCGTACCCCAAACCGACTCAGGTGATCAGGTAGAGAATACTAAGGAGATCGAGAGAATCGTGGTTAAGGAACTCGGCAAAATGCCCCCGTAACTTCGGGAGAAGGGGGGCCTGAGGCGTGAACGGACTTGCTCCGGGAGCGTTCGAAGGCCGCAGAGACCAGTGGGAAGCGACTGTTTACTAAAAACACAGGTCCGTGCTAAGTCGCAAGACGATGTATACGGACTGACGCCTGCCCGGTGCTGGAAGGTTAAGAGGAACGGTTAGCCGTAAGGCGAAGCTGAGAATTTAAGCCCCAGTAAACGGCGGTGGTAACTATAACCATCCTAAGGTAGCGAAATTCCTTGTCGGGTAAGTTCCGACCTGCACGAATGGCGTAACGACTTCCCAGCTGTCTCAACCGCGAACTCGGCGAAATTGCATTACGAGTAAAGATGCTCGTTACGCGCAGCAGGACGGAAAGACCCCGTGACCTTTACTACAGCTTGGTATTGGTGTTCGGTGTGGCTTGTGTAGGATAGGTGGGAGACTGTGAAGCTTGGACGCTAGTTCAGGTGGAGTCATTGTTGAAATACCACTCTGGTCATATTGGATACCTAACTTCGAACCGTGATCCGGTTCAGGGACAGTGCCTGGTGGGTAGTTTAACTGGGGCGGTTGCCTCCTAAAAAGTAACGGAGGCGCCCAAAGGTTCCCTCAACCTGGTTGGCAATCAGGTGTCGAGTGTAAGTGCACAAGGGAGCTTGACTGTGAGACTGACAAGTCGAGCAGGGACGAAAGTCGGGACTAGTGATCCGGCAGTGGCTTGTGGAAGCGCTGTCGCTCAACGGATAAAAGGTACCTCGGGGATAACAGGCTGATCTTGCCCAAGAGTCCATATCGACGGCATGGTTTGGCACCTCGATGTCGGCTCGTCGCATCCTGGGGCTGGAGTAGGTCCCAAGGGTTGGGCTGTTCGCCCATTAAAGCGGTACGCGAGCTGGGTTTAGAACGTCGTGAGACAGTTCGGTCCCTATCCGCTGCGCGCGCAGGAAATTTGAGAAGATCTATCCCTAGTACGAGAGGACCGGGATGGACGAACCTCTGGTGTGTCAGTTGTTCCGCCAGGAGCACCGCTGATTAGCTACGTTCGGAACGGATAACCGCTGAAAGCATCTAAGCGGGAAGCCGGCTTCGAGATGAGATTTCCATCCCTTCGGGGGAGAGGCTCGCAGCTAGACTACTGCGTTGATAGGCCGGATGTGGAAGTGGGGACTAAAGACCCACGGAGCTGACCGGTACTAATAAGCCGATAATTTGATAACACTACAGTTTGAATAAGCTGCATGCGTCCACTATGTGGTT
>NZ_QZVS01000046.1 GCF_003602235.1 Cryobacterium melibiosiphilum
CCCGGAGACCGCGCGGCGTTTGGCGGGCACGGCGACCGGGTTCACCCGGCTGCTCGTGCACCCCGAAACCGGCGTCGTGCTGTCGGTGGGCCGCGACCGATACAGAGTGCCTGCCGGATTACGCAAGGCGGTGGAGATTCGTGACCAGGGCTGCCGCGCCCCGGGCTGCACCCGCCCGGCCGGGCACGACGACGTCGACCACACCCACGACTGGGCCCTCGGCGGCGAAACCAACCTGCAAAACCTCGCGCTGCTCTGCCGCTACTCGCACCGGCTCAAGCACGAGACCGGGTGGGAAGTCAGCCAAGACCAGAAAGGCATCCTGCACTGNGCTCAAGCACGAGACCGGGTGGGAAGTCAGCCAAGACCAGAAAGGCATCCTGCACTGGACCAGCCCCGCCGGCCGCCACTACCCCACCTTCCCCGAACCCCGCATGAGCCCACCCGACCTCAGACCGATCAAGAAAACCAAAAAACAGATCAAGGCCGAGTTGAAAGCCCTCGAACCACGACACCTCACCCCCGCCGAACTCTGGACCCAACCACCCCTCGCGAAAGACGAGGTCATTCCGTTCTAGATTCGACATGAGTTGCGTGACCGCCGAGAAACGTATGTTGACCGCTAGCCAGCACATTCACGCGGTGCAACACTGGGCGCCATGACTGAACCGATGCCCCCTTCCGCCAGTTCCGCTCCCGACCGGACCGCGCTCAACTACACCGGGCTCACCGCGCTCTTCATCAACTGCACCCTCAAGCGCAGCCCCGAAGTCAGCAACACCCAGGGCATCATCGACCTCAGCGCCCGCCTGATGCGCGCACAGGGGGTCACAGTCGACATCCTGAGAGCCGTCGACCACGACATCGCGACCGGCGTCTATCCGGACATGACCGAACACGGCTGGGCGACGGATGCCTGGCCCGGCCTGTTCCCAAAAGTTCAGGCCGCAGACATCTTGGTGCTCGCCGGGCCGATCTGGCTCGGCGACAACGGTTCCGTCACGCGGCGCATCGTGGAACGTCTCTACGCCCACTCGGGCGAATTCAACCAGAAGGGTCAGTACCTCTTCTACGGCAAGGTCGGCGGGGCAATCATCACCGGCAACGAAGACGGCGTCAAACACTGCACCTCCAATCTCCTGTACAGCCTGCAGCACATCGGCTACACGATCCCGCCGGCGGCGGACAGCGGCTGGATCGGGGAGATCGGCCCCGGGCCCAGCTATCTGGACCCCGGCTCCGGCGGACCACAGAACGAGTTCACGAACCGCAACACCACCTTCATGACCTGGAACCTGATGCACCTCGCCGCCCTGCTGAAGGCCGCTGGCGGCATCCCCGCCTATGGCAACCTGCGGCAGAACTGGGACTCGGGCGAACGATTCGGCTTCACCGCCAATCCGGAGTACCGCTGACACGACGCCACACGACGGCACCCCCACGCACGAAAGGCACGAGCAGGACACGAGCAGAGCACGGCGGCAGAGCGGCACGTCAGCATTGGAGGAACGTCCCATGGTCATCCCGGTCCTTCCAGAACCCTCCGAGCAGCAGGCATCCCTGCACCCCCACGCCCGCCTCGACGTGCGCGTGACCGGCGGCATCGTGCGCGGCGTGCAGGAGGGCGACGTGCTCGCTTGGCGGGGCATCCCCTTTGCGGCTCCGCCGGTGGGCACCCTGCGATTTAGGGCGCCGGGGCCGGTGCCGGCCTGGCCGGGATTTCGGGACGCCTCGACTTTCGGCAACGTTGCCCCCCAGGTCTACAAGGGCCAGTTTCGCGGCACCGATCCCAAAGTCCCGTCCGGCGAGGACTGCCTCAGCATCAACGTGCAGCGCCCCGCCGCGCCGCGCCGAAAACGACTCGCCATGCCGGTGATGGTTTTCATCCACGGCGGAGGCTACAGCACCGGGGGGTCACTCGACTTCTCGGGCCAGGGGACCGACTTCGTACGCAGCGGACGAGTCATCTACGTCAGCTTCAACTACCGCCTCGGCGCCCTGGGCTACCTCGACTTCAGCCACTACTCCACCTCGGAACGACCATTTGACAGCAACCTGGGCCTGCACGACCAGGTCGCCGCGCTCGAATGGGTGCGGGACAATATCCGTGTCTTCGGCGGCAACCCGCACAACGTGACTATCTTGGGCGAATCGGCCGGCGCCAACGCCGTGCTTA
This sequence comes from Cryobacterium melibiosiphilum, assembly GCF_003602235.1. GTDB lineage: Bacteria > Actinomycetota > Actinomycetes > Actinomycetales > Microbacteriaceae > Cryobacterium > Cryobacterium melibiosiphilum. The sequence continues at coordinate 2,177 of NZ_QZVS01000046.1, forward strand.
CCCTGATGACCACCCCCGCGGCCCGAGGGCTGTTCGCCCGGGCCATTGCGCAGAGCCCGCCGGCGGATGCCGCCTATCCCGGCGAGCAGACCGCCGCCTGGGCCGCGGAGTTCGTCGGGGAGTTGCGACGAGTGGTCAGCAGGCCGACCACCGATCGCCCCGCGTTTTCCCCCATCGGCCGCTCGATCCGACCGGCCCCGACCGGCGGTGCCCCTGCGGCCGACGACGCGCTGCGGGCCCGGCCGCGTGCGCCCGGGCCGTTGAGCCTGCTGCGCAACGCGATTCCCCGGTCCGCCGCGCCGCCCATCCGGGTTGCCGCGCCGGCGCAGGAGCACCAGGCGGCGGTGCGGTGGGAGTCCACCGAACGGGAAGACGATGTGAGAGGCCAGACCGCGGCATCCGTCGCCGGCGGGCTCACACCCGGGCTCGCGGCCCGCCTCACCGCGGCCGAGCTGCTGACCACGGCCTCGGCCACCGATCTGACCCTGGCCGCGCTCGCCCTGCAGGTGCGCACCCCCGATTCGACGCCCGGCACGTTCTGTCTCGCCCCGGTCGTTGACGGCGAGTTTCTGCCGGAACGACCGCTCAATGCCTTTCGCAGTGGGCGCGCCCATGCGGTGCCGCTCATCATCGGCACCAACGACCGCGAGGGGTCGATCTTTCGCGGCCGGGCGGATGTGCTGCCACGAACGCCGGGCCGTATCCGGGCGTTGTTCCAGCAGGCCCCCGCGCCGAGTCGCGAGGCGATGCGCGAGGCGTACCCGGGGCTGCCGATCACGCGCGCGGCGGCGGATTTCGGCGGCGACTACGCATTTTGGTACCCGAGCGTGACGGTCGCCGACCGGCACTCTCGGCACGCCCCGGTGCATGTCTACCGCTTCGACAACGCCCCACGGCTGGTGCACCTGCTCGGGCTGGACGCAACCCACGGCATCGAATTGTATGCCCTGTTCAGCCCGGAAAACACCCGGGTCGCCCGCACCATGACCTCCCTCGGAGGTCGCAAACCGTTCACCCACGCCGGCGAGCGGATGCGCCGTCACTGGCTGCGTTTCGCCTGCACCGGATCCGTCGACGGCTCCTGGCCTGGCTATGACGAGCATGACCGCCTGACGCTCATCATCGACGACGTCGACCGGATCGAGTCCGATCCGCGCGGCGATCGTCGCCGGGCCTGGCAGGCCTTTCGCCCCGGGCTGTAACGTTCGGGCTGTACTGTGCGGGGCTGTACTCTGCGGCTGAGTCGCGGACTTCGCACCTTCCCGGTCACGGTGACGGCACGAAGTCCGCACCTCAGCCGGGACGCTCCCGCATCCGTCGTCAGAGGGTCACGACGGTGTTCGTGCGGGCGCTTTCGAAAGCGGCATCGAGCACCTCGAGCGTGCGCACTCCCTCGCTCGCCGGTACCGGCTCCGGGCCCTCGCCGCGCACCGCGCGGGCGAACTCGGTGTAGAAGTCCGCGTAGTTTCCCTGCAGCGACGGGATCACCTCGCGGCCGGCCTCCGTCGCCAGAGTGCCCCAGAACTCGGGCGCATCGAAGCCCCACGCAGCGGGATCATCGGTCGGGCGGCGGCCAGCGAACAGGGCCTGCGCCTGCACGTCGGTACCCGAGGCCACGTAACTGCCGGCACTGCCGTAGGCCCGAAATTCCCGCGTCGACGTGTAGTTGAGCTTGCTCGAGGACACCGTGGAGACCACACCCGAGATGTGTGTCAACGTCACCACGAAGCCGCAGTCGACGGAACCTCCGAACCGGTCCGTGTAGTCGAGGGTGGCGTAGACGCTGGCGACCGGGCCCAGCAGGCACAGCATCTGGTCGAGCAAGTGGCTGCCCACGTCGCGCAGCAGGCCGCCGGTCGGTCCGGTCTCCATCGTGCGCGGATCGTCGAGGTCCATAACCGAGTGCACCCGCCAGAGGTCGCCGAGCCGGCCCGAATCCACGACGGATGCGAGGGTCACCAGATCCGCGTCCCGGCGCCGGTTGTGATAGACGTTGAGCACCAGGCCAGCCCGCTCGGCCGCGGCAGCGAGCTCACGCCCACCCGCGGCATCCGGTGCGAAAGGCTTGTCGGCGACCACGTGCACGCCCGCCGCGAGGGCTTCGAGCACGAGGTCGTGCCGGGTGGTCGGCGGCGTCGTGATGGTGACCGCATCGACGCCCGAGGCCAGCAGCGCGGTCAGGCTCGGGTAGATCGGCACTCCGGGCAGGTCGGCCTGCACCTCGAGCCGTTTCGCTTCGGACCGGGCCACGACTCCGACAAGTTCGACGCCCTCGGCCGCCTGGATGAAGGGGGCGTGAAAGTGCTTTCCGCCCGTGCCATAGCCGACGAGTCCGATGCGCATGTGATCCCTTTCCAGAACCGACGGCGCCGACCGCAGTGTCGGCGCCTGCCCAATCTAACCGCTAGCTCTTCACCGAACCGCTCATGAGTCCTCCGATGAAGTACTTGCCGAGAATGATGTAGACCAGCAGCGTCGGCAGCGATGCGATCAGGGCACCGGCCATCGCCGTTCCGTAGTTGGCCAGCTGGGCACCCTGCGCGAGGTTGTTCAGCGCAAGCGAAACCGGACCGCCCGCGGTGTCCGAGAGGAACATAGCGAACAGAAAATCGTTCCAGGCGTTCGTGAACTGCCAGATGATCGTCACCACGAAGCCCGGAAGCGAGAGCGGCAAGACGATCGACCAGTAGGTGCGCATCATGCCCGCGCCATCGACCCGCGAGGCCTCCATGAGTTCCATCGGGATGCTCACGTAGTAGTTGCGGAAGATGAGCGTGCAGATCGGCAGCCCGTAGATGACGTGCACGAGCAGCAGGGTGGAGATGTCGCTCGGCAGGCCCAGCGTGGATTTCATCTGCACGAGCGGGGTCATGACCGCCTGGTACGGGATGAACATGCCGAAGAGAATGAAGGTGAACACGAGGTTCGCGTGCGGGAAACGCCAGCGGGAGAGCACGAACCCGTTCATGGAACCGAGCAGCGCCGAGATCAGTGCCGCCGGGATGGCGAGCATGAAGGTGCGCCCGATCGACGGCGCCAGTGCCGTGTAGGCGGCGGACCAGTTGTCGAAACCGGTCGCCCCGCCCGGCGTCTCGGACTGCCAGGGCCACCGCACCGGCAGTCCCCACGAGGTGGCCGGGTTGACGTCGGCCGGCGGTTTCAGGCTCGTGACGATCAGCACGTAGACGGGAATCATCACGATGAAGACGAACACGATGAGAATCGTGTACTTCAGGGTGCGTCCGAGCGAGAACCCGCGCCGGGGGCGCAGCGCCGGTGACAGGGGAAGGGGTGCGGGCGCGGGCGCGGGGCGGGTTTTCTCGGTGACGGTCATCGGTTCGCCTTCTCGGATCGGGCGGTCTGAATCAGGTAGGGGATGATGAAGACGCTCGCGAGCACGAGCAGAACCGTGGCGATCGTGGCCGACTTCGCGTAGTCGTTGGAGGTGAGCGTGACCCACATGTAGGTCGCGGGCACCTCGGTCACGTAGATCGATCCGGTCACGCTCATGATCAGGTCGAAGACCTTGAGCGACATGTGGCTGACGATGATCAGCGCGCTGAGCGCGATCGGGCTCAGCTGCGGGAAGATGACGAAGCGGTAGAGCTTCCACTCGCTCGCACCGTCCATCCGGGCCGCTTCCCGCAGCTCGTCGGGGATGCCGCGGAAGCCGGCGAGGAAGAGCGCCATGACGTAGCCGGAGAGCTGCCAGATGGCCGGCAGCGCGATGGCGGCCATGCCCCAGGTCGGCTCGTTCCACCAGGAGTTCTGCAGAAAGCCCAGGCCGAAGGTCTCGAGGATGCGGTTGAGCCCGGATGCCCGGTCACCCTCGGCACTGTTGAGCAGCCAGCGCCAGACGACACCGGAAGCGACGAAAGACACCGCCATCGGAAACAGGTACACCGAGCGAAAGATGCCCTCAGCGCTGACGCCCTTGTCGAGCATCCATGCCCAGAGAAACCCGAACAACATCGTGCCGGCGATGAACACGACCGTGAACACGGCGAGGTTCGCCAGCGAGTGCAGAAAGCGATCCTCGGCCAGCAGCGCAATGTAGTTGTCGAGGCCCACGAATTCCGTCGCCGGCACGAGGCTGGTGCGGTTGGTCAACGAGACGCGCACGTTTGCGGCGATCAGGCCGTAGACGAAGATGCCCAGAATGATGATGGTGGGAGACAGCAGCAGCAGCGGCGGTCCCCAGTTACGTACTCCTTTGCGCACGTTGCGCCCCTTCGATGAATCCGCACAAATGAATCCGTACAGCAAAAAAACAGCACAGGAGAGGGCGGAGCACGCTCCGCCCTCTCGAATTGATGTGCTCGGTTATTCCTGGGCGGCGGCGGCTGCGACGAGGGCCGTCAGCAGTTCGTCGGCGTTGCGGTCAGCACCGAACTTGCCGATGGCCGACGACAGGTCAGCCGACCATGAGACGGATGCCGCGGAACCGTGCGCGAGCGAGCTCACGATGGTGTCCTCCTGGAACGACGCCATCGCGGTCTGCTGGTACTCCGGGTAATCGGTGGCGACAGCATCCATTCGCGCCGGGATGGAACCCTTGGCGATGTTGAACGCCTTCTGGCCCTCGGCCGAGCTGATCGTGGTCAGCCAGTCGATGGCGGCGGTCTCGTGCGGGGCGCCGACGGCGAGCGTGAAGGAGTCGGCGAGGAAGTCGAAGATTCCGTCGGTTCCGGGTGTGGCCCAGGTGGTGTACTCGGTGCCGTAGGTCTGTCCGGCCTGCACGAATGCGGCCTCAGCCCAGTCACCCATCACGTTGTAGCCGGCGTTGCCGTCGAGCAGGATCTGGGTCGCGGCGTCCCAGTCCAGGCCGGCGTAGTCGGTGTTGGCGAAGTCGAGAAGCTCACCATAGTGGCCGATGGCGGTCTGCACTTCGGCGCTGTCCCAGTCCGTCGTGCCGTCCCACAGCCCGGTGTAGCCCTCTGCGCCGAGGTCGGCGATGAGCACGTTTTCGAACAGCTGCATCTGCGTCCACTCGGTACCGAGCGCCAGGGGCGCGGTCACGCCGGACTCCTGCAGGGTCGTGAGGTCGTCGATCCAGGCGTCCATGCTCTCCGGGGCGACCGTCGGGTCGATGCCGGCGCCTTCGAGCACGTCGACGTTGACCCAGGTGACGTTGGCGCGGTGGATGTTGCTGGGCACCGAGTAGATGGCTCCGTCGGAGGTGAGCTGCTCGATGAGGGTGTCCGGGAAAGCCTCGTAAAGACCGTTCTCGTCATAGAAGCTGCTGAGGTCCTGAAGCTGGCCGGCTTCGATGTAGTCATTGAGTTCGGCGCCGGCATGCGCCTGGAAGGTGTCGGGCGGGTTGTCCGCCTCGAGGCGGGAGGCCAGGGCGGCCTTGGCGTTCGATCCGGCACCGCCGGCGACGGCCGCGTTGCTGAACGCGATGTCCGGATACTGTTCGGCGAAGACCGCCACGAGGGCGTCAAGCCCGACCTTCTCGGAACCGGCCGCCCACCAGGTGAAGACCTCGACCTGGTTGGGGTCGTCCTCGCTGGGACCGGCGCTGGATGTGGAACATCCGGCCAGGGCCAGGCCCAGGATTGCGGCGCCGGCGATGACCGACATTCTTGTGCTGCGCATGTGATTTTCCTTCGTTGGAATACCTACCCCAATCTGCTGTGATCAGGGGTAACGCCAAGGTGCCTGCTGTGAACAGTGACAGAAAGACAGGGCTCAAACGCACGGACCTCTCGCTCAGGCTACGACCGTGATTGTGCTGAGTCAAAACGGCCGGCGTGGCGGTGCCCGACAGTTCGCTGGCAACGTCCGGCACCGTGGCCCGGGTCTGGGTACTGTGCCCGTGATGGCGGCCTCCCCCTCGGCCGCCCACGACGCAGAAGGAGTCCCCGTGAGCGACCTCAGCGATGTTCAGAAGGTAGCGAAACTGGTCAAAGAGTTTCGCTTTGCAATGCTCACCACGACCAGTCCGGAGGGCAAGCTCGTGGCGCGCCCCATGACGGTGCAGGAGGTCGAGTTCGACGGTGACCTGTGGTTCATCGTGGCCCGCGATTCGCATACTGTGCGTGAGCTCGGCTCCGACCCCGTCGTGGGGGTGTCCTTCGCCTCCAACGACACCTGGGTCTCCCTCTCGGGCACCGCGCAGATGATCGACGATTCCCACAAGGTCTCCGAACTCTGGAACCCGTGGGTCGAAGCCTGGTTTCCCGGCGGCTCCGACGACCCCAACGTCGTGCTCATCAAGTTCACCGCCGACAGCGCCGAATACTGGGACTCCCCCGGCGGCCGCATCGCCTCGGTGATCAGCCTGGTGAAATCGAAGGTCACCGGCAAGGCCTATGACGGCGGAGAGAACGACAAGGTCGAACTCTAGGTCTTCTGCGCGTTTACGCCCGCCCGACGCATCCACCGGTGCCCCGCCGATAGTCTGTGGCTAGCGCTGCGCGGGGCAGCCGTGAGTGACTGGTCGGGGGGATCGTGACGGCGGATGTGGAGCGGGCTCAGGCACCATCGGTCCCGCTCGACCGGCTGGTCGAAGACCTCCAGCGCCTGCGCAACACGGCGGGCGATGTCTCCTACGCCGAGATCGCCGCACGGATAGCCCGCACACGGGAGGCGCACGGGACGACCCCGGCCGCGGCCCGGGTCGCGCGGTCGTCGGTCTTCGACGCCTTTCGCCCGGGCCGACACCGCATCAACGCGGTGCTGGTCGAGGAGATCGTGCGGGCACTCGGCGAAGACCCCGTGGCTGCCGGACTCTGGAGACAGCGGTGCCTCGACGCCCACTTGACCGGACGGCGTTCGGCCGGCTCTGCAATCCGGCACGAAGCGGATGCCGCGACCGGCCTGGTCGCCCCGCAGCCGCCGGCCGCGCCGGTCGTGCCGCACGCCCACGACCGCCGCGCCCTGACGATGGCACTGACGATCGCGCTGGTTGTGGGGTGCGTCGGCGTCAACCTGTTCGGCGATGGTGTCGTGGACAAGTTCCAGCTGCCGGTGTGGCTGGACATGATCGGCACCGCGACCGCAGCCATCGTGGTGGGCCCGTGGCACGGCGCGCTTGTCGGGGTGCTGACCAATCTGCTCGGCGGGCTACAGGGAAATCCGGAGACGCTGCCGTTCCTCCCGGTCAATGTCGCGGGGGCGCTGGTCTGGGGTTACGGCTACCGCTGGTTCTGCAGAAACCGCGGCCCGCTTCGCTTTCTCGTGCTCAACGTCGTGGTCGCGATCAGCTGCACGCTCGTCGCCGTACCGATCAACGTGCTCGTCTACGGTGGCGTCGCCGGCCATGCCAGCGACGCGGTGGTCGGCGCGCTGGTCGCTATCGGGCACGGTCTCTGGGTCGCCGTTTTCTCGGTCAACGTGATGTATTCACTGCTCGACAAGCTGATCGCCGGGTACGTCGCGGTGCTGCTGGCCCGATTCATCGTCCCGTTGGGCCTTGACTGCAGAGTCCGGCGCCGCCCGGACTGAGGCGGCGCACAGTGTCCGAGTCTGTCCGGGAACGGCATCCGCTGCCCTGTCGACCACGGCCAGGGCGCACGCTGGATCCAGAATTGTGCCTATGGACAAAACCGTGGTGCCCGACCTGGCCGAAACCCGACGGATCGAAAGCGCCGTTCTGCGCTTCGCCTACGCACGCGCGTTCAGCATCGATGTGCCCGATGCGCCGGCCGGAGTCGACCTGTCGCTGCTCCTTCTGCTGCGGGATCAGGGGCTGACGGATGGCGATGCCCTGCGAGTCATCGCAGCCGACCTGACGATTGCGGCCCTGCCGAAGCAACAGATTGAGCGCTGGAGCGCGAAGTCGTACAACGAAGACGTGTGGCCGGGGATTCTCACGGAGTTCGGACAAAACGCCGGGGCGAAGGTCACCTGGCCGCCCTACTACAACAAGTTCAGCCAGTCGTGGTCAGACGCGCTCATCTCTGCCGGACTCAGCCCGAAACGGGACAGCGTACCGACGATGAGCAAGGAGGAGGCCAAGAAACACCTGCGCCGGTTCGTCGAGTCCTGGCAGGGCAGCCGCAACGCCCGCGACTATGTTGCGTGGCGCAAAGCCAGCCCCAAGGACAAACTCGCCACGACACCCCCGTCGCTCGACATGCTCAACCGTCTCTTCGGCTCCTGGAGCCAGGCGCTCGATGCGGCGGGAGTGGCGTCGCCGGGCGTCTCCGCCTCTCAACGTGAGGCAGACAACGCCGAGGCGGACCTGATCAGCGACCGGGAGGGGCACCGAGCAGACGCTGAGCGACTGCGCGAGCGGCTGCGGACAGAGGGCGGCGCCTCTCCCGACCTGGCGGCGCACCATTCCGAGGTCGTACTGCTCATGGCGTTGGAGACCCACGCTCTGGCAAGCTTTCGCGTCACCAGGCACCTGCTCGAGGAACGGGAGGAAAGCGCCAAAACCTTCAAGCGCTGGGCAATCGCCGGAGCGGCCGCCCTGGCGTTCGTGCCGCCCGTCATCGAGTTTCTCCTGACTCGGTACCTGTAGCCGGCGCCCAGGAGGTCGGCGGACCGTGGGCTCGCGCCGCCGCTCGATTATGTAATGCGACAGGTAGAGAACCGGGTGGTGAAGCAGCCCCGCCTGCAGGAGGAGCAGGAAATTGAGGATGCGACCCGTGGGGCCGTTGCCATCAGCAAATGGGTGAATTGCTTCGAACCGACAGGGGGCGACGGCGAGCGTGACCAGCGGGTCGAGATCGTTCGCGGCCTGGATGAACTGTTTGACCGGACTTGTGTGCCACTGACCAGGTATTTCTGTGCGGAGACGGTGGGATTTGAACCCACGGTACCCCGTAAAGGGTACTCCACCTTAGCAGGGTGGTGCACTAAGCCGAACTATGCGACGTCTCCCGAGTGCCTGCCGAAGCAAACACGCGACTCCCATCCTAACGGTAAGAATGGGCCTCGCGGTTCACCCCGGCCAGGCGGGTGAAAGGTTACTGGTCCCGAAGAGTGCGACCGGCCGTGCAGGTCAGGTCACCGGCCGTCTGCCCGGTGACGGACTCGGACAGCGTGGTGGTGCCATCGTCGGGTTCGTCGGTCGGCTCCGCAGACGCATCGGTCGTGGCCTCAGGATCGCTCGTGGACGCATCCGTCGCCGGAGCCTCGGTAGCCGCCGGCTCGTCGGTCGCTGCGGGCTCCTCGACCACGGCGTTCGGGTCGGCGACCGTTCCGGCGCCGGTCGAGCCGCTGAGCACGATCGCCCGGTCGTTGGCCAGGGCGGTGAACATGTCCTTGAACGCGGGCTGCGAGGGCAGCACGCCGCCCGTTGTACTGCCGGTGGGGACCTGGGCGAAGACGACCTTGTCGAGGTCGATGTCCTTGACCGCCAGGGCGATCGAGACGATGGTGTCCACGTTGTTCAGGCTGGTCGAGAGCTGCATGTTCGCGGTGACGGCCTTGGCGAGCGAGTAGACCTTGGTCCAGTCCGACAGCGTCTCCGAGCTCTTGATGGTGCGCACGAGTGACGACATGAACAGCTGCTGGTTGTTGATGCGCGTCAGGTCGCTGCCGTCGCCGACGCCGTGCCGGGTGCGGAGGAACTGCAGGGCTGCATAGCCTTCGAGCATGTGCTCGCCGGCGTCCAGGTAGGTCTGGGTGTATTCGTCCTCGATGGGCTCGGCGACACAGACCGGCACTCCGCCGACGGCAGTCGACATGGCCATGACGCCGCTGAACTGCACCTCTGCCGCGTAGGGGATCTCGAGGCCGGTGAGCTTCTCCACCGTCGAGACAGTGCAGGCCAGGCCGCCGTAGCTCAGCGAGGTGTTGATCTTCTGGCGGCTCATGGCGCTGAACGACCCGCCCTCGGGGTCGGTGCACGAGGGGATCGGCACGAACATGTCCCGGGGAAAGCTGATCACCGAGGCGTTCTGGTGGTCTTCGGAGATGTGCAGCAGCATGGTGACGTCGTTGAGGTTGCCGGTGGAGTCCTCGGGACCGAAGATCGCGTCCTGCCCGACGCGACTGTCACTGCCCACGATCAGCACGTTGACGCCGCCGTCGATGGCATCGATCTGCGGAACCACGCCAGCGACCTCATTATCGAGCACGACGTCGGGTTGCACGCTCGCAGCCACGTCGAATGTGGCGATCGCGGCCACCGATACGCCGCTGACCATGACGACGGCCAGCCCGGCGGCGATCAGCTTCGCGATCGTGGCAAGTGCGCTTGACCGCTTCAACCGACCGTGCCTCGCAACCGTGCGGAGGTTTTTCGATCCGTTCGAGCGGGGGCGTAGCTGGTCGCTCACTCAGGTCCCTTCTAGGTAGGCGGCGCCGTGCGGGTTCGTGCTTTCTTGCGGAGGGCGTGGGATTCGAACCCACGAGACATTTCTGCCCACCAGTTTTCAAGACTGGCTCCATCGGCCACTCGGACAGCCCTCCAGGGGTTTTCGACCACACGTTAACGTACACGCAATCGAAAAATGGGCGAACAACGCCCGATTCTAGCTGATGGCAGCGATTCGACACTGCCAGATCTACCTGAGCAGGCGCTGGATACGCGTATTACAACAAATCAGAGCGAGCGCAGCACGACCGCGAGACCGTCGTCGAACACCGAGAGCGTGGTCTCGCTTCCGGCCGCGAGCACCTCGTCGGGCGAGTTTCCCATCGCCACGCCACGTCCAGAAACGGATGCCCATTCCAGCATGTCGATGTCATTGCGTCCGTCGCCGACCGCCATGACCCGCTCGCGCGGAATGCCGAGCTCGGCCCGCACCCGCTCCATGGCCGTGGCCTTGTTCACGCCGTCGGGCGCGATGTCGAGCCAGGCGGTCCAGCCGATGGCGTAGCTGACTCGATTGAGCCCCATCCGCTCCACGACGGCGAGGAAGTCCTCCATGTCGTGGTCGGGTGAGATCACGACGACGCGGGTGGCGGGGTGCTTGGTGAGCTCTTCGAAGTCGACGCGTTCGCTGTCCATGCCGATCGTGGCGTCGGGGATCGGCTCGGTATAGCGGTAGAAGCCGTGCTCGTCTTCGACGGCGAACCGGGCGTTGCCGAGGTGCGCGCGAATTGAGCGCAGCACGACGGTCGGGTCAAAGGTTTCGACCCATTCGCGTCGGTAGCCGAGGGGAGCGTTGGCGTCGCGGTGCATGGTGATGGCGCCGTTGGAGCAGATCACGAAACGCGGGGTGATCTCGAGCCGGTCGAGAACGGGCAGTGTGGCGGCCGCGGAACGCCCGGTCGCGAGCATGACCTCGTGGCCGGCGGCGGCGAGGCGCTGCACCTGCTCGATCACGGCGGCGCTGATCGAGCCGTCTTCGTGCATGGTCGTGCCGTCAATATCGAGCGCGACCAGCCACGGCTCGGTCACGCGAGCGGCTCCAGCACCTTCAGGCCACCGAGATAGGGCTGCAGGGCCTCTGGAACCCGTACCGAGCCATCCGCCTGCTGGTGCGTTTCGAGCATCGCGACGAGCCAGCGGGTGGTGGCGAGGGTGCCGTTGAGGGTCGCAACCGGTGCGGTCTTGCCCGTCTCGGTGCGATAGCGGATGTCCAGGCGGCGCGCCTGGTAGGTGGTGCAGTTACTCGTGCTGGTCAGCTCGCGGTAGGCGTTCTGGGTGGGCACCCAGGCCTCGATGTCGAACTTGCGGGCGGCGCTCGAGCCGAGGTCTCCGGCGGCGACGTCGATCACGCGGTAGCTCAGCCCCAGGGACTGCAGCATGCCCTCCTGCAGGGCGACGAGACGGTCGTGCTCGGCCTCGGCGTTTTCGGGCAGCACGTAGGTGAACATTTCGAGCTTGTTGAACTGGTGCACGCGAATGATGCCGCGGGTGTCTTTTCCGCCCGAACCAGCCTCGCGGCGGTAGCAGGTGCTCCAGCCGGCGTAGCGCAGGGGCTCCTCGGACAGGTCGAGGATCTCGTCTTTGTGGTAACCGGCGAGCGCGACCTCGCTCGTGCCGGTCAGGTAGAGGTCGTCACCGGGCAGGTAGTAGACCTCGTCGTTGTGCTCGCCGAGAAAACCGGTGCCGTCCATGATCTCGGGCCGCACCAGCGTCGGGGTGATGAGCGGCACGAATCCGGCCGCGAGGGCACGGTCGAGGGCCATGTTCATCAGCGCGATCTCGAGGCGGGCGCCGATGCCCTTCAGAAAGTAGAAGCGCGAGCCCGAGACCTTGACGCCGCGGGGCATGTCGATGGCGCCGAGCAGCTCGCCGAGGGCGAGGTGGTCGCGGGGTTCGAAGTCGAACACCGGCGGCTCGCCGTGGGTGCGCAGCGTCGCGAAGTTGTCTTCGGGGCCCGACGGCACGCCGTCGATGATCGGGTTTGCGATGGTCTTCACGATTTTGGTGAAGCGCACTTCGGCCTCGGCGGCGGTCACGCCGGCGGCCTTGACCTCGGCAGCGAGCGACTGCGCCTCGGCGACGAGGGCCTTCTTCTCGGCGGCCGGCGCGGCGGCGACGGTCTTGCCGAACAGGTTCTGGGCGGCCCGCAGCGCCTCGAAGGAGGTGATCAGGGCCCGGCGTTCGGCGTCCGCGGCCAACGCCTCGTCCACCGCCAGGGCGGAGTCACCCCGCGCTTCCTGGGATCGCTTGATGAGGTCAGGATTTTCGCGTAACAGTACCGGATCAATCACACGCGCCAGTCTACAAGCGCAGCGAGACGCGACCGGATACCCTAGGCCTCGTGGCAGACACCGAAACTCCCCGCACCCCGCAGGCCGCCGTGGTCTACAACCCGATCAAGGTCGACGAGCAGAAGCTGCGCGCGAGCGTCGCGTCGGCCGCGTCCGCGGCGGGCTGGGCGGAGACGCTCTGGTTCGCGACCACCGAAGCGGATGCCGGCCAGCAGGCCACCCGCGAGGCCCTCGACCACGCGGTCAGCACCGTTCTCGCCGCCGGCGGCGACGGCACCGTGCGGGCCGTCGCCGAGGCGCTGCGCGGATCGGGCGTGAGCCTGGCCATCGTGCCCGCCGGCACCGGCAACCTGCTCGCCCGCAACATGCAGTTGCCGCTCGGCAGCCTCGACGAGTCGGTGGCGATCGCCTTCAGCGGCGTCGACCGGCCGATCGACCTCGGGGTGGCCACCGTCACCCCGGAGCGCGGCAAGTCGGCCGAACACGTGTTCCTGGTGATGGCGGGCCTGGGCCTCGACGCCCAGATGATCGCCAACACCCGCCCCGAGCTGAAGAAGCAGGTGGGCTGGCTCGCCTACGTCGACGGGGTCGCGCGGTCGATTCCGAAGGCCAAACCGTTTCGCATCCGCTACAGCCTGAGCGGGCACACCGACCGGCCGGCGCACGTCAGCGCTATTTTGGTCGCCAACTGCGGGCTGCTGCCCGGCAATATCCAGTTTCTGCCCGACGCCCGCGTCGACGACGGCATTCTCGATATTGCGGTGCTGCAGCCCAAGGGCGTGCTCGGCTGGCTGACCATCTGGCGGCGCGTGACCTGGGAGAACGGGGTGCTACGCCGGTCGGCGGTTGGCCGCCGCATGATCCAGCAGACCGATTCGATGAACGAACGGGTGATGACCACGCTGCGCGCTGCCGACATCCGCATCGTGGTCGAGCACACCCAGGAGTTCGAGCTCGACGGCGACGAGTTCGGGCGCGTGCGTTCGGTCGTGCTGCGCGCCGACCCGGGCGCGCTCATCGTGCGGGTGCCGGTCGGCAGCGAGGGCACCACTCAGGACGAAGCGGCGGCGGTCACGACCGCGTAGTCGGCGTCGGCGTCGCCGCGCTGCGGGCGCGGTGCCACGCGAAGGCGTGCCAGAACAGCAGGCCCATGATTGTGGCGAGGCCCGCTGACATCATCGACGGCGCCACAGTCCACGTGATCTGCTGCAGCACCATAGCCCAGGGAATCTCGTTTCCGCTGTAGCTGTAGCCGTTGTTCGACGAGGACTGCACAATGAGCGCGAAACCGCCCACCAGCAGCAGCGGGCCGAGCACCCACAGCGCGATCACGAACGGGTTGCCGCGGGGGGAACGCGGGGTCTCGAATTGCTCGTCGCCCACCGTTCCCCGCACGAAGTCCTCCGAGCCAGCGCCCAGCGTGCTCGCCTCGGCACCGGATGCCCCGGCCTCGGCCCATGGGTCGGCCGCCTCTCGCGGGGGCCGGGCGGCGGCGCGGGCCTCCGCGCGGGAGCCGTAGGGGGCATCCGTCGGAACGCCGACATCGACGCCGAGGCCCAGCGGGCCGGCTGCCGGCGCCGACTTGGGGTCGTACCCGCGCTGGAACCGGGCGTCGTGCTGTGGATCAAATCCTGGCGTCGTCATACTGCCCCCTGGTGTCGTGAACTGGTCTACGCGCCGCGCAACCCCTTCAGCCACTCCCGGGCCTCGGTGAAGATACCGTCGTCGTAGCGGGAGGTGAATTCGTTGGGAAGCTTGTCCGCACGCGGGTACGAGCCGAGAAAGATGACGTTCGGGCTGAAGCGGCGGAGGCCCAGCAGTGCATCGGACATCCGTTCGTCGTCGATGTGGCCGTCAGCGTCGATCACGAAGCGGTACCGGCCGAGGGCGTCGCCGATCGGGCGGCTCTGGATCAGGCTCAGGTTCACCCCGCGGGTCGCGAACTGCTCGAGCATTTCGAGCAGGGCACCGGAGCGGTCCTCGGGAAGTTCCACGATCAGGCTGGTCTTGTCGGCGCCGGTCGGGGCCGAAATCTCGCGGGTGCGGCCGACGAGCACAAACCGGGTCACGGCGTTCGGGTTGTCGCCGATATTGCTCGCCAACACGACGAGGTCGTAGTGCTTCTCGATTCCGGGCGGGGCGATCGCGGCATCCGCTTGCCCGCTGTCGAGCAGGGACAGCGCGGCGGCCACGTTACTCGAGGCCGGAATGTGGCCGTGGCTCGGGCGTTTCACTTCGAGCCAGGCGCGGCACTGGGCGTAGGCGACCGGATGCGCATTCACGACCTGAACGTCGTCGAGCGTCGTTCCACGGCGGGCGACGAGCACGAAGTTGACCGGCACGAGGTATTCGCCGATGATACGCAGGCCCGGCACGCTTGCGAGGGCGTCCTGGGTGGCCGACACCCCGCCGTCCACGGAATTCTCGATCGCGATCATGGCCGCGGTGCTGCGTCCGTCGACGACGTCGGCGAGGGCTTCGCCCACATTGTTCACGGCGCGCCACGGCTTTCCGCGGGCCTCCGGAACCTGGGCGAGGGCGGCTTCGGTGAACGTGCCGACCGGCCCGAGGAAGCTGTAGGTGACATTGGCGGTCTCTGGCATGGCTCACAGCCTACTGCGGGTGCCAGACTGTGCTCATGAGCGAGCGCGCAGGAACACCGGCCCAAGAGTCCGATCTGACCGATATCGAAGGGCTGGTGAAGGCCTATTACGACCTAAAACCGGATGTGGCGGTGCCGGCCCAGCGGGTCGTCTTCGGCACCTCCGGGCACCGCGGGAGTTCGTTGAACACCGCGTTCAACGAGAACCACATCAGCGCCACCACCCAGGCCATCGTGGAGTACCGCACGGGCCAGGGCATCACCGGGCCGCTCTTCATCGGCACCGACCCGCACGCCCTCAGCGGCCCGGCGTACACGACTGCCCTCGAAGTACTCGTCGCCAACGGCGTGCGCGTGCTCGTCGACGAGTTCGACGACTACGTGCCGACCCCGTCGCTCTCGCACGCGATCCTCGCCTACAACCGGGCCGAGAACGGTGACCTCGCCGACGGTATCGTCGTCACCCCGAGCCACAACCCGCCCTACGACGGCGGCTTCAAGTACAACCCTCCGCACGGCGGTCCGGCCGACAGCGATGCCACCTCGTGGATTGCGAACCGCGCCAACGAGATTATCGCGGCAGGCATGGTCGACGTGAAGATGAGCGAGCCGAGCGCGGTCGAGACCTACGACTTTCGCGGCCACTACGTGAACGGCCTCGAGAACATCATCGACATGGCTGCCATCAAGGCCAGCGGAATCCGCATCGGCGCCGACCCGCTCGGCGGCGCGAGCGTGGGCTATTGGGGCGCTATTCGCGACCGCTACGAGCTCAACCTCACCGTCGTGAACCCCTCCGTCGACCCGCAGTGGGCGTTCATGACGCTCGACTGGGACGACAAGATCCGCATGGATCCATCGAGTGCCTCGGTGATGGCATCCGTCGTCGCCCACAAGGACGAGTACGACATTCTCACCGGCAACGACGCCGACGCCGATCGTCACGGCATCGTCACGCCCGACGGCGGCCTCATGAACCCGAACCACTTTCTCGCCGTCGCAATCGACTACCTCTACAGCCACCGCGAGGGCTGGAAGCCCACCGCCGCGATCGGCAAGACCCTGGTCTCGTCGACGATGATCGACCGGGTCGCCGGTTTTCTCGGCCGCGACCTGACCGAGGTGCCGGTGGGCTTCAAGTGGTTCGTGCCCGGACTGATCGACGGGTCGGTCGCCTTCGGCGGCGAGGAGAGCGCCGGCGCGAGCTTCGTGCGCTTCGACGGTTCGGTCTGGACCACCGACAAGGACGGGATTCTGCTCGCCCTGCTCGCTTCGGAGATTCTGGCCGTGACGGGCAAGACGCCGAGCCAGCGCTATGCCGAGCTGGCCGAGCACTTCGGCGCTCCGGCCTACGCCCGAGTGGATGCCGCGGCCACTCCCGCGCAGAAACTCGCGTTGTCGAAGCTCAACGGTGACGCCATTGTCGCGACCGAGCTCGCCGGCGAGAAGATCATCGCCAAGCTCAGCCACGCGCCCGGGAACGGCGCCGCGATCGGCGGTGTCAAGGTCGTCACCGAGAACGCCTGGTTCGCGGCCCGCCCGAGCGGCACCGAAGACGTCTATAAGATCTACGCCGAGTCCTTCCTCGGCGCCGAGCACCTCGCCCGCGTGCAGGCCGAGGCGAAGGCGATCGTCGACGACGCGATCGCGTAGCGGCGGCGCCCCACTTACCGCTGGTTGAGCCGCGACGAAGGAGCGGTCGAAACCAGGTGAGCCGACCCTCTGACTGTGGGTCGGCTCAGCCGGTTTCGACCGCTCGCAAGCTCGCGGCCGCCGGATTGAGCCTGTCGAAATCTCAACAAGCGAGAGGGGGCCGGCGGAGGGGGCGGAGCGGGGCTAGGGAATGCTCCAGTAGTAGGCGGTGGCGCCCGGATGATCGGTCGTGATCGCGGTGTCGACGCTGCGGTAGTCGGAGTCGAGAGTGTGGCCGGCGAACGAGATCACGATGTCATCGCCGGTGCCCTCGACCCGGGTGACGATTCCGGTGTGGTCCCGGTCGCCGGAGTTGTCCCAGTCGAACTGGGCGACGTCGCCGACCTTGACCTGGTCGCGCTGGTCGTCGGTGAGCGCGGTGGCTCGGCCGGTGTCGGCGATGTAGTTCATTAGGGCAGTAGAACTAATCCAGGCCGACGACGCGTCGTACGCGTTGCCCGTCTTGGGGTTGTTCCACACGTCGTCCATCTGCCAACCCCTCTCGATCAGCGCCTGGCTGGCGAAGTTGACGCAGTCGTTCTCACCGACGACGCCGTACTCGGCCGAGTTGTACGTTCCGTCGGCCCAGTGCGCGAGCACGTAGTCCAGCTGGGCCTGCACGGCCGGGTCAACCTCAACCTCGACCGGTGCGGCGGTCTCCGCGGGGACCTCGCGGGTGGCGGTCGGTTCGGGGGTGGCGGCGGCATCCGTCGTCGCCATCGGGTTGGGCGTGCGGGCCGTGCCGGCGGTCGCGAGGGCCACTCCGGCCACGGTCACCGAGGCGACGACGACGAGGCCCAGTCCGGTCAGCTGCCACCGATTCAATGCCACAGGTCACTCTTTTCGCTTTGTTCATCACTTCAGAAAACGGATGCCCGCCCGCGGGCACGCAGAACCAGCCAACCACAGTCCCACGACAGAACGCTGAGGCTGGCAGGGGTGGGTCACCGGTAATCGGGCGCGGCGGCGAGCCCGAAATGCTCCTCCAGCGTAGTCACGCCGCTCTCGTGCAGGGTCGTGGCGAGATCAACGCCCAGATACCGATAGTGCCAGGGCTCGAAGTTGAACCCCGTCACGGCCTCCATCCCGTCGGGGTAGCGCAGCTCGAACCCGAACCGCCAGGCGTTACCGGCGAGCCACTGGCCCTCGGCCGTCTCGGCGAAGCAGGCGTTGAGCGAGCAGCGGCCCGAGACGGCGCCGATGTCGAGCGAGAGTCCGGTCTGGTGTTCGCTGTGTCCGGGCCGGGCCGACGTGGTGTCGGCGTAGGCCTGCCCGCTCGCGGCGACGATGGAACCGTAGACACGTTGCTGCACCGAATAGGCCCGGTAGGCACTGTTGGAGGCCAGCGTGAGGCCGGCCTCCGCCTGGGCGGCGTCGAACAGGGCCACGACGGCGGCGGATGCCTCCTGCCGCAGCAGCGGGCTGAAGGTGTGGGCCACCGGCACGATCACGAGGTCACTCGGAACGTAGGTGCTGCCGCCGTCGAGCGGTCGGGCCTTGTTCACGACGACCCACAGGCTGGCCGGGTCATCCAGGGAGAGCGCGGGCGCCGCCGGCAATTCGAGGGGCGCGGAGGCCTGCGCGGGCACCGGGCGCAGAGCGGCGATCCGGGCGGCTTCGGCGGCGATCACGGCCGCGGCGGCGTCGCGGTCGGCCTGCGCCG
>NZ_QZVS01000037.1 GCF_003602235.1 Cryobacterium melibiosiphilum
AGCCACCAGCCCGCCGCCGATACGGCATAGTAGAAAACATCGATAGTGGTCCTGTTTTCAAACGGCACTATTGGCCCTGTTTTGGGTCGGCGTCAACAAGGAAGTGACGCTGGATCCGGTGCAACCGATTCTGCTCGACGAGTCTTAAGCTATCGGAAACAGTGCTGAAAAGCTCAGCCAGCCGCAAATTTAATCCAATTGGATCGATCGTCGGGGGCAGAGTGACATCGGCCCGGTAGAGAGCCGGTGTTGGGCCACGGTTTTCCACCTCTGCCTGGCAGGGAGTGAGCGATCTCGAGAATCGTCACCGTTGGCTGTCACCTAACTGGGCGCGCCATCGGCTTCGCCGTCGAGTCGCTCTTTACGCTGGTTCGTGATGCGGTTCAGGCCCGATCGTCTACTACTTGCATAGAACCGATTCCAGCATCGACGAGCCACTCAGCGGTATCTGCTCGAAGCATCCAAGGTGCTGTGCGAAGCCTCTTCCTCAGATAGAGGCGATCCACTACTTCTACCGGCTCAGGAGGCAGCCTGTCCCGCCAGCTCGGTATAGAACTCCAGTGCGCGTCCGTTGGATCGTCGAGAGCAACAACGAACCGATCAACAAGCCGCGTCCACTGCGGATGTCCCCACCATTGGGTTGCCTGAAAAGCACCCTGAACCGCAAGAAACAACACCGCTGTATCAGCGCCCTGCCGCTTGGCCAATTTCAGAAGTGCGCTGAGAGTGCTATCAACATGGGCTTGCAGTTCCAAAAGATCTGCCCCCGCCATATCGCGTAACGTTGCACCACCCGGAAGCACCCGACTTGGGTTCACAAACCATCGGTACCAGCGCATGACAAGTATTTCGAAGTCCTCGTCGTGGATCGCCCCCTCCGCGGCTCCAGCTCCGCTTTGGCGAAGCACCTCGCGCCACCACCGATCGGTGATGCCGCGGACTCGCCATGTTGTATAGGAATTGATCCGCAGCATATCGCCGTCACTCAAAGGGCCAGAGCCGGCGTGGAGGGATTCAACAGGTCCGTTCCGCCAAGTCTGCAACACGACGCCGAGGTCGGCGAGCCTCAGAATCTGTCGCGGTGAGGTCGGGTCGATTCCCAGCCGATCCCGTAATTCGCCACGAACGTCAGCAAGGTTGGAGCCGGTGTCACTGTCGACCAAAGTACTCAGCCCCGCAGGAACGGCGCGAAATCAACAACGGTAAGCCCCCGGCCCACACCGAGCATAGAGAATCCGTCCCGGGGCCGCTGCGGAAGATCTGAAGGCTCCAACTCGACGCCTCTGAGTCCACGCCCTTCGACCCGAACGACCCTCGGTTTAATTTCCCGAACCTGCCTACTGGCTTGCGGGATTCCCTCAGCGACAAGGACTCGCCTCAGTAGATCTGCACATCGATCCACATCGAAGTTTGAGATCCACTCTTCAACCAGTACCAAACCGCTCGGGCCACGCTCACCTTCCTGAAGCATCAAACGGAAGGCCAGCGGGACCTTGGTGACGACCCAATGCAAATTGCCTCCGTGTAGCTCAGCGCCACCGGAGATCGTCAAACATGCCTCTGCGATCCCACGTCCGGATGCAGGCAAGTCGTATTCGTTGAAGACCACCAAGGCATCAGATCGATGGGCGACGGCAATAGTTTCGAGCGCATCAGTCCAGGCCTGCGCGACCGCTGTAAGCGTCCGTTCGACGGTCGCCGAAAACGTATCCTCAATATCGGAGGAGAGCCGCGCCGCCAGACGGATCTCTTCAGCCGCGATTCGTTTCATCGCCAGCGCCGGAACCGTGCCGGCACCCACATCCTCAAGCCACTCAGACAGTATCCGGGAGTTTATTAGGCTCCGTGTCTCCCAATTCGCGCCCAACTTGTGTTGCTCGTGAATTGCCACTGCTCGCGCGAGAAACATTGCGTACTGCCGCGCGTGCTCTCGGGGTTTGCGCCCTGACCGGACCCAAGCAGCCGCGGACGCCACAGCCATTCGCTCGCTGTTGGAGTGGAAGGTCCGCGCCACGTCACCCACAAGTTCATGACGACGAGCGAGCGCGCGGTCCCAAAGCGGACGAAGGGTTTCCAAATCTCGATCGTCGCCAAGGTCGTCCAGCGGATTCCACGCGGTCTTCAAAGCCGCCAGCGGGCGGTAGCCTTCGGTCGAGGCGCGCCCGAGTCTTGTCGTCTCGCTCATGAAGCTGCGGAGGCGCCCAGCAGCCGTCACGTATGCGCCGACCCGGCCAGCCGGCTGGCAATGAAGCCGATCTGGATACACCTTTCCGTCGATATCGCCGTGGTCAGGTTGGGCGAGTTCTGAGGACACTGGAGTACTCCGGAGCGAGTTGCATTCAGGATTACCATGCCAAGACGTGCCGGTACGTGTGCGCCAGAACTCAATCGTCGCACCCATCAAAGGTCCGAGAGGCACCTCTTCGACTTCGGTCTCCATGGTCTCAAGGTACTGCGGATCTCCGAACGTTTGTTCCGCTCTGGTGCTTTGTGGAATCAGCGCTCAGCGTGGATCTGGGCCAGCGGAACGGAAGACGTCTCATCCTCGAATCGGCACCTTGTTCACGGACCCGGGGCAGCGCGGATTAAGGCCACGAACTCCAACCCGCGTCCAAGACATTCGCCAGCGCGCGATACCAAACAGCGAGAAGACGCGTCCGACCAGTCGCTAGGCTGACCGCATGCCCCATCCCGCAACGTCTACGGCACTGTCCCGAACGAAATTGGTCTCAGTTCTAACGCCAACCACCTCCGGCTCAGGCACTTTCCTCGCCCTGGCGTCAGACGGAGAAAAATATTGGGTCAAGGCACCGAACAATCCTCAAGGCCCGCGCACATTGGCGGCCGAGGTGATCGTGCACGGCATCGGCAACCTGCTCGGTGCCCCCATCTGTAAGACAGCCCTAATCGAGATCCCCGACTCAATGACATATCAGTTCACTCCCCAGCATCGACTTCATGGGGGCATCGGCCATGGTTCGCGCGACATTCCGGCCGCACTGGTGTCAGAGAACTGGTCAGCATTTTCGTCTCGTGACAACAACCGCTATCGCCAGGCGTTGATTTTCGGGCTCTGGGATCTGTGCATGGGCGGGGACCAGCAATGGCTGCACGATATCACTGAGGACTACACAATTTGGTCCTTCGACCACGGGTTCTGGCTGGGTGGCGAGGGGGATTGGTCCAGCGAATCCCTTCGCAAAACTGGCACATCGCCGTGGCTCTACGACCGCGAACCCGGGGATCTCGACCCCGCAGTAGCATCAGCCCGCGCCCTTCGTACGGCAGCCCTGGCGGTCCTCGCTCTGAATCGGGAAGCCATCCGTGCCGTCACAGCGTCTGTGCCCATAGAATGGAAGATCCCTTACGCGGATCTCGCAACAGCGGCAGACATACTGTTCCTGCGGGCCGAGGGTGTTGCCGAGCGGCTTACAGAGGCAGCAGCGCACACAAACTTTGATTAGGAGGCATCCGATGGGCTATCAGTACTGGACCATCCGGTTCGTTCCAGACGTTGCGCGCGGGGAATTCACCAACATCGGCATAGTGTGCGGCCACGACGGCGGCGATTGGGCCGTGCGCTTCGATACAAGGTACGTGAGGAATCACGGAACGTTGAGCAGCGACCTGAGCGAGTTGACTCCATGGATCACCGATTTTCAACGAACGATCGAGGGTCACGCTCGCCCGCCACTGGCGGATGGTATCGCTCGAGTCACCAGCGCGTGGATCAATCACGTCGGCTCCCGCCAAGCCAACTCTGTCCAGCTCTCGCCGCCGGCCTCCATCGACGTGTCATCGGCCGCAAACGGTGTGGCTCTCCTCTATCCGCATCTTGTTCAACGTTCAACCGCGAAACGCAGATCAACAATCACCCGCCGGAATCTTCGAGCGGAAGTACGCGACACGCTTGAAACGGAATTGGAATTCTCTCTGGGAATCAATCTCTTCATGAAACCCGTTGCAACTATCGGCAAGCAGCGCGGGGTATTCGATATAGCCAGATTCTCGGCTGGCGAAGAGTTCCTGACGAACGTCTGGGCCTTCGACGTCCTGGACGTCGCGTTGCTGGAGCGTGAAATTCAATCATGGAATTTTCTGGTCGGCATGCTCCGCCAAGACGGGGCGTCACTACACCTTGATAATTCTTCCAGTCGCAGCTTTGATTCGACAACGGCGATCGAGGTGGTTTATCACGCTTCCGCGCCCGGACCTGCTGACCGCAAGCGACTGGACGTCCTTGACGCGGCGATGGAAGCATGGAACCGCAATCAGGTAACCGTTCGCACTCTCGATGAATACAGAGCCGAAGCGGAAAACAGCAATCTGGCCACGGTCATCTAGTCGTAAGCCGATTCAGGCCAGCAGATCGCCAAGCAGGATGTTTACGACAGCTTCCTCGTGGACGGCGGCGTTTGTCCCATCCATCGCCCGGGACAGCGCCTCGTCCCACGGGGTCGGCCGCCGGGCACCATCCAACGGCTCGAACGGGCCAGTGATCGAAGCGGCCGTGTAATCGTCAGCACCCATCCGCCACGGCACCCCACCCGAGGAAAGCACCCGATTGACTATGAGGACCCCCGGCCAGTCAAAGTCACCGTGGTAGCGCACTGTCACCCCGCCGCGGATCAGTGCGCGCAGCACCTGCCAGGCGGCGGCAGACCCTTGCCCAGACAGGCATACCAGCGGTTGTGTGACGGCCGAGCGCGCGGCGGCGGAGAGAATTTGTGGGTTCTCGCACGCGTACACGACGGAGCCCGGTTCGGCAAACGTCACGTCATCAGCCTTTCGGAGCTCTTGCACCGTCAGGTGGGTGACCAACCCAAGGTCGGCGCGCTCCCGCATCATCGTCGCCCACCGGTTGTTCCCGGGCGGCCGGAACCCCCACGTCATCGCTGTCCCCGACACGTCGTCGGTGGCCACACCCGCGCGCTCCCACAGGCGCCGGGTGTCCTGACCGGCCGCTGGCACCGGTTCGTCGAACGTCATCGCCAGCGCCCGCACCATGAGGCGAGCAGCTAGCCTCCCCTCATCGAACCCGTGTGCTGTTCCAGTGGCGATGGTCGCCAGTTCCCCTAAACCGAAAACTGGATTTGATTCGATGTCCGGGTCATCGAACACGAGGGCGCTGGTGAGTTCAGCCCAACCGAGCGCGAACCAGGCGATCGCTTGCGTCGCGGCAACTTTTCCGGCTTTCGTGAGGAGACCTGACAGCCGGATGTTTTCCACGAACGCCTGCGCATGAACCGGCGGGCCCATGACGACTGCCTGTTCCAGAGCGGAGATGAGCTCTGCGGTTGAGGCCACCCGGTCCTCCCTGGCTTGACGGCGGTCGGTGAGCGGGGACCCCGTCATTGCAGCGGTCACAGCGGCGAGGTTCGCCGAAGCTGCGGAACGCCGTAATGCAGCGTCGAGGTCATCCAACTTCACTCGGGTTCGGCCCGGGTCTACCTGCTGAACAAGAAGCCCATCCAACCTGTCGGCGCCGTCCGCGTTGACCTCCACAGTCACCGCCCCGGAAGCTGACAGGCCGTTGGATTCGAGTCGTTTCCGTATCACGACCCAGAAAGCGGTGAGGGACGACGCGGACAGGTAGCCGAGCAGGCGCTCCGGGATGTCGTCCATCACACCTCCCGGAGATTGTGGCGTTGCCCGTCCCAGTGGTAGCGCACCGCAGTGGTCGGGGTCTCCTCCCCGGTGGACCGGATCTCGTACTCGTCCAACGAGTTGATGTTGGCGTAGTGCAGCCACAGGTCAAAACCGGTCATCATGAAGTCGATATCCCGTTCCACGAGGATGGATGTGAGGATGCGCCGGCCGTGGTCGTCGACCATCGCGTACGCGTCATCGAGGAGGATCAGGCGCGGTGCGATCGGAGGCAGGGCGCTGAGGTGGGAGTCTAAGGCTGAGATCAACGCCAGGTAGGTGACGTACCGCAGTTCCCCTTCGGAGAGTTTCGCGCTTTTCAATGTGCGCTCCTGGCTGTCGTTCGGGCCGAGCACAACCGGTTCAACGCTGTACCAGTTGCGGTAGTCGAGGCTGTCCGCCAACGCCCTTCCGTACCCCTCAGCACGGTTGAGGTCGTACGCTTCCTGCACGGTTTGGCGAAGCAGAGTGGAGAGCTCCGCATTCTCCGCTGTGGAGCGAACCTGGTCTGCGATCGCGACCAGCTCGCGGATGCGGTTCACCGCTTCGGGGACATCATCTTTGTCGGCGAACTTCAAGCGCACCCCGATCCCGTTGCTGGTGCGGTGTGCCGACACTCGGGCGGAGGTGTCCCTTATGGTTTCTGTGGCCAGACGAATAACCTTCCGCATGTCAGTGGCGACACCATCGACGATGAACCGGGAGAACACATCTGCTTCTGACTGCATGATCGCCTGCCGGCCGGTCTCCGCGCGGGTAGCTAAATCAGCGGCAGCTGTTGGGAGGGGATGGGTGCCTTCCCCGCCGATCAGCTCCACCAGCAGGACCCCGTCGGTGGTCGTCCGGTGCACGCCAAACATCTGAGTCACATGATCACGCAGGGTGTCCACAGCTACATGAACGTCGTCCACAGATACGGGACGCTGCTTGGTGTTGATGACGTTCGACCGGAGCCACCTCACCAGCTCTGCCGGGGTCGCTTCCGCAGGACGCTCAATCGCTTCGACCGTGTCGGTAACTCCGGGGAGTCGCAGAATTGCGTGCACATGTTCCGCTACCTCAACGGCATCGTCGGCCAGAGCGACAGCTCGGTTGGTTGCGTTGTCGACGGTAGTGACTGCGGCACCATGCTTGCTGGCTGCGTCTCGCGCTTGGCTGTCAGTCTTGTCCTTCAGCGTCCCCGCTGTCCGCAGCGCGGACTCGGCGTCTGCGAGTTCAGTCATCACCTGTTCGGCGCTCACCCCAACGGTTGCTTCCAGTTTCCGAACGATGGCCGCTTCGCTGCGCCATCGCTCCCCCGACTTGTCGGTGAGAAGAATTTGGGTGTCAGCGGCGGTGACCGCACCGCTCACGTCATCGGAGGTCGTCTGAAACGTTCGCCGTTGCCGAGCGAACGTCTCGGCGAAAATGGTCGCCTCATCGCAGGTGCTGACGGTGGTGCGGAGCTGCTGAACGCGTTCCTGCAACTTCGGTTCCGTTTCTGGGAGCCCGGCGTGGTGGCAGGCGCGACGGTGGATGGCTTCCCGGGCGTCCCATTCTGTGCGCGCCTGAAGTGCTTCATCGCTGGCTGTGCCAGCCGCCAACTGCAATACTTTCGCCGTCGTTCCGGCGATGCTGCTGGCAGTGTCCGCCTGGATGACCGCTGTTGACGTTGGGGCCGCAGCTATCTGAGCGCGTATCGACGTCCGCAACGCCGTGGCAGCCGCTTGATCCTCTTCGTTTGCGATGAGGAGAGTACTGATGTCGCTGAGCCGGATATCGATCTGTTCGAGTCGCGCACGTCGCGTGCGCTCCCGTGCGGCGGCACCGATGTGCTGAGCCGGGGTGATCGGGGAGCGGCCGCCGAGAGGTCCCGCGTGCCAGGACCCGTCCTCGTGGATGTTCACCGGGCAGGTAGGGTCGTTGAACCCGATCCTTCCGAGAATCTCGGCAACCTCCGAGCCGGCCTTGTCAGCGGAAAGAATCTCGATCAGCGAACGGGCTGCTACGGAACCGCGTGAAGACACGATCAGCTCACCGGTCACCGGTTCTACACCGTCCTTAGTGACGGTAGCCGCGAGAATCCCTGAAGCGCGCAGCGCGCTCTCCACTGCATCTTGGATGCGTTCCGGCACGCCAGGACGGAAATCCACGGTCTCCCAGAACGCAGGCCCGTCAGCGACGCTCACCCATGAACTCCGCTCCGGCGCGGGTGTTTCGTTGCCGATTAGTTTGTCCTGCTCCTCGGTGAGCAGTTCCCGTTCGTCGATGAACGCTGTGCGCCGGTCACGGACCTGCTGTGCAGTGACAGCAACGTGTGCGACGGCGTCAGCGGCGACGCTCTCCGCGACACCATCCAGCTCGTGCACGGGGGGCAAAATTCCGTCAGCGAGGAGGCCGGACAGTGTCGTCGTCGTCCAGTCCACCTCACCGAACAGGGTGCTTGTCGCCGGGCCCTGCGCCCACCCGGCCCATGCGACGCCCAGAACGAGCCGGGCGGCGTCAGCCTGCTCTGCCGCAGCCACAGCGGCAGCCCGGCCAGCATGGGCGTCACGTTCAGCTTTCTGGCTGCCCTGTTCTACCAAGCGCACGGAGCGTTCGTCGTTCATCAGGCGTTCAGCGGTTTCCAGCCGCGCTTCGGCGACACCCTGTTTGCTGATTGCGGCGATGCGAAGCGCGGCGAACTTGTCGGTGACCGTCACGAGATCCACCGGATTGACGATGACCGACGGGGTGCCGTCGTGTATCTCGATGACGGGTTCGGCCTCAACGCTTCGCCGGACATTGACCAGCCGGGAAGCTCCGGGTGCCACGGAGACCGACAAGACCGGGAAGGTGTGCTCAAGTCCCGCGTCAACCGCGCACATACCGGCCGCTCGAACAGCTTGGGACAGGTTGTCTCCGGTCCCCGCCACGGTCTCAGAGTCGGCCATCGCTCGCTTCACTGCCGCGTCCACAGCATCGGACAGGAGCCACCAGGAGCTGAGTTCGGACACCGCCGAACCTTTGAGCGCATCGACCATGGCCCGGCGGTCCACGAACGCCAACGCACCCTTGTACGCAGGCGACTTTTCCAACGCCGCCTTGTCAGCGGTGAGTTCAATGATTTGTTCTCTGAGATCGAAAGCTTCCTTGTCCTTCTGCCGCAACCGGGCTTGCGCGGCGATTTCCTGGTCCCGGGCAGACTCCTCCGCCGTGGCCGCAGCTTCCGCCGACGTCACAGCTTTCGTTAAACCTTCGGTCTCAGTGTTAAGGACCGTGGTGACGTACCCCCGGTACACAAGCAACGTCTCGGACGCGTGCCGTGATGCCGCCTCAATGTTGTGCTGCTGATCCCGGGTATCTTGCAGGTTGTCCAGTGACAGGCCAGCGGATCGGATGGTGTCGTCCGGCATCAACGGGAGCGACTCTGTCAGCAGACGGGTAACGTCCTTCGCCCGATACTTCGCCCCAAAATCCGGGGAGCGAAGGTTGTACATAACGCCGAACGCGGCCGCCAGCCGGGCCCGTCCAGCGTCATCGGTGACCCCGAACAGCTCTTGGGCGACCCGGCTGCCGTGTTCGGTGCCCTGCTGGGTGATGTTGTGCGGGCCGACAAGCTCCCCAAGCTGCGCCCGTGATAGCGGATGGCGGGTGTCATCCATCAACTGCAACCCATGTCCGACCCGCAGTTCGGTGATGAAGAAATGCACATCGGAGGCGCTGGTGTTCCGGGAGTACTTGAAGTACGCGCCGACAGTGCGGTGGTCACCGTCACCGTTCCTGTACTCCGCCCATACATACCCAACCCGGTTGCTGTCCTTTCCGAGCATCACCCGCATCAGCGAGTCGACGGTTACTGCTCCGGAAGATCCCGACCCCATCCGGCGGCGGTCCCCGGTGAGCAGGAACGGAAATAGCATGTCCATGCCCCGGGATTTCCCTGACCCGTTCGGACCACGGAAGACGACACGTCCGCCAGCGCACGGGAACTCGACGTTCGCGAACTTGTGCACGTTGACGATTCCGGCGCGCACCAGCCGGAAGCGAACCTTTACGTCTGACGCCCGGGCGGTCGCAGATAAATCGGTGACAATTGCATTGTTCATGATTCTTCTTCCAAGGCGTCAAACAGACTGAAATCTGCGGCGGTCTGCGGCGCGGACACGTTTTTCGGTGCAGCCCGGCGGGTGACCGTCGCGCCGTACCGGGCAGCTGCCGGATGCACAGTGACGGTACCCGGGCCAACGGTGAGCAGACCGACAGCGCTGAGGATGCTGATCACCGCAGCGGTCGCCCGGGCAGCGGCTGACGGGTCGGATGCTTCAAAGTCGGACCGCAGATGCCCGCGGTACGTGTCGAGGATCACCGCGATGATCTCATCAACCGTCTCATCGGTGACAGTGACCGCGCCGCCGTCGCCGGGCTGGTGGGCACTGACCAGTTCGGTGACGAACATCAACGCGAGTTGCCGGGGCACTCCCACCCCAGGAAATGGTTCATCGGTGGCGTCCTCCGCGACATCCCACGCGAGGGCGCCCTCCCTTCGCACCTCCAAATGCAGACCGAACAGGTCTTCATTTGGAGGTGCGAAGGGAGGGCGCCCTCCCTTCGCACCTCCAAATGCAGACCGAACAGGTCTTCCAGCTGCTCCTCCAAGGTCCGGCGGTCCCGCGACCATATCCGCTCTTCCTCATCAGTGAGGAGGGCGCGGTCCAGGATCGGATCTTCGACCAGTCGACGGGTGAGGNAGTGAGGAGGGCGCGGTCCAGGATCGGATCTTCGACCAGTCGACGGGTGAGGGTGTGAGCGGGCTGGTCAGCCCGGGACCCCATGATGAGTGAGTTGGCGAGCAGGTACGACAACGCTGTTTGGTTCACGCTTAGCAGCACTTCCACGTTCCGGCCAGCGCCCCACTCGGTCGCTGAACCGTCGGTCTCATTTACCACCCCGAACCGAGACAGAAGGTTCACAGCGGTCACCAAGTCGCGGCGTTCCGTGAACGAGTCCCCGGTTACAATTTCGGCTGTGGCAGCGTCGGAGCGCACCTGCGCGACGAGTGCGGAGATCAGCCATTGGTCAGCCGCGCCCGGAGCTTGCAGCGCTGCCGCAATTAGGCAGACGTACTGGTACACGCGCGGGCTGACCGGGCCATTAGGTCCGTGCAGCGCACGAACAGGAGAAGTGAGAGGCAGCGGCGGTTTCAGCAGACGGGCGAACGTGGATTCCACAATGAGCCGGTACCCGAGCGTCTCCCCGAACAGTCGTTTCAGCTCCGTGGAATGGCGGCGCACGAGCAGGAAGACGTCCGGATGGCGGGCCTGGGTGAGGAACGTGTGCCGCTCCAAATGCCGGGCGGCATCCCGTATTTTGTAACTGGTCGAGTCGCTCATCCCGCCGCTTCCTCCCTGACTTGACTCTCCGTCGAGGTGACCGTCAGGCGGTGCCCGTGAACGGTGAGCACCCCTTCCTCGAACAGGATGGTGCTCACTCCGGCAATGGGTTTCCGACTGAGTCGAAACCCCGCTTCTCGGTTCTCCGATGTGTTGGTGGCTTGGTCGATCAACGTCAGCTGGGCGTGAAGCAGTTCTTGCGCTCCAGCGGAGAGGTGCACACCGTCGAGGGTGCCGGCCGCGATCAGCTCGGCGGCCGCTAGTTTCCGGCGCCGCATCTGCTCGATGGCGTCCTGGTACGCCAGCTGTGTCTCCAGGACCGCATCCCGAATCGTAGCGGTGCGGCCCCGCGCGGACCGGTCACCGCGTTCCCGGAGCGTAACGGGCACGTCCACGTTCGGGGCGTTCCACCACGAGGTGTTCGCAGACGGTGGGACGTTCTCATCGTCGCCGAGCAAAAGATGCCGCCATGAGTAGACGCCGAACGCGTTCGCGAACAGCCGGTGCGCGTCCTCATCCTCTGCGAGGTGAAACAGTTTGGCGAGCTGAAGCAGGTCATCGCGCCGGGAATGCCCGGACCCGGCATCGGTGACGATGCGTTTGGCATTCACCAGCAGCTGCCCGAGGGCCTGTTCCGTGGCTGCCCGGAACGCCACCGGCCCGGATGTCTCCCCGTCAGCGGCGTACCATTCGCCGAGCCACAGCCAGTCGGACTCGGTACGGCCTTGGCTGAGTTCGGTGTCCTTCGCCGTCAGCGTCTGCCAGAGGGCGAGGGTCTCGAGAACCTCGGGAATCTGCGGCTGCAGCTGGGTCAGGAGCGCGGAGATGCGCGGGGCGTGCTGCCGGACGTCGGTGCCGAGGATGTCGATGTAACGCATCAGGGTGGTCTTCAACGCCAGATACTCGTCGCCGACAATGTCGTAACGGGACAGGATCCCGCTGAGATATGCGGTGAAATCACGCAGGCTGTCCCGGAACTCCCGGTGGGAGTTAAAAGTAGTGGTGACCGCGGCCGCGATCAGGTCCGGGTCTCGACCCCCGTTGATCCCCTCGAGGATTCGGGCGAGTTGCTCGGCGATCACCCCCATGAGTTCTCGGGCAACTTCCTTGGCGCCGTCAGTGGCGTTGACGATGTCGTCAGACTGGGAGGCGACCCGCGCGCCAAGCTTGGAGGCCTGGTACCGAGATTTCGTGCGTTGCAGTTCCGCGATGGTCGTGACTCGGTAGTTGCGGACGGAAGGGATGACGTTCCCCCACCCCTTTAACTGGGTGCAGCGAGACTCGACCTCATCTTCTGTGATCGGGAATCCACCGGCCGCCAACTCGGACGCGATTTCCGCGGCGCTCATCTCACGGGTGAGGATATCCCCGGAAAGGAGACGCATAATACGCCGGTGCTGGTCCGTCTGTTCAGTGTGCAGATGGGCGTACAAACTGAGCCGGGATACGTCAGCGCTCTCGGGTTCATTCATCATCCGCCCCCCTTCAATGCCGTCGAAGTACGGCACCCTCAAATGCTAACGGCGACCACCGACACTCCCGACGGCGTGGTTGAACCACCCGCGGGTAACGTCTGTCTCCGTGCTGTCATCCACCGCATCACGGGTATTGGTAAATCTCGAATCGGCCGAACGCTACCGCAGCGAGACTGAATCGCCCATTTTCTTTTGATGAGCGATGAAGGGGCTTGTCCAGTACTCGCCTGAGGCGTCACGAGCCGCAGGGAGAACCGATCCCGAATACGCCGATAAGAGCGGATATGTCAACATTCCGAAGCGTGCCAGTCGGCCGTAGTGGGTCGATTCGCACTTCCGCCCGGAACGGTCGCACCTCATTCCCGGCACGTTCTTCTAACTATGTCGACGAGTTTCGGCAGCGCTCCCGCCAACGCATCGCCTTCACGGCGGCGAATTGCCAGCACGGCACCGGCCGAGAATCAGGGACGGTTTGCTTACACGCCGCGGTCGGCATCGAACGTGCCCGAGGGGAACAGTATTTCGTCCGGGCGGACCGCAGCGCCAATGCCCCAAACGCGCCAACCACGATTTGGAGCGTAGGTAAGAGTCATGAAAATCACATTGGCAAGGGGTATGCCGATGCTTCCCGCGACAGCCTTTCCCCGCAATTCTGGATCTCCGGAAAGCTTTACTCTCGCAATGTATGGTGCCGGATAGTCCACCATCGAAGTCGGGGTAAATTCCTCTAAATCAGTTCGAAGGCGGCTCCAATCCGCTTTATCCCAATCTTCCGCTTCAGGAGCGAGAACGACAGCGAATTTCTCAGGGACGACTTGGTCGCCATCCTGAAGACCGGCTAGAAAAGCAGCCGCGATCCCGAGCGGATGGTTCAGATTGTGGAGATCAGTGAGATCCAGTTCTGTCTCTTCGTGAGGCCTCCAGTCGGACTCGAGATCGGTAATCTCTGTCAAGCCGCCTTCGACGTTTCGCAGCCATCTCTTACCGCGAGCGTCCGCGAACGTCAGCTCGACTCGCAAATTCCACGTATCCTCGTGACCCAACAGCGGGGTCGAGATGTCGAAGCTTCGGACGCCCCGCGCCGGTACCACTGCAATCGGTGTTGGGGCGCTGAGCGGGCCAAGCGATTTATTCCCCACGCCCGCGACAACTGAGACGTGCGCATCAAAAACCGGCTCATTGGACTGATTGGCGACATGGACTATCGCAGACCTCCGGTAGGCCGGAACAGACCTCATGGCTGAGTATTCGTCGGTCACCCAAGCGGAGACCAGCCTTGCAACTGCGTCTCGTTCTTGCCGAAACGAACGCACTGCGAGCCCCAGGGCGACAATGGTGGCCGCCACGGTTCCGATTGCCGCGGCAGCATCCCAGCCAGACCCGCTGATCTCTAGCTGGGGTTCGCGAGAAAAACTGGTGATCAAGAGGTATCCAGACACCAGAACCAGCGCTACAGACACAATCGCCAGCGTGAAGAGTGATCTTGTGTTGACGCCGACCCAAAACAGGGCCAATAGTGCCGTTTGAAAACAGGACCACTATCGATGTTTTCTACTATGCCGTATCGGCGGCGGGCTGGTGGC
>NZ_QZVS01000049.1 GCF_003602235.1 Cryobacterium melibiosiphilum
CCCCATATAGAGCGCGCCGCCAATGGTCACTATTTGGTACGCGAGATGAGAGGCTGCGAGCAGCGCGGCGGCACCTAGCGCTGCGGCCGCGCCCCAGACGAGCGCGCCGGTCGCGATTCCGAAGGCTGTCGCGACGGCTTGACGTCGGCCCCGCACGAGTGCAGAGCGAAGCACCAGAGTCGTGTCCAGGCCGGGAATGACCGTGAGGATCGCGGCTACTGTTGCAAATCCGAGTATCGCTTGCAAAATCGTCACCGCATCATGCTACGTGCAAACCACGCGGCCATTGACTACACTCGCGCCCTAAACAGCGCCCGCAAGCCGGACGTCGAGCGCGACAGATCTGGGCCACACCACCTGGCGGCCGAGTGCGCCGACGTTGTGTCACAGGGGAACTATGGGACGAGGGCCGCTTGAATTCGCTTGCTGCGCCTCACGTCTGTTTCGACTGAATGTCGCGGGCCCAGTCGATCATGAGTCCTAACCCGTCCGCGAAGACGGGCTCGTTCGGACGGTTGAGGAAAGCGTGGAAGGTCTCGGGAAGTACGTGGTAGCTCGATGCGATCCCGGCAGCGGAAAGCTCTCGGGCGAACTTCCCGCCGGACGCGCGCATCGAGTCGCGGTCCGCGTCGATCATGAGCGTCGGAGGGAAGTCGTGCAGGGGGTGGCCCCCTGGAAATGCGTGCGCTTCCAACATTGCGCTCGGCGTGCCCGCGTAGTAAAGAATCGTCAGGTTGAGAAGGGTCGGCGTGTGGACAAAACGTCGTTTGCCACGAAGACGGCGGCGCAGAGTCCGCGCTCGTTTCGGGAGGGCGGCGTGGAACACTCCGTAGGCAAAGAAGACGCCTGCGAGAGGTGCCGCCCCTGGTCCGCCATGCGAAGCACTGCGCCGGCCGATAGACACGCGCCGGCGCTTGCACCGCCCAGAATCACCCCGTTGGGAGCCTCGCGCTGAACTGCCCGTACCACTGCGACGACATCGTCGACCGGGACCGGATAGTGGACCGCCGGGCTCCTGCC
This sequence comes from Cryobacterium melibiosiphilum, assembly GCF_003602235.1. Lineage (GTDB taxonomy): Bacteria > Actinomycetota > Actinomycetes > Actinomycetales > Microbacteriaceae > Cryobacterium > Cryobacterium melibiosiphilum. Next base: position 1,021 of record NZ_QZVS01000049.1, read on the forward strand.
AAAAACCACTCGAAGATCGTCGAAATCTTGAGATAGTCAAGCCGATAATCGACGGTAACGACCTGGAATCCCGCCGCGGCTAGCGATCGAGCGACATCATGAGACTCGGGCTGGTCGAGGCTCCCCTTGAAAAATCCGCCTCCGTGGATCCACACGATCGGCGCAAAACTGACTGGACTCATCCCGAGAGACGGCGAATAGCGTCGGACAGGTATGAGGCCGTGGGGCCCTTGGATCATGCTGTCGATCGAGTTGACAGGCTTCATCCTCTGGTCGCGCGGCTTCACATTCTCACCGCGTCGAGCCCGACACTTGCGGAGAACGTGTTCCGTCGCCCTTCCGCCAGGGCCAACGAGACGGCAGAACACTGGTGCAGCTTTGGGATGCTGCCAGCTCCGTGCAGACGCGACTCACACCAGCGCCGGCTGGCGATTCGCTGCTCTGCGGATACCGACAACGGCGAGGACGACTAAAGCGACCCCGCTCACGGCGTAGAGGGCGTCGCCAGTGGGTACGTGGACACCACCCGACACGGCGAACGTGTCCGCGACGTCGATACCAAGCGAAAACGAGCCGAAGAAGTAAACTGGGGCCCCGCCGGCAATCACCAAAAGATGCCCCATAATCACGGGAACGAGTCCGACGCGCCCAGTAAGTCCGAGGATGCTCAGGACCAGGGCTAGCACGAGGCCAACGAAACCCCACACAATCAAGTTGACCACGGAACCAAAGATGTCCACTCCCGCTTCACCAAGTCCCGCAACAATCTGCTGATACCTGAGCCCCGGGACGGCGGCTTCTGGATCCCACACGGCAATCGTCATCACCATCACCGCCGCATACACACCCACGATGACCGGCCCCACCCACAATGAAATACGATTCCCCATTCCTGCACTTTAGCGCGAGACTGCACCACGCGATCGGGCCTCCCCTGCGGCCGCCGTGGCGCGGGACGCCCGTAGGGGAAACCCTCACCGGGCACTATTCGATCGTGCCCGCGCCGCCCACTGGTAAGTCGCAGCTCGCGCCCCATACTGGCAACATGATCGCGGACGAGGATATTATTCGCATACTCCAGAGCTTAGACAGCTGGCGGGGCCCTGAATGGCGGAAACGAGAAGAGCCCTTCGACTACCGCATCACCGACGTTGTCGCAGGCGAAGGCTTCGCTGACATAGAAGTGCAGCAACGCGATGGACTGACCGCCAGGCTAGTTGTCTCCTTGGCGTCCTCGGATTCCCCCCAGTATTGGTTATATGCGCCGCCCGCAAATGCGTGGGATTGGGTGAATCAGCTCCTGATCTCGATAGACGAAGAAGTGTTCACACTTGGTCTTGGCGCGAGTCGCTCCCGCACGGTCTCCGAAGGTGTCAGCTACGTGACTGTCGAACCCTATGGATGGCGCAGGAGCGACGAACACGATCACCTTCGCCTCAAAGCCGCCGCCGGCCCTGATGGCTGGCACGGCAAGATCTCCGACTAGCAAATTGCTGTGTGAGCGCTGCCGATTGAAGGTGCCCATACGGCGGACGGCATGCGCGACAGATCGCGGGGTAAACCACCCGGCGGCCGTGCACGCCGATGCCGTGTCACTTGGGAACCCCCTACGGGAACTGAGCGAGACCTCGGGCTAGTAGTGTTCGCGGGCTTCCAGAATGACGATGTGGTCGTCCGTGACGTAATAGACCAGGCGGTTCGTATCGTCGATGCGGCGCGACCAAGCGCCGGAGAGGATGTGCTTGAGGGCTTCGGGTTTGCCGATACCGGCGAACGGATCGCGCAGTGCGTCGGTAATCAGCTGGTTGATTCGCTTGAGTGTCTTACGGTCCTGAGTCTGCCAGTAGACGTAGTCCTCCCACCCATTCGGGTCGAAGGTTACTGTTCGCCTCACGCGTCGAAGAGATCGTGCTGCTCGAACTCACCCCGCCGGGCCCGCTCAATCGCCGTGAGCAACCGCTCGGCATTTGCGGGGCTTCGCAGCAGGTAGGCCGTCTCGGTCATCGCGTCATAGTCCTCCTTTGAGAGGAGGACCGCGTTTCCGTGCCGGGATACGACCTCGACTGCGATGTGGTCGTCGTTGACCTGCTGAATAAGCCCGAACAGGCTCTTGCGTGCTTCCGTCGCCGTGATCGCCGACATGATTGCCTCCCTGAGTAGTACTTGATAGCGTACCACTGAAGGATGCGGTGAGGGAAGTGCTCCGTTCCGGTAAGGGGAACCCTCCGCGGGACCGGCGAATCTTGCTGTTCACCGCGCGTACTGGCGGTTATTTGGGATCGACAATAGCGTGGGCATATTGCTCAACGACACCACCACAGAGGGGCAGGGTTTTTCCCAAAGCCGCAAGGGCGACTCGTAGAGCGTCGCCGGGGCGCCCTGCATCGAAGATGCGATAGAGCTAGGAAAGCTTCACCTCGTTGCCAACCGTGGCGTCGTGTCCGATCCCTTCCAGAATTTTGATCTCTTCGGTGGTCTCTCCGACGTTGCGGAGTGAGCTGGCCAGTTGGATGAGAGCTTGAGAGCGACGGACAGGGTCAAGGCCAAGATCCAGCGCACGACGGTAAGGCGGGATCGCTTCCGCCTCCCGTCCAAGAAAGTCTTGCACCGACGCCCACTCGTAGATGGCGGCCGGATCATCGTTATGTCGCTCGGCAACCAAGAGTTGCATTGAACCGAGAATGGTGTTTGCGTCGACGACACTGGCCTCAAGCCAGAATCCTTTGATGCGTTCTTCCCAGTTGGCCACGCGCCCATTTTGGCAGACTGTCGGACTGGTTAAGCACTTCCCGCCAGCCGCACCGCAAACGCTTAAGTAGGAGTAGTTAGTCGGGCGCGGCGAAGAAGCTTGACACCCACAGGTAAACAAGGCCGATTAGGGTGAGAAAAGCTCCGCCTGCAAGAATCAGCCACTCAATATTTGTCGTGTAGTCCGTGCTATCAATGGAGTCAATAAAAAATGCGCGATCCATGATCTGGTAGAAAACCACCCCGACCACCAACACACCGGCCCCGGCCACACCCCATCCAGCGATGCTGTGGCCTATTCGCCTCCTCGCCATCAGAGTCGGCTTGTCGGGTCAAAGTGCATGCCGACGGCGTTCGGGGTCCCGGGTGCCTCCGGGCTTTGGCTGGAAATAGACTGCAGCTTCACCAGAGGTATGTCTGCCCTTTTCCGCCACAGTGATCCTGACAGCCAGTCCAGATCGGGTGGCAAAGCCTGGAGGGGTGGATTTTGCGGTGCCGGCTGAACGGGCTCTTCGGTAGAACGGCAATCATCGTGGACATGTGCCATGAAAAGATCGTATCAACGGTGGACGCGTTGTCCCAAAAGCCGGACGTCGAGCGCGACAGATCTGAGGCCACACCACCTGGCGGCCGCTTGCGCCGACGTTGTGTCACTAGGGAACGCCTTACGGGAATTGCGACCATAATGCGAATGCTGCGCCTATAGCTAGCCAGGCGGATTAGCGCCGGAGGGCTGGTGGGGCGGCACGATCTGGATCGCTACCGTACAGTCGGAGCATGGCAGAAGCACACATGACCTTCTCGGTATCGTCTGGTCAGCCGCCGTCCATCGCTCCGGACGCAGATAGCATTTCACAAACTGTCCGTGTCTCGCGGGCACCCCAGGCGGCGCTGCGGAGCGCCGAGGCGCTCGGGGGTGAACTCGATGACCTACTGCGGAATCTAGATGAAGATTCATTTCACCAGGCCGTCGCAGATGCGATGCAGTTGGACGCCCAACTCGTGAGGAACGTGCGAGAGGGCCAATCTTCTCTCACTTTTCTCACAGGGAAATATCTGAGAACATCGGATTAGCTCAGAACGCTTTGGCCGGTCTGTGGAGTTTGGCGCTCTTTGACGGCGTTCTGTGATCGCTGCGTGGCGGCCTCACCGATCACTGGGGCGCTCGCCGCGGCGTACACGAGGCAACTACGTGATGCTTTCCCGTCCAGGGAGGGCCTGCTGATTCCGGTACAGAGTGGCCCGGCTCCACCCGACGAGCCTCGCCGCCTCCTCCGCAGTGCGGCCCTTCGCCCGTGCTTCCGTGACGAGCTTGAGTTTGTCGGCTACGACCACGGGATCTGACAGGGGCCGGCCAAACTTGGTGCCGCCTTCTCGGGCGGCTGTGATTCCTGCGTTCACCCGTTCCGTAATCAGCTCGCGTTCGTACTCGGCCAACGTGGCGAGCATATTCATCATGAGCCGGCCCGAGGTCGTCGACGGGTCGATGCCGTCCGAGATGCTCTTCACGTGTATGTCACGCTCTCGGACAGCTTTACGGTGTTCAAAACATCGATGAGGGATCGTCCGAGGCGGTCGACCCGCCACACCACGACGGTGTCTCCGGGCTGCGCGTACTCGAGCAGCTTCTTCATCCCGGGGCGGGACATCGCAGTCCTGCTGCCCGAGGTGACGTCGGCGAAGATGTCCCGCTCCTGCACGCCGGATTTGACCTGGGCGTCGACCTGCAGCTTTGCGTCTCGGCTTCTGGTGCTGACGCGCGTGTACCCGAGATGTCTCACCGGGCCATTCTGCCTCAGAAAACCCAAGAAGCGGTGGTGCAAAGACACTTTTCGGTAAGACATGTTTCCAAGACAGATCGCGCCGCGGAAATCCGCCTCTTCGACGCGTCGCTTCAGAGGGGGTTCTCGCGTCTCGGAAGGCCTTTGTTTTTCGAGGCGGTGGGAGACAGCGCAATCTCTGAGTATCGAGGCGGGGGCCGCCTCAGCATTGGACGCGCGCCTCCAGCAGACGCCGTTCGGCGTCGTTGGCCGTCAGCTCCAAGGCGCGCAGGTCCGCGGCCATCGCCTCGTCCCGACGACCGAGGAGTCGGAGCATCCGGGCGCGCACGGCGTGCCAGAGGTGATATCCGGTGAGGGCGGGCCGGAGCGCGTCTACCTCGTTTAGGGCGGCTTGCGGTCCGTCGACCTCAGCGAGCGCCACCGTGCGGTTCAGCCGCACGATCGGCGAACGGTCGTAGGCCAGCAGCATGTCGTAAAGCGTGAGCACCTGGAGCCAATCGGTGTCGCCGCCGTCCCGCGTGTCGGAGTGGCACGCGGCGATCGCCGCGTGCAGCTGCCAGCGCCCCGGGCGTCGGAGCATCGCGGCCTTCTCGAGCACGACCTGCGCCTCGGCGATCATTCGGCGATCCCACCGCGACCGGTCCTGATCGGCGAGCAGAACGAGTTCTCCATCGACGGCGCGTGCCCCCTCGCGTGCCCGGTGGAAAAGCAGCAGGGCGAGCAGCCCCTGCGCCTCCGCCTCGCGCGGCAGTTCAAGTGCGACAACGCGCGCGAGCCACAGGGCGTCATCGGCGAGGTCGCGGTCCGCGCCCGCGTCTCCGCCTGCAACCAGGTGGGCCTCGCTGTACATCACAGAGACGACGGTCAGGACGATATCCAGGCGCGCGGCCCGCTCGGATCCCTCGGGGATCCGGAGGGGGATGCCGGCGGCACCGATCTTTCGCTTGGCCCGCACGATCCGCTGCGCGACCGTCGATTCCGGGGTCAGGGTGGCGCGTGCGATCTGCGGGGTCGTGAGGCCGCAGATCGCACGCAACGTCAGAGCGAGCTGCGCGTCCGGCGAGATGGCGGGGTGACAACAGCCGAACAGGAGCGGTAGTCGCTCGTCGACCTCGCCAGTGCCGGTGAGCGGTTCGATCTCGGCCGGATCGGCGAGCAGGGTCAACTTCTCTCGGTACCGCTTCTCGCGGCGCAGTCGGTCGAGGGCGTTGTGGCGGGCCGCCTGCGTCAGCCACGCCCCGGGATTGGGCGGCACCCCGCGCGTGCGCCACTGACGCACGGCCTCCTCGATGGCCTCGGCGGCCGACTCCTCTGCCAGGTCGAGGCTGCCGAGCCAACGCGTGAGCGCCGCGACGATCCTCGCGGACTCCTCGCGGATCACCGTTGCGAGAAGCCGATCGGATGCCGCGGCGCGAGTCCGGCGCGGCTCGGCGGCCGCGGCATCCGTTTCGTCCACGGCTCGGTGTGGCCTAGTACTCGATGATCGGGCGGATCTCGACCGAAACGCCGGGCAGGTCAAGCAGCGGCCACGTCTTGACGATGGCGATCGCCGCCCCGAGGTCGGGCACGTCGATCACTTGGAATCCGCCGATGACCTCCTTCGCCTCCGAGAACGGCCCGTCTGCTACGACCGGCCCGTCGCCGCCGTGGCTGACCGTGGTGGCGGTGGTGACCGGCTGCAGTTGGGCGCCGGCCGCGGTCATCACCTCGCTGTTCGTGCCGAACCAGTCGTAGGTGCGGCCATAGGCCTGCTCGGCGTGCTCAGGCGACACCTCTGTGTCGAGTTCGGGTGTGGTGGTGAACATGATGACGTACTTCACGGTCGTGTCCTTTCTTGTGGAGTTCGTTGGGCGGGAGGGATTCAGAGCGGGCTTGAGGGGTCGTGGAGCGGGCGCAGCTCGACGCCGCCTCCGGTGGCTGGCGCTAGCTTGGCGAGTTCGATGGCGTGATCGAGGTCGCGCGCTTCGACTGTGTAGTAGCCGAGGAGGACCTCTTTGGACTCGACGAACGGGCCGTCCGTCACCTTGCCGACCTTGATCGTGAGTGCCGTCGTCACGGGCTTGAGCGCCTCGCCGCCCGTGATGGACCCACCGTGCTCGACGACCCCCTTTGTGAACTCATTATGCGCCTCGACCACTGCCCCCCACCCCTCGGGCGGCAGGGTCTCGTAGTAAGCCGGGTCTTCGTAGATGAGGATCGCGTACTGGGACATGAAACGTGCTCCTTACGTTCGCGGGCCGGCCTGTCCGGCTCCGTCATAGTGACAGCGAACGGGATGCTCCCAAATCGACAATCGACCCGGTTTTCTCCAAAGTTCTTTTCGTCGCTTCCCCGGTAGGAGGGCTCATCCCTATTATCGGGTTAGGAAGGGGGGGCATGTCGAAGAAGATCGAAACTACGCACCGCAAGCTGGCCAAGGCCCTCAAGAAGCACGCGAAGCTTGCCGCAGGGAAGAAGACCCGGCGCGGCCGCATCGACGCCGCGGCCAGCATCCTCGTCATCGGTAATTAACGCCAGCGAGCGATCACAGAACACCGCCACTCAGCGAGCAATTCCACAGGCCGGTCACTTGACGTCTCGATCATGACGGAACGGCCCAGAACGCGCTGCTAGTGCCTGTCCGTTCCCAGAAGCCGAACCCTCTGCGCGGGATCGCTTCCCTGGACAAGCCCAGCTCTCATCGCAGGTTCAGGTGCTGAGACGGCGTGGGGCTACAGTCCGGTCACGGAGTAGCGGCGTTCGATTTCTGACGTTGCGTGACCCCACGCGCTGCCGGCGACCCGTTCCCCTGTGAGCCTCGAAGGCGGCTGCGTCCTCGAAGCGCTCCCCGACCTGCCATATCAGCGGATAGTTCGTCGTCGTGACGTTAAAGGATTGGCATCCCGGGCGTCGCGGGTCAGGGAAAGATGCAGTGGCAGGTGATCCCGCACAGTGGCCATGTGGTCCTCGGTCTGGCAAACAAGCTGCCCGGTCAGGCGCACCTCAGAGCCGAGTAGGTTCTTTTTCATCTTGTAGTTGGTCAGCTGCACGCCGGCCTTCACTGGGTGCTCTTCTGCCTCGACCGTGAATCCGTAGCGTTCGAAGAACGGGCGGGCTGTAATGCTGACGTCGGCCGTTAGCGCTGCCATGTGTGCCTGACGCGCGTGAGCCTCCACGTAGCCGATCAGCTGTCGCGCTACCCCTTGTCTCTGATGTCGCGGGGCGACGAACAGCATGTCGATGTACCCCGCAGGGTTCACGTCAGAGAAACCTGCCAGTGCGCCATCGCTGGTCGCCACGTAACTGTTCCGCGCCTGCATAGCCGCATGCCAGGTGGACAGGTCGCGATCTTCTGGCCGAGCCCAGGGTTGAATCTGCTCCGGCGAATAGTCGGCGGCAAGGGTCTCGGTCACCGCGGCAAGAAATATTGCCAATGTGTCTGCGACATCCGCATGACCGTACGGACGAATAGCAACGGCCTGCGTATCCCTGCTTTTGTCCAATTCCACAGAACTAGCATCTCACCGCGACCGGACACAACTTTGCAGCTCCTGCGGTGCCCGCAAGCGGGATGTCCAACGCGACAGACCTGGGGTCGAACCACCCAGCGCCGAGTGCGTCAACGCTGTGGCACACGGGAACGGTGGCCGGCACACCTTCGAATCATCGTCGTCCATGAAATTCCCGGGCGGGGCCGAGAAGGAACTTGTCAAGGTCGAAGAGGCCAGTGGGAGTTGAGGTGGCTCGTCGAAATGCTGAAAAGACCGTGGCAGGGACGGCCCTCCCCGAGCGGCCCGGTCATGACGGGGTCTGTGCCCGTACGTCGGTGGAGGCCTCGGCGATCCGTTTGATCGCGGCGAGGGTTTTCGGGATGCCCTCGAAGGCTTGATGGGTGCGGTCGGTGATTTGAGCAGGGGCGTCTTCGCCGAACTTGTCCTCAAACATGGCGATCCCGTCCGGCAGGAACTCCCACGACTCGGTGAGTACCGTCCCGGTCTCTGCGGCTGTGAAGCTAAAGTCCCAGCGGACGAAGCTGCCGCCCACCACCCAGGCGAACTCGCGACCGTGCTCTGCCGTCACTACCTCAGACCGGGTCTCCCAGGTCCGATGCGGGAGCTCGTTGTGCCCGGTGAACCAGGCACCGACCCGACCGGCCTCAGCCTCGTCATCCCACCAGCACGACGTACAGACAGGGCTCCACTCGCCGGTGCGGGTGATGTCGGAAAGCAGGTCGTAGAGAAACGCGGCCGACGCCGTGACGAGAATGGACTCCTGATGGCTGAGAATGCGTGACTCACTCATCCGTTTACCCTAACGGAGGGGGTCACTTCTTCTGGCGCCGGCTGCCGCCGTGCCAGTCTTCTTGGCTGCCGACCGTGCCCGCGTCGACTCCGAATGCGGCCAGCTGTGGCTGCTCGCGCAGGCTGCGTTTGAGTTCGGCAAATCCTGGGAAGCCTGCCAGAGCGACTACGTGGTCCCACAAGTCGACTGCTGAGTCCTCGTCTGGCAACCGGCTGATCACCGGTCCGAAGAAGGCCACACCGGTGGGTGGTTCGAAGTGGATGATGGGCGTGCCCACGTCTTTTCCGGTGAGAGAGAGCGCTTCGTCCGTCTCCTGCTGGATCTCCATGTCCCATGATTCGTCGTCGAGGGCGTCCGCCAGCTCGAGCGGGAGGCCCGCCTCGGCGAGGATCGGCTCCGCGAACTCACGCGTTCCGCGAAGCTCACGCGTCTCGACCTCGGTCCGATGGTTGTCCGAACTGGGGCCGGTGTCGAAGATGTGGGTGCCGAAGGAGGCGTACAGCGGAGCAATCGCTTCGCGGCCGTGTTCTGCTCGCGCTCGGGCGGCAACCCGCAGGAGCCGGAGCCCGGCGGTGTGGCCAGCTTCGTACTCGGGAGGGAACTGCGCGTCATAGTCGACCCGAGCATTGATCAGGCGCAACGAGATGAATCGCCAGTCCACGGTGTAGTCGCGCTGCGCCTGTACCTGCCGCACCCATTTGCTGGTCATCCAGGCGAAGGGGCAGACCGGGTCGAAGTAGAAGTTGATGTCGGCATCCATCCATCCACCCTAGGTCAGTGCCGCAAACGCGACCGAGATCGACCTCGGGAGGTGGGCTTGACCCCGGAGATTGGACACGGGGTAAGCGACGAGACCCCCACGGTCACGGCCCACTCTTCGCTGGCATCAGGAAGCAGTCACGGCTGACCGTCCTCAAGCGTGATGCATGTTTCATCGCGCCACCGCGGGGTACCTAGTCTGCGACGACTGAGCGATTCCACGGCCCGTAAGCCGAACCCCTTACGGACACTCCCCCGCGACAGCTGGGCTCCGCGTCGCGCTTGGGCGGGAGGTGCCCGCATGACCTGCCCGTTGAGGATTCGCGCTCAGGTGCCTTTAGCGCGACAGAGTTTCGACCGTTTTGACCGTCTCGTAACCCTAGGGTTGTGAGGCGTCTCGCCACCCGTCCCCGAGCTTGCCGGGCAGAGATGGATTTAGGGGGTTGATAATTCTCACAAGTATGTATCGAAACCCAGGGCCATGTTTTGGGACCAATCAACACTTGCGAGACAGCTTAAGCACGGTGACGAAATTGATTCGCTTTGCAGCGCGGAGCGAGGGGACGGAACCGAACCCGCCGCGGCTTCAGTCTGCTGAGCTGAGTCGGCAGACGGCAACGAAGACGGCAAGGGATTCCTTCGCTGAGTACCGTGTATCCGGCGCGGGAATTGAACCTGCGACACCACGATTGGCTTGGTGCGACGCTTGCACGATCACTAGGCGCTAAGTCGGTCGCCGAACCCAGCAAAACAGTGAGGTGGTGATCACAGCACGCCGGTCGTTGAAAACTGAATCTGCAGGGTGAAGGCGGGATTTCGAAGCGAGGGGCGGAGACGTCTGCTCCGGAATCCGCGGACGCGGGAGAACTCGTGGGCTGCCTGGAAGAGTTCGAGTGGGTGATGCACTTATGGCCCGACCACGGGTGCCCGCGACGCGGGTTCGGCCGTGAGGACGAGTCCACCCGGGCTGTTTGCCGAGAGCATCAGAACCTCGATCCATTCGCGATTCACTATGTGAAGCCGTCGCCCGGTAGCGAAAGTAGAGCGTGCTCGCAGGGTCGAGCCAGATAGCGCCGCGGCCGCTGCTGGAATCGTCGTCAACCCACGAGAACACGAAGCTCTCCTGTCGACGCAGTTTTGCGACGATGACGAGCTGAAGGTGCCACAAGGCCCGATCGTCGACACTGACGACGATGCCCTTGTCGCCGTATAAAAGTGATGCCACAACGCCCCTAGTCTCGCTTCACCTTAGACCTCCCCGGAGTGGGGTAGACCGTGACACGGATTCGTCGCAGAGGTCAGAGTGTCCGGTGGGGCGGCCAGCAAAATTGCCGAGGCGGGGGTTTTGGGGGTAACCACGGCTTCACTCCAGACGAGGACGACTGGATAGTCTGTCCCCATCAGCGGATGCCACGCATCCATCTGCAGATCGGAGCCGTTCAGGTCTGTCCGCACCAGGCCTCGCCCGCTACCAGCGCCGCCGGCGCCGCGCCGGCCGCACGGCTGCGGCGGTGACTTCGCCGCCGTCGGCGCCGCCGGCGCCGGCGCCACGTTCACCGCCCTATCCCGCACAGAATAGATGGTCTCCGACCCGACCTCGATCACGCGCACTCCCCAAACGGTCAGGGGTTTCATCCAGTGGTGCGCCGGCAGCTACGAGGTGACCAGGACCGGTGGTAGCCAGATTAATTTCAGCACCGTCCGGAGCTTCGAGGAGGCCGTCGCCGTCCTGTCGGACGCAACACCGCCCAACGAATCACCCCCGCCTCGGAATGTCAGCTCGTTCCGTACAGCTTCGACAACGGACATATCTTCACGTCGGTCACGTTGCGTCGGCTGAGGCCGCACTCGTCGTAGTCTCAATATTGCGCGACTTCAAGGCCTACCCATTTTGCCTTCGTTGGTCTTGGCTGAAGTTGTGAGCCATCTAGGTAGAAGCGAATCAGCTGCGCTCGATCGGAGCGCAACGAGACCAGAAGCCGTACGCGTGTGCGTAATGCTCGACGAAACAGCGCACGGGAATGAGTTCGCGTTCAGCTGCCTGTTCGACGAGCTGGGAACGCAAACGTACACAGTTTCGATGCGAATATTGGGATGTCGTGGGAAGGCCGACCTTGCTACTCTGCAAACCTGGTTGTGGGTGTGGCAAAACGCGGCAGCGCTGAACCAGACATCGTCCTCCGCCCGCGAAAAAATTCTGACCGTTGCCTTCGACATCAGCAGTTCAGTCAAGTTGACAGAGTAGATCGACAACTCTGGGTCAGCTCGTGAGGGTTCGCCGGCGCAACCAGCACACCACGATTTATTCTCGGCGCTGACGACCGTCTACTAGACATCGCAACGGTTGCCCACGGCCGTGGCTACGCCGTCCTACGTCCTCAACATCTGACCGATGCCAATCTGAGCAGGCCACGGCCGCTGACATGCGCGCGGTCTAATCCTGGGAGATCCAAGCCGGTGGCAACCGTCCGAGCCATCCGTTACGACATGGACCTCATTTCAACGACGCGGGGACGGGAGGAACCCTGCCGGCTGGGTGGCGGATGCCGCCGGCTCGCGCCGTACCGACAGTGCCCAGCATCGCCGGTGGAGGGCCCTGTCGGGCGTGCTACTTCGCGAGGAAGGCGAGTACGTGCCGGTTCCACTCGTCCTTGTGGGAGACGGTGACACCGTGAGGGGCGTCGTCGATCAGGACGAGTTCGCTGCCGGAGATGGTCTCGTGCGTGCGCTTGCCGCTGACCTCGAACGGCACGATGATGTCAGAGTCACCGTGTATCACCAGGGTCGGGACGGTGATTTTTGTCAGGTCGTCGCGGAAGTCCGTCGTGGCGAACGCGGTCGTGCAATCGAGCGTGCCCTTCGGTGAAGCCGTCAGGGCGATATCGAGGTTGTAGGCGATCTGTTCGAAACTGACCTTCGGCTTGTTGATCAGCGACGGCTTCCCTGCCGTGAAAAACATCGTCAGGAATTCGTGCAGGAAGCCCGGCCGATCGCCGGTCAGGCCGTCGTGGAACCACTGGGCCAGGTCGGTGTCGATACCTCCGTCAGGGTTGTCAGCAGATTTCCACAGGTACGGCGGCACCGCGCTGGCGAAGACGAGTTTCGCGATGCGGTCGGTGCCATACGTACTCACGTAGCGGGCGAGCTCGCCACCACCCATCGAAAAACCAATGAGGGTCACCTCGCGCAGGTCGAGGGTGTCAAGAACGGTCTTCAGGTCGGCAGCGAAAGTGTCGTAGTCGTACCCGTTCCAGGGCTGGGACGACTGGCCGAACCCGCGCCGGTCATACGTAACCACCCGGTAGCCCGCATCAACCAGTGCGGGCACCTGACCCTCCCATGACCTGCCGCTGAGCGGCCAACCATGAATGAGCACGACGGGTTTTCCCGCACCGACGTCGTCGTAGTGCAGTTCAACGTCTGGATCGTTCTGACTTGGGACGGTGATGACAGGCATGTTCTCTCCTTGCAATCGGGATGCTTCCTAGGGAGGAAGTTGGGTCGGTGAATTCGAGGTAATCGGGCTTCGCTGGGAGAAAGCTGCACGCGGCGTCACCGATCGGGCTTGTCCCCGACCTTCGACAGAACCGCCCGGGACTGAGGGACTGGTCGTGCATTCTGCCAAAGCACTGACAGTCAACACTGACGCCCCAGCGTCTACGAGTTCGGGTCGAGACTGATGGCATGAAAAGTATGACTCGTGCCTCGCTGGTAAGCGGGGCATTTGTAGAACTTGCCGACGCCTTGGTCGGCGAGTATGACGTGCTCGATCTTTTGCGCACCCTGGTCGACCAATGCGTGGTTCTGCTTGACGCCGAAGCAGCGGGCATCCTCTTGGCGGACGACAACGGTAATATGCAGGTTGTCGCCTCCACGAATGAGGAAAGCCGCATCGTCGAAGTCTTGCAACGTCAAGCCGGAGCGGGTCCGTGCGTCGACGCGTACCGGTCCGGGAAGGTCGTGACGCTCAGCGACATTCCCGCCGACGGGGGTCTGTACCCGGCTTTTCAGGCCGCCGCGCTGTCCCAGGGTTTCCGATCCGTTCATGCCATCCCGATGCGTTTTCGACCCAACACCATTGGGGCGCTGAATCTGTTTCGGACAGAGACCGGCGTGCTGAGCGAGGAAGACGCGACCATCGGCCAGGCCCTCGCCGACGTCGCGACGATCAGCCTTCTTCACGAACGCTCGGCCCGAGAGAATGCTGCGGTGAACGAATAACTCCAGCGCGCCCTCAACAGCCGAGTGTTCATCGAGCAGGCCAAGGGAGTCATCGCTGAACGTAACGGCATCAATATGGATGAAGCTTTCCGGCGGCTGCGGCAGCACGCCCGTTCGCGTCAGGAACCCATGCACACCAGCGCCGCAAACGTGATCAGCAGCCGCGTCATGCTCTAGATCGGGTGCCCCCAGCCAAAACTAGGCGCCGGGATTTGCGGATTCGTCAGAAGCAGAATCGGCCCAACCGAAATGAACCGAATAGTCCGCTGCAGACATCCAGCGGTACGTGGTTCCGTCAGCCACGAAATCGTTGGGTTCGCCCAACCAAATACCGGGAGCAAGACGGCCTGCGACATTCCTCGGGTTGATGAGAACAGTGGGCAATTGGCCATGCCGGTTCAGGCTCAACACGATTCTCTGGGACCGCTTCATCACGCTCTGTCTGAGCAAGGTAGCCAGCACATTGCTCTCGAATTGCACGATGACCTCCAAACGGCGTGACAGGTGTGCTTCGTTGTGGGACAGAACACATCGATGCCCACGGTTACACGGACAGCATGGCAGCCCTCTGACAACACGGCAACGTGCCAACCAAACTGAACGACCCCAGAACAAGGCCGTTCTCGCATCTTTCTCAGCATGGACTGTGGCGCATCGAAAACGAGGGCTAACCGGCGCAAGAAGAAGTTGAATCGAGCCCGCCTAGCACTTCCCTTCGCCGGATTTGCGGCTGTTTCACCCGCGTTTTAGGCTCCGAGCTCTGCGATTCTGCGATACAGAGTGGCGCACGATATGTTCAGATCTCGCGCGACCTGCGTTGCGGATTCGCCGGCGTTAACCAGGCGGCGGGCGTTGAGGATTTGGCTTTCGGTGAAGCGTGGGCGTCGCCCGCCGAGATCCTTTCCCGCCGCGCGGCGTTTGCTCGCGCTGGCGACGATCCGTTCGCGTTTGATCGCCAGTTCCATCTCGGCCAGCGCAGCCATGACGGTGAACACCATGCCGCCCCCCGGTGGTCGAGATCCTCGAACTCGTCGAGCACATCGGTAACGGCGTAGACGCGGTCGCGCTTACGGTTCGTGACTTCGGCGATGATCCGAGAGTCCTGGAGTTGTTCGATCGCCCGATATACCGCGCGCTCGGTAAGTCCGGTGCGTTCGGTCAGCTGCTCGGCGGTGAACACCGGAAGGCCCACCAACACGTCGAGGAGGCTATCGGCGGCACTGCCCGCGCGCGCGCCGACTACGTGCCGCCAGGCATCCGCGTAGTTGATGAACGACCTGGCAGTGCCGCGCGCTTCGCGTGCAGCAACCTCGACAACGGATGCCGCGACTGAGTCCGTCGACGTGGGGCAAGGTATTCCCAGGGACCGAAGCACACACTGTGGCCATGAGCGCCTCCACTTCTTCCCCGCTGTCTCCAACCGCCGCTGCCACTCACGGTGGGTATTCTCCGCTACGCCGCCGCCTCCGCGTCCCCCTGATCGTGGTGGGCTCGCTGATCATTATCGCTGCGGCAATCGTTGTCGCTAGTCCGGAACGCACGAGCGAGGGAACGATGCTTGGAGCTTCGGGAACAATGTCCGGCGGCATCGCTCGGATCAACGGGGTGATACCCCTGGAGACAGACGGCTGGCTGCCTGACGGCGCCAGCACGGTTCTCGCCGAATCGGCGGGTGCGGGATCTCATCGGGTGCGCATTATTCTCGAACTGACCGCGCTGGACCCGGAGGGCATCACGTACAGCGCCGACGACTTCGCGATCACCGGGCTGGGATCTGTCGAATCTCGCCTCGTGTGGGCCTATCCCGAGAAAGCGGTCGTGTCGCAGGGTGAGATTATGACCGCGACTCAGGTGTTCGAGATTCCCAACCAGTCCATTGAGTTGCTGCTGCAGGGTGCGGACGCCCGATTGGCTCTCGGCACGGAACACCACACGGGCTGAACGGTTCTGGGCCCAGGTCTGGCCGAGACAGACCTACCCACTTATAGCGCCGAGTTGGTCTAGCGCTGAGTTGGTCGGAACCGCAACCCCTGATTTTAGGGAGACCCGGCTCCCCCGCGCCGGGGATGATTCACCCCCGCGGGCAGAGCAAGATGAGGATTTCGAAGACCGAATCCGAGAGGGAATCCTATGACCTCCGTGCTAACCCGACCCGAACGCATGCTGACCCGCCCCCAGAAGAGCGACGAAACATCCGGGAAGATCATCGGTTCCCTGGTGATTCAACGCGGACATTCGGTGTTGCGGGCCCACGAGCTCGGCGGGCCCAAGCCCCGCCAGATCCTCGAGATTCTGCTGATCAACGTGGGGCACCCGGTATCCAAAGATTGCCTGATCGACCTCCTCTGGGACGGTGCGCCACCGAAGGAGGCGCTGGCATCCTTGGAGAGTTACGTCAGCGTCCTGCGGCGCCATCTGCAGCCGGGGTGTGGAAAAACCGGAACGCTGCGCACGACAACGGGTGGGTACGTGATCGAGGCGTCGACAGACCACGTCGACTTGGCCCGTTTTGACTCGCTGGTGCGGGAAGCACAGCGCGTGAGCGCCCGCGCCGCATATCCCCTTCTGATGGACGCGCTGTCGCTGGCCACCGGCCCACTTCTGATTGATGAGTTGAAGCCGGCCTGGGCAGAGCGGGAGCGCCGCCGGCACGCCGCAGCGGTGACCGCCGCGCGAGTGCACGCATCCGTCACGGCTGCCGAGACCGGCAGGACCCACGAAGCCACGATGTGGGCCAATCAGGCACTGCTCGATGACCCTCTGAACGAGGCGGCGTGGACGGCCCTGATCCTGGGACTCGAAAAGAGCGGTCAGCTGACCGAGGGCCTCCGCAGCTTCTCACGGTATCGTTCGCTGCTGGACACCCAGCTTGGCTGCGCACCCAGCTCGGTCCTGCTCGCGGCGCACTCTCGCATCCTGATGGCCACGGCCAGCAGTTATGAACACCTGTCGGAAGCGGTATCCGCGCTGCTCATCCTCCACGACAAACTCATGCGCAACGCAGCCGGCGGCCCGGCAAGACGAGACGCGCCAGATGACTCCGCTGCCCGGGCGACTGTTCGTAGTGCCGAACAAATTCTGACCTCGTTTCTTCGACGAGCTTGCGAAGCCGCATGAGGTCTGGCCTCAGTGCCCCAGCCTCCACGACACGACGGAGCCGAGTGCCGTGACGAGCCGACCTGCCGCACCCACTCATGATGGTTGCTCCACGGCGGTGAGGAAGTCCTTGAAACTATCGATCCGAAGGAGATCATGATGACCATCACCCGTCGACAAGTGCTGCTGATAGGGGGGATCGGCGCGATAGGTGCGGCGGGTGCCCTCTGGTTGCCGCGCGAAACTCTGGATGCCAAATCGATCAGCAAGCTCCCGGCCAGCGAGATGCCGCGGCCGTTCCGAACGCCGCTTGTTCTCGCGCCCCTTCTCAGTCCCACCTCGTCGGGTATCGATCCGCTCGATGGTGCCCCGGTGAACTACTACACCGTGACGGAGGTCGCCGCCAGCGCGGCTATCTTGCCCCGACTGAAGACACCGATCTTGGGCTACAACGGTGTTTTCCCGGGTCCCACCATCAGCGTCGACCAGGGTTCAAAGACGGTGCTCCGGATGCGGAACCAGCTTCCGGCCATCCATCCGCTCGACGGGGGAACCACCATGACCTCGACGCATCTGCACGGCTCGGCCTCGCTGCCGCAGTACGACGGCTATGCCAGTGACGTCACGCCGAATGGCTTCTACAAGGACTACAAATACACGAACTTCCAGCCAGCCCGCACATTGTGGTATCACGATCACGCCGTCCATCGCACGGCGCAAAACGCCTACTCCGGCCTGGCCGGGCAGTACCACCTGCACGATCCGCTGGAGCGAGCGCTGCTTCCGCAGGGAGAGTATGACGTGCCCCTCACGATTACCGATGCGATGTTCGCAGTGGATGGCTCGCTCGGCTACGCCGACAACGATCACTCGGGCCTGTGGGGTGATGTCATCCTGGTGAACGGCAAGCCGTGGCCGGTGATGAAGGTCCAGAAACGGGTCTACCGATTCCGCATCCTCAATGCCAGCATCTCTCGTTCTCTGCGGCCCACGCTCAGCACCGGTGATCCGCTGGTGATCGTGGGTACCGACGGCGGACTCATGCCTCGATCGCAAAGCGTCGTGACCTACCGCCACGCAGGCGCGGAACGATACGAGGTTCTGATCGACTTTCGCAAGTACGCGACCGGTCAACGGATAGAACTGCGAAACCTCTCGAACAAGAACAACGTCGACTACGACTTCACCAACAAGATCATGGCGTTCGATGTTGTCGGCGATCCGGTCAACACCGGCGACCCAACCTGGAACACCATCCCGGGAACCCTGGTGGGCAGCGAACCGATGAGCCTCACCGCCGCCCAGTCAACCAAGACCCGGCGCTTTCGGTTGAAGCGCAATGACCTCACCAATCTGTTCACCATCGATGACGGGAGCTGGCAGGATGTCGTGGCGAGCGGCTTCGTCAAGGTGGTCGCCAACCCCGCGCTGGGAGCGACCGAGATCTGGGAATTCGAGAACAGCAGCGGCGGATGGTTCCACCCGATTCATATCCACCTCATTGACTTCCAGATTCTCAGCCGCAATGGCCGGGCACCGTTCCCGGCCGAGCTGGGCCCGAAAGACGTCGTCTATGTGGGCGAGGGCGAAACGGTGCGGCTGCTGATGAAATTCGGCCCGCACCGCGGCAAGTACATGATCCACTGCCACAATCTGCCCCACGAAGACCACGACATGATGGTTCAGTTCAGTGTCGGGCTCGACCCGAACGACGTCGACGTCAACGACCCGATGACGGCAGCACGTTCGGCATGGGACACCGGCGCATAACGTTCGAGCCCCGTGCGGGTGCGGGCACCGGCAGGGAAGCCGGTGCCCGCACCCGCATTCGTGCGCGCGCCTGGCTCGTGCCGGGACTGGCGCTGCTGGGGGCGTTCGGTCTGCTCGCGGTGCGCCTCTGGGTGGTGGAGCCGATGACGGTCGTGTCGGACAGCATGGAGCCGACGGTGCCGCGCGGGAGCACCGTGCTGATCCACTCCGTGGGACCGTCGCCTGACNGAGCCGACGGTGCCGCGCGGGAGCACCGTGCTGATCCACTCCGTGGGACCGTCGCCTGACCACCTCACGGCCGGCGAAATGGTGGTCTTTGAGAGCCCTGAGAACAACATCACGACGCTCAAACGCGTGGCCGGCACCGCCGGACAGACCCTCGCGATTCGGGACGGTGCGCTGTACGTTGACGGCACCCGCGTGACGGAGCCGTACCTCAACCCGCGCCAGACCGACGGCACTTTCTTCCACCGGGTCACCGTACCTGACGGGCACGTCTTCGTACTCGGCGACAATCGCGCCAGCTCCATTGACTCGAGGAATTATGGCTTCGTGCCGCTGACGGCGGTGACCGGCACGGTCCTCTGGCCGCGCTGACCGGAGTGCCCCCGTCGCATCCGGTGTGCATGGGGCACGCGGAACGGGCCTTCCGCAGCCGAAGCTGCGGAAGGCCCGCTCGCGTGAGGACGGTGCTGCGAGGTCAGTGCAGGTGTTAGCCGGCGGTCACGGTCACCGGTCCGGCCGTACCGCCGAGGGTGGAATCGACCCAGATCGAGCCGGGGTTGGCCGGGGCGGTGCGGAGCCGGAAGGTGAACACTCCCCCGGTTGCCGGCGCTGCGGCGGCCGTGATCGGCGCTCGGCCGATGACCGGACCGGTCGGTCCCCCGCTGTGGATGGTCACGGTGCCACCGACCGACGTGCTCACGCCGTCGACCCGGAAGTCACGTGCCTTCCACCGGGCCCCCGTGACCGTGATCGGGCTGGCGATCGGCGTGACGCGAACCTCATCGGTACGCACCGAGGAACCCGACGTCACGGTGAGGCGGAAGGTCAGCGGATTGTTCGTCATCGGTGTCGCGAACACACGCAGCGAGAACGTGGGCTTGGCCGTCGTTGCCCCCGTGAGGGTGACGCGGTCGGCATCCGTCGGTCCGGTGACGACCTGCTCCCAAAGGTAGATCGCATCCGCACTGGTGGAGGCGCTGCCATCGAGCGTCACCGTGGTGGCGGTGACAGCCCGTGTGATGCTCTGGTCGGCGCCCGCGTTGGCCACGACGGCCCCCGGCAGCGACACCGGCTCGGACTTCGCCGATTCGGCGCCGGCACCGCTGGCGTTACTCGCGGTGACCGTGAACTGGTATGCCGTCTCGGCCGCCAGCCCGTCGAAGACGAGCGTCGTCACGTCGCCCGCGACGGTGCGTGGGGGCCCGGCGGGCGCCCCGTCGGCGGTGTACGCCTGAACGGAATATCCCGTCACGGTCAGTCCCGGCGCCCCGGCATCAGCCGCGGCCCAGGTCAGGGTCACACCGGCCGCGGTGGCTAGCGGTGCGCCGATGAAAACCGGCGCGGTGGGGAGAGGATCATTGGTGATCGTGAGTATGACCTGTCCCTGAGCCGACAGGTTGCCAGACGGGTCGACCGCGGCGAAGGTCACCGTGGTCGTCTGGACGACATCCACCGGCGCTGTGTAGAGAACGGCCACGTCGGACAGAGTTCCGCCGGAGAGGAAGACATCGGACCCATCTGTCGTGTAGTAGATCTGCGCTGCCGCTTCAGTCGAGGTCAGTGTGAGTTGCTGCATGCTGCGAAACGATCCGGTCTGCAGCGAGGCCGAGGCCTGAGGTGCCTCGATGTCGGTCACCGGGATGGCGTGCACGGCCGGGAAAGTCTCTCCCGCGCTGCTCACCGAGACGATGAACACGTCGTAGGTCTCGTTGGGGGTCAGCCCTGAGATCGTGGTGCTCGTGGCCGCGCTGGAGTTGATGCGCTTGCCGAATTCGGCGCGCTCGCCGTTGACGACGGTGCGTGCCACTGCGTGCACCCGGTAACCGGTGATCGCCGGGGTGCCGGGAATCGCGACCGGTCGTGTCCAGTTGATCTTGAGCGAGTCTGCCACTGTGGCGGCCGTCACGTCGGTGGCTCCGGCGGGTCCTGATTGCAGGGGGCCGTTGGGGCATCCGCCCATGCCGGGGCCACCCAGCTCGCCGAATTCGGCGATGGTCAGGCCTTGGCGATTGGCCGCGGCATCTTCGACCTGCCAGGACATCGCGCGAACGCCGCTGCCTGCCGCAGCGGCGATGGCGGCGGCATCCTGACCGTCGAACACGTAGGTGGCCGTGAAGGTGTTGGGGCCCGTCACGCCGAATTCCAGCGACGAGCTGTAGCCGTCGTTAGCGGTGAGGGGTCCGGGCACCGCGCGTACGTCCCGACGGCCCACCGCGGTGTCCTTGAGCGCCGGTTCCACGATGCGCTGTTCCATCTGGGCTGGGTTTGCGCCGTCCGCGATGAAGCCCGCGATGGTGACCGTGACGCCGTCGGCGGCGAGGACCGGAGCGGCCGTCACGTAGATTCCCTGAGTCGTGGTGTCACCGGCTGCGGTTGCGCCGAATTTCACCGCGACGACGTCTCCGGGGAG
This sequence comes from Cryobacterium melibiosiphilum, assembly GCF_003602235.1. GTDB lineage: Bacteria > Actinomycetota > Actinomycetes > Actinomycetales > Microbacteriaceae > Cryobacterium > Cryobacterium melibiosiphilum. The sequence goes on from NZ_QZVS01000049.1 coordinate 22,312, forward strand.
GATGTCGGGGGTGACGCCGAGCGTCGTGCCGGCGCCCCAGCAGACTCCGCCGGGGTGGTTGATCTCGAAAGCGACGTCGCCCTCGCTCACCACCGACTTCGCGGAGCCGATCACGCCCGTTCCCGGGCGCGTCACCTCAACTGTCGCGGTCTGGCCGATGCGGTCCTGGTAGCCCTCGATCGTGATGAAGTCGCGATCGGGAAACACGACGATGTTGTTGGGAAAGGTCGGGACTGCAGCGGATGCCCCCGGTACGGCAATGATGAAGGACGTGAGCAGTACTGCTGATGCGACTCCGGTGGCGGTTGCGCTTCTGACCGGAGACATCCTGCTGCCAGGACCCCCCGGGGATGGGCTCTTCTTCACGGTTCTCAGCTCCTTAATCAATGCATGACTGATTCACGCACTCACACTCTGTCGTCGAGGCCTTGGAAAAACCATGTGGAACCGGCGCCGCACGCAATGGGGTCCGCGCCCTCGACTTCGCCTTCCACGACCACAAGATGGCTCGGTTTCAGCCCCCGTTCAAAGAACTCGGCGTCACACCGGCGTCGACCTGATCAACCTGCCCGGCGGCAGCGACGTGCTCGTTGCCGGGGTGGGCCGCGCCCCGCACACACCGCCCATGCGCAGCGGCAAACGCGTCGTCTTCCTCTCCCTTGACGACGGCAGCGGGCCGGTCTCCAATGTGGTGTTCTTCCACGATGCCCAAGCGGCGATCGGGGCGCCCGTCTTCCACACCCACTACGCCCTCATTCGCGGGCGGACCCGTCGGACCGGTGCCCGCGGCGTACCTGTCACCGGCGAAGGACTGCGGGACCTCCTCGACGTGGCCAAGACCGTCCGCGCGCGGCAGGCCCGGGAACGGGAAGAGGCGCGAGTGGTCAGCGAGGCAGAGTCCGCGGACAACGTTATTCAGATGTGGACACGGAGAGCATGAGCTTTTGGAGCGGTGGGTGAAGGACGCGCACCTCCTGGGCGAACTCACTCGTCGAGGAGGACTCATGCCCACGTTCCCAGACCCCGTCGCAGCTGCTGACGCAGCCAGCGAGTCGATGCGCGCTCTGGCCCACGCGACCCGCCGTATTGACGATCCGAGCCAGACCTACGATGTGCTGGGCAACCTGATCGCGACTGTCCGTTCGCTGGGCCAAGTACTCGACCAGGTCGCATCCGCAGCTCCATCGAAGATGATTTGGATGCAGCCTCCCGGAACTCCGGGCGCATCGCCTGGCACCCCGTGGTCGCGCCGACGGCTCTTGACCATCCCGGAGCCCGCGAAAACCCTGCGGTCCGGCTGAAGCCTGGCAGCGGGTTCGTCGGAATCCATCGTGATGAGCCGCGGCGGGGAATCTCGATCTGATCAAAAATGACGGACGGGTCGGCAGCCCTTGGCTCGGCTCACCCAGCGCGACTAACGCCAATCTCGGGATGAAGTGCTCATGACGGCATCGTGCGCGTCATGCCTGCGCATAACGACGGCAGCTAGGGCGTGTCTCCTAATGCCTTCGACCAAATAGTTATGGCTCTGAGGACAGCTCCGCCGCGGTAGGTCAGTGCGAGCTTGTCGTAGCGGGTGGCGA
>NZ_QZVS01000028.1 GCF_003602235.1 Cryobacterium melibiosiphilum
TTTCGAGCGTCTCGTCGGCGTTGCCGACTGGCAAAGCCTTGCGCCCACCCTCGCCATTCACAAGGTGCAAGGCAACGCCGACCCGTACCACTACGAAACATTTTTCGGCGCGGCCGACCAAATCGTCACCGCACTCGCGGGCGACGGAGCCACTGGCGGTGGGTGCACCAGCGGCACTATCGCGATGCCGCTCAGTCCAGGTTTCAACATGACTGATGACTACGGCCCCCGTCGCAGCCCAGTCGCGGGGGCCAGCAGCTGGCATCCCGCTTCCGACCTGCAGAACTACCCCAACCCGTGCGGCGACCAGATCTACGCCATCACCAGCGGAACTGTCACTCTCATTGAGGGCTACCAGGTCTCGATCAAATCATCGGACGGCTACACAGTCTCCTACCTGCACATGAAACTTTCCGACGTGTCCGTACAGATCGGTGATGCCGTTGCGACCGGTCAGCCGATCGCGCTCGTCGGTAACGAAGGACCATCCACAGGGTGCCACCTCGATCTTCGAATCAATACAGCGGGCAGTACGAATGAAGCCGTGAACACTCTCACGGCAGGTGAGGATCTCGGCGGTCCGTCGGCGGCGGCAAGGTTTGTAAATCCGGAGGACTACTTCACCCTGTTCGGCATGGAATTGTGTCCGGAAGGTTCGTGTCAGAGGCAGTATTCATGATCCCGAATCAGACGCGCAGGCTCCCGGACATAAAAGCGGGATTGACCTGCTGGAATAATGCCATAAGTGGTGTGGATACCGATGCTGATATCACCCCACCAGCACGGACCGACCCGGTGACCGTTTGCCGCATATCCGAATCGGATTTTTAGATGAAAGACACCGCCCATGATGGACGATGAATACTGGGACACCTACCCAGAGACACTGACCACCAGCGACGTGGCCAAAATTCTCCACGTCGGAAAACCCGCCGTGTTCGCACGACTCCACAGTGGCATCATCCCCACGCACCAGGTCGTCGGTTCCTGGATCGTCTTCAAAGTCGAAGTTCGTGCGTGGCTTGATTCCACCAGCAACCAGGTGCCTGTCGGTCCTGCGGCCGTCGTCGACGTGCTCGCCGCCTACGGTGACGAACTGAACTACCGCGATCTCATGGTCCTCTTCGATAAGACCAAGCCCACCATCTACCGGTGGCTGCAAACGGGCGAGATCCCCGCGTACCACGTCGAAAATCGATGGATCGTCCACAAGACCCAGCTACGCCAACGACTCCAGGAGACCAGTAATCAGCGTGGTGACGATGAATAAAATCCGACACGCCGCGCTTAGCCCAAGGCTGCCGGCCTCATCGATTCCGCTCCGCCGCGCCAACAGGTCAGGAGCGACCAATGGGTGCGCTACTGCGTCGTGCCCGAGCGCGTCGCTGAACTCAACGAAGCGCTCGTACGCGAACCGGGGCAGCGCACCGATTTGGGGACCTCGGCGGCGTGTCTTTCCCGAATGCATTCACTTCGCTGCCATGCTCAATGGCATGAGCGCAATCAAGGGCCGGGCCAGACGCCCGGAGAATACCCCCACCGTGCTGTTTCAGGCACGAGTGAACTCCGCAATCCGTGAAGAGGTCAACGCCGCGGCTACCGCGAGCGGCGTCTCGTCCGGGATGTACCTCGAGGCTCTATTGCGCATGACGCTTGAGGCCGAAGGTCAGCTTCCCGTGCTTGACCTTTTCCCCCCTCGTCAGGAGGAGTTGCATATCCCAGCGGCTTAAACGAAAGAGCCCGCCGCTTCCGCGACGGGCCGACATAAGTTTCGTAGCTCAAACCCTCTCAGCTTGGCGGCAACGAGGTTCGAGCTAATTAAAAGATCCGGTTCTCAGGCCGGGGCTTTTGTGTACCCAATCGGAGTTGAATCGAAGGGATGACCTCATAGTAACCGATATATACCGTTTTGACGCCGTTTCCGTGATTGAAACTCCGTTGGGCGTGTCTTCCGACCGGTTGACGGCCTGGGATTTGACGCGCCGACTGAGTCCGCGCGGCCAGGTGCGGGTGATGAAGCGTGATGCGTACGGTCGTTTGGACGAGAACAGTTACCCCCTCATTTACCGGGTCGGCCCAACCGCGCCCACGACACCGTGGCTGGTGCGTATGGCCGACGACATGGGGATTTTTCGTCTTCTGTGTTTTGACTTCGACGGCAAGGAAGCCGGTGTGGTCTCTGCCGATTTGATGGAACGCGCCGTTGATGATTGTGATGCTCTGTCGGGGATTCTTGATCGACTTGGGATCGCCCATGTTGTGTGCCAGTCCTCGGGAACGGGTGGCCGTCATATCTGGGTTGCCCTGCAGGGTGGCGCTTCTGCGGGCACGGTGGCCGCTCTGGCCGGCGCCGCGCATGCCAACTTTGCGACGTTGGACCATGGGATGCTCTGCAACCCACGGGAGGGCGGGGCGCGGCCGCCGTTGGCTCCGCATCGTGATGGCAGCAGCTCGACGGTTCTCCGCGGCCAGCTGGCCGGGCTTCTCGCACCGTCGGCGACGAGTAGCGACCTTGAAGCGCTGACCACTGTTCTTAACGCGGCGCGGCCAGCGCCTCGGCTGGCTGATACGAAGCCGTCCGGTCCCCTGGACATCCGTTATAGCGCTCCCCGCCCGCTCAACGTGTGGGGTCAGGGCCATATGGCTACCGTCAGCGGGGGCAGCAATGCGAGCTGGACGGGGTTTATGTGCTTGCTCGCGGCCGCGTCGGCTGGGTGGACGTTGGCCGAGGTCGAGAAGGAGGCCCGTACGGCGCCGGGGATGGAGCATTACCGGACCAAGAACACCAGCCACGGCACGCGCAAACCGCGCAGCCCTGTGGAAGCCCAGGCGCGCCTGGAACGGCAGTGGGCCAAAGCCCAGCAGTATTCGGCGCTACAAGCGCCCCTCTCCGCTTCGCAAGCACCATCCGACTTGACCGATTTGCGCATCATCGTGGATACCGTCGATGACCTCCTGACCCGGTTCCGGGTCTCTCCCGGCCGGTGGGGCCAGAGCGAAGCAGCCGTGTCCCAGCGCAGCATCCTGACCGCTGTGGCCTACCTGAGCTTGCAGACCGGGAAACGCACTGTCGCGGCCTCTATCCGGGATCTGGCCCTGATGGTCGGCCTCAGCCGCGACACCGCCCGGAGAGCCCTCACCGTCCTTGCGGCCGACGGGTTTCTTGTCCGGGTTGCGCTTAGTGATGGCGGCAACGCCGCCGAATGGGGGCTAATCCCAAAGTTTTCCACAGCCCCTCGTACGGTTGCGTCACAACCACTTAATAACCCCCGCCCCCCCTCCGAACTCTTCAACCTGCGAACGTCGTTAGTGACCACGCTGGAACGCCAGCTCACTGACGGTCGCCACGACCTCTTCACCCGCCCTGGCCTCGGACACCTCGCCGGCAAGGCCTACGCCCTGCTGGCCCAGCATCCCTCCCTTACGATTGATGCGACTGCTCGGTTGCTGGGAGTGAGTACTCGGCATACCTCCACGATTCTGAGCCGCCTTCGCACCCACCGTCTGATCGTGAAGCATGTGAACGGGTGGGCTCGGGCGAAACAGGACCTCCGCGACCGGGCTGCGCGCATCGTGGGTGTTGCTGGTCTTCTGTTGGATCGAGCACGGCGGTATCAGGCCGAACGAGAGGTGTGGGCGTGGTGGCAAGCCGAAGTCGCCACCATGAACGCCGGTCCTCGGCGTCGTCCGAAGGGAGTGCACGTGTCCAGTCGGCCCTTGTTCCGAGATACGAACGCACCGGGTGAACGCGTGTGGCCCCGTTACCCGCGCTCGAGTACCCAACGCGGCGATCACCGCTCCGCACGGGAACTTGTGGACCTCGGCGTGCTGGATCCCGACAATCGTTGGCAATACCTCGGCGACGCCGCTTAGGCCATAGATGCGACCGTGCTAGGGGCTCTTCGGCCGTGACCGAGGCGCGACTGCTTTTTGTCAACCTTGTATTTGTTTTACCGGTCACCGCAGTTCGCTTTACGTTGTCGTGCCAGATAGGCAATGAAAATCAGTTGTTGGAGAGAACCAATATCTGACAACACCACCAGCACCACCGCCCGGATGGGTACCATCGAACACGTCGATCCGAACCCGATTGTGAAACACCGAACATCACAGACCGTTAGCGTCGGGTGTCTGGTGATTTCACAAGTCACATCGCAGGGACCGTCGTTATCGGCCGTGTTGGGTATCCCCTGGGTTGTGAGCGTCAACGAGTTCTTGTGCCATGGTGCTGGCTTCGCGGACCAGAGCAGCGTCGCGGCCGACTTTCGCTGCGGTGATGGCCGCGTCATAAAGCAAAACCAGGCGAGATGTCGAGATGGAGGCAGCGTCTTTATCTGTGAGGTTGGCCAGATGTGTGCGAACGACAGCGCGGTAGTTCGTGGTGACCGTGCGTACTGCCGTGCAGTGTGGCAGTTCGATCACGGCGTTGGTGAATGGGCAGCCGTGGAACGTGTTCGACTCGACTGAGCGAGCGAGGTCCTCAAATACGGCTGCTATTCGCTCCCGGTGCGGTGAGAGTGGGTTGTCCAGGGCGAGGGCGTTTCTGATCCAGCCGTCGAGTTCCTGTTCTAGGTAGGCCACGACGAGAGCTTCTTTGTTGGCGAAGTTGTTATAGAGGCTGGCTTTAGCGACGCCCGCGTTACGCACGACGAGGTCGATTCCCGTTGCATTGATGCCGTGTTCGTGGAACAGGCGGCCTGCGGAGGCGAGTAGGCGCTCCTTGGCGCTCACTATCGGGGTGATGGTTGACGAATGCATACTTTGATATTACCAGACCGATCGGTATAGTGAGTGGTGGCCAGATCGGTCTATCTAGGAGGTAAGTATTTATGTCTATATCTAAGATCGCCGTTGTCATTTATGAGCCCATCGGCTCCGACACCTCACGCGTTTATCGCGGCCTCAAGACTGCCCTTGAGTTCAAGGACGCTGGCGATGACGTTGTCGTCGTCTTCGACGGGTCAGGTGTTGAATCCCTCGCCGCTATCTCAGACCCGAAGCACAAGATGAATCCTCTCGCCGTCGCTTTGCACGACAACATCCGGGGCGCCTGCGCGTTCTGCGTGGGATCTCACGGAGTTACCGACGCTGTCGAGGCCGGTGGGTGGCCGTTGCTGACGGATTACAAGGGTGAAGCAAGTATCCGTTCTCTCGTGGTCGAGGGCTACCAGATCCTCAATTTCTAAGAACGACCTTTTTTCGCTCTTATTTGAATTGGAGTTTTCATGGCCTTGACTGTTCTTCTTGACCTTCGCCTGAAGCCGGAAGCCGTCCTCGGCGCGCCGGCGATGCTGCGAGACATTCTCACTGGGACCCGAGCGTTTGAGGGGTGTCTGGGTGTTGACGTGTTGCTTGATTGTGAAGATCCGGCCCACATTATTTTGTTGGAGCGGTGGGCGTCGGCCGAAGCTGACGCTGCCTATCGTAAGTGGCGCGGGGGCGCGGGTGCGACCGAACTGAGCTCAGTACTAGCCAGCGCTCCCCACGTCTCAATGTTTGAAACTGCCAGCGACATCTGACTGAGCACGACAGCGCACACCCGAGGTCATGACCATGTTCTTCGGTGTGCGCTGTGGTGTGTTCCCGCCGCTGGAGCCAGGCCAGGTAAGCCTGCTCCACGTGGTGCAGTTGCAGGCCAGTCCCTACACAACATGCGAGGAGCAGGCCAGGTAGCAAGCAGTTTGCAAAGTCGGATACGACCATCTTGTTGGAGACCAACCAGTTCTTCCCGACGGGGCAGCTCACGGCTGCGTACTTCTCCCGCGAAGAAATCTCTCGGTTGCGTTGATTTCAACGGTGCATTGGTGGTGCCGGCTATCACGGCAGCTCAAACCGCCGCGGATCAACCTGCAGGTTTATCTGTTTCGTGAGCTGGCCCCGGGGCGGGCGCGACACAGTTTAGGCTGTGAGCTTTTTGAGGTACCGTGCCAGGGCGCGTAGAGCCGAACGGGGGGCCTCGGCCTCGACGAAGGCGTTGTAGTTTGTGTTGGTGTTCACGTCGTAGGTGAGCACGCGTCCGTCTTCAGCTTCGATGAATTCGATGCCGCAGACCTCCAAGTTGTTGCGGCGTGCGAACTCGAGGTATTTCTCGATGATTGAGTGGTCGAAATCTTCGCGCAGACTGAACAATTGTTGACCGGCTACGGGGGCGATGGTAGCGCCGGGAGGCATGATCAACTCGCGTGTGATCGGGTCAATGGCGCAGGCATCCGCGGGGCACAGCTGGAAGCCGCCGCGTGCGGTGTCGGCTTTGACGGCGTAGATGAACTCGCCCCCCACGATCTCGACCCGGGTGATGAACGGTTCCGCAGCTTGGATGTATTCCTGAATCAGGGTAATGCCATCTTGGGGTTCCTCGAACTCGTCGGACGCTACGTACTCGGCGAGCTCGTCGTGGCTTGTGAACTTGCGCACGCCTAAACCTTTACCGCCCTGGTTGTGTTTGGTCATGAAGGGGGTGGGGAAGTCGCGTGCGGCGGAGAGGATTTGCTCGTGGCCCACCGCCGCAACTGTGCGTGGGGTATCGATACCAGCGGCCTTGAGAGCGACCAACTGCTCGACTTTGCTCATCTCGAGTTCGAGCACGCGTCGACCATTCACGGTGCGGCGGCCGTGGGCCTCAAGCCAGGCCAACACGGCGCGTGCGTAGTCTTTCGATTTTCCGTGGTCGCGTGTGTGAGCGGATGCGCTGATTCGGGACCAGAAGATTCCTTCTGGCGGTACCGAATCTAGGTCGAGAACACCGTCGGTGAGCAGCCATTCCTTCACCTCCATGCCCTCTGCTTCAAAAGCCCGAACGAACGGTGGAAACCATTCGGGGTTCTCGTGCAGGACATAGATCGTGGGCTGACTGGACGTCATAGAAATCCTTTCGGGTTGCACTGTGCTTAAGGATGCTCCGCCGTGGGGTATTCCTTGGGTTGTGCGCAGTTACTTCTGCGGGATCATGATGCCGTTGTCCGGTCCCATCGGCAGGTCGAAGAAGAAGAAGACACTCAGCACGGCTACCCAGGCGAGCCAGAACGTGACTGCGAAGGGCAGCATGCGGGCGATTACGGTGCCGAGGCCAAGGCCCTGGGCATCTCACGAGCGACGATCTACCGCCACCTCAACCCTTAGCGCCAACCACCCTTCCATTACTGGTCAGACCCCAGCCTCACGGAAAAGTGCGGCGACTTGGGGGGCCATCCAGTATTGAGTTCCATCCCAGTCCCAGACGAAATGCCACGGATCGCCGTCGTCGGACAGGTAGCGAGGCGCACCCGCTTTTTTCACCGCACGGCCTGCAGATCCGAATACACCTGCCACTCCACTCACGCCGTTCGGGTGGTCGATGTGCTCGACGAGTTCCCGCGGTGTAAATCTCTTGGGACGCTCTTCCAATGCCCCATCGACGAGCAAACCCAAAGCCGTCTGGCCCGCGGCACTCAAGTTCGACCAGATTTTTTGGGCCAGATGCACTGCACCTGGATCGGTTACCCAAGCTGGCACCCGGTCTCCACTCAGCAGTTCACTGGCTGCGGTGAACTCTTCCGTCTCTGACATAAACTCTCCGAATCGTCGATAAAACTCAGCAATTCGTTGTTCCGGTACAAAAACTGTGACTTCTTTCACAACTACCTCCGAGGTATTGTTCCGCCGCTGATATGCCTTTTTTATAGGCTACTTGCCGGGCTAAAACAATGCAAGAGCTATTTCGGAGATATATCAAAACGATCGTTGCGAGCCGTTGCGGCTCTAGGACCGCTCCGCGGCCGCGCGCGGAATCTGGACCGTCATCAGCGAACCCGGCGACAGCGACACCGGCCAACTCATCAAAGCGCTGGGAGCAGAAGAAGCGCTCGACGTCATCTTGCACGGGACCGGCGACGCTGCAGGAATCGAACTCGCCACCCTTCGAGCGCGTGCCCTCCCCCGCTCCACAACTGCCAGCATCAGCGCAACGTTCGACGCGGCCACCACAGCGGGCTCGGAACTCATCACCCCCGAGCACCCGCACTGGCCCGCCGGATTGAACGACCTCGGCACTGCTGCCCCGTACGCGCTCTGGGCACGCGGGAACACCGAGATCCTGGCCGACACCCTCAGTACGGCTGTAGTCGGCGCGAGAGCTGCCACCGGCTACGGGGAACACGCCACGATGGAAATCACTGCAGGACTCGTCAGCCGTGGCCACACCATCATCAGCGGGGCCGCATACGGGATCGACGCAATGGCACACAGGGCAGCACTGGCCAGCGGCGGACGCACGGTCGCCTACCTCGCCGGAGGACTCGACCGCTACTACCCCAGCGGCCACCAAGAACTCCTGTCAAGGATCGCGGAAGCGGGCGTGGTGGCAACCGAAATCGGCTTCGGCCAGAGCCCCACCAAATACCGGTTCCTGATGCGTAACCGCTTGATCGCCGCAGCGGCCCGGGCGACCGTCGTCACGGAAGCTGGCTGGCGCTCAGGTGCCCTGAATATCGCTGCACACGCCCTCGGAATCAACCGCCCCGTGGGCGCCGTTCCTAGCCCCGTGACCTCACCAGCCAGCGCAGGCTGCCACCGCCTGATCCGCGAATACGGGGCGCAGCTCGTCACCAACGCCGAGGATTCCGCCGCACTCTAACCGGACAGCCGGTCAGCCTCACGGCTGGCCGGCGAGGGGCGCTCCCCCTCGCGCTCCCCCACATCGGCATATCACAGTGATATCACTCTGAAATCAAGACGGCCATGCCGTCAAGAGCAATTGGAGCCGCTGTGCGGCACTGTCCACTGGGCCTTTTTGTCCTTTCTGGCGTTTCACCGTAGCTCCCTTTCGTGCCTTCGTCACCCACATTCTCGGACGCGCCCTGCGGGCATATTTCGCCCGAGAATCCGTGCACTGCGCCACTCCCGGTCACTATCGATTTCTCTTGCCAGATAGGGGTCAGCTCACGATACGGAATAAATAACACGCTAAGGGTTTCCGGCCCTGCTAAATGGTCTCTGTTTCACGAAACGGGATAAATATCACGGTAAGA
>NZ_QZVS01000071.1 GCF_003602235.1 Cryobacterium melibiosiphilum
AACACTACAGTTTGAATAAGCTGCATGCGTCCACTATGTGGTTCTCGATGTACGGTCGAGAACAACGCTCCTTGTCAAGGGGAGCTCTATAACTAAAAATATAGATTCGATTCATCGGAAGATGTTTCGGCGGCTATAGCAAGAGGGAAACGCCCGGTCACATTCCGAACCCGGAAGCTAAGACTCTTTGCGCCGATGGTACTGCAGGGGGGACCCTGTGGGAGAGTAGGACACCGCCGGACTTAACTTGAAACACCAGAAAGGCCACCCGCAAGGGTGGCCTTTTTTGGTTTAACCGGCGCACAGATTTCGCNGAAACACCAGAAAGGCCACCCGCAAGGGTGGCCTTTTTTGGTTTAACCGGCGCACAGATTTCGCGAGTGAGCAAAAAATGCACCACCCAAGCCCGGGAAGTGCAAAAAGTGCTCACTCGCGAGAGGTCGACGGGGTGCGAAGGCCGTTGAGCGCGAGGGCGAGCACGTCGTCGGCGAGGTGGGCGGCATCCGCTGGGCCGGTGGGCTGGTACCACTCGGTGAGGGAGTTGACCATGCCGAAGAGCAGGCGGGTCACGGTGGCAGGATCGATGTCGGCTCGGAGCGAGCCCGCGTCGCGGGCGGCGCTGACGAGCAGCGCCACGCTTCGGTCGAACGACTTTCGGCGTGTGAGGGCGTCGCGTTCCGTCGGGCTGTTTCCGCGCACGCGCAGCAACAGCGTGACGTAGGGCAGGCGGTCGGCCAGCATCAGCACCGCTCCGCGGAGCACGTGCGAGAGCCGATCGATGGCTGGCCCGGTCGTGGCGGCCGGCTCGAGGAGCAGCTCTTCGAGGCCGCCGAGGGCGTGGTTGAGCGCGAACTGCAGCAGCTCTTCTTTCGACGAGAAGTGATGGTAAATCGCAGCCTTGGAGAGGTTCAGGCGGGATGCCAGGACTCCCATCGAGGTGGCGTCGTAACCGTGCTCGTTGAAGGCCAGCACCGCGATCTCGAGGATCGCAGCTCGGTCGTAACCCGGTCGCCCGCGCTTGGGGGTGCTCAGATCCGACATGGTCCCTCAGTCTCTTGGTCCGGAACGGGCTCTCGCCCGGCACGGGGTTGCTGCGCCGAGTCCGGCCTGCCTATACTAACTGAACGATCGGTTAGTAAAGCAGTGCGAACCCGGGAGTCAACGATGACAGCATCCGTCGAAGAGCAGCAGTTCACCGACCTGATCGCCGCCGATTCGCGCATCGAACCGCGTGACTGGATGCCCGACGCCTACCGCAAGACCCTGGTGCGGCAGATCTCCCAGCACGCGCACTCCGAAATCATCGGCATGCAGCCCGAGTCCAACTGGATCACCCGCGCTCCAAGCCTGAAGCGCAAGGCGATCCTCATTGCCAAGGTGCAGGACGAAGCCGGCCATGGCCTCTATCTCTACTCCGCCGCACAGACCCTCGGCACGAGCCGGGACGAGATGACGGATGCCCTGATCGCCGGCCGAGCGCGGTACTCGTCGATCTTCAACTATCCGGCGCCGAGTTGGGCCGACATAGGCAGCATCGGCTGGCTGGTCGACGGCGCGGCCATCTGCAACCAGGTGCCGCTCTGCCGGGCGAGCTACGGCCCGTACGGGCGGGCGATGGTGCGCATCTGCAAGGAAGAGTCCTTCCACCAGCGGCAGGGTTTTGAGATCCTGCTCGAGCTCATGCAGGGCACGGCGGCACAGCGCGAGATGGCCCAGGAGTCGGTCAACCGCTGGTACTGGCCCGCCCTGATGATGTTCGGCCCGCCCGACGACGACTCGCCCAACTCGGCCCAGTCAATGAAATGGAAGATCAAACGCCACTCCAACGACGAACTGCGCCAGCGCTTCGTGAACATGCTCGTGCCTCAGGCCGCCGTGCTCGGGGTCACCCTGCCCGACCCCGACCTGCGCTTCAACGAGGCGACCCAGCTATACGACCTCGGCGAGATCGACTGGACCGAGTTTCACGAGGTGCTCGCCGGCCGCGGCCCCGCGAACGCCCAGCGCCTCCAGCGTCGCAGGGACGCCCACGACGACGGCCGCTGGGTGCGCGAAGCCGCCGCAGCGTACGCCCACAAAATGGCCGCCAAACCCGCAACGGACACTGCTGACGCCGACGTTCCGAACGAAGCAGCATCATGACCACGCCCGGCGAGTCCGCATCCGAAACCTGGCCGCTCTGGGAGGTCTTCGTGCGCCCCGGCCGTGGGCTCAGCCACGTGCACGTCGGATCCCTGCACGCGCCCGACGAAGCCCTCGCCGTGCGCAACGCCCGTGACCTGTATACCCGTCGCAGTGAGGGTGTCTCGGTCTGGGTCGTCCCGGCTGCAGCGATCACCACGAGCGACCCCGACGCCAAGGGCGCCTTCTTCGAGTCGCCTGCCGGCAAGGACTATCGCCACGCGAGCCACTACTCCGCCAGTAATGGGGTGAAGCACCTGTGAGCGTCGCATCCGCTGATGTGGCCGAATACGCCACCTGGCTCGGCGACGACTCCCTGATTCTCGCCCAGCGCCTCGGCGAACTCATCTCCCGCGCCCCCGAACTCGAGGAGGACGTGGCCCTCGGCAATATCGCCCTTGACCTGCTGGGCCACGCCCGGTCCCTGCTGCAGTACGCGGGAACGGCTACCGCCCAGAACGAAGACGACCTCGCCTACTGGCGCACAGAACCCGATTTTCGCTCGGCGCACCTGATGGAACAGCCGAACGGCGACTTCGCACACGTGATCGCGCGCCAGCTCGTCAGCGCCCACTACCTGTACGAGCTCTACGCCCGGCTGCAGGCATCCGCCGACCTCACCCTCGCCGCCATCGCCGCGAAGGCCGTGAAAGAGGTCAATTACCACCGCGACCACGCGGCGCAATGGACGCTGCGGCTCGCCCTCGGCACCGACGAGTCCCGGCGGCGCATGGTCGCCGCCCTCAGCGATGTCTGGCCCTACGTCGACGAGCTGTTCCGCGACGAACCATTCATCGACCGCCTCGACGGTATCGCCGCGCGGCCCTCCACCCTGCGCACGGCCTTCGACGCGGCGATCGAGCCGGTGCTCGCCGAGGCCGATCTCGCGGTGCCCCGCGGGTTCACCGCCGCCGGCGGCGGCCGCCGGGGCGTGCACTCCGAGCACCTCGCGTTCGTGCTCGCCGAAATGCAGGTGCTCACCCGCGCCCACCCCGGTGCGAAATGGTGACCACCACGAACCCGCTCGAGAACCGGCCCGCGGCCCTGCTCGAGGCCATCGCGCGGCCGCGGCCGACGGATGCCGCCTCCCGCCGAGCCTGGGCCCTCGCCGCCACGGTCACCGACCCCGAACTGCCGGTGCTGACCATCGAAGACCTCGGCGTGTTGCGCTCGGCGAGCGTCGTCGACGGGCACGTCACCGTCACGCTCACTCCGACCTACAGCGGATGCCCCGCGATGCACGCCATGCAGGCCGACGTTGCGGCCGTCCTGCGCGCGGCCGGGTACGCATCCGTCGTTGTGCGCCTCGTACTCAGCCCGGCCTGGTCCACCGATTGGATGAGCGCGGCCGGCGCGGCGAAATTGCGCGAGTACGGCATCGCCCCGCCCGCCGGCCACGCCGCCGCGCGCCCGTCCGGTCCCGCCGGGCCCCTGAGGGTCAGCCTCTCGGTGAAATGCCCGCGCTGCTCCTCGCTCAACACGAGCGAACTGACGCGGTTCGGGTCGACCTCCTGCAAATCCCTCTGGCAATGCCGCGACTGCCTCGAGCCGTTCGACTATTTCAAGGTGCTGTGACCGTGGTTACGACCCCCACCCGGCACCGCGCCCGATTCCACACGCTGGCCGTCGCCGAGGTGCGCCCGCTCACCGCCGACAGCGTCGAGGTGACCTTCGCCGTGCCGCCGCAGCTCGAGGGCGAGTTCGACTACCTGCCGGGGCAGCACCTCGCCCTGCGCGCGACCATCGACGGCCAGGAGCTGCGCCGCAGTTACTCGATCTGCCGCCCGTGCACCCCGGGAACGATCAGCGTCGCCATCAAACGTGACCTCGGCGGAGTCTTCTCGAGCTGGGCCAACACCGACCTCTGCGCAGGTGACCGGCTCGACGTGATGAGCCCGCAGGGCAGCTTCACCACGGCGCTGCCCACACTCGAGAACACGCACCTTGCCGGGATTGCCGCCGGCTCCGGCATCACGCCGCTGATGGCGCTCGCGCAGACCGTGCTCGCGGCATCCGCCACCTCGCGGTTCACGCTCGTCTACACGAACCGCACCGCCCTCGACGTGATGTTCCTCGACGAGCTCGCCGATCTCAAAGACCGTCACCCCACCCGGCTCGCGCTCTACCACGTGCTTTCCCGCGAACAACGGTCGTCGCAGCTGCTCAGCGGGCGCATCGATGAGGCGAAGCTCCGGCGCATGCTCGACACGATCCTGCGCCCCGGCACGATCGACGAATGGTTTCTGTGTGGGCCGTTCGACCTCGTGCAGCTGTGCCGGGACACCCTCGATGACGTCGGCGTCGCCCGCGCACACGTGCGTTTCGAACTGTTCACCACCGGCGACCCGACCACCATCACCCCACCCCCAGGCCGCCCCGGTCTCGTCTCCGCCGGCGACCAGACCGTGGAGATCGAGTTCACCCTCGACGGCCAGACGGCCACCGTCACCACCCCGGTCAACGCGCGGGAGAGCATTCTGAGCGCAGCCCTGCGCGTGCGACCCGACGTACCCTTCGCCTGCGCGGGCGGAGTCTGCGGCACCTGCCGCGCCAGCCTCATCAGCGGTGACGTCACGATGACCGAGAACTACGCCCTCGAACCCGACGAGATCGCCCGCGGCTACCTGCTCACCTGCCAGTCCCACCCCACCACCGCCCGGGTCAGCGTCAACTACGACGTGTGACCCCTCCTCTCTGAACGGATGCCGTGATCGAACTCACGATAACCAACGACGTCGCCCACGTGGTGCTGAACGCGCCCGCGACCCTGAACGCCCTCGACGCGGCGGGTATCCGCGAACTCACCGAGGCCTACACCGCGGCCGAGGCCGCCGGCGTGCGCGCGCTGGTGCTGCGCGGCGCGGGCCGGGCTTTCTGCGCCGGCCGCGACATCTCGGCAGTCGACCCGCGCACCGACGACGTGCGGGCCTACCTCGGCGGGCTGGTCGCCCCGCTGCTCGAGCTCATGAGCCGGTTTCCCGCGCCGACCTTCGCCGCTGCGCACGGAGCGTGCCTCGGCGTGGGCCTCGGCCTGCTGATTGCGACGGATGTCGTCTACGTCGCCGATACCGCGAAGGTCGGTTCGCCGTTCGCGAACCTCGGCGCGACCCTCGACTCCGGCGGGCATGCTCTGTTCGTGGAACGCCTCGGCGCGCACCGCACCCTCGACCTGATCTACTCCGGCCGCCTGATGACCGGCGCCGAGGCCGTTGCCGGCGGCCTGTTCAGCCAGGTTTTCCCCGCGGTCGAGCTGACGGATGCGACGAACGCCGCCGCGACCCGCGCGGCCGCGGGCGCAACCCGGGCCTTCCTCGCGAGCAAAGCGCTGGTGCACGCGCTGCGCGACGAACGGCTCGGCCTGTGGCAGAGCATGGCGGCGGAGACGGCCGCCCAGGTCGCGCTCGGCGACACCGCGGACTACCGCGAAGGGTTTTCCGCCTTCCAGCAGAAGCGTTCCCCCTCTTTCACGGGCCGCCCCTGATAATCTGGCAGTCGGGCTAATCTGACAGTCGGGCAACGCCCCCGACAGGTTTTCCGGGCGGATCGATAGGCGGGCAATGACGGAACGTTTTCTGGGAGCGGTCGCGGCGTTGACCGCATCCGTCGGCCACGAATCGGCCATGTTCGGGCCGTTCCTCACGGTGCTCCCCGTCGACGGCATCGCCATTTCCACCCTCGGCGATTTTCTCGGTTCCGAGACCGTCTCGGCCAGCGATTCCCTCGCGGTACGGCTCGACGAAATGCAGTTCGATTTCGGTGAAGGCCCCTGCTGGGATGCCATGGCCGGTGCCGAGCCCGTGCTCGAGCCCGATGTTCGGCACCATCCGTCACGGGTCTGGCCGGCTTTTTCGGAGGCCATCCAGGGCGAGAACCTCGGCGCGATTTTCGCGTTCCCGCTGCGCATGGGCCACCTCAAACTCGGCGCAATCGACCTCTACACGGCAAGGCCCGGTGAGCTCAGCGAGCTGCACGTGCGCCAGACGGTCGCGCTGGCAACCGTCGTGAGCAGGCTCGTCCTGCTGCGCGCCTTCCGGCTCGCCTCCGAATTCAACCCGGTCGAAGCGAGCGACCAGCTTTCCCGACGTGCCGTGCACCAGGCCACCGGCATGGTGCTCATCCAATTGCAAATTCCGGCAGCGGATGCCCGTCTCATCATTCAGGGCCACGCATTTTCTGCAGGCCGGTCCATGCTGGAGGTAGCAGAGGACATCATCAACGGAAAACTCAATTTCCTCGATGAGAACGGTGCTGATCACAATGAGAACGGCGCTGATGAGAACGAACAGCGCTCATGAACGAAGCAAGGATTGACATGATTGCCCACACGCGAGAAGACATACTGATCGACACGTTCGCGACCCTGGCCGACACCCTCGTCGCCGGGTATGACGTGGTCGACCTGCTGCAAACGCTGGTCGAGAACTGCCATACCCTCTTTGATATCTCCGCTGCCGGCATCCTCCTGGCCGATGAGGTCGGGGAACTGCACGTGGTTGCGTCGACGAGTGAGGCGAGCCGCCTCGTCGAGATGATGCAGCTGAGCGCCCAGGCGGGCCCCTGTGTCGAGTGCTTCCGCACCGGCCGGGTCGTGTCGCTGCCCAACATCGACGACAGTCCGGTCGCCTGGGTGCGTTTTCGCGACAGCGCCCGGGCCGAGGGCTTCGCGTCCGTCTACGCAATTCCGCTGCGCCTGCGTAAAACCACGATCGGCGCCCTCAACCTGCTGCGGGACAGCCCCGGCGAACTGCGCCAGCAGGACGTGCGCGCCGCGCAGGCCCTCGCCGATGTCGCGACCATCGGCATCCTGCATGAACGCACCGTGCGCGAGAGCAAAACCGTGCGGGACCAGCTCAGCGCCGCGCTGAACTCCCGTGTCGTGATCGAGCAGGCGAAGGGCGTCATCGCCTACACCCACGGCATCCCGATGGACGAGGCCTTCACCGTGCTGCGCAGCTACGCCCGTTCCAACCAGCTGATGCTGTCCGAGGTCGCCGAACGCCTCGTCGACCGCACCCTCACCATCCCCCGGCCCGACTAGGCTGGACCACTACGGTTTCACCACTATTACTCTCACCACTATGACTCTGAAGGCAGGGGGCGACATGACCTCACGCTGGGCGCGTTTCGCTCGCGGCTGGGTCGTTGCCGTTTTCGCGACCCTGGTCGCCGCGCTCTCGCACACCCTCGGCGGCGGCGCCGCCCCCTCGGTGCTCGCCGTGGTCGTCTCCCTCGCCTTCGCCGGCATGATCTGCGTCGGCCTCTCCGGCCGCACCATCTCGGCCGCGCGCCTGACCCTCGCGGTCGTGCTGAGCCAGGTCATCTTCCATACCCTGTTCAGCTTCGGCGGTGCCGGCGGCGCCCTCACGACGGATGCCGCCGCCACGGCCGGACTCCACGGCCACCTGGCCTCCCCCACCGTTTCCGCCGTGCTCCCGGGTGCCGAGGCCGCCGCGCACAGCGGCCACGCCGGCTGGATGATGTGGCTCGCCCACCTCGCCGCGGCTGTCGTCACCGTGCTGGCCCTGCGGCACGGGGAACGCGCGTTCTGGGGGCTGCTCGCGAACGCGCGCTTCGGCATCCGCTCGCTCGCTGCAGTGCGCAGGTCGATGCGCGTGCCGGTGGCCGTGCCGGCCCTGCTGCGCTACGCGCCCATGACCGCGGGCGTGCCCGCACCGCGCGACCTCGGCGTTTTCCTGGTGACCCGGCCGCACCGCGGGCCGCCGGTCTACGCACTCTGCGCCTGATCTGCGCCTAATCCGCGCCCAGGTTCGCGCCCTCACCGGCGCCTGATTTCCACAGTTGCCCGGCCCCGCCGCACCCGCGCGCGCGACGCCGCGTGCGCTGACACCAGACTTTTTCGGCCGTCGCACCGAACACCCAGTAGTGACCGGGCGACGACCCACGCAGCAGCACCCCAAATCAAGGGAAAAAATCCATGAAGCGTTCATCCATCACCCTCGCCGCAGCGGTCGCCGCCGGCGCCTTCCTCGCACTGTCGGCGCCGCTCGCCGCGAGCGCCCACGTCTCGGTCGAGCCCGCCTCCACCGCTGCCGGCTCGTACACCGTGCTCACCTTCTCCAACGCGCACGGCTGCGACGGATCGCCGACCACCGGCATCACCATCGACATCCCCGAAGGCATCGACAGCGTGTCGCCGACCATCAACCCGGGCTGGACCGCCGCGAAGGTCATGGACGGCGACCGTGTCGGCCAGGTCACCTACACGGCCGAGACCCCGCTCGAAGACGGCTACCGCACGACCTTCGCGCTGAGCCTGCAGCTGCCGGCCGACGCCGAGGGCGAGACCCTGGCGTTCCCCGTGCTGCAGAGCTGCGAGATCGGCGAGACCAGCTGGAGCGAGGCCACGGTCGAGGGCGAAGAGGAGCCGGCGCACCCGGCGCCGGTGATCACCGTGACCGAGGCGAGCGCCGACGAGCACGGCCACAGCGACGCAACCGCCGCGAGCACGGATGACCACGCCGACACCGCGACGACCGAGACCACCGCCGCCGGATCTGCCAGCAGCACCTCCGGCGACGTGCTCGCCCGAGTGCTCGGAATCGGCGGCCTCGCCGTCGGTGCCGTCGGCATCGTGCTCGCCGTGACCGCCCGCCGCAAGACGCAGGCCTAGGCCCGTGACGAACGCCACGATGCCGACCGTCCCGGTGCGCCGCCTGCCCGCAGCTCTCGGGGTGATCGGTCTCGTGGCGTTCGCGCTGCTGTCGGGGTGGTCGGCCGCCCCGGCCGCGGCGCACAACTATCTGGTGTCCTCCTCACCCGAAGACGGCGCGGTGGTCACCGAGCAGCCCGGCCTCATCTCGGTCACCACGAACGACGCCCTGCTCGACCTTGACGGCACCGGTGCCGGCAGCGCCATCCAGGTCAGCGGCCCGAGCGACGCTCCCCTTTATTACGGCGACGGATGCGTCTCCGTCGCCGGTGCGACCGCCGAAACCACCGCAGAGCTCGGGCAGGCGGGGGAGTACACCGTGACCTGGCAGGTCGTCTCGACCGATGGGCATCCGATCTCGGACACCCTCACGTTCGACTGGCAGCCAGCCGCGGGGCAAGCGCTCGCCGAGGGTGCTGCGACCGTGCCCGACTGCGGAGCAACCAGCGATTCCGACAGCGCCGCTGACACCGGCGCATCCGCCACGGACTCCGATGCCACGGACTCCGGCGACACCGGCTCCGCAGCGGATGCCGGTCTCGGTGACGCCGCGTGGATCCTCGCGGCGCTCGGCACCGTCGGCATCGTCG
The DNA here is from genome assembly GCF_003602235.1 of Cryobacterium melibiosiphilum. Taxonomy (GTDB): domain Bacteria; phylum Actinomycetota; class Actinomycetes; order Actinomycetales; family Microbacteriaceae; genus Cryobacterium; species Cryobacterium melibiosiphilum. The sequence goes on from NZ_QZVS01000071.1 coordinate 9,442, forward strand.
TGACCGTCACCGTGCTGGTGCTGCGCCGACGCGCCTGACGACGGTGCCGGCCGGGAGGATGGTCAGCGGCACTGGGTAGGCTTGCGGGGTGAGTTGGAATGGCGAGAGCGTGCGGCAACCGGACAACAGTGAACCCATCGATTCCGGCGCGCCGGACGAGTGGGACGGGCCCGACGATCTCGACGCCCCTGAGGATTTTGATGCGCCGCCGCCGCCCGACTACGGCGGCGGCATGTCGGCGTACGGCTCCGGCAATTCGACCCCCGCGACGGGCCAGGCCGTTCTGACGCGGCCGGCCCAACCGGCCCGGCCCGTGCGCGCGGCGACCGAGAAGTTCGCGACCGCGGCCGAGGCGCTGCACACCGTCTTCGGTTTTGACTCCTTCCGCGGCGACCAGGCCGAGATCATCGACCAGCTCATCGCCGGCAACGACGCGGTGGTGCTCATGCCCACCGGTGGCGGCAAGAGCCTCTGCTACCAGATTCCCGCGCTCGTGCGTCCCGGCACCGGCATTGTGGTGTCGCCGCTGATCGCCCTCATGCAGGACCAGGTCGACGCCCTGACCGCCGTCGGTGTGCGGGCCGAGTTCCTCAACTCCAGTCAGGACTCCCAGACCCGCAACCAGGTCGAGCGCGATTACCTGAACGGCGACCTCGACCTGCTCTACGTCGCCCCCGAGCGGCTCTCCTCCGAGGCCACCAAACGGTTCCTCGAGCGCGGCACCATCGGCCTGTTCGCCATCGACGAAGCGCACTGCGTGTCGCAGTGGGGCCACGACTTTCGCCCGGACTACCTCGCCCTGTCGGAGCTCGCCGACCGCTGGCCCGACGTGCCGCGCATCGCGCTCACCGCCACGGCGACCGACGCCACCCACACGGAGATCACCACCCGGCTGCAGCTCGGCGACGCCAAGCACTTCGTGGCGAGCTTCGACCGTCCCAACATCCAGTACCGCATCGTGGCCAAGAACGAGGTGCGCAAACAGCTGCTCTCCTTCATCAAGACCGAGCACTCCGGCGACGCCGGCATCGTCTACGCGCTCAGCCGCAAGACCGTCGAGCAGACCGCCGAGTTTTTGAAGGCCAACGGCGTCAACGCGCTGCCCTACCACGCGGGCCTCGAGGCCGGTCTGCGGGCCCGCACCCAGAGCCGGTTCCTGCGTGAGGAGGGCGTGGTCATCGTCGCGACGATCGCGTTCGGTATGGGCATCGACAAGCCCGACGTGCGCTTCGTCGCCCACATCGACCTGCCCAAATCGGTCGAGGGCTACTACCAAGAGACCGGTCGCGCCGGCCGCGACGGCGCCCCCGCCAACGCCTGGCTCGCTTACGGCCTGCAAGACGTCGTGCAGCAGCGCCGTATGATCGACCAGTCCGAAGGCGACCTGGCGCACCGCCGCACGCTCTCCGGCCACCTCGACGCCATGCTCGCGCTCTGCGAAACCGTCGACTGCCGCCGCGTCAACCTGCTGCGCTACTTCGGCCAGACCAGCACGCCGTGCGGCAACTGCGACACCTGCCTCAACCCGCCCGAGGCCTGGGACGGCACCATCCCCGCGCAGAAACTGCTCTCCACGATCGTGCGCCTGCTGCGTGAGCGCAACCAGAAGTTCGGCGCCGGCCACCTCATCGACATCCTGCGCGGCAAGGAGACTCCGCGCGCCACCCAGTACAGCCACACCGAGCTGAAGACCTGGGGCATCGGCGCCGACCTTAGCGACCAGCAGTGGCGCGGCGTCGTGCGGCAGATGCTCGCCCAGGGGCTGCTTGCCACGAGCGGTGAATACGGCACCCTCGTGCTGACGGATGCCGCGGCATCCGTTCTCGGCGGAACCCGCTCGGTGCAGCTGCGCACCGAACCCGACCGGCCGCTGCGCCGTACCCCCGCCGCGAAGAGCGCCGCCAAGGCCGGCGTCGCCGAGCTCACCGGCGAGCAGGAGACCCTGTTCCAGGCGCTGCGGGCCTGGCGCTCGGCGCAGTCGAAGGAGCAGGGCGTGCCCGCCTACATCGTCTTCGGCGACGCGACCCTGCTCGCGATCGCCACGGCGCGGCCCGGTTCGCTCGCCGCCCTCGACGGCATCACCGGCATCGGCGCGAAGAAGCTTGAGGCCTACGGCGAGGCCCTCGTTGAGGTTGTCGCCGCCAACGCCTGACGCGCCCCGTCCCCACCCCTTGCGCGGTCCTTCCGCCCGTGCGCGGGTGCTGCGCCGCTGCGCGGTACGTGCGCCAGCGAACGGATGCGTCAGGCTTGAGCTGCGCGGTACCTGCGCCGCTGCGCGGGTGTTGCGCCATCCCCGCAGTGTAGGGATGCGCCTGTGCGCCCTTGCGCCATCGCTCCGGGCGTGTGCCCCCGCGCGCGCCCACCCAGCTCCTTGTGGAGGAACGCCGACAGAATCCCGCAATGATTGTACAGAACCTACAAGACGGATGCCGCGCGCGGCATGCTCCGTTGTAGCCCCGGCACGCACCATTTCGCGCCCAGTGCTCGCGGTCCTAACGTGAGTCGAACATGCCCGCCGCGTGACACAGTTAGGACCAACGATGGTTGATACCGCCCAGCGCCCCGCTTCTTCCCCCGCTTCCGCGACCCCCGAGACCAGTGGCGACACCGGCCCCATCGCCCTGAACAGCGACCTCGCCGCAGCCCACGTCGACGTGGCCGCCCTTGGCCGCCAGCTGCTCGGCACCTGGGCCGATGTGCGCCTCGCCGCCCGCGAGGTTACTGCCCGCCCCGACATGCAGCGCATCGAAGGCCTGTCGATGGCCGACCACCGCTTGCGCGTGCTCGACCAGCTCAAGGTGCTCGCCGCGAACGGCCACGTGCACCGCGCCTTCCCGAAGTACCTCGGCGGCAGCGACGACCACGGCGGCAACATCGCCGGCTTCGAAGAGCTCGTCATTGCCGACCCGAGCCTGCAGATCAAGGGCGGCGTGCAGTGGGGCCTGTTCGGCGCCGCCGTGCTGCACCTCGGCACCAAGCCGCACCACGACAAGTACCTGCCCGGCATCATGGACCTCAGCGTGCCCGGCGCCTTCGCGATGACCGAGATCGGGCACGGCTCCGATGTCGCGAGCATCGGCACCACCGCGACCTTCGACGAGGAAACCTCCGAATTCGTCATCAACACCCCGTTCCGCGCCGCCTGGAAGGACTACCTCGGTAACGCCGCGAAAGACGGCATCGCCGCCGTGCTCTTCGCCCAGCTCATCACGCAGGGTGTCAACCACGGCGTGCACGCCTTCTACCTCCCGATCCGCGACGAGAACAACGAGTTCCTCCCCGGCATCGGTGGCGAGGACGACGGCCTCAAGGGTGGCCTGAACGGCATCGACAACGGCCGGCTGCACTTCGATAACGTGCGCATCCCGCGCGAAAACCTGCTCAACCGCTACGGCGACGTCGCCGCCGACGGCACCTACTCGAGTTCAATCAGCAGCCCCGGTCGCCGCTTCTTCACGATGCTCGGAACCCTGGTGCAGGGTCGAGTGTCGCTCGACGGCGCCGCCACCGCGGCATCCGCCCTCGCCCTCACGATCGCGATCACCTACGGCAGCCAGCGCCGCCAGTTCACCGCCGGCGACGCCGACGAAGAGGTCATCCTCGACTACCAGCGCCACCAGCGCCGTCTGTTTCCGCGGCTGGCTACGACGTACGCGCAGACCTTCGCGCACGACGAGTTCCTCGTCAAGTTCGACGAGGTCTTCAGCGGCAAGGCCGACACCGACGACGACCGGCAGGACCTCGAGACCCTCGCCGCCGCCCTCAAGCCGCTGAGTACCTGGCACGCACTCGACACCCTGCAGGAGGCCCGCGAAGCCTGCGGCGGCGCCGGATTCCTCGCCGAGAACCGCCTCGTCGGCCTGCGCGCCGACCTCGACGTCTACGCCACCTTCGAGGGCGACAACAACGTGCTGCTGCAGCTCGTGGCCAAACGCCTGCTCACCGACTTCAGTCGTAAATTCGCGTCAGCGGATGCCGGCGCCCTTGCCCGCTACGTCGTGCAGCAGGCCGCGGGGCGGGCCTACCACGGTTCCGGCCTCCGAACCCTCGCGCAGACCGTCACCGACTTCGGCTCCACCGCTCGCTCGGTCGGCGCCCTGCGCGACACCAACGTGCAGCGGGAGCTGCTCACCGACCGGGTCGAGACCATGATCGGCGAGGTCGCCGCACACCTGCGCTCGGCCACCAAGATGCCGAAGAAGCAGGCCGCCGCCCTGTTCAACTCGCACCAGAACGAGCTCATCGAAGCGGCCAAGGCGCACGCCGAGCTGCTGCAGTGGGAGGCATTCACCCGGGCCCTCGAGGCGACCGAAGACCCCGGCACCAAGCGGGTGCTGACCTGGCTGCGCGACCTGTTCGGCCTCGGCCTGGTCGAGAAGAACCTGGCCTGGTACCTGATCCACGGCCGGCTGTCGGGTCAGCGGGCGCTCTCGGTCACGGCTTACATCGACCGGCTGATCGCACGCATCCGCCCTCATGCCCAGGACCTCGTCGACGCCTTCGGCTACACGCAGGACCACCTGCGGGCGAGCATCAGCAGCGGCATCGAGCGCGAGCGCCAGGAGGAGGCCCGCGAGTACTACCGCGAGCAGCGCGCCTCGGGAACCGCTCCCCGCGCGGAGAAGCAGGCCAAGAAGTAGTCTCGCTCGACTGATCAATCGTCGCGGCACTCGTTCCAACGAGTGCCGCGAGAGCGAACGAGTGCCGCGACGCCCGGCTGCCGCGCGAACGAGTGCCGCGACGCCCAGCGAGTGCGCGTGGTACTCCGGTACCAGGGGGAGCGGTACGCGCGGTGCCCCAGGAGGACGCGCCGCGGCATCCGTCGCCCATACCGTGTGTTGTAGGGGCATTCCGTGCCCCACACCACAGTGGAATGAGGCAACGGATGATTCAGGCACAGTCCCTGACCAAACGCTACGGGAGCAAGACCGCGGTCGAGTCGATCGACTTCACGGTGCAGCCCGGCAAGGTGACCGGCCTGCTCGGCCCCAACGGCGCCGGCAAGTCGACGACGATGCGCATGGTCGTCGGCCTCGACCAGCCCACGAGTGGGTCTGTGATCGTCAACGGCAAGCCGTACCGCGAGCACAAGGCGCCGCTGCGGGAGGTCGGCGTGCTGCTCGACGCGAAGGCCGTGCACACCGGCCGCAGTGCCCATAACCACCTGCTCGCCCTCGCGGCGACGCACGGCATCCCCGCCAGCCGGGTGCGCGAGGTCATCGAGCTCACCGGCCTGCAGTCCGTCGCCCGCAAGCGCGTCGGTGGCTTCTCGCTCGGCATGGGCCAGCGCCTTGGCATCGCCGTCGCACTGCTCGGCGACCCGGCCACGCTGATCCTCGACGAGCCGGTCAACGGCCTCGATCCCGAAGGTGTCTTGTGGGTGCGCCACCTCACCCGAAGCCTCGCCGCCGAGGGCCGCACCGTCTTGCTGTCCTCACACCTGATGAGCGAGATGGCCCTCACGGCCGACCACCTGATCGTGCTCGGCCGCGGCAAAGTCATCGCCGACGCCCCCGTCGACGACATCATCAACGCATCGACCCGCAGCACGGTGCGCGTGCGCAGCCCCCGAGCCACCGATCTCGCCGCACTCTTCGCCCGGCCGAACGTCACCGTCACCTCCGTCGAACGCGACGTCCTCGAGATCGTCGGCGTCACCGCGGCCGAGATCGGCGACGCCGCCGCCGGCGCCGGCCTGCCACTGCACGAGCTGGCCCCGATCAGCGGGTCCCTCGAAGACGCCTACATGGCCCTCACCCAGGACGAGGTCGAGTACCGCACTGGCGGCGGCACCGCCGAACCCGAACCCGAGCGCTCCCCGAGCGAGCTGCAGGAGGTAGCACGATGAGCACCCTCACCGCCCAGAACCCATCCGCGACGACGGATGCCGCCCCCGGCCTCCCCGCGCCCCTCCCCGCATCCGGTTCCGGCCTGAGCTTCGGCGGAATCCTGCGCTCCGAGTGGATCAAGCTGCGCAGCCTGCGCTCGACCGTCTGGTCCTTTGCCCTGGTCATCGTCGTGTCCCTGGGCATGGCGTTGCTGATGTCGACGCCCACGGCCAGCGTCGACAACATGGTGTTCCCCGAGGAACAGCAGCTCGGCATCGTGCTGAGTGCGACGACGTTCGGCATCTTCTTCGGCCAGATGATCGTCGCCGTTCTCGGAGTGATCTCCGTGACCGGTGAGTATTCCACCGGAATGATCAAGTCCACCCTCACCGCGGTACCCCGGCGGTTGCCGGCCCTCGCCGCCAAGATGATCGTCATGTTCGTCGCGACCTTCATCGTCGGCGTCATCAGTACCGTCGGATCGTATTTCGTCGCGTCGCTGCTGCTCGCCGGCAACGACATCAGCGCCGACCTGTTCGACCCGCTCCTTCTTCAGGGCGTGTTCGGCGGCGCGCTGTACCTCGGCCTGATCGCCGTTTTTGCCCAGGGCATCGGCGCCATCCTGCGCAGCAGCGCCGGCGGCATCGCCCTGGCGCTCGGAATCCTGCTGGTGCTCCCACTCGTGTTGAGCATGATCCCGGGCGAGTGGCCCGACGACGTCGGCCCGTACCTGCTCTCGAACGCCGGTGTGGAAATCTTCATGCAGACCGGGTTCAGCGTGATCGAGGAGTCCTGGCAGAACCTGCTCGTCACCCTCGGCTGGGTCGCCGTCAGCCTCGGCCTCGCCGGGCTGCTGCTCAAGTCGCGCGACGCCTAGGAGCCTGCCGCGTACAGTTTTACCATGAGCAGGCGTATCTTCTCCCCCGGGGGCCCCACGGCACCCGGGGGAGAGGTGCGTGCGGAGCTGCGTTCGGAGCTGCGCCTGCCCACCCCGCCCGGTGTCGCCCGCCGGTTTTGGGCCCGGCACCCCTGGCTGACGGATGTCGGCGTCGTCCTGTCCTATCTGCTGCCGATCCTGCTGCTCACCGGATCCCCGCCGGGAGGCCAGACGGTGCCGGAGCTCGTCAACCAGGGCGTCGTCGTGGTGGTCGTCAGCACCGCCCTGCTCTTTCGACGCCACGCGCCGCTGCTGGTACTCACCGTCTGCGCGGCCGGACTGTTCGTTTCTTACCCTGGATTCAGCCCGGTCGACACGGTTCCCCTGCTCATCGCCCTCTACGCGACGGCCGTCTACCGGGGCGCGGGTAGCGCCTGGATCGGGTTCGGGGCATCCGCTGTGGCCGGCTTCCTCGCCGCCCTCGTGCGCCCCGACGAGCTCGGCGAGGCGTGGATCCAAATCGGGTCGCAGTACGCCGTGACCATGCTGGCCGCCACCCTCATCGGGGTGAACGTCGGCAACCGCAAGCGTTATGTCACCGCGCTGCTCGACCTCGCCGCCCAACTCGCCGAAGAGCGCGACCGCCAGGCGCGCCTCGCCCGCATCGCCGAGCGGGCCCGCATCGCCCGCGAGATGCACGACGTCATCGCCCACAGCCTCTCGGTCATGGTCGCGCTCGCCGACGGCTCCGGCGCCGTCGCTGCGACCGATCCCGAGCGAGCGCAAACCGCCATGCGGGAGGTCGCCGCGACCGGCCGGGCGTCTCTCGCCGAGATGCGCCGCCTGCTGGGCGTGCTCACTGAGCCCGAGCCCGGCTCCGCCCCGTCAACGACGGATGCCCCGCCCGATTCCGCCCCGCCGCTGCGGCCCCAGCCGGGTATCGAACAACTGGCCGAATTGGTGGAATCGTTCCGGGCGGCGGGACTGCCGACGCGGCTCGAGATGGAGGGGCGTAGCCCCGACAACCCGGGCATGCAACTGGCCATCTACCGCATCGTGCAGGAATCCCTCACGAACGTGCTGCGCTATGCCGCGGGTTCAACCCTCGTCATCGCGCGGGTGCGCATGAATGCTGACCGGGTGGAGATCGTCGTCACCGACAACAGCGCGACCCCCACGACGCCGGCATCGCAGGGCTCGGGTCTCGGCCTGATCGGCCTGCAGGAACGGGTCGCCCTCTACGGCGGCACCCTGGCGGCCGGCCCCCGCGAGGGCGCCGGCTGGCAGGTTCGCGCGACCATGACCATCGACCCGGGGGAGCCCACATGACCGCGACGCACCCCACCCCGACGGGTATCCGCGTGCTGCTCGTCGACGACCAGCCGCTGCTGCGGATGGGCTTCCGCATGGTGCTCGATGCCGAGACCGACCTGACCGTGGTCGGCGAGGCCGGTGACGGTGCCGAGGCGATCCGGTTGGCGCACGCCCTGGTGCCCGACGTGATCCTGATGGACGTGCGCATGCCCGGCGTGGACGGCATCGAAGCGACCCGCCGCATCGTTTCGACCGGCTCGGCCTCCCGCATCGTCATCCTCACCACGTTCGACCTCGACGAGTACGCGTTCGGCGGCCTGAGGGCCGGAGCGAGCGGTTTTCTGCTCAAGAACGCCGAACCGAGCGAGCTCGTCGCGGCCATCCGCACGGTCGCCGGCGGCGAAGCATCCGTGTCCCCGCGCGTGACCCGGCGCATGCTTGAACTGTTCGGGTCCCAGCTGCCCTGCCCGGCGACGGATGCCGCCCCCGCGCCCGCCGACCGCCTCGCCGTGCTCACCGAGCGCGAACGCGAAGTGTTCCTCGCGATCGCCGAGGGCCTGTCGAACCCCGAGCTCGCCGCCCGCTTCTTTCTGTCGGAGTCGACGGTGAAGACCCATGTCGGGCGCATCCTGTTCAAGCTCGACTTGCGTGACCGGGTGCAGGCCGTGATCCTCGCCTACGACCTCGGCCTCGCCTGACGCGGCCCGAGGAACGTGGACTACGGCAGCGTCCTCGGGGCGTCCAACCCCAGATCTGCCTGCGCCACGATGTGCCGGGCTATCTCGAGGGCGCTCGTAGCTGCCGGAGACGGCGCGTTGAGCACGTGAACCTGCCGCGGGGCCGTCTGAATCAGGAAGTCGTCCGCGAGGGATCCGTCGGGAAGGATCGCCTGGGCCCGCACGCCGGCCCCGGCCCGCACGATATCGGCCCCGGTCAGCTCGGGAACCAGCCGGGCCAGGCTCGCGGCGAAGAGCCGCTTGGACAGCGAGCGGGCGATTTCCTGCCCGCCGGTGACCACGTTTTTGCCGGCCAGCTTGAGAAAGCCGGGGTAGGTGACCGCGTCGAGGGTGTCGCGCACGTTGATCTGGCCCCACGAGTATCCTTCCCGCGCGAGCGCGAGCACGGCGTTGGGCCCGGCATGAACGGAACCGTCGATCATCCGCGTGAAATGCACACCCAGAAACGGCAGATCCGGGTCGGGCACCGGGTAAATCAGGCCGCGAACCAGGTCGCGCCGGTCGGCCGTGAGCTCGTAGTATTCGCCGCGAAACGGCACGATGCGGGCCTCGGGTCGCAGCCCGGCCAGCTGGGCGATCCGGTCGCTCTGTAGCCCCGCGCAATTGATGAGCAGGTCGGCGGTGACCGAACCGGAATCATGCACCACCGTCACCGACCGATCGGTCACGCGGATGTCCCGGGCCGCCGTGCCGAGAAGCATCTCGGCACCCTGCGCCTCGGCCAGCCGGGCCAGTGTCGTCGACACGGCCGTGTAGTCGATGATGCCGGTGGACTCGACGCGCAGGGCCTCGACCGCGGCCACGTGCGGCTCGAATTCTCGGGCTTCGCTGCCCGACACCAACCGGGCCGCGATCCCGTTGGCCTGCGCACGGTCAGCCAGGGCTCGCAGCCGGGGAATCTCCCGATTGTCCACGGCGACGATGAGCTTGCCCGAGCGCACGTGCGCGATGCCGTTCTCCTCGGCGAAGCGGAACATCGACGTGTTTCCCGCCGTGCACAGGGTCGCTTTGAGTGACCCCGGCTTGTAGTACGGGCCGGCGTGGATGACCCCGGAGTTGTGCCCGGTCTGGTGTGCTGCCCAGCGCTGTTCCTTTTCGATCACGGTGACGTGTGCACCTCGGCGGCTGAGTCGCTCCGCAACGGCTAAACCCACGATGCCGCCGCCAATGATCACAACTCGTGTGAGCGCCATTTTCTCCTCAGGTAGGTCAATCGCGCCGAGCCTAGCGGTCCACCGCAGTCGGTAGAGTGCTTGAATGCGTACTTTTTACCCGGAAATCGAACCCAACGAAACCGGTCTGCTCGAGGTGGGCGACGGCCAGACCCTCTACTGGGAGGCCTCGGGCAATCCACTGGGCAAGCCGGCGGTCTACCTGCACGGCGGTCCCGGCGGGGCATCGAGCGCCAGCCAGCGCCGGGTGTTCGACCCCGAGAAGTACCGCATCATCCTCTTCGACCAGCGCGGCTGCGGCCAGAGCACCCCGCACGCCAGCGACCCGGCGGCCGACCTCGCCGCCAACACGACCTGGCACCTCGTTGCCGACATGGAAACCCTGCGCGAGCACCTCGGCATCGACCGCTGGCTGGTCTGCGGCGGATCCTGGGGCAGCTCCCTCGGCCTCGCCTACGCCGAAACGCACCCCGACAAGGTCACCGAACTCATTGTGCGCGGCATCTTCACGCTTCGCCCGGTGGAACTCGACTGGTTTTATGAGGGGGGCGCCGCCGCGATCTACCCCGACCTGTGGGAGAGCTTCATCGCGCCGGTCCCGGTCGACGAGCGCGGTCACCTCATCGAGGCCTACAGCCGTTTGCTGAACGACCCCGACCAGTTCGTGCGCGAGCGCGCCGGCGTGGCCTGGTCGACCTGGGAATCCTCGACGATCACCCTGTTGCAGGAGCCCGACAAGATCGCCCACTTCACCGAACCGGCCTTCGCAGTGGCTTTCGCCCGCATCGAGAACCACTACTTCACCAACACAGGCTGGTTCGAACCGAACCAGCTGATTCGCGACGCCGGCAAGCTGGCGGATATCCCGGGTGTCATCGTGCAGGGACGGTACGACATGTGCACCCCGGCCTTCACCGCGTGGGAACTGCACAAGAACTGGCCGGAGGCGGAGTTCCACATGATCCCGGATGCCGGTCACGCTTTCGACCAGCCGGGTATCCTCGACGCCATCGTCACCGCGACGGATCGGTTCGCCGAGTCCGCCTAGCGCGAGAATATCGCGGAATAGTCGAAGGGTAGCCGCGCTGGTCGAACCCCCTTAGGGGGGGCGCGGGTGTTTCTGGCGCATGGCACTCTGTGCTCCATGAGAGAAACTCGGTTCCTGCGCAGAGATGTTCGGGGACGCCGCCGCGCGTCCCTGCTCGCCACGGCTCTTTCGATCACCCTGGTTTCGACCACGTTCCTCGTGGCCGTCCCCCAGCCTGCCGGCGCCGTGGAACCGTGCGCGACCGGGTCCAATGCCATCGTCTGTGAGAACAGCAAGACGGGCACCGCTCCCGCGCAGTGGGACATCACCGGGGCCGGGGACCCAAGCATTCAGGGATTTTCCACTGATATCAGCGTCAATCTCGGCCGGCGGATCGATTTCAAGATCGACACGGCCGCGTCCGCCTATACCGTCGAAATTTTCCGTACCGGCTGGTATCAGGGTCTGGGTGCACGGAAAATCGCAACGGTCGTCCCCTCGGCCGCTCTCCCGCAGCGACAGCCCACGTGTATTTCCAGCGCAGCAACCCAGATCTATGACTGCGGCAATTGGGGAGTTTCGGCCTCATGGACCGTCCCCGCCGATGCCGTCTCCGGTGTCTACCTTGCGCGCCTGCGCCGTTCCGATACCGGTGGGTCGAGTCACATCACCTTCGTGGTGCGCGACGATGCGAGCCGCGCGGATGTGGTGTTTCAGACATCGGACACAACCTGGCACGCCTACAACACCTACGGCGGCAGCAGCTTCTATCAGGGTGCGAGTCCTGGTCGCGCCTACAAGCTCAGCTACAACCGGCCGTTCGCGACGCGTGGTTTCGCGGGCGGACGTGACTTCTACTTCTCCAGCGAGTACGCGCAGGTGCGTTTCATGGAGAAGAACGGCTATGACGTCAGCTACCAGAGCGGTATTGATACCGATCGTTTCGGTGCGCTGCTGCTGAATCATAAGACATTTCTCTCCGTCGGTCACGACGAGTACTGGTCCGGCCAACAGCGCGCCAATGTGGAAGCGGCCCGCGACGCAGGCGTGAACCTCCAATTCCTGTCTGGAAACGAAATGTATTGGCGCACGCGCTACGAACCCTCCATCGATGGGAGCAATACAGCGCATCGCACCCTGGTCTCGTACAAAGAGACCTGGAGCTACAACAAGGTCGACCCCTCCGCGGAGTGGACCGGAACGTGGCGTGATCCACGGTTTGCATCGGCCGCGAACGGCGGCGGTAAGCCTGAGAACAGCGTCACGGGCACCCAATACCAGTCCAACTCGTCGGATTTCGCGGTGACAGTCACCGCAGCGGAAGGCAAACTCCGGTTGTGGCGCAATACGGGGCTGAACGCCCTGGCCGCAGGTACAAGCCAGGCGCTGGCCCCGCACACGATCGGCTACGAAGCCAACGAGGATGCTGACAACGGATTTCGCCCGTCCGGCTTGATCCGCCTGTCGACGCAGACCGGTCTGGTGAACGACTACATGTTCGACTTCGGCAACACAACGGCGCGCAGAACCACGACGCATCACCTCACGCAGTACCGTGCGCCCAGCGGAGCGCTGGTCTTCTCGGCGGGAAGTGTGCAGTGGGCTTGGGGCCTGGATGCGACCCATGACGGCAACGGTGCCCCGGCCGACGTGCGCATGCAGCAAGCTCAGGTCAACCTTTTCGCCGACATGGGCGTGCAGCCTCTCACCCTGGATGCGTCGCTCACGGCCGCGGTGCGCAGCACCGACGCCACCGCTCCGACCACGACGCTCACAGCGCCGGCAGCAGGAGCGAGCATCGCCCACGGAACCTCTGTGACCGTGACCGGAACGGCATCAGATGTCGGTGGGGTCGTTGCCGGTGTCGAAGTCTCGACGGACGGCGGCGCGACGTTCCATGCAGCCACCGGGACTACCAGTTGGTCGTACACCTACCTGCAGAAGGGCGCCGACACGCAGACCGTGCAGGCACGGGCGATGGACGACAGCTCCAACCTGGGCGCATCCGTTTCACGCTCGGTCACCAGCACGGCACCGTATACGGCCTTCGGGGCGCTGGCGCCGGGTTCCTCCGACTCTGGGGACACCGCCACCGAGGAGCTGGGACTGCGCTTCACCCCCACGGTGAACGGCGCGATCAGCGGCGTACGGTTCTTCAAGAGCGCCGCAAACACGGGCACCCACACCGGAACGCTCTGGGACAGCGTGGGCAATCGACTCGCCGTCGTCGCTTTCTCGGGCGAGACGGCGTCCGGATGGCAATCCGCGAATTTCTCGGCTCCGGTAGCGGTCACGGCCGGCCAAACGTACACGGTGTCCTACTTCACACCGCGCGGCCACTACGCTGCCGACGAATACTACTGGGCGTACCGCGGTGATGCCATCGGACCGCTCGCCATAGCGGGAGGGTTCGGCGCCTCACCGGCGGGGGTCTACAACTCCAACGGAACCTTCCCCACCAATTCGTTCCGCGGGCAGAACTACTTCGTGGACGCCATCTTCACGCCCGGGACCCCGCCGACCCCGACTCCCACTCCGACTCCGACTCCGACTCCGACTCCGGACGGTTCGATCACCCTGCTCGGCACCGAGATCCCGGTCGTGGCATCCGAGACCGGTGACACGGCCGCGGTCGAGCTGGGCGTGTCTGTCATTCCCTCCGCAAATGGCACCGTATCGGCCATCCGTTTCTACAAAGGGCCCTCAAACACCGGTACCCACACGGGCAGCCTGTGGAGCGCGGCCGGACTGCGGTTGGCAACGGTGACGTTCACCAACGAGACGGCGAGCGGGTGGCAGACCGCCGCGTTGACGACACCGATCGCGCTCGTAGCAGGTCAGAAATACGTGGTGTCATACTTGGCGCCGCAGGGCCGTTACTCCTACACGTCGAACTATTTCCAGGCGGCCAAGACCAGCGGCGCCCTCACCGCTGCCGCGTCGACCAACGGCATGTACCGCTACGGCGCAGGTGGCGGGTTCCCCACGGCCTCGTTCAACGCCACGAATTATTTCGTGGACCTGGTGTTCACCGCTGACGCGTCGACCCCGACTCCGAGCCCAACTCCGACTCCGACTCCGACCCCGACTCCGACCCCGACTCCGACTCCGACCCCGAGGGCGGCAGTGTCCCTGCTGGGCACCGAGACGCCCGCGGTCGTGGCGGCCACCGACACCGCCGCGGTCGAACTGGGAATGTCCTTCACTCCCTCCGTGGCGGGCACAGCAACCGGCATCCGCTTCTATAAAGGCACCGGAAATGCGGGAACGCACACCGGCACGCTCTGGAGTTCGACGGGCGCGAGCCTGGCCACGGTGGTTTTCACCGGTGAGACCGCGACCGGGTGGCAGAGTGCCCAGTTCACCACCCCGGTGAGCCTGATTGCCGGAACGACCTACGTCGTCTCCTATCTGGCGCCGCAAGGGCGCTACTCCTATACCTCGGCGTATTTCGCGACGGCCAAGACGACCGGGCCGCTGACCGCGGCCGCAACCGTCAACGGCCGGTATCGCTACGGGACCGCCGGAGGATTTCCCAGCTCCTCCTTCAACGCAACGAACTATTTCGTCGATGTGAACTTCGTTCCCGCCGCCTAGGGCGTGGAACCAGCACCCGAACGCCGGCCCTCGGGCCGACCGACCAGAAATGAGATCACCCGTGAATTCGAAGCTAAAAATCGCCGTGATCGGCGCCGGCTACTGGGGGCCGAACCTGGCCCGCAACTTCAGTGCCAGCCCGGATTGGGAACTCGTGGCGATCTGTGATCTCGACGCGACTCGTGCCCAGGCGCTCGCCGATCGTGTCGGTGGCGCCCCGGCCGTGTTCACCGATCTGGACGAGCTCCTCGCGCAGGTCGAACTCGATGCCGTCGCCGTCGCCACCCCGGCACGCACGCACAATGGGGTCGTGATGGCCGCCCTGCGAGCCGGCAAGCATGTTCTGGTCGAGAAGCCTCTCGCCGACACCCACGACCGCGGGGTGGCCATGGTGCAGGAAGCGGCCGCCCGCGGTCTCACCCTGATGGCCGACCACACCTACTGCTACACTCCCGCGGTCCTCAAGATCCGTGAACTCATCGCCGAAGGAGCGCTCGGAGACCTGCTCTTCATCGATTCGGTGCGCATCAACCTGGGACTCGTACAACCCGACGTCGACGTGTTCTGGGACCTTGCCCCGCACGACCTGTCGATCATCGACTTCATCATTCCGGGCGGCCTGCGCCCCACCGCGGTCTCCGCCCACGGGGCCGACCCGCTCGGCTCCGGCAAGGCCTGCATCGGCTACCTGACCGTGCCGCTGGCCGGCGACGCCATCGCCCACGTGCACGTCAACTGGCTGAGCCCGACCAAGATTCGACGGATGGTCATCGGCGGCACCCTGCGCACCCTGGTGTGGGACGACCTCAACCCCCAACAGCGACTCAGTATCTACGACCGTGGGGTCGACCTGACCCAGCAAACGGTCGACGGCGTGGATCGCGCTGCGTCGACGGTGTCCTACCGCCTCGGCGACACCTGGTCGCCGGCCCTGCCCGAAACGGAAGCACTGGGCGTGATGGCCGCAGAGTTCGCGGCGAGCATCCGTGACAACCGGCCGGCCCGTACCGACGGTGAAGCGGGCCTGCGCGTCCTCGCGGTCCTCGAGGCGGCCAGTCGAAGCCTGGTCATATCCGGTGCGATGGCGGAGGTCGACACGGCTCCCGTTCCCGCGGACAGCCCGTCCGTCACTCCGTTCGAAGAGGCCCGCCGATGAGCGCCCTGCAGGGAGCAGACGTGCTCGTCACCGGAGGCGCCGGAACCATCGGTTCCACCCTCGTCGACCAGCTGCTCGACGCCGGTGTCGCCCACATCGACGTGCTGGACAACTTCGTGCGCGGTCGAGCCAGCAACCTCACCGCTGCCCTCGCCACTGGTCGGGTCACCGTCGTCGAGGGCGACCTGCGGGACCGTGACCTCGTACACGACGTCACGCGCGGCAAGGACCTCGTCTACCACCAAGCCGCCATTCGTATCACCCAGTGTGCCGAAGAGCCGCGCCTCGCCCTCGAGGTACTCGTCGACGGAACCTTCAACGTGCTCGAGGCCGCACAGGTGCACAAGGTCGACAAGGTCATCTCGGCGTCGAGCGCATCCGTTTACGGCATGGCCGAGCAGTTTCCGACCACCGAACGCCACCACCACCACAACAACGACACCTTCTACGGCGCGGCCAAATCGTTCAACGAGGGGATGCTGCGCAGCTTCCGCTCCATGTACGGCACCGACTATGTGTTGCTGCGTTACTTCAACGTGTATGGCCCCCGAATGGACGTGCACGGGCTCTACACCGAGGTTCTGGTGCGCTGGATGGAACGCATCATGGACGGCGAGCCGCCGCTGATCTTCGGCAGCGGACTGCAGACGATGGACTTCGTGTTCACCGACGACATCGCCCGGGCCAATATCCTCGCCGCGACGAGCGATGTGCGCGAGGGCGTCTACAACGTCGCCAGTGGCACCGAAACCAGCCTGCTGGGCCTCGCCGAGGGCCTGCTGCGGGTGATGGGCTCCGACCTGTCGGTCGAGCACGGACCCGACCGCGCCGTCAACGGGGTGGCTCGCCGCCTCGCCGACACCACGAGCGCCTGGGACGACCTGGGCTTCGCCGCCCGAGTCGGCCTCGATGACGGCTTGCGCAAGCTGGTCGAGTGGTGGATGCCGCTTCGCGAGCAGATCGCCGCCGAGCGTTTCGTGGGGGTCACCCAGTGACGCGTATCAACGTGATGAAGCCTTGGTTCGGCGAGGAAGAAATCCAGGCCGTGAGGGATGTCATCGAGTCGGGGTGGGTGGCCCAAGGCCCCCGGGTCAAGAGCTTCGAGCTCGCCTTCGCCCAGGAGATGCAAGCCGACTTTGCCGTGGCAACGTCCAATTGCACGACGGCGCTGCACTTGGCGCTGATCGTCGCCGGGGTGGTCGCAGGCGACGACGTCGTCGTGCCGTCGTTCTCCTTCATCGCCACAGCCAACGCGCCCACCTATGTGGGGGCTCGCCCCATGTTCGCTGACGTCGACCCGGTCACCGGCAACGTCACGGCGGAGACGATCAGGGTGGCCCTCACCGACCGGACGACCGCTGTCATCGTCGTCGACCAGGGGGGTGTTCCTGTGGACCTGGACCCCATTCGCGCGCTGTGCGACCCTCTGGGCATCGTCGTCATCGAGGACGCCGCCTGCGGTGCCGGATCCCGGTACAAGGGACGGCCTGTCGGGTCCGGCGCCGTGCTCACAGCCTGGTCCTTCCATCCTCGCAAGCTCCTCACCACGGGAGAAGGTGGCATGCTCACCACCTCGAACGAGCAATGGGCGTCCCGGGCCCGACGGCTTCGCGAGCACGCCATGAGCGTGTCCGCGAGTGATCGACAGGACTCGATGCTCGCCCCGGCCGAGGAATATGGCGAGATCGGATTCAACTTCAGGATGACCGACCTGCAGGCTGCCCTCGGTCTGGTGCAACTCCGCCGCCTGCCCGAAATCGTCCGTCGCCGCCAAGCCCTCGCCGCACGCTACACCGAAGAGTTCCGGAACATTCCCGGACTGCGCTGTGTGAGCGACCCCGAATGGGGCACGTCAAACTTCCAGTCCTACTGGGTCGAGGTCGGCGAGGACTATCCGCTCGGCAGGGAGGACCTTCTCCTGCACCTGGCCGAAGTTGGAGTCTCGGCCCGCCGCGGCATCATGTGTGCGCACCTGCAGCCGGCATACGCGGGTAGCTCGTCTCTCAGCGCCGCCCTGCCGGCGTCCGAGCATCTCACCAGCACCACGTTGATTCTGCCGCTGTACCACCAGCTCGACGAAACACAGCAGGCCACCGTCATCGACGCGGTGCTCGCTCCGCTCGCGGTGGTCGGTCATGGTTGACGTGCTGCTGGTCGCGGCCAGCGGGCTGGCACGGGAGGCTCTCTCGGTGCTGCGGCGCTCCGGCGAATACACCCCGATCGGCTTTCTTGACGACGACCCCAAGCTGTGGGGCACGACCCTGGACGGGCTGGGTGTTCTCGGGGGGACGGACCTCGTGGTGAAATATCCGCGGGCGGGTCTGGTGATTTGCGCCGGGAGTGGGTCCGCGCGGGCTGCGATCGCGGCCCGTCTCGAACGAACCGGCCGGAGCACGCAGGACTACATCCGCGTGATCGATCCCAGCGTCGTCGTTCCGGGGGATTGCGTCGTGGGGGCGGGAAGCATCCTCCTCGCGGGTGTCGTTCTGACCACGAGCGTGGAGATCGGTCGTCACGTGGTCGTCATGCCGAACGTCACGCTCACGCACGACGTCTTCGTCGAGTCGTACGCCACCCTGTGCGCCGGTGTCGCCCTGGGAGGCCATGCCTCGATCGGGGAGGGCGCATACCTCGGCATGAACGCGAGCGTGCGGGAAAGAATCCGAGTCGGCACGTACGCGGTACTGGGAATGGGAGCCGTGCTGACGCAGGGACTGCCCGCAGAAGAAACGTGGGTGGGCGTTCCTGCCCGCCGTCTGGAGGAAGCACGAGTATGAGGGTTCCATTCATTGATCTGGCCGCACAGCAGGCTGAGATCGCGCAGGAAGTTCTTCCCGTGTGGGAGATGTTGCTCACCACCGCGGGCTTCATCGGGGGGGAGCAGGTCGACGGATTCGAGCGCGAGTATGCCGATTTCATCGGCGTCGACTACTGCGTCGGCGTCGGCAACGGTACCGATGCGGTCGAGCTGGCCTTGCGGGCGGCGGGCGTGTGTCCGGGCGACGAAGTCATCATTCCCGTGAACACGTTCATTGCCACGGCCGAGGCTGTCTCGCGCATCGGTGCCGTCCCGGTCTTTGTCGACGTCGACGTCGACTACCTCCTCATCGATCCAGCCGCCGTCGAAGACGCGATCACCGCGCGCACCCGGGCCATCGTGCCGGTGCATCTCTACGGGCAGACCGCTCCCATGGAAGAGCTCAACTCGATCGCCGAGAGGTATGGGCTGGAGATCGTCGAGGACGCCGCCCAGTCGCAGGGAGCATCCTGCAGGGTCGGTCGGGCTGGATCGCTGGGCCGGGTCGCCGCGACGAGCTTCTACCCAGGCAAGAACCTCGGGGCGGCCGGTGACGCCGGTGCCGTGCTGACAAACGACCCGGAGGTCGCGAAATTCGTGCGGAATCTCGGTGCCCACGGCAGCTCGATTAAATACGTCCACGATCGGGTCGGTATCAACTCGCGCCTCGATGCCGTCCAGGCGCCGGTGCTGCGCGCCAAGCTGCGGCGTTTGGATGCGTGGAATGCCGCGCGTCGGGTTGCAGCCTCCCGCTACACCGAGCTCCTCGCGGACGTGCCCGAGGTGCGTGTGCCCCTGGTGCGACCGGGCAATGAGGATGTCTGGCATCTCTACGTCGTTCAGGTTGAGGAACGCGACCGTGTGCTCGCGGAGCTGGGTGCCGCCGGCATCGGTGCCGCGATTCACTACCCGACGCCATTGCACCTCACGGCCGCCTACTCCGGCCTTGGCTACCGCGCAGGCGAGTTCCCCGTTGCGGAATCGGCGGCCAAGCGCATCCTGTCACTCCCGATGTTCCCGCACCTGACGGCCGACCTGCAGGCTGTGGTCGTGGCCGAGCTCATCACGGCCACGGCCAGGGTCACGGTCGGAGCACGGTGATAGGAGAAGAATCGTCGCTCCGGGTGCTGGTGCATCTGAACTCCCTCCAGCTCGGCGGAACGCAGATCAATGCGGTTGACCTCGCGGCCGAGATGCGCGGTCGCGGGGTCGAGTCAATCCTGGTGGGCGCACGGGACACCATTCCCGATGGCCCCTCGATGATTGAGATCGCCGCCGCGCGCGACATGGAAATCCTCCTGTACGACCCCGCGCCATCCATCTTCACCCGCGCACGCCAGCTCAGCGCCCTCGCCCGCAGGCACGGTGTCGATGTCGTGCACGTCTACGGATCCTGGGGAGGGGGAGCACGGCCGGCCTACTGGGGGCCGTGCAGGTTCGCCCGAACGCCGTGGGTACAGACGGTCTACGAGATGAGCGTGTCAGCCAAGATGTTCCGACACATGCCGATGATCGTGGGAACGGGCTATCAGCGCGACGAACAGCATGATCGCCCGGGCCGCACCATCCTCATCAGTCCCCCCGTTGATCTGATCGAGAATCACCCGGATGTGCGGGCAGGCACGGATTTTCGTGGCGACAATCGCCTCGATGCCGCCCCGCTCCTGGTCATCGTCAGCCGGCTCGATGTGAGCATGAAGTCGGTACCCATCAACGTCGCCATCGACGCGATGCGCGTGCTCGCCCGGACGGGCGCCAACCTCGCGATCGTCGGCACCGGGGACAATGTGGCCGCGATCCAGTCACGAGCGGATGACGTCAACAACGAGGCAGGCAGACTCGCCGTCCGGCTGGTCGGGGCGCTGGCCGATCCTCGACCGGCCTATGCCGCCGCCGACATCGTTCTGGGAATGGGGGGCTCGGCCGCACGGGCGCTGGCCTTCGCTAAGCCGCTCGTCGTGCAGGGCGAGGCCGGCTGGTCACAGGTGTTCGACTCGTCGTCCGCAGAGAGCCTCGCGCGGAGCAGTTTCTGGAGTCCCGATAGTGTTCCTGATCCGGCGGCGCGGCTGGTGGCGATGATTACGCCGCTCCTCTCTGATCCCGACAGACGCGCGGAACTGGGCGGCTTCGGCCGGTCGTTCGCCGAGGAACGTTTTGGCCTCACCGCGATGGCTGACAGGCTCATTGCCTTCTACCGAACTGTTCAGAGCGACTACACGAGCCGTGACTGGTTTGCCGATCTTCCGATCGAGGGCCGAATGCTCTCCGCGAAGTTCGCGCGAATTGGTCGTCACGCGCTCGGCTTCCCGGGGGCCTCCCCAGAGGGTGCGCGGTGACCGGCGAGCAGACGGGGAGCGGCCAGACCGGACTCTCCACCGACCTGCCCGCCCCTTCCCTCCGGAGCGAGGACGAGGCGGGTGAGATCGAGCCCCAGATCGACGTCGGGCGCACTGCCGCTGCCGGAGTCCTGTGGATCACGATTCAGAAGTGGGTGATCCGAGTCCTCAGTGTCGTGACGATCGCGGTGCTCACGCGGCTGCTCACACCCGAGGAATTCGGTACCGTGGCGGCAGCACTGACGGTGCTGCCGTTTTTCTTCCTCCTCGCCGACCTGGGATTCGCCGCCTACATCGTTCAGGTCGAGAAGACCGACCGGCGAATGCTGAGCACCGCTTTTTGGTTTTCGATGACGGCGGGCATCCTCTTGTGCGGATGCGTGGCTCTCCTGTCCCCGCTGCTGGGCGCCATTTTTGCGGCCCCCGGCGTCGTGCCGGTTCTGCAGATCCTGTCGGTCTGGGTCATCATCACGGCGGTTGGTTCCGTCCCGATGGCACTCCTGCGCCGCGATATGCGCTTTGCGACGATCGCGGCTCAGGGGGCGGCGGCGGCCATAGTCGCGCAAATTGCCGCGATCGTCATGGCGTTCTCCGGCCTGGGCATCTGGGCCCTCGTCGCACAGACGCTCGTGGCCGCTGCCCTCTCGACACTGCTGGCGTGGGCAACGGTCAGGTGGCACCCGTCCTGGGCCTTCTCCCGCACGGACTGTGTCCGAATGGCGCGCTTTGGCGGGCAGGTGCTCGGCGTGGAGTTCGTCGCGATGCTTCGAGCCTGGGGCGAGGCCGCCGTGATCTCTGCAACCCTCGGCCTTGCGGCCCTGGGACTCATGAGTATCGCCCAGCGCATCGTGCAAATCGTGCAGGATCTGACCGGCAGCGCCATTGTTCCCGTCACGAACGTCGCCTTTGCCAAGATTCGCGATTCGGCTGCGAGATTGCGGGACGCCTATCGGCGTGCACTCGAAGTCACCTATGCCGTGCTCTCGCTCCCGCTCACCATCGTCGCCGTCGCAGCGCCGCTGATGATCCCGATCCTTTTCGGCGACGGCTGGGAGCAGAGCTATCAGGTTGCGCAGGTCCTCGCGCTCGCCGGTACGCTCGCGGTTGGCGCGTGGCTTGATCACGGGTTGTTCTATGGAATGGGCAGACCCGGAAAATGGTTCATCTACGCCCTGATCATCGACCTGCTGACATTTGCGACCACGGTTTTCGCGGTGCGCTGGGGACTGGTCTCCATCGCCGTCGGATTCCTGTGCGTCGCGACCGTGGCGACCGTCGTCCGCTGGTTCCTCGTTGCTCGTGCGCTGCAGACGACGGTGCGCTCCATCGCTCGGCCGTTTGTCTATCTGGTGACCGTCGTCGGATGCATGGGAGCAGCCGGACTCGCGTGCACGTACTGGACCGCGGAACTTCCCCCGTTGCTCGCTCTCGGCCTGATCGTGGCTGTCATGTTCACGGTCCACCTGGGAATCACCCTGCTCATGGCCAAGCCGGCCATCCGCGAAGTGCTCAGGATCGTGCGTCGGTTCGGGAACGGTTCACGCCGTGGTTTTCGTGCACGGCTGGGAGTCCGGCCATGACCGCCGAACGGGGGCTGACTCGAGCGGCCGCACACGCCAGCGCGCTGGCGCTGGGCGTCGTCACGCGGGCGACCGGAATGCTGCCGCCCCGACTTCGGTACGGATACGTGTACCCGCTCACCCGAGCTCTTCTTCATCAGCCGTTGCCCGCGGTGCAGGCCCTCGGCGCTGGTCTGAAAGCGGAACCGGCCACGACGCCCGCCCCGGCTGGGGATCTCACCTGTGTTCTCGGCGTGAGTGCGCTGGACATCGGAGGCATCGGTTCCGTGGTCGAGCTGCTCGCCGCGGGACTGCCCGCGCGCGGCGTGACACCGGCCGTGGTCTGTCTGGGTGACGGCATGCGGGCCCAGCGACTCCGTGAGATGGGGGTCCAGGTGCGTACGGTCGTCGACCGTGCATCAGCCCTGAGCGCCTTCGCCGAGCTCGGCCCGGATGTCATCCAGCTCCACGACGCACCGTCCTTTGTTGTGGCTGCTGCTCGGGACAGCGGGGTGCCCCTCGTCTCCGTGCTGCACAACACTGAGATTCACTACTCTCGGACGCGCTGGCGCCGGTTCTCGGAACTGCTGGAGCACTCGGTCGCCGCTGTCGCGGTCAGCGAGCTTGTGCGTTCTTTCCACGTCGGTCATGTAGCGGTGGCTCTTCGGTCCCGGATCACGGTGATCCCGAATGCCGCACACGGGTCGGGTCTCCTCGCACCTCAGCAGCGTCGAGACGCGCGAGAGCTCGTTGAGCGAGCCGTCGGCGGCCGGTTTGGCGATGACGTTGTTTTCGTATGCCTGGCGCGGTACGACGCCCAGAAGAACATCGCCGGAACAGTGGCATCGTTCTTGGCCTGCGTTGCCTCGGGTGTGCCAGCGCAGCTGGTGATCGCCGGTGATCCTTCCGACTGGGTCGAGTTCAGGCGAGCCGACGCGATCCGGCGGGGCAGCCGTGATGCTGATCGTGTGCACTTGCTCGCGACATCCGACGGACAGACCTTGATTGCTGCTGCTGACGCGTTCCTGCTCAACTCCTACTTCGAGGGCTGGCCTGTCGCCGCGACCGAAGCGTGGGCCGCCGGGCTGCCCTTGATCCTGAGCGACGTCGGCGGGGCTCGTGAACTCGTCGGGCGCGATCCCCAGCGTTCGGTGCTGGTTTCCAACGCCACCGGCAACGCGAGCGACGTGACGGATGCCCGTGTCGAACGGTCCAGGTGGAGCGCGAAACGCCAACAAAATTCGGCCGAACTCAGCGAGGCGATTCAGCGGGTCGTGGATACCGTGCATCGCGAACGCGATGTGCCGGTGGCGCCGCGCGACGCATCCGCCGGCGTCGCCGCAACGCTCGATGAGCATGCGCGCCTGCTCCGGGACACTGCAGCAATCAACACCCCCGACGAAGCGGCCCAACCGGGTCGATTCTCGGGGGATCAACGAGGAGGAACGGTCAGAATATGAACCACCGTGCGGAGCTCATTGGAAAGACCCGCCGAGCATTGGCTGTCGGCCCGTCCGGCATCGCGCAGCGCATCGCGCAGCGCGCCTACCGGGGGACCGGCGCCGCCGATCTCGGATTCAATCTCGATCTGGACGATCTCCTCGTCGACGTCCCCGCTCAACTGCCCGTGCCCGCGATACGTCCCGGGCCGGGTCGGCCGCTGCGGATCGGCTGGGTGGCCACGCCGCCCGCACCCGGGTCGGGTGGGCACACCACTCTCTTTCGACTGATCGAGGCGCTCGAAGCGGCCGGGCATCAGTGCGTGCTGTTCCTGTACGACAAGCACGGTCTTGATGAAGCCAGACTGACATCGGTCATACGGGAGAATTGGCCGGGAGTTCGCGCCGAGGTCCGCGACGCGCGTGCCGGCATTGAGCACGTGGACGCGGTCATCGCCACGGCCTGGGAGTCAGCGCACGTGATCGTCAAATACGCTCGGTCGCCGATGCGCCGGCTTTACTTCATCCAGGACTACGAGCCGTTCTTCTATGGGCACGGCGCTGAATCGGCATTCGCGGCGATGACCTACCAGCTGCCGTTCCGGCGGATTGTTCTGGGGGAGATGCTCGACGGAATGATCCGCGAGCAAACCGGGCTCAGCAGCGATGTCGTACCGTTCGGCTGCGACTCGTCTGTCTATCACCTGCCCGCTGCGGGGACCGTGCGCAGCGGTATCGTCTTCTACTGTCGACCAGAAACCCCGCGCCGCGGATACCTGCTCGCGTGTATCGCGCTCGCCGTATTCCACCAGCGACACCCCGACCAGGAAATCCACGTCTATGGAGCTGTGCCGCGTGGGCTCAAGGTGCCGTTCACCTTCCATGGGCGCATGGACGCAGCCGAACTGAACGACCTGTACGGGCGCACGATAGCGGGACTCGCGATGTCCTTCACCAACATCACCCTCGTGGCGGAGGAGATGCTGGCTGCCGGGAATATCCCCGTCGTCAACGACGTCCCCCTTGCCCGTCTGACACTGCCCAATCCCCACGTTCTGTGGGCAGAGTCGACCGCTGCTGCACTGGCCGGCGCCCTCAGCGCCGCGGTGACCGCCAGCGACCCCACTGGGCAAGCCTCTGCTGCCGCGTCATCCGTCGTCGGGCGGTCATGGAAGCCGACCCAGGATGCCGTCGTCCGGATCATCGTCGAGGAGGTAACCGGAACCTGAGAACAGGGGAACCCCTTAAAGCACTGATCCCGATACAGCACTGATCCCGATACAGCACTGATCCCGACCCTGATGAGGGTCGGGATCAGTGCTTGACTACCTGTCAGTGTGAACGATGATCAGAGCCTCGCGGGCTAGGGCATCGGTACCGTTGCGCCGGTATTCTGCCAGACGTTTCCGCTCCACTGGCTGCCGTTTCCGTTGTAATACGCGGTTGCTGCTCCGTAGAAGCCGCACTTCGGTGCCATTTCAGTACCAAAGGTGTTGCCCAGAATCCGCACGCCGACAGCCCGAATGGAGTTGTCAGTCCCCGCATAGAGGCAAAAACCGCCGCCGTTGAAGAGGTTGCCCTGAACGAGGGCGTTCTCGGTTGTTCCTCCCTGGCTGTAGAGAGCCAACGCTGCGGAGAAGTTACCCTGGAGTCCCGCGTCGAGACGGTTGTTCGTGATGGTGATGTTCTTCGCGTTGATGGCCAGGATCGGCTCGTTGTGGCTTCCGCCATTGCCGGGATCGCCGTACACGGGCATGTTGTGAATCCAGGAGTTCTTGATTACGACGTTCGTGTCGGTGTACGCCCCTTTTCCCCAGCCGTGGATGTTGCAGCCGTCACAGGTGTAATCACTGACCGAGATTCCGGGTCGGTCGGTGTCGGGATGAGAGACACCCGGTCCGGCGATCTCGACGCGCTGAATCAGAGTCCCGGTCGAGCCGCGGTCGACGATAATTCGTCCGTTCACCTTGGAATTCTTGATGACCACGTTTGGTGCGCTGACGTGAACGTCTCCGCTGATGTTGCGTCCGCTGATGACCGTTCCCGCAGTGGTGATGTTCAAACCGCCGGACGACGTCAACGCTGTACCCGCAGGTACCCCGGTCGTGGCGGCACTGGGCCAGCCGCTCGGTGCTGGCGCCGGTGATGGTGCGGGCGTCGGCGTGGGTGCGGGCGTCGGAGTGGGTGCCGGCGTCGGCGTGGGCGCCGGTGTCGGCGTC
This sequence comes from Cryobacterium melibiosiphilum, assembly GCF_003602235.1. GTDB lineage: Bacteria > Actinomycetota > Actinomycetes > Actinomycetales > Microbacteriaceae > Cryobacterium > Cryobacterium melibiosiphilum. Next base: position 35,500 of record NZ_QZVS01000071.1, read on the forward strand.
ACGGCCGACGGCTGGAAGGCGACGTCCACGAAGTAGTTCGTCGACTTGAAGCTGGAGGACGGGAACCCACCGGTCGAACCATACTTGTACACCCCGTTACTTCCCGCACGAGCGGTCAGTGAGCCGGCGGTCTTCGCGTTGGCGAAGTAGTTGGTGGTGTAGGCGTAGTTGCCGCGCGGGGCCAGGTAGGACACGATATAGCGTTTCCCTGCCGTCAGGGCGACGGGGGTGGCGAGGGTTGCCCCCTGCCATCCGCTCGCGGTTTCACCCGTGAAAGTCACCGATGCGAGCTTGGTGCCCGACGAGGACCACAGATTGCCCTTGTGCGTTCCCGTGTTCGAGGCTCCCTTGTAGAACCGGATTCCGGTGGCCGATCCGGCAACGGAGGGCACGAATGAGACGCCCAATTCCACTGCGGCGGGATCATCGGTGGCCGAGGCAACGGCCGGCGTTTCGGAACCGAACAATCCGGCTGATCCGGCCGGAACGGCTGCGTGCGGTGCCACGGCCGGAAGTGCTGACGCAAAGGGCGCCCCGGCCAGAGCCAGCCCCGTGGCTGTAATAATTGCGATGAGCGACGTGCGTCGCCAGGATGGCCTGGTGCGCTTCGCTGTTTCTATCTTCAAGACTAACTACCTCCTGTCGTCGACGGCCAGTAGCCCGTCGACGCGCCCTCTGGGCTGTTTATCGGCACCGGAAGTCTCCACTGCCAGTGCGCACGACTGTACCCCGTTTGGGGGGTAGAACCTAGAGTCTGTGTAAATCCGTTCGATTTTTGGTTATAATGCACGCGCCTGTATAAGTAGCGGGTTAAACGACGGCCGTTTCGTGTCGTGTGCGGCCCTCTCTGAATTGCGACCAGTGGCATTCACGCTCTCTGGACAGTTGCCGTCAGAAATTGACTGGTCAACCCCTTTTTATCCACGCGCGGTGCCCATATCATACTCACGAGCGAATGACTCACCCGCCCAATTCGTGGGACGGACCCGGCCAACATACCCAGTTCCAGAAGGCGACAGCGTGATAATCAACCGATTGCTCCGATCATGGCTTCGACGCTGGTACATCGCGGCAGGATTCGCCGTTCTGACGCTCGGAGCAGTCGTGCTGGCGACGCAGGCCGAGGGCGTTTATTCGACCCGGGTCAACCTGGTGTTTCTGGCGCCGACCGATCTGACCGGGAATTCGCTCAGTGACACCTCGGACAGCCTCATCAACTTTGCCGCCCTGGTCGAGCGCGAATACAACGGAAACGTCAATACCGCACGATTCTCGAATTCCACGGCCACGCTGTACGGCGCCGGGGTTCGCGAGGGACATGCGGTCACCTTGCTCAACAGCGGTGGACAGTGGAAAGACTCCTTCAGAAACCCGGTACTGAGCGTGGAGGTCGTGGGCGGTAGCGACAAGGACGTCCGTCAGGAACTGGAACAGGTCATCAGCGACATCAATGCGCTCGCCGAGTCCAAACAGGTTCAGGCATCCGTCAGTGCTGTCAACCAAATCACCACCCTGACCAGCCCGCAGGCGCCCGTCATGGAGTACGCGGACGGAAGTCGTACCCGAGCGGTCGGCGCCATTGTCCTGCTCGGCCTGGGGATTGGCGGCGTCGCAACGTCCCTCTTCGATCGTGTCGTGTCCCGTCCGAGCCGAGTCTAGATCGGCACCCACGCGGTCGGTCACGCGGTCGGTCACGCGCGGGAGCTGTTGTCGCGCTCCCAACGGACTGAGCCCGGACGGAACCGTGCCTGCACGCGTGCGGTGGCTATCAGAGCCACGTAGAGGGCGATGTCGAAAGCCCGTGTCGGCTCACGCCGCAGTAGTCCCAGAAGATCATCGAGTTGTGCCCGTTGGCTTCCGGATATCGCCTGCGGGCCGGGTGCCGTGCCCAGGCGCGGGGCGGTCACGACATCGCTCTGGGTTCGATAGGTGCGCTTGAGTACCTTGAGCAGGTCGGCAGCGTGGCGCGGTGTGCGAACGATGACCGGGTCGGTTGCCACGATGACACGTTCGTGCAGAGCAATCAGCTGGTCGATGAACAGGTCGTCCGACACGATGTCGGGAAATTCCTCGAACCGCGCTCGGCCGGCTTCCGAGAGTGCATAGGTGCCGGCACCCCAGAGCACGTTGTGGATCGACGGCAGCTGGGCACGCACGCGGTACCAACGCCGCACCAGCCACGCTGCATCCGTCGACTCAAAGCTGATGGGTGGCCGGCTCGCCAGGGCGCCGCCGGGCTGCAGGCTGCGCACCACCTCCACTGCCGCTGCCGCGGTCATGACGACGTCGGCGTCGAGGTAGATGCGAGGGCCGATGACGGCGGCGCGGTCACCGGCTCGAAGGGCCGCAGCCTTTGAGGCCACCGCGAGTTCGAGCACGGTGACTCCGGCGTGACGGCGGGCGATGTCGGCCGTGTCATCGACACAGCCGTTGCAGACCACGATGACCTGCACGTCACCGCTCTGCACGACTGGCAGTAGGGCATCGAGGCACCGGGCGATCACGGCAGATTCGTTGTGGGCGGCGATCACGATTGCGGCGTGCGGAAGCCGCGGCTCGGAGCCTGTCAGAGCACTCATACGATACCTCCGGGCAGCGCGGCGCGCGCGGGCGCCGAGAAGAGCGCACGCAGGGTGGCCCGCGATTCCGGGCGACGCAACCTCAGCGCGTTGTGAATGACAGCCACGCCGAAAAAGAGAAGGCTGGACGGCTGCCCGTGCCATTTTTGGAAGTAGCGCACCTTGTTGACGGCGAGGAGCGCGTCAAGGGCAGGTCCGCTCCCGGAGCCGGCGCCGCGATGGTGGACGATCGCGGTCGGTGCGAATTCGATCGTGTAGCCCCGGGCGCGAATGCGGCGGGCGTAGTCCGTCTCCTCCGAATAGAGAAAGAATCTCTCGGAGTCCCACGGACCGATTGCCTCGACGACGCTCGTGCGCACGAGAAGGGCGGCGCCCGTGGCCCACTCCACGGGCCGGGCGCTAGCGTAGTCCGCCGGCAGCCGTACCATCTCCGCGAGCCACGGCGGCCGGGTGGGCCAGTGGTCACCGAAGAGCGCTTCACCGAGTGAGCGCAGGGTCGTCGGCTCCCGTCGCAAGGATGGCTGGGGCTTGCCGGAATCATCGAGAACGAGCGGAACGGATGCTGCCGCTCCCCGTTTCGAGCACCCCTCGACGAGGCGCAGCAGCGCATTCGCCCCCAGGCTGAGGTCAGGGTTGAGGAAGACCGTGAAGTGCGAATCGGGAGCGTTGCGGACTCCTACGTTGAGTCCGCCGGAGTACCCGAGGTTGGAACCAGCATCAACGAAACAAACGTTGTCGGGGCTGCCGCACGCCGCCGCAAGACCGGGATCGCTGGAATTGTCCACGACGATCGCTTGCCAGGTCAACCCGCCAGCCGCCGCCGGCAGGGTCGCGAGCAGTTTCGGAAGATCAGCGGCGCTCTGGTACGCCACTACGATAATTGCGAGATCGATCATGGGCGGATGCGCTCCTGCTCGGATAGTTCCACGTGGGCGTGGGCGGCGGGGAGGTTCTCTCGCGCCAGCCGCCAGTAGGCCCCGCATAATCCGAGGACCAGAAATATTGTCCCGGCGGACTGCGGGAAGGACAGCGCGTCGAAGAGGAAAAGCAGGGTGGCGCCGGCGATCACGGACCCCGCGAGGGCGAAACCCAGGTCGTGCGCGCGGGTGTCGGCGAGTGTGCGGCCCGCGCGGATGACCCCGACGACGGCGGTCAGACAGATCAGCAGGAACGCGCACACGCCGAGTATCCCGGTTTCCAGAATGAGCAGGAAATACTGGTTATCAAGGATTCGGTACTGCGGGAGGAAAGTGCCGAATCCGCGCCCCAGAATGGGGTTGACGGCGAAGAGCTGAGTGAAGACGCCGAGGCTGTCGGCGCGGGACGCTGCGCTCGGGTCCTCGAAAATCGCAAGAAACATATAGCGCATGTTGGTGATCACCCGGGGCGCTGCGGCGTAGACGAGCGCCAGCAACACTATGGCGGAGAGGGCGAGCCGCCAGCGAATCGTGCGCGACCACGTCGGGATAAGGATCACAACGCCCGCTACTATTCCGATCACGGCCGACCGCGAACCCGACAGCGTGAGCCCGAGCAGGATCAGACCGACCGGGAGCCACCGGGACAGGAACGGTCGGTCTCCCCTGCGGAGCGCGAGCGTCAATGCTAGGGGAAAGGCCATTGCGAGCACGAGCGTGTATTCCAAGGGATGAATGGACGTACCGGCTGCTCGGACCAGGCCCCCGCGTGTTTCCACCGATGCGTAGTCCATGCTGGCTTGCAGCCCGGGGATGGAGATGACATCGATCATCGGCAGCCGAGTTATGAACTGGGTCACGCCCAAAATTGCCAGCAGTGTTCCGGCGACCACGAACCGCCGAAGCAGGGTGACGAGCCGGTCCATCGAAGGGACGCCGTCGTGGGCGAGCAGCAGGATTCCCGCCCAGGCGATCAGTCGGATGAGCCCGGTGTCCGCAATCGTTAGTTCCTGCGGCGGGAGCGGGCGCGTCATCGCCACGATGTAGCTGGCCAGTGAGACGAAAAGAAACAACACGACGGCGAAACGCACCGGGCGGGCGCCCGGCGTCTCGCGGTCCGTTCCCTGGACCTGGTTCACCGTCCACAGAATCGCGGCACCGAGCCCGAAGAGCACGCCGACAGAACCGGCCGACCCCAGATCGCTGATCACGCGATTGGACGGGATGGCATAGAGCACGATGAGGTACACCGTCAGCAGCGTGACGGCATCGGGAACGAACCGGTCGGTGCCGGGGAGACGCGCTCGTCGACGCAGCTCCCAGCGATTTCTCATCGGTGTACGGGCTCTGCCGGTGGGCGAGCAGACTTGGAACGAGTTGGGGTAATGGCGCCGGCGGATGCGGGGGGACCGGTCGGTCCGGCCACTGCCGCGGTGTGCGTCGTGGCTGTCAGCGCGGCTGCTTCGGTGGGGACGGCACCGACCAGGGCGACGGACGGCAATCCGTCACCATCTCGGCGTGCGCGCACCCGGCCATCCCGATAGGCGGCGAGCAGCAGCGTCGCGATGAGCCCGGCTGCCGCGGCGGCGCCTATGGCCTGCACTCGATTGCGAAAGTTCACGGTTGGTTTCTCGTCAACTGACAGAGGCTCGAGTGTGATCCGTGCCGGGGCGGGCACAGACAGGCCCGTCTGGAGCGAGGACAGCGCGCCGGGGGCAGCGTTCACCGCTGCCTCCGTCACAGCGAGGGCGTCGGCAGCCGTGGGAGCTGTGCCCTCGACCAGCAGGATTGGCCCGCTGGTCGCGGAGTCGGCCATCGCGGTGAATGCTGCATCGGGGTAGGACGCTTCGATCGGCTTCGCGACCTCATCGGCGTTGATCTTGCGCGTGAGTACGTCAAGTGCCTGACCCAGACCGCCCAGGTACAGGAAGGGGTTGCCACCCTGCACGACCGTCGCCGGTGGCAGCATGACGAGGCTGGTGCGCGCGACGTAGCTCACCGGCACGGTCGTGAAGAGGCCGTAGCAGACACCGCCCGTCACGAGAACGCCCAGCAGGACGAGCAGCCAGCGCCGAAAAACGATGTGTGTGAGATCGCGCAGGTTCATGGATCAGTCCCTCTGGTTCGAAATGGTGCGAGCGGATGAGTGGGTTCCGAAGAAGGTTTCGTGCCAGACCTCGAGGCACATCAGCGTCCAGATGCGGTTCTCCTCGTTGAACCGACCACTGTCGTGGCGTTCGAGCAGCTCGCGAACGGCGGTGCGATCCAGGGTCTGGCCGACGAAGGAGTCTGCTCCGGTGAGCCGGTCCCACATCGAGTCGCGCAGTCCCGACCGGAACCAGTCGCCGAGCGGCACCCGAAAGCCCACCTTGCGCCGATCGACGACTTCGGCCGGCAGATAGCGGCGCGCGACCTCTTTGAGCACCCATTTGGTGGTGCCGCCGCGCACCTTGACCGAGGACGGCAGGCGGAAGGCCAGGTCGACGAGGCGGTGGTCGAGCAGCGGCGGGCGCAGCTCCAGGGACGCGGCCATCGACATCCGGTCGCCGCGTTCGAGCAGATTGTCCGGCAGCCAGCCGTCGAGGTCGGCCAGGAGCATCTCGCGAATGACGTCGCGGCCGGAGCCGTTGTTGCCGAGGCTCAGCTCGCGCGTCGGCAGCGACCCGAGCAGGGAACGACGCTCCTGCTGGGTGAAGGGCGCGAACCAGGTGCGGTACTGCTCGGCGGTGGTGTCGGCGCCCGCGGCGCGCAGGGCGATGCGGGCGCGCGCCAGGGAGGCGGGAAGCCGGTGTTCGAGGGCGCTGACGCCCCAGCCGCGCAGCCCGGCGGGTAGTGCGCTCGCCGCGGACACGGCCCGGGCGGCCCGGTACTTGGGATACCCGGCGAAGAGCTCGTCGCCGCCCTCACCCGACAGGATCACACGCACCGATTGGCCGGCGGTTTGCGCCAGGCGGTAGACGGCGATGTCGGCCGGTTCGGAGATGGGCGCATCGCGGTGCCAGGTCAGCTCGGGCCAGAGCGACTCGAAATCGCGCGCATCCACGTGCACCTCGTGGTGGTCGGTGCCGACGTGTTCACTGACGCGGCGGGCCCAGGGCAGCTCGTCGGTCGTGGGGTTGCCGAAACCGGCCGCGAAGGTCTGCACTCGGCGGTCGGGGCGCAGGGCGGCGATTTTCGCGACGATGAGGCTGCTGTCGACCCCACCGGACAGGTAGGCCCCGACGGGCACGTCCGCGACCAGGGCCGAGTCGACGGCTTCGGTGACGGCCTCATCCACGGCGTCGATGGCGGCGGCCGGTGTCCATTGCCCGCGCGTGTCGGCGGCCGGCGGCTGCCAATAGCGCGTCAGGCGGATGCTGCCCTCGGGGGTGATGGTGGCCCGGTGTGCCGGGGGGAGTTTCTTGACGCCCTCGAACAGGGTGTCGGGGGAGGGGACGGAACGGCCGGACAGGTAGGCGTCGAGGCTCAGCAGGTCCACGCACGGCTGCGCATTTTCGGCCGCGAGCACCGCCTTGATCTCGGACCCGAACGTCACCTGCTGCGGAGAAACCGTGTAGTACAGGGGCAGCACCCCGAGCCGGTCCCGCACGAGGTGCGTGGTGCCGAGGGTCCTGTCGTGGAGCGCGAAGGCGAACTGGCCGACGAGGTTCTCGATCCAGCCGAGGCCGTGCCGGCTGACGCCGGCGAGGATCACCTCGGTGTCCCCGTCGGTGCGAAACGGGTAGGTGAGGCTGGCCCGCAGGGCACGGTAGTTGAAGATCTCACCGTTGAAGGTGATGATCCAGCGGCCGTCGGCGCTCTGCATCGGCTGCGCTGACCCGCCGAGGTCGATGATCGACAGGCGGGTGTGTGCGAACCCCACCCCGGGGGCCTGCCAGAAGCCGTGTGCGTCGGGGCCGCGGTGGGCGAGGGTGCGCGCCATCGCGGCGAGCACCCCGGGGTCGATCGGTGCCTGGTCGAAGCGCAGAATGCCGGCGATGCCGCACATCTCAGCTGCCGACCGTCTGGCCGGCGGATGCCGTGGGCGAGGTTGCCGACGGCGGCGTCAGCACGATCGGCGCTCTCACCGCCACCCGGTTCGGGCGACCGCGGGTGAGCAGAAACTCCTCGTAGGTGTCGGCGTCCTCGAGGTCGACGAACCGTTCATTCGGGGAGCCGGCCGTCTCGTGGGGAGCGCCGGGCGGCAGCATCCGCTCGGCGAACGGCCAGGCGGCGAGCCGGGAGATGCTCGGGCGGTGGCCCAGCACTCGGTCGTAGACGCCGATGTACTGCTGCGCCTGGTGCTGCCAGTCGAGTTCGGTGGCGACGCGGTCGCGAGCGGCGCGCCCCAGGCGGGCCCGTTCTCCCGGGTCGTCGAGCAGTCGTTCGATGGCGTCGGCGAACGCGCCGATGTCGCCGGTCGGCACGTAGATGGCCGCGTCACCGCCGGAGATGCGCGTCTCGGCGAGGTCGAACGAGACGGAGGGCAGGGCGAAGGCCATGTATTCCATGGTCTTGTTCATCGTGGAAACGTCGTTGAGGGGCGTGCGCTGGTCGGGTCCCACCCCGATGTCGGCGGCGCTCAGGTAATTCGCGATGACGTCGGGGCCGACCCGGCCGGTGAAGTGCACGTTCCGGTCGAGACCGCGGGCGATCGCCTCGGCCTTGAGCGCCTCGAGGCAGTCGCCGAAGCCCATGATGACCGCGCGCAGGTCGGTGCGGCCGCGCCGGGTGACGAGCTCATCGACGACGTCGAGCACCTTGTCGACGTCATCCTGGGGGCCCATGATGCCGAGGTAGGCCAGGAGCGGTCCGGTGTGGGCGGCCGCGTCGGCGTCGGGGTGGATCGGCCGCATGACCCGGGTGTCGGGTCCGCTGCGCACGACGGTCACGTCGTCCGTAGCCAGGTGCCCCCGGCGCAGGGCGATGCCCCGGTACGAGGCGTTGGTCGAGATGACGTGGTCGGCCACTCGAAAGGTCATCCGCTCGAGCCACAGCAGCGTGCGGTACTGGAATTTCGCGGCCGTGCCGCGGGGCCGGCCGAACCGGGAGAGGAAGAGTTCGGGGTTGAGGTCGTGGTGATCGAAGATGAAACGCACTCCCTTGGCCTTCCATAGCCAGGCCAGCAGCCAATAGGTGTCCGGCGGGTTGCAGGCTTGGATGACGTCGAAGCCGTGATCGCGGTGCACCCGCAGGGACAGAGCCGCGGTTCGCAGCCAGGAGTAAGCGAACTCGACGGCAAACCCTGCCGCCCCGGTAGCCTCGGGGGCGGGTTTGTACTTGTAGATGTGCACGCCGTCGATGGTCTGTCGGGCCGGGTCGCCGGGTCCTTTCGGACAGATCACCGAGACCGAATAGCCTTGGTCGCGGAGGGCCTGGCACTCAAGCCAGACCCGACGGTCCAGGGGCACGGGCAGGTTCTGCACGATGATGAGAACACGGGTGCGGGGCGGTGTTGAGTCGATCATGAGAGCGTGAGGATCCCTTCTCGTTCCGAATACTGCTCGCCGGTCGCGGGGCACACGAAGTGCCCCGGCTCGGTTTCATGCAGGGCGACACCGGTGCGGCCCACCCAGCCGATGCGGCGCGCCGGTGTCCCCGCGACGAGGCCGAAGTCGGGTACGTCGCGGGTGACCACGGCGCCGGCGGCGACCATCGCCCAGCGTCCGATCGTGATCGGGGCAATGCACACGGCGCGGGCGCCGATCGACGCTCCGGTGCGCACCGTGACGCCGACCATCTCCCAGTCGTCCTCCGTCTTGCGGGTGCCGTCGACGTTGATCGCCCGCGGAAACAGATCGTTGGTGAACACGGCCGCCGGGCCGACGAAGACACCGTCCTCAAGCAGCGCCGGCTCATAGATGAGGGCGTAGTTCTGCACCTTGCAGTTCTTGCCGAGGATGACTCCCGGGCCGATGTAGGATCCGCGACCGAGCACGCAGCCCGGGCCAATGCGGGCGTACTCCCGAACCTGGGACAGGTGCCAGATCAGACTGCCTGGGCCGATGACGGCGCTCGGGTCGATGTCGGCGGTGACCGCGATACTCATTAATATGCCCCCACAGGGTTCAGGACGACCTTGAAGGTGCGCCAGATGATCATCAGGTCGCCGGCGAGCGACCAGTTTTCGACGTAGTACAGGTCGAGTCGGACACTTTCTTCCCAACTCAGGTCGGAACGACCGTTGATCTGCCACATGCCGGTGAGTCCCGGCTTGATGTACAGGCGACGGTGCACGTGGTTCTCGTAGCTGCGCACCTCGTCGGGCAGCGGCGGGCGGGGGCCGACCAAGCTCATGTCGCCCACCAGCACGTTCCACAATTGGGGAAGTTCGTCGAGGGAGTGCTTGCGCAACACCCGGCCGATGCGGGTGACCCGCGGGTCATCCTTGAGCTTGAACAACAGCCCGGAGCCCTCGTTCTGTTCGCGCAGCTTCGCCAGGTTCTCTTCGGCGTTGTTCTCCATGGATCGGAACTTGAGCATGCGAAAGGTGTGGCCGTCGCGGCCGACCCGTTCCTGGGGAAACAGCACCGGCCCGGGACTGGTCAGCCGAATCAAGAGCGCGATCGCGGTCAGCAGCGGCAGCAGCAGCACGAGTGACACGCCGCAGGCGACCACGTCGAGTGCTCGCTTCAGAACGTGCTTGCCGCCCTCAAATTGCGGGATCTCCACGTGAATCAGCGGGAGGCCTTCAACCGGGCGAAAATGGATGCGAGGCCCGGCGACATCCGTCAATCTGCTGGAAAGCACCAGCTCGGCGGTGGTGCGCTCGAGCTCCCAGGCCAGGGAACGAATGTAGGTGCTGCCGCCGCGCGGGTGGCCGGCCACGATGACGGTGTCGACGCCGAGGTTCGCGGCCGCGCCGGCGGCGTGTGCGAGATCGGCGACGATGGGCACGCTGCGGTCGCCGACGGCAAGCCTCTGATTGGCGTGCGGATCGGCCGGAGCCTCGTCGAGGGCGGCGCCCACGATGCGGTACGCGGCGCCCGATTTCTCGTCCATCTGGCCGACGACGTATTCCACGTCGTCGCGGTTGCCCACCACGATCGCCCGTGCCAGGTAGTGGCCGAATTGCCGCTGGTGCAGCAGCCACTTGCGCCACAGCCAGCGTTCCAGGGTCAGGGCGAGCACTCCCAGCGGGAAGGCGATGAGAAAATAGACGCGTGAGCTCTCCACCTGCAGCACCAGGAAGGTGATGGCGAGCAGGCCGAAGGCCAGTGCGCTCGCGTTGATGACGCGTTTATATTCGGTCGACCCCACTCCCACCACTCGGGGCCCGCGGGTGTGGAAGGTTCCGAGGGTTGTGATCCACGTCGCGGCGACGCAGATCGGGATGAGCCAGTGCGCTTCGGGCAGGGTTGCCACCGGGGCGGCGGTATCGATCGACACCACGGCGAGCAGGGCGACAGCGACAGTTCCGATGATGACGCTCACGTCGGTCAAACGAAGCTTGTGGCGATAGCGCGCCGCCCAGATTCGACCTGCCGAGGGGGTATCGGTTGACCGTACCCGCGCCGTACTGATCGGTTCGGCGATCGGGTCGGCGATGACGCGCGGGCGAGGCCGCCGCCCGAGGGGCAGGGCGCTCACGCTGGGCAGCAGCGGCTGCGGGTCACTCATCGCTCACCTCGGCTTCAGCGGGATGGGCCCGGTGGGCAGTGGCGGAATGGGCGCCGTGGGCATGGGACAGGGGGTCACCGGGTGGGCGTCGGGCAAGAATTATCGTCACAGTCAGTCCCTGCAGTTCGGGTTACAGGAGTGGGCGGGTGACCCGATGACTGTGCGCGGCACGCTCACCAGGGGCTTTTCGTCAAGATGACCATTTCTCAATCGGCCACGAGCAGACCATACCCGGCGCTCTGCCGGCACGATGCTCCCTGTTCGGGGGTCACCCCTTCGGGCTGGAGTCAGGCATCCTCGAGGTATGCTCACGTCCGTGAGCGGGGGGCGCGTCAGGAAAACATGCCGAGGCGTGGCCCGCAACGCCCGGTGAAGGCCGGTGCGCGAGACCCCGAACGGGAGACGTTGTATGCCGAACTCCGCTCCAGCCGCCGATCCACCTGCCACGTACCGACCGCACGCCCCCAGATGGGCCCTCGGGGGCAGCGTCCTCGTCATCGCGTGCGTTGCCGTCGCGGTCGGATCCGGGTCAGGGCGCACCGAGCCGTCGGGAGATGGACCCGCCCTGGCCGCCGTGGCCGAGCCCTCGCCACGCCCGGCGCGTCCGCCCGCCGAGCCCGAAGCCCCCGAGGTCTCGCCCGACCCATCGGTCACCGTACCCAGTGCGGCCCCCGCCCCGCCGGCAGTGTCGATTCCGGTGGCCCCGGTGGCGGCCGGGCCGGGCATCGAGGTACTGCCGCTCGCCGAGGAGACGACCGGGCTGCCTGCGTCTGAGGCGTTGCCAGACCTGCTTCAGGACCCGGAACCCGTCGATGCGGAAGCCGCCGGCCGGCTGGTCGCGGGGCTGCCCGCCGTGATCAGCCCGCTCCCCGACTCCGCGGTGACCGCCTCATCGGTGAGCGCCTCCGACGAGACCGTCACCGCGAGCCTGGCGGCGACAACATCCGCTGTCGGAATGAAGGTCCTGGCCCACTACGTGGCGGCGTTCGGCGCCGTCGGTCTCAGCGGGACCCCGGCAACCACGTCGGGCGACGCCACCGTGCAGACCTTTTACCGCGGCAACGATTCGGTGATCGTCACGATCGAGTCCGCGGCGGACGGCCTCACCGCCTATACCCTCCGAGGACTTTTCTCCGCTGGCGCCTAGCGCCCAGCGAGCACCTACCGAACGGATTCCGTGTACATCTCCTTTTCAGACCGTGCCCGATTGACGGATGTTCCCTCCCCGACCACCGGAAAGACCGGCGCCAAGGTCTCCGCGACCGTCATCGCCCTCGGTGTGGTCAGCATGCTCACCGACATCTCGTCGGAGTCGGTCTCGGCCATCCTGCCGCTCTATCTCACGAGCGTCCTCGGGCTCTCGACCATCGCTTTCGGCTTCATCGACGGTCTGTACCAGGGCGTGAGCGCCGTGGTGCGCATTGCCGGCGGTTACGCGGCTGATCGCACCGAGCAGCCGAAATGGATCGCCTTCTTCGGCTACGGCGTGTCGGCGCTCGCCCGCGTCGGACTTCTGGTCGGCACCGGCTTTGGGGTGATCGCCGCGGTCGTGACGGTGGACCGGTTGGGTAAAGGAGTGCGCACTGCTCCGAGAGACGCCCTGATCACCGCCTCTTCGCTGCCCGAAAACCTGGGTCGCTCTTTCGGGGTGCACCGCATGCTCGACACGATCGGGGCCGCTATCGGCCCCCTGCTGGCGTTTCTCGTGCTCTTCTTCATCCCGAGCGGCTACAGCGTGATTTTTGTGATTTCGTTGGCGTTCGCCCTGCTCGGGCTTGTCATCCTCGGCCTGCTCGTACCGAATGTGAGTCGCCGCGCACCCGCAGTGGTTACCGCCGAGGCCGGGCCCGCGGCATCCGTCGCCCGGCCGCGGTTTCGCTGGCGCCATCTGAACGACCCGCGACTACGGAGGCTCCTGGTCGTGGCCGGCATCTTCGGCCTGCTCACCGTGGGGGACGGCTTCATCTATCTGGTCTTACAGGCCCGCAGCTCGTTCGCGGCGGCCTGGTTTCCGTTGCTCTACGTCGGCACTAACCTGGCCTTCCTGGTCTGCGCCGTGCCGCTCGGCCGGCTGGCCGACCGGTTTGGCCGGCTGCGGGTGTTCATCATCGGCCATGGCGCCCTGCTCGCCGCCTATGTCTGTGCGGCGCTGCCGACCACCGGAGCGCTCGCGACGGTCGGCTGCCTCGTGCTCCTCGGCCTGTTCTATGCGGCCTCGGACGGGGTGCTCGCGGCGCTCGCCGCCCAATACACCCCGGCGGGAAGCACCGCGAGCGGAATCGCCGCCGCCCAGACCGTCGTGGCGATCGCCCGGCTGGTGGCGTCGACCGGGTTCGGATTTCTCTGGTTCGCCCTGGGCCGGGAGACGGCCGTGCTGATCGTGGCCGCGCTGTTGGCCGTGGCGATTCCGGCGGCGGCACTGCTCTTGCGGCCGTATCTTGCCCGGCCCCGGGTGTCCTGATGACGGGTAGCGGCACGGCCGGCCTGACCGGACGCACGCGGTGGGTGCTCGTTTCTGCCGCGGCCGTCCTGCTGTTCGGGGGAGCCGCCATCTTCGGAATCGGGGCTTTCGCGGACTATCAGGGCCAGCAGGCACAGTCCAGCGAGGTAGTGACGGCCGAAGCGGGCTCGGCCGGCATCGCCGCCGTCGCCGGCAGCGATGCGGACGCCCCCCGCATCGTCTTTCGCAACACCGCCCTCGGCGAGGGCTACGGCGTGGTCGCCGCGGTGCCTCTGACCGATCCGTCGGGCCCACGGGTGCTGAGCGACGTGTCGTGCGACCGGGTCTACGCCACCAACACCTATGAGATGTGCCTGCGCGTCAACCGCGGGGTGGTGACCACCTTCACCGCGGACCTGCTCGATGCCCGGGGCGCGCTGGTCAAGTCCTGGCCGTTGCCCGGAATCCCGAGCCGCACCCGCATCAGCGCCGATTCAGAGTTGGTGTCGTTCAGCGCCTTCATCACCGGCGAGACCTACGCCTCGGTCGGGTTCGCGATCAACACCCAGATCGCCGAGGTCGACGGTGCAGACTCGGGCACCCTCGAAGATTTCGCCCTGACCGTGGCCGGCAGCCGGGTCACCGCCGCCGATCGCAACATCTGGGGTGTGACGTTCACGAGTGATCCCAACGTGTTCTATGCGACCGCGGACTCGGGTGGTCGCACCTGGCTGGTGCAGGGCGATCGTGCCGCCCGCACCCTGGTCGCCGTGCGGGACGGGGTCGAGTGCCCCTCGGTCTCGCCGGACGGCACGCACCTCGCCTACAAGAAGGTCGTGTCCACGACGCCCACGACCACCTGGACCGTCGCGGTGCTCGACCTCGCCACGAACGAGGAGGTCGTGCTGCCGGAACCGAGCAACGTGGACGACCAGGTCGAGTGGCTCGACGACTCCACCGTGATCTACGGGGTGCTGCGAGCGGATGACTCGGGCGACAGCGACGTCTGGGCCGCCCCCCGAGACGGTTCGAGCGCGCCTCGCCTGCTGATCGAGCACGCCTGGTCGCCCGCCGTCATCCGCTGACCGGCCCGGCACGCACCAACGTCGTAGGCTGGCCGTAAACACAGGGGGAGATCTCATGACGCTGCAGAACTTGATTCCGGTGATCGACGGGCACAACGACCTGGCCTGGGCATGCCGCGACAAGCGCGACTACTCCGTGGCCGACCTCGACTCGGAGCCCCACTCCGCGCTCAGCCTGCTGCAAACGGATGTCCCCAAGCTGCGTCGCGGGGGAGTGCAGGGCCAGTTCTGGTCGGTCTGGGTGCACACCGATCTCGAGGGTGCCGACTCGGTGCAGGCCACGCTGGAGCAGATCGACTTCGTGCACCGCATGGTCGAGGCCTACCCCGACGATTTTCAGTGGGCGGTGACCGCCGACGACGTCGACCGGGCGCAGGCCACCGGCCACGTCGCCTCGCTGATCGGCGTCGAGGGCGGCAACCAGATGAACAACTCCCTCGCGGTTCTGCGCGAATTCGCCCGGGCGGGCGTGCGCTACATGACGCTCACCTGGAACTCGTCGACCGAGTGGGCCGACGCGGCCGTGGGCGCCGTGTTGCACGACGGCATCAATGATCGGGGCCGCGAGGTCATCACCGAGATGAACCGCATCGGCATGATCGTGGACCTCTCGCACGTCTCGGCGGCCACGATGAGTGACGCCCTCGATGCGAGCACTCTGCCGCTCATCTTCAGCCACTCCTCCTGTTTCGCCCTCAACCCGCACCCGCGCAACGCTCCCGACGAGATCCTTGCCCGGCTCGCCGCCAATGGCGGAGTGCAGATGATCACCTTCGTGCCCTCGTTCATCTCGGCGGACTTTCGTGCCTGGCAGGACGCGGGCTCGATCGGCGAGCCGCCGGCGGTGACGGTCGCCGACGTGGCCGACCACGTCGAGCACGCTCGGCGGGTCGCCGGTATCGACCACATCGGCATCGGCGGCGATTTCGACGGCAGCCCGGAGATGCCGGTGGGCCTCACGACCGTGGCCGATTACCCCAACCTGTTCGCGGAGCTGTCGGCTCGCGGGTGGGAGCGGGACGACCTGCTGAAACTCGGCTATCAGAACGTGCTGCGCGTCTTGCGGGCCAACGACGACAACTACCGGAGCTTTCTGGCCTAGAAGCGGAGCGGGCCCCTACCGGAGCTGGCCGACACCCGGGCGGTTTCGCGCACCACGGCGGCGAAATTGTCGGCGAGCCCACGGCAGACCTGGAGGCTATTGGGCTCTTCTGAATCTGCCCGGGCGATGAGGGTGGCGAGAACGAAACCGTCGGCGGCGACGGCATCCGCTTGCCACGTGCTGACCCGGGAGGCGGCGATCTCGGGGTGGAACTGCACGCCCCAGGCACGGTCGCCCACGCGGAAGGCCTGGATCGGGCACCGCTCGCTCGAGGCCAGCAGCACAGCCCCCGGAGGGAGAGCGGTGACGGCATCCCGATGATTCTGGATGGCGTGGAACGAGGCCGGCGCGTGCTGGAACACCGCGTCGTGCGCGGCGGTCTCGGTGAGGGTGATGCGGGTCGCGCCGCGTTCCGGCGCGCCGTGGTCGGCGGCGACCGTGCCGCCGGCGACGAGGGCGAGCACCTGTGCGCCGAGGCAGATTCCGAGCGTGGGCAGGCCCCGGCCCAGGGCCTCGGCGGCCAGCGCCCGTTCCGCGGGCAGCCAGGCGGCGTGCGCATCGTCGGAGGGCATGAAGCCGCCGCCGAGCAGCAGCAGACCGTCGAACCCGTCGAGGGAAGCGGGCAGGCCGACCGAGCCGTGCACGACATCCGTCGCTACGTTGTTCTCGTTCAGCCAGCCCTCGAAGCGCCCGAGCCCGGTGGCCGGTGCGTTCTGAACGACTAGAATTCTGCTCATTCCGAGCTCCCTGCGTACATGTGGACTGCGAATCAGATGCGTATCTCTGCGTTTATGCGTTCGAATTATTCTCGAAATCTAGAACCAGTTAACTAGAGAAAATCGATCTTGGGGGACCAATGGGTACGCATCTCGCACATCTCACCGGTATGAAAAAACGAACGATTGCGGCAGTCTCTGCTGGTGCCGCGCTGACCCTGATCCTGGCAGGGTGCGCCGCGACCGAGAGTGACCCGGCGGCCGAGCAGACCACTCTGGTCGTAGACAGCACCTTCGCTCTCAGCAGCATGGACCCGGCCCGCGCCTTCGAGGCCACCGGAACCATGGTCAACCACAACGTCTACGAGACCGCGCTCACCTTCGCCGGGTCCGACCTCTCGACCCTCGTTCCGCAGGTCGCCGACTACACGATCTCCGACGACAACCGCCTCGTGACCCTCACCCTCACCGGGGACAGCACCTTTTCGGACGGCACCGCGGTGACCGCCGACGACGTGGTCTTCTCCTACCAGCGCCTGCAGGGCGTGCTCGGTAACCCGTCGTTCCTTCTCGATGGCGTCACGGTGACCAAGGTCGACGACCAGACCGTAGAGCTGCTGAGCGAGACCGACAACCCGCAGCTCCCCTTCATCCTGCCCAACCCGGCGCTGTCGATTCTGCAGCAGTCCGCGGTGGTCGACAACGGGGGCACCCTCGACGAGACGGATGCCGCGGAAACGTTTTTGACCAGCACCTCCGTGGGCTCCGGGCCCTACATGTACGACACCGTCGCGGTGACCACGGCGATCAGCCTCGTGAAGAACCCGAGCTACGCCGGCGAGGAACCCTACTACGACCGCATCGTGATCAACAACGTGGGCGCCGACACCCAGCGCATCAACCTGGAGGGCGGGCAGACCGATATCGCCCTCAACATCTCCTCGGATGAGGCCGAGCAGGTCGACACCAACGACTTCTCGGTGACGACGGGCGCGTCGGCGGCCACCTACTACCTGTGGCTGAACACCGACGATGCCTTCGGCGGGGTGGCCGCCGACGTGAACTTCGTGAAGGCCATGCGCCACGCCATCGACTACGACAGCATCCTCGACGTGGTCGGCCTCGGTTCCCAGCAGCCCGGCGGCGTGGTTCCGCTGCAGTTCGCCGGCTCGCTCGAGAGCGACGAGAACAACACCTACGACCCTGACCTCGCCGAAGACCTGCTCGCCGAGAGCGGCTATGCCGGCGAGATCGTCAACGTGCTCTACTCGAGCGAGAACGCCTTCGCCGCCAACGTCACCCAGATCGTGCAGGCCAACGCGGCCGCGATCGGCGTGACCATCGAACTCAACCCGCAGACCGCGGCCAACACCCTCGACCTGTTCCGCGGCGGCGAATACCAGGCCGGGCTGGCCAACTGGGGCGCCGACTTCCCCGACGCCGCCAACTACCTCGTCTTCGCCCCCGAGGGCAACATCGGGGCGCGCACCGCCTGGAACTTCGGCGACGGCGCGACGGCCGACCAGATCCAGCCTCTCGCGGCGGCGGCCGCGGCGGCCTCCGGTGATGACGATCGGGCGGATGCCTACATCGCCTTCCAGGAAGCGCTGAACGACTACGGGCCCTACATTCCGCTCTTCCAGCCGGCGGAGATCGTGATCGGTGACGTGGCGCTGACCGGCATCGCCTCGAACGCCCTGTGGGCGATCGACTTCAGTACCGTCGCCGGCAGCTAGCGAACGACCAGCGGCCCCCACCCATGGCACTGACAACAACCGATGCGAGAGTACCCGGCGGGGCGCCGGCGGCGGAAACCGGGGCGCCCCGGCCGCCCCGCCGCCAGCATCCGCTGCTGCGCTACATCTCGTTGCGGTTCGGCATCAGCATCCTGCTGGTGTGGGGGGTCACGGTGGTCACCTTTGTGGTCACCAACCTCGTGCCGACCGACCCGGTCAACGCGGTGCTCGGCGAGCAGGCCGCGAACAACCCCGAGATCGTCGCGGCACTGCGCACCGAGATGGGACTCGACGAGCCCCTGATCGTGCAGTACTGGCTCTACCTGACCCGGCTCCTGGCCTTCGACATGGGCGTGTCGGCCCAGACCCGCAGTCCGGTCGCCGACGACCTGGCCCGGGCGTTTCCGGCGACGCTCGAACTCGCCCTGTTCGTGCTGCTGTTCTCAACGGTCATCGGCGTCGGGCTGGGCATGCTGGCGGCGCTGCGCCACCAGACGGCGGTGGACAAGACGATTCGGGTGCTGAGCCTGTTCGGAATCTCGCTTCCGGTGTTCTGGATCGCCATGCTCATCTACTACGTGTTCTTCTACCAGCTGCACTGGGCGCCGGGCTCGGGCCGCCTCGACTCGGCACTGGTTCCCCCGCCCCTGGTCACCGGCATGTACACGATCGACAGCCTCGTCGCCGGTCAGCCCGACCTGTTCTGGAACGCCCTCTCGCATCTCGTGCTGCCCGCCGTCGTGCTCACCCTCTTCACGATCGGCACGCTGGTTCGGTTCTCGCGGTCGGCGATCCTCGACGTGGTGCGGCACGACTACGTTCAGGCCGCCCGGGCCAAGGGGCTGCCCCACCGGATCGTCGTCGTGCGCTACATCCTGCGCGGCGCGTCGCTGCCGATCCTGACCATGAGCGGCCTGACCTTCGGGTCGCTGCTCTCGGGGGCCGTACTCACCGAGAGCGTCTTCTCCTGGCACGGCCTCGGCCAGTACGCCTACATGGCGGCGATCAGCCTCGACCTGCAGGCGATCATGGGGGTCGGGCTGCTCATTGGCGTGGTCTACATTTTCACCAACTTCGCGGTGGACCTGCTCTGCGGCCTGATCGACCCGAGAGTGAGGGTGCAGTGAGCAACACTCGTGTGACGGTGCCCGGCCGAAAGCGGCTGATGCGGGTGCCGGACGCCTGGAAAAATCCGCTCGCCATCAGCGGAACGGTGATCGTGGTGCTCTGGCTCCTCGTCACCGTCTTCGCTCCCTGGCTGGCTCCCTTCGACCCGCTCGCCCAAGAGTCAGCTCGGCTGCTGGCGCCGAACGGCACCAACTGGTTCGGCACGGATGCCCTCGGCCGCGACGTCTTCTCGCGCGTCATCGCCGGCACCCGCACCTCGATCCCGGTCGCGATGATCCTCGTGGTCATCTCGCTGCTCTTCGGCACCGTCCTCGGTGCGGTCGCCGGTTTCCTCGGCACGGCCGTCGACGAGGTGATCATGCGGGTGACGGATGTCGTGCTCGCCTTTCCGTCGATCATCCTGGCCATGGTCATCGCGGCCGCCCTCGGTCCGAGCCTGATGAACGCCGTGATCGCGCTGCTGCTTGTGAGCTGGCCGCAGTACACCCGTATCTCCCGGTCGCTCGTGATCAGCCTGCGCAGCAGCGAGTTCGTGATCGCCGGGCGCCTGATGGGCAGCGGCGTGTTCACCTCGCTCCGGCGCGATATCGCACCGAACGTCGCTTCGCCGATGCTCGTTCTCGCCGCGGCCGACTTCGGCAGCGCCATCCTGCTGCTCTCGGGACTGTCCTTCCTCGGCCTCGGTGCCGTGCCGCCGGCACCGGAGTGGGGCTCGATGGTCTCCGACGGCACGTCCAACTTCTCGGCCTGGTGGATCGCCGCGTTTCCCGGGCTCGCCATTTTCACCATCGTGGTCGGGGTGAACTTCATGGGTGACGCCATGCGGGACGCCCTCGACCCCCGCTCGAACGGACGGCTGTCATGACCGGCATCAGCATCCGCAATCTGAGACTCGAGTTGGGCGGCAAGAAACTGCTCGACGGCGTCACACTGGATGCCGCGGGTGGGCAGATCACGGGCCTGGCCGGGGAATCGGGGTCAGGCAAGACCCTCACCGGCATGGCGCTGCTGGGCCTGCTTCCCGAGGGATCCCAGCTCTCCGGCCAGATTCTCTACGCCGGCACCGACCTCGTCACGAAGAGCCAGAAGCAGCTCAACCAGTACCGCGGCACCGAGATCGCCCTGGTGTTCCAAGATCCGGCGGCCAGCATGCATCCGATGATCAGTATCGGCGAGCAACTGACCGACCATATGCGTTACCACCTCAAACTCTCCCGCAAGCAGGCCCTGGCCCGGGCGGTGCAGCTCCTGCAACGGGTCAAGGTGCCCGACCCCGAGCAGGCGCTCACGAAATACCCGCACCAGTTCAGCGGCGGACAGCTGCAACGCATCGCGATTGCCGGCGCGATCGCCTGCGAGCCGAAGATCTTGATCGCCGACGAGCCGACCACGGCGCTCGACGTCACGGTTCAGGCCGGCATCATGCACCTGCTGCGTGAGCTGTGCGACTCGCTCGGCCTCACGATTGTGCTGATCACCCACGACCTCGGGGTGATGTCGGGCCTCGCGGACAATATCGCGGTGATGCGCAACGGTCGGGTCATTGAATTCGGGTCGCGATTCGACGTGATCCGCAACCCGCAACAGGAGTACACCCGGTCGCTGATCGAGTCCCTGCCCAACTTTCAGAAAGGTGATTAGGGTGGCGAGAACGGCCGACGGACTCGTGTTGGACCAGGTCTCAGCGACCCATCATCAGCGCGGAGGTGGCACCCTGACCGCCGTCGATGCGGTCTCGCTCACGGTGGCACCCGGCGAGGTCGTGGGGCTCGTCGGTGAGTCCGGCTGCGGCAAGTCGACCCTTGCGAAGCTGATTTGCGGCCTCCAGCCCGGGTTCACCGGAGCGGCAAGCTTCAACGGCATCCCGATTCGGCCGCTGACCCTGGCCCGCCGGCCGAGCGAACTGTTGCGCATCCAGATGGTGTTCCAAAACCCCTACGCCTCGCTCAATCCCAGGCGCCGGGTCGGTGCGCAGATCGAGGACGCGCGGCGCATCAATCCGGGCACCGCGGCATCCGTCGTCGACCTGCTCGACCAGGTGGAGCTGCCGGCGACGGCAGCGAACTCGTTTCCGCACCAGTTCAGCGGCGGACAGCGGCAGCGCATCGCCATTGCGCGGGCCGTCGCAACCGGGCCGACGCTGCTGATCGGAGACGAGCCGATCGCGTCGCTCGACGCCTCCTTGCAATCGAAGATCGCCCGGTTGATGCGCGAGCTCGCGCGCGAGGTGGGCGCTTCGCTGCTGTTCATCAGTCACGACCTCTCGGTGGTGCGGCTGATTGCCGACCGGGTCGTCGTGATGAACCGGGGCCGCGTCGTCGAATCGGGCGTCACCGAGGAGCTGTGGGCGAACCCGACGGATGCCTGCACCCGCCGCCTGCTGGACTCGATCCCGATCGCCGACGGCCTCGGCCGACTGCCGCACTTCGAGGGCTGACCGGATCTATTGACGGCGACGCCGGCGTTGGTGAAGGCGACGATCCGAACCTAGAAAGGGATGTCCGCGTCGGGCGAGAGGGGGAGGGCCATGAGTTCGTCCCAGGTGAGGTGGCGGGGTTCGAGTGCTTGTTCTTCGGCGTTGAGTTGGGCTTTGGTTTTGGGGCGGACGGGAACAGGG
>NZ_QZVS01000050.1 GCF_003602235.1 Cryobacterium melibiosiphilum
GCCACCCGCTACGACAAGCTCGCACTGACCTACCGCGGCGGAGCTGTCCTCAGAGCCATAACTATTTGGTCGAAGGCATTAGGAGACACGCCCTAGGCGCTCAAGGCTTTGCGATGGCCGGTCCTGGCCGGACCACTACATGTCTGTGTTGCCGTTGCATCCTTGGCGGAATCGTCATCGCCTTCGAAAATTCGCGCGCTCCGTGGCCGCAGCGGGACACCGAGGCATTACCTGCTGAGCGTCCCGTACGGGGTTCCCGTGTGACACACCTGGAGCTCCATGTCGTGAGGGCTTTCGCACTTGAATTGCTTCGTTGTGTGTCCGTCCGGTGGGGCTGCTGCCGGTTAGGTTGAACCATGACTGATGAAAACAAGACTTGGCACCAGGAGCATAAAGACTCGTTGACCAAAGGCCAACGGGCCGCCGACCTCATGCGAAACGGGATGGGAAGCGGGCCCTTCGTCGGAGGTTTCATCGGCTTCATGATCATCTGGGCCGCTGTTAATACTTTGGTTCTGGCATCGAAGGCTTGGGATCCCTACCCCTACATCCTGCTCAACCTGTTCCTCTCGATGCTGGCCGGGCTGCAGGGCGCCATTTTGCTTATCGCCGCGAAACGGCAGGACGCCATCGCCGGTGCGATGGCGCAGCATGATTACGACACGAACCTGAAAGCCGAGAAAGAAATTCAGGCACTCATGACCATCAACCGCCAACAGCTTGAGATCCTCGCCGAGCTGAAAGCTATGGGCGCCACCCCGCGGTCTTGACAGCCATGACTGCGTTTCAAAATGAATGAGAACTGCTGGAGTTCGCCGTCACTCGACCCACAGCAACGGGTAACCGAACTGCAGGGCAGGTCCTAAGGTCACCCAAATCGTCAGCGGGCTCATTTTTTAATCAAGCGACTTGTCACGCTGCTGATATCGGTTCACGATGAGCTATGGCCCTGATCACTGCGCGTAGTTCTTCGTCCAGCCGACACCCTCATGACTGGGGACGTTCTGTTGCAATCGCGCTCGAGAGCTTGGTCGCGCAGTCGCAGGGTGCTCAGACGGATCTGGAAACATCAGAATTGTTCGGTGCTGACCTGGCATTGCGTATCGAACCACTGGCGACCGGTGTCTCGATCACGCTCGTGTAGGACCCCCCGGACGCACAACATCTCTAGCCAACGCAACGCGGCAGAAGAAATAATGGCCGGTAAACCGAGTCACCTTTTTCTGCCAACAATTTTTCAATCAAGACCGGTTCGCGAGACTCCGATCGTAGGGGCGGCGAGTTCGCGAGACCGCGGTCGCAGTGTCAGTGAAGGTTCCTCTGTAGGACTCGGATCCTGCGCCATCTCGGGCATTCCGGGGCGGAGTCCCCGCGGGTTCAGCTTGGTCTGAGACGCGGCGGCCGCGATGGCCCGGCCTCTTTCAGATCTTTCTCGGTAATGGTGAGCGACAGCGGATGCTCGCTCACCATGCTCAATGCGGGTACCGCGGCGTATAGAGAATGCCGTCCCGGACCCGCCTCGAGGACAAGGTCTGATGCGACAGTCACGTGGACCCGGGTGTACTCACCGGGGTCGAGGATGAACGCGTTGGGCTGCCCGCCAACGTAGGCAAACGCGTATCCGCCCGGCAAGCCCGCGGATGCGCCGGCCGCGACCAGGACGCCAACTGTGTGGAAGTGGTCCAAAGGTGTTGGTATCCAACGTTCAGCGGACGTGTTGATCACATCTGTAAACATTTGGCCGACGGGCACATCCTCGGCTGCGGGTGGCCACCGCAATTCCAGCCCGGTACGGCGTTCAGTCTTGGACGGATACCGAGTAACCGGGCCGCGGAACGTGAAGTCCCAACGGCCGTGACGTTCGGTCAATTGGCCTAGGAACCACTGGTCGTCCCCGGCCGGAGCGCCAACCACGACCAGATCTTCACGGTTGACAGATGTCGGCAAAACCCGCCACCCCAGCAGCGGGGCGAATAAAGCACAGGTTATCGTGGCGAGCGGCATTTTCCTGGGCCGCTAGTGGGCCGTTCTTCATGGCCCTGGACAGGTAACCGATTGTGCTTGGTTCCCGGATTGACACGGGCGACTCCGCGCCGGCGGTCTCGTCGCACGTTTTGACCAGGTGGGGCAGGCCCTCTCCGCTGACGCGGAAGCCGCGGAGATGAAAGTTCCTCCAGAGGAGATACACGCGACTATTCGCGGGCGTCCCTTTCCTCACTGACGGTGTTTGCCTGCCACAATGATTATCGTTACGCTGGGACCATGCTCGAAGGAATAGGCAATGACCGTACGGGAAACGCACGGAGTTCCGTAAGATTCGTGTCCATCATGTCCATCGCTGCTATTGGGTATGCTGCATTTCAAATTTGCATCATCCTCGCTGACATGATCGATCGCATCGCCCACCGCGCGACGGGCATCGCCCTCACCTGGAATCCGGGCATTCTTTTGCCTCAACCTGCGAGCGTCACGTACAGTGGCGCACCATTCGTGGTTCCGGGCAGTACGGCGCACGTCACCGATATCACCGCAATGGTCAAGGACTTGCCTGTAGCGGCGATCGTACTGCAGAGCATCGGTGATCTGGTTTCTGTGTTAACGATCGCAGGAATAGCGGTCTGTATCCTCATTTTGGTGCGCAGAGTTGCTGCCGGAACACCATTCGCTCCAGCCAGCATTAGGACCCTGGTCACTCTTGCGATCGTCGTCCTCATCGGCTTTGAAAGTGCGACCGTTTTGCATGGCGTCAGTGCGATGAGCGTGCCCAGCATCATGTTCGTCAGCCCTGAATCTCCGGACGGCACCTACTGGCCACCGCCGGAGGCCATTCCTCTCTTTGTCCTTTGGCCGGTCTACATCTCTGCAGCTCTCGTGGCTCTCGCTGCAGTGTTCCGCGCGGGCGCCGGCTATCAGGCGGACCGTAGCGGGCTGGTCTGATGTCGAAAGTCCGCTGTCGTCTCGATATTCTGTTGGCGCAACGCGCCATGACGCTCGTCCAGCTGTCAGAGCGCGTCGGTCTGAGCACCGTGAACTTGTCTATCTTGAAGAATAATCATGCCAAAGCCATAAGATTCAGCACCTTGGAAACGATTTGTAAAGAACTGGACTGCACGATTGGAGAACTCCTCGTGCTTTCAGCTCGATAGTGTGGCCACGAGCACTTCGCGGGCGGATTTCGGTGTAGGAACGTTGATAGGGCCCTCAACGGATCAAGGCTCAACCCTGCTTGAAGACGTTATTACCCGGCACGGTGGCTGTTGAAGTCACTAGCATTCGCAATGCTCTCGATATCCCGTTCAGTCACGGCCCTGACAATATCCCCAATCTGCGGCAACTCATACCGATCAGCGGAGCGACTTGCGTGACATCGTACGCGCGCGCAGCCTTGCTCGGCTGCATAAGCGGGGCCGCAACATCCTCGGCGAAGCTGACCACAACTCAGTGGCCGGTCTCAAGGGGCGTAGCAACACCGCCGTATAGATCCGAAGTCCCCAACTGCCGGTTATGGCTGCTTGACCATCACCATGAACACCGCATTACGCTGTCGTTCTGGATTCAACGCCGAGTTCCTCCAGATCTCCCTGCCGCTCCCGGTCCCTCCCGCAGGAACCCTGATTCGTGAACTGCTGTACACACATTTCACCGTGCTCCTCGACCCCGCGCGGCGCCTCGCGACCGCGTAATCAGTGACGGGGAGCACCACTGGTGCTGAGCCACACCACCACTGGTGCTCTTCCGCACGAACGGTGGGGCTCAACCGCACGATCGGGTGGGGCTCACAGGCTCTAATACTCATCCTCGCCGTGGTCCCGAAAGGATCCCAGGAAATGGTCGCGTCGATCATCCGCACCATCTTCGCTCAGCCCGACCGCGAGCACATCGAGAAGCAATTCCGCGAGGTCGCCACGATGCTCGGACGATCGCACCCGAAGGTCGCAGCGATGCTCACCGATGCCCAACCCGACCTGCTCGCTTTCGCCGCGTTCCCCGGCGTCACTGGCGACAGATCTGGTCGACCAACCCGTTGGAACGAGTCAACAAGGAAATAAAACGCCGCACCGACGTCGTCGGCGTCTTCCCCAACTCCGCCGCCCTCCTCCGCCTCGCAGGCTCAGTCCTGATCGAGCAACACGACGAATGGGAAGCCGGCGAACGACGCTACTTCTCCGAAGCCTCGATGCTCGAGCTGACCACAATGAACAACCCCCTCGAGGTCATCGACGAGGCGGTGATCCTCCCCGAACTCGCTGCCGCCTAAACTAAATCAACTGACCTGCACGGTGTCGAGAAACTCCACCACTAAGCGGGACGTGACCGATGGGCGCGGTGACTAATGGACACAGGCCTACGATCCGCGCACCCGGGACGAGGGCTGTGAACGGTAGATCACTCAACGGGACAAATTCCTATGACTGCGATGCTTGGTGAAATTTCCATTGTGATCAAGCAGTCGAAGAGTTACCGTGAGGTGACCCTCGCGGAAGGAAGCCCGAAATGAAACCCAACCCCGAGTCCGACGGCGAGTACACCGACACGGAACCTGAAACCGACACGACGACCTCAGCTGACGAGCCGGTCACCACTGACAAGGACATTGAAGGCGAGTACACGGATAGCGACACCCCAACGCGGCCAACCCCCAGGATGCCTAGCAGCTGACCTGGATTCTGGAGGAGGTCTGTTGTGATCAGTTCTTTCTCGAGGACAGTGGTGCTTTTCCTTGGTTCGTGGACCGGTTTCGCGCCCGATGGGCCCGTAACGGCTCGGCGGCGCTATTACCGAGAGCATCAAGTGTCAAGAGTAGGCACGCTTCACCGCTGAAGTCAGGTGTTCCGCGACCGTTACACGGTCGACCCGGCTCAGATGGCGGCCGCCCTTCTGCCCTACCGGGAGCGTGGGGCGGTGCGCAGGTGCGGCCGACGTGATGGCCCTGCAGGAGGGGCAGGTTCACTGCACCCCGCCCAGCACCTCTGAGACCGACCGGCAGAACCCGGTCTGCGCTGGACGGTCGCTCCTGGCAACAGATTGCCCTGCTGCGGATCTGAGGACCTTGTCTGGCGTCCTGTGCTGATCGGCGAGGGATCGGAGTCGCCGTGGCCCAACGTCGACTGGTTCGGCGCCGAGTATTGCTCAGACTCTGGGAAATAAAAAGTGAACAAATCCCTTAATATGACTAAATTTCATTAGTGTTTATTACGAACTATCCACGACCAGCGGGACCTTCTTGCTGGCGGTTACTCAAGGAGATAATCGTGAAACGATATTCCATGGGGATTTTAGGGGCTTCGACCGTTGCGTTACTCGCTGCGGCTACATTCGGGGCCGGCGCAGCTCAAGCGCACGATCCTGGACACTCCGGCAACAAAAAAACGGTATCGCTGTCCGCCGATCTCACGGAGCTCAACGGCTCCGGGGCGTCAGGAACTGCCACAGCAACAGTTCGTAACCAGAGGATCAAGCACATTGAAGTGCACGCTTCTGGTCTGACACCAAACGCTCCGCATGCCCAACACATCCACTACGGCGAGCAAGCGCTGCACGAGTGCCCCACCCTGGCTCTGGACAACAACGGTGATGGCCGCTTGAACACCGCGGAAGGGGTTCCCGCGTATGGCCCGGTCGTTGTGTCGCTGAACACGACAGGCGACACGACTCCCAGCAGCTTCCTGGATGTGACTCGTTTTCCGGTGTCTGAGAGCGGCAGCTACCACTACAGCCGCGATAACATCCGCATCACCAAGGTGGCGGGAACAGGCTACCCGGGTCCGGACGGAACAGGAACGGCGAAAGAAATTGCCGAATCTATCCGCGAAGGCGAAGGCGTCGTCGTGATCCATGGTATCGACTACAACGGCAACGGTGAGTACGACTTCAGCGCGGGTGCAAGCGAACTCGACCCGAACCTGCCTGCAGAAGCAACCGACCCGGCCGCCTGCGGCGTCCTCGAATAAGCACCCGCTCAACACCCTTTCTGGGCAACGACCGCCGGTGGCCCGTCATCGATGACGGGCCACCGCACGGAACCCACCTGACTACTCGAGAAGTCGCCCTCCGCTCTGCCTCGCGAAGAGGGATCCGCCCTCCCGGTGCTTGACGCCAACGCCGTCCAGTTCGTCGATTCACTCCCACAGCATCACACGCCGCAGTCAGCGTCGGCCCTTGGGACATCAATACCCAGAACCGTGCCTGCATCTCCACCAGCTCAAACTTCGACCACATCGGCAACACCTCTCGAAAATAGAGTGTTGCAACGACCGGTTGAATCCGCCTTCCCTTGCGGGACAGCAGAGCGGTTCACCGTTTTCCGGGTCAGGTCTCCCGGTCCTCGTCGGGGTTCCGGAAGGGCCGAAGCTGCGTGCCGGCGGGGTCTGCGGTGAAGGTGTAGCGACCCAGCATGTTGATGTGTTCCGAGGCCAGCGGGGAAAGGCGTTGTAAGTCTTCATCGGCAACACCCGCGCCACGGTCGCGGAGCTCGGTGAGTGCGGCGTCCAGTTGAATCCGCCGTGTATACCTCGGCCGAGTTTCGGGCTCTAGTGACCGGGCTGGGAATGAGGTCATCGATGGGCCGCACGGGCGTGTGTTGGGACAACAGCATGACGGAAAGTTTTTTCTTGATGCTCAAAAATGAGCGTGTTTACCGGACTGCGCATGCCACTAAATCACAAGCTCGCAGCGACGTCATCCGCTATATCGAAGGGTTCTACAACAGCCGCCGCCGGCACTCCGCGCTCGGATACCGCAGGCCTAACGAAGTCCACTATGATTATCAACAGCCAGCATTGGCAGCGTAGAAGAATCCACTAATTCCGCTGTCCGAAATGCCCGCGGCAGCTCACTATGCCGTTTGGCCCAGAAGGTGGAGAGATTTTCTTCGAGTGCGAAGACGGCAGCATTGTGCGGACTTATTAGCTGACGGGCCGCGTTTGGGTCGGCATACAGCACTATCGGCGACTGAACGGTCTTTACCGCGTCGGCTGAGGATTTTGTCTATGTGTCAGCCGATGCGGATGAGTTTCTTGTTCACGAACTCGTTAGCACCGAAACGGCCGAGTTCGCGCCCGAAGCCGCTTCTTTTCACTCCGCCGAACGGTAGCTCTGCGCCGCCGGCATCGACGAGGTTAACGAAGACCATGCCGGCTTCGATGCGGTCGGCGACCCGAAGTGCCTGCTCGGGATCGGTCGTGAACAAGTAGGAGCCCAGCCCAAAAGGAGTGTCGTTTGCGAGGTCTACAGCTTCATCTTCGGAGGCTGCCCGGTAGACGAATGCTACGGGCCCGAAAAACTCCTCGTGGTACGTGTCGTTGTCTCGCGTTACGTCGGTGAGCACCGTCGCTGGGTAGAAGGTGCCAGACCGTTTGCCGGTGCTCGCCAGGGTCGCTCCCTGAGCGACTGCGCGCTCTACCTGCTCCTCAAGATGCTCGGCTGCACCGAGGGACGAGAGAGGGCCGTAGTCTGCCCCGGGGACGGTGGGGTCGCTGGGTGAGTTCGCCAGCATGGCGGTGGTGAACTTCTCCGTGAACTCATCATAAAGTTCATCGATCACGATGAATCGCTTGGCGGCGTCGCAGGCCTGCCCGCCATTGCGGAGGCGACCGGCAACAGCGGCAGCCACTGTCGCGGCCATGTCGTCGGTGCTCAACAGGATGAAGGGGTCTGACCCACCAAGTTCCAGCACGACTTTCTTGAGGTGGCGACCGGCCACCTCAGCAACGGCCGCGCCGGCGCCCTCCGAACCGGTAAGGGAAACGCCCTGTACCCTCGGGTCGGCGATGACCGTAGCAACCTGCTCGCTGTCGGCATACACATTCGTGTAAGCGCCAGCCGGGAAGCCCGCATCATGGAAGATTCGCTCAATTGCCGCAGCTGATTCCGGGCACTGCGACGCATGCTTGAGGATGATCGTGTTGCCCGTCATGAGGTTCGGTCCCGCGAAGCGCGCAACCTGGTAATACGGGAAATTCCACGGCATGACACCAATGAGCACACCCAGAGAACTGGAGCGCATGAACGCGGAACCCTCTCCGCCGAGCAGCGTGATTGGTTCGTCCTTCAGAAATTCCTGCGCGTTGTCGGCGTAGTACCGATAAATGTTGGCGGCGTAGTCGACCTCGCCGAGCGCTTGATCGAGGGGCTTGCCCATCTCACGCACGATTACGGCCGCCAGTTGATCGCGGCGTTCCGCATGCAATTCGCCGACCTTCCGCAGGAGTGCGGCTCGCTCGTCGACGGAAGAGTTCCGAGACCAACCGTGGTGAGCCTCATCCGCCGTTGCGATGACCTGCTCGAGTTCATCACTCGAAATCTGGGGGTACGTCTTGATGGTCTCGCCTGTGGCGGGGTTGATCACGGCATGGTGGCTCACGAGCCACCTCCTTTCACGGTCGAACATTGTGCCGGAAATTGTCACGTAATACGAGCCAACCATGTTCGCTGAATTTGTCAAGGCGAATCAGACCAGCGGTGTCGTTACGGGCCTTGAATGCGCTGACCTACCGGCCCAGCGATGCCTCGTTGGTCCCGAGCTCGCGGGCCGAGCTGCTCCGGCTGCGGAAAGAAACCGCGGACCTGAAACTTGATCGTGCGCCCAGGAAGCATCGGATACGATCACAAAGCGTTCGAACTGATGCTGGCGGAGAAGACCAACTTCACCATCACCCGAATGGTCCGCCTGCTCGAGGTATCCCGTTCGGGATACTACGTCTGGCTCGACCGCAAGCCATCGGACCGCATGATTCGGCGGCAGAACATCGAGCAGAAAGTGGCCTGGTTCCACAGCGACTCCGACGACGTTTATGGGTCGCCACGGATCCTCGCCGACCTCCGCGCCGACGGGGAGACCATCTCGCGAAAGACCGTCGCCAAGACCATGCAACGCCTCGGACTGGTCGGCATCTGCCCCAAAAAGTGGAGAACCACCACGATCCTCGACCACGCCGACACTCACCCCGTCGACGCCGGCACTCCTCGATCGGAGATGTCACCTCCGTCTCCTTCGAACTGCAATACTCGCTAAAGTCCGCGGAAGTTCAGCTCGCCGCTTAACCCGTGTCCACTCTCCGGGGTCAAGGCCAGTCGTTTCGCATGGCCGCTAACCGCACGATGACAGAGTCTCACCTCCACGACATTCTGAATTAAATACAGTGGTCAGAGACCGAGCAGGGGGTACGTTCGCTTTAACAGATCGAAAACCGCTGTGGGCGTACGGCCCGACGGCGCTGAATGAAATGGAGCAGCACCATGGCAACAATTCTCTGGATCATTGCGGTAGTCCTCGTTATTGCAGGCATTGTCGCGCTATTTCGACGCCAGATTCTCTGGGGTATTGTGCTCATCGTCGTGGGACTGTTGGTTGGTCCAGGTGGCGTGAGCCTCTTCACTTGAGACTGCGGATCGAGTAGCCGTTTCGGGGCGTGGCGGAGCTCCGGAACGTTTTCGGCGTGAATGATCCACTGACGCTCTTCGTTGTCTGAGGGCTGCATGACGTCGAGGAGGCCATAGCTTTTCCTTACACTTGCGATCGTCTCGCGGATCGGACCGGCATGGACGGGTCTAACCGAGCCTTCACCAAACCCGGGGCTCGACAAAGCCAGATGGACTCGCGGGCGGGAGGGACTGCACCCTTTACGAAATCAGAACCCCACGCACGACTTGACGAAACACATAGGGGCACCCCCCCATTTAGGTCACAAAGATTTTTAGCGTTGCCCGAGACCCTGTCAGCGGACTCGCTCACCACGTCTAAGAAGTGCCTTGTCTACACTCGTCATTCGATCATCCGGGACCGCACCATGACCGCCGCCGAGACGGGGCCGCGTTCCCTGGGGGACAGTATCGGCGGTCATCTGTTTCTCGAACGAGTGGCCACAGGTGACGCACTCGCTTTCAGCACCTTGTATGACGCCTTCACCGCCGAAACCTATGCAATCTGTTGGTTCAAGTTCGTGATGCCATCGTCGGGCGACAAAGCCATGGTCTGAACGTGGATCTTCATATGGGCCCACGCCGCCGCACTCAACAAACAAGCCGGTTCAACGAAATCCATCATCCTGTCTACTTGGTGGGCCGTCACCTCGCAGCGCCGCTGAAACCTCTTTCAGATGATTATCTTTAGGGCCTGCTAGTCGACGTGTCCAGGCCGACCATACGCTTCGAGCAGGCGCAGCCAGACCTCGCTGAGTGTCGGATAGCTCGGCACCGCGTGCCACAGCCGGTCGATCGGGACCTCGGCAACGACCGCGATCGTCGCGGAATGCAGGAGCTCGGCGACGTCCTGGCCCACGAAGGTTACACCGATCAGCACCTCCCGATCGAGATCGACAATCGCCCGGGCGTGGCCCACGTAGTCGTCGGCGAGCACCGTGGAACCGCCGAGCGAACTGAGATCGTAGTCAAGGATGCGCACCCGATACCCTGCCTTCACTGCCGCGGCAGCGGTCAGGCCGACAGATGCGACCTCCGGGTCGGTGAAGATGACCTGCGGCACCGCGCTGTGGTCGGCTGTGGCAACGTGTGAGCCCCATGGCTTGTCGTCGACCGGGGCGCCTGCCGCGCGAGCGACAATCACGTCACCTACGGCCCGGGCCTGGTACTTGCCTTGGTGAGTGAGCAGTGCCCGGTGGTTGACATCGCCGGCCGCATACAGCCATCCGCTGCCTGGTCGCCCGGTGCCGAGCGCCGAGACGGATGCGAGGGACTCACCGACCACCCGCAGGGTGTCGTCGACCGTGAGCCAGTCGCCGTCGACGAGTCCCACGGTGGCAAGCCCGAGACCGCCAGTGTTGGGGACCCGGCCGGTGGCCACCAAAACCTCGCTCGCGGTCACGGTGCCGCCGCTGGCGAGGGTCAGCTCCACGTCGCCGGTGTCGGTGCGGCGGGCGGCCGTGGGAGACTCATCAAGGAGCAGGGTCGCGCCGGAATCGCGCAGCGCGGTCGCGACCAGTTCGCCGGCGAACGGCTCCGAGCCGCCGAGCAGCCCGCTGCGGGCGATCAGGGTGACGTGTGAGCCAAGAGCCGTATACGCGGTGGCCATCTCGGCGGCAACGGCTCCACCGCCGATGATGGCCAAGCTCGTCGGGATCTCCGTGACTGAGGTCGCCTCACGGCTGGTCCACGGTTCGACCCCGGCGAGGCCCGGCACCTCGGGCAGCAGGGCCGCTGACCCGGTGCTGACAACGACGGCGTGGCTGGCGGTCAGCACTCGCACGCTGCCGTCGGCGGCAGTGACAGTGACCTCGCGCGGGCCGGTCAGGGTGCCGTGCCCGCGCACCAGATCGATTCCCGCCGATTCGAGCCAGTTCGCCTGGCCGGCGTCGGAGTAGCCGTTGACGATGGTGTCGCGGCGCTTCAGGGTCGCTCGGGGGTCGACCACCGAGGTGACAGCCTCGGCGGCTCCGGGAACCCGCTGGGCGGCGGCGAGGACGGCGCCGCTGCGCAGCAGCGCTTTCGACGGCATGCACGCCCAGTAGGAGCACTCGCCGCCGATCAGGGAACTCTCGACGATCACCGTGCGCAGGCCACCCTGAGCCGTTCGGTCTGCCACATTCTCACCAACGGCGCCGGCCCCCAGCACGATGACGTCCCAGGTGTCTGCGTCGGTGGAAGGTACGGGGGTCTGAACCGTCATCGAATCTCCAGCCGGGTCGGGGCCCGTACCAGCGAGCGATACGGTCCAAACAGCTTATCCCGAGCGTCCCACAGCTGCCATGGCCCGGCGATCAGCCAGTCGAGAATAGGAAGCTAGGGCGTGTTTTCTAAGACCAGCAAACGCACGGTGAAACGAAACGCACGACGTTGGTAGCGGCAACGAATCTGCCTGCGCGCAAGCGCTGACAGACCGGCCACGCTAGCAGGGACACCAAGCACAGCCCTGCCTGCGTGCCCAGTGCGCGATCACGACCGTCTCGCATCGCACATTATTTTAAATACGCGTTTTTGGCACTGCCCCCTCTGATTGAAACGCCAGTAGTCGCAAATTACGGTGCCAAGCCGAGTTGTTCGAGCATGCCCTGTTGGTCGCTGCTACCCCACCGCTCGACAAGCTTCCCGTTCTCAAACCGGTGAGAGTGTCGGTTACTTGCGTGATGGATTCAACAAAACTGAGAAACTTTGGAAACTCCTCGAATTTTGTCCACTGGTTGTACGCGACAGTAACGGGAACGTTGACATCGACAGTCTCAATAGCGTTGGGTTACGAGGCGTCTCACAGACAGCGCCAGGAGTGGCGTCGAGTGCGCGTTTCTTGCGGCGAAATCATGAGTGTTGCGTCGAGCGGAGTGCACCCCCCTGGCCAGTTTCCTGTTTGCAGAAGGATGGAGGTATCTCGCATAGCCGCAGGAGCGGCGGTTGCAGGGAGCGGCCTGACTTTGTCAGGCGGGCGGAGAGGCTCCGGTCGCCTGGACGGTCCAGGCGACGTACTCACGCGCGTCGACCGTGAGCTGTTCGTCGGTGATGTGACCGACCCCAGTGCGGAAGTGGCCGCCGAGGTAGGTCATGCCGACACGGATTGCGGTGACCTCAAAGGCTGAGGTGAGCTCGTCGAGAGTGCGGTGGTACCGGCCGAGCTTGGAGTAGTCCTCAGCGCTGGACCAAGTGGAAACGGCGATGCCGAGTTCCTTGCCTTCCAATGCGCGTCCCCCGGGCCCGTAGGCCCAGCCGCGCTCAAGCACTGCGTCGAGCCACGCGTGGAGCAGTGCCGGTGCGCTGTACCAGTGCATGGGAAACTGCAGGATGATCCGGTCGTGCGCGGACAACCTCTCGTGCTCAGTGGTTACGCACATCGGTGAATTTGAGATGGCGTCGCCAAGGATGTGAACGTCGGTATCGTCGCTGCTCCTCAGGGCTTTGAGCCACGCTTGGTTGATGCGAGAGGACGGTAGGTCAGGATGGGCGACGATAACGAGGGGGCGGGTCATGCTGATTCTCCTTCGGTGACGGACTCGGCAGTGTGTCGCTTTACGCTGACGCCGGTTGCGATGAGTGCGACTATCGCAGCGGCTGTCAGGGTTGAGGCAAAGAGGGTGACTGAGATGGAGAGACCGAACGCGTCAGCTGCGTATCCCACCAGGACTGAGGCGATGCTTGCAGGGATGTAGCCCCCGATGTTCAAGGCCGCGTTGGACTCTGCACGTTTTCCTGGGGTGATGTGCGTGGCAATCAGCGACAGGCCTGCGAGTTGCCCGAGACCTTGCGCGGCACCAGCGAGGAGCGCTGCGATGATCGCGGCGGCAGCAAACGGTACGACTGTGACGGCCAGGACCATGAAGATCATCGCAGCTATTGCGGTGGTCGAGCTCAGTGCGAGGTGAGCGCGAGTGGTCAGGCGGGCGAGCGCGAACTGAATACCGGTGGCCACCAGGAACATGGCGCAGGCGACCACTCCGGTCACGAAGGCACCTGGCGCGCCAACGTGGCCGAGCACGGTCGGGCCGAGGGAGAGCACGAAGGATGTGGCGGTGATGCCCGGCGCAAACGCGCCGATGCCCCATCGGAGTTCGCGGCGGTTTTCCCGCGGAGCCGATGGCCAAGCCAGCAGACGAACTTTGTTCTGTGTGACGGGTCGTTTCAGCGGAAGCACGATCGCCACGAGGAGCGCGGTGACTTCGACACACAATACGACGGTGAACACGAGTTGTTGGGTAGAGGGTGATCCTGCCACGGCGAGGCCGCCGGCCAGGAGTGGTCCGAGACCGGCGCCGAAAACCATCGAGACAGAAGCGATGAGCGAACTAGTGCGTTTGCGGTGTTCGGGTGCGAGGTCGACCACCGCGGCCATACCTGCGGTTACGGCCGTGCCGACGGCGACGCCGGCGAGTAGCCGGGCGACCAGCAGCCACATCACATCTTGTGCAGCAAGAAACAATACCGACGCGATCACCGCCGCTGCCAAGCCCGGAACAAGAACCACCTTGCGACCGAACCGGTCTGCCAGGCGTCCGGCGATGATCAATGCTGCGACCAGGCCGACGATGTACGTCGCGAAGATGATTGTCAGCAGGCCTGACTCGA
Source organism: Cryobacterium melibiosiphilum (assembly GCF_003602235.1). Classification (GTDB taxonomy): domain Bacteria; phylum Actinomycetota; class Actinomycetes; order Actinomycetales; family Microbacteriaceae; genus Cryobacterium; species Cryobacterium melibiosiphilum. The sequence goes on from NZ_QZVS01000050.1 coordinate 14,005, forward strand.
ACCCCCATTCGGCCTGCCAATGTCCGTACAGGGGGGTTGCCGAGTTAGAAAGCAGGAACACCGCCGTCACCGTTGCAGCTGCGGCGATGGACCAGCCCAAACCGTGACTGGGCCTGCCGAATGGTCTCGGTGCGGTACTGGTGCGTTCGCCATCCAAGGCTTGTCCGACTAAACTCGTACCAGTTCGCATAAAGACGAACTTATCGCCCAGTACGAGAAAAGTCGAACAACAATGTCTCCTCATGCACTGGATCTTCTTGCCCCGACGTACGTCACCCCGCCCACTGAACGGGAACGACCGCCGGGTCTTCCTGAGCCGGCCTCCGATGAAATCCGGCTCGACAGGGTCTTCGCTGTCCTGTCCGAGCCGTTGCGGATCACGATCGTCCAGCGGTTGTTGACCTCATCCGATGAGTTCGACCACACCTGTGGCTGGTTCGGGTTCGATCGTCCTAAATCGACACTGACGCATCACTTCAAAGCACTGCGCGAGGCAGGGGTTCTCACTCAACGGCAATACGGGTTGGAGCGGCGCAGCCGGGTTCGACTGGGTGACCTCAATGAGCGATTCCCCGGGCTCGTTGATCTGGTCCTGGCCTGGGAGCCCACACCGTCGGCGTAGAGGCCTGCCGAGGAGCCTCTGGCGAACAGCGGTTTTTAGCCAACGTCGCAACACCTGACGTTCAGGAGAAGCGATGCTAGATAGTCCAAGAAAGTGGCAAAAGGGCACCGGCGCACTGCCGATGGTCGAGACACGCAACAAATATGCTCAGCTGATGAGGCAAGGAATCAGCAACGCCGAGGCGCGCCGAACACTTAACATCAACCGGCGTACAGGCATGCGATGGTGGCACGGCGGACAGTGACGAACGCGCAAGGACGCGCGAAGACCTACGCGCCGATCTCGCTAAAGACGCCACCGACGATTTCGTCGCGATACCTATCCGAACCAGAGCGGATCCATATCGCTGATGCACTGCAAGCCGGCGAGAGCCTGCGTCAGATCGCGGCCGGATTGGGGAGAAGTCCGTCGACGGTCAGCCGTGAGGTGATCCGAAATCGGTCCCCACGCCTGAAACGTTATGCACCGCACGCTGCCCAAGCCTTGGCCGATGCTGCACGGAAACGGCCGCGCCTGGGGAAGATAGCGGGGAGCACTCTGTTGCGGGACGCGATTCAGAAACTCCTGCTGGAGCAGTGGAGCCCGCGTCAGATCAGCCACCAATTGCGCCTCGATTATCCCGGGCAGCCCTAGATGCACGTCCTGCACGTCCTGCACGTCCTGCACGTCCTGCACGTCCTGCACGTCCTGCACGTCCTGCACGAAAGCATCTACCAGTCCCTGTATTCGCCTCAGATCAATGGGGCGGTTTCACGCGGTCATTGCAACAGGAGCTTTCCAATCGCTTCGATCGGATGGGTCCGTCGAGATCAGACGCTGTGAAGAGTAGGCTTCATGCTACGGACACAACCGGGATCGATTCCCCCCGTTGGCTCCGAGCTGATGGTTTCCGAGCACGGGTTTTGGTGGCCTGATTCAGTTTCAGGCAAGTACCCGTCGGCCAGCGGGCTGTTAACGCCGACCGAAAATAGGGCCAGTATCGCCGTTTGAAAGTAGGGTCACCAGCCACTATGGAGGGTGATCAATATGGACGATTGGGCGAGGATACGCCAGCTGTTTTCAACGGGGCAGCACTCGAAACGGGAGATCGGCAGAGTCGTCGGGGTGTCGCGGGGAACAGTGGATCGGGCATTGGAAGCGGACCGGCTGCCGAAGTACCACCGGGCAACGACAGGGTCGAGTTTCGACGCGTATGCCGCGCAGGTTCGGGTGCTGTTGGCCACGACGCCGACGATGCCCGCGTCGGTGCTTGCTGAGCGTGTCGGCTGGTCGGGGTCGGCGTCGATGTTCCGCGACAAAGTCGCTGCGATCCGGCCGGAGTACGTGCCGCCGGACCCGGCGGATCGTCTCGTGCACGAGCCGGGCAAGCAGGTCCAGTGCGACCTGTGGTTCCCGCACGAGCCCCTGCCGCTGGGGCATGACCAGGAGGGCATGCCGCCCGTGCTGGTGATGACCTCGACGTTCTCCGGATTCTTCCAAGCCCAGATGCTGCCATCCCGCTCAACTCCCGGCCTGCTCGGCGGGATGCGGTCCTTACTACAGACAGCCGGCGTCGTCCCGCAGCGGCTGGTCTGGGACAACGAGACCGGCATCGGCAAGGGCAAACTCACCGCACCTGCTGCCGCGTTCGCAGGGACCCTTGGCACTGAGATTCATCTGCTGATGGCCCGTGATCCGGAGTCCAAGGGCATGGTTGAGCGGCGCAACAAGTTCTTCCGGTCCTCGTTCATGCCCAGCCGGCAGTTTGCCTCGCCGATGGACTTCAACGACCAGCTGACCGACTGGCTGCCGCGCGCCAACGCCCGTCATTCCCGGTCGCGACGCGCACGGCCGATGGACCTGATCGAGCGGGACCGCGCCGCCATGCGGCCCTTGTCGCCGGTGGCGCCGGACGTGCTCTTTCGCAACACCGTGCGTCTGCCGTGGGACTACTACGTCCGGGTGCTCTCCAACGGCTACTCCGTCGCGCCGGCGATGATTGGCCGGCTCGTGGACGTGACGGCGAGCCTGGACACCATCAACGTCACCCACAATGGGGTGAACGTCACCTCGCACGAACGAGAATGGGCGCGCGCACTGACCGTGACGGACCCGAACCACGTCGCCGAGGCTGACGTGCTGCGACGACAGTTCCAAAGCGTCAAACGACAGGACCGACCTCTCTCGAAAGTCGCGTTCGTCGAGACGGCCAACCTCGCGTCCTACGACACCCTCTTTGGGGTAGATATGAGCCCGGACCTGACCGACATGGACGTGTTCTCATGAGGAGCAGCAGCAGCAGCGCGGCGGCGGAGATCGAGCACTACGCCCGGGCGCTTCGGGCGCCGCGGATCGGTGACGCCTTCCGCCGCCTCGGCGACCAGGCCCGCACGGCGGGCTGGTCGTACGAGGAATACCTCGCCGCGGTCCTTTCCCGCGAGGTCTCGGAGCGAGAAGCGTCCGGCGCGGCCCTGCGCATCAAGGCAGCCCGGTTCCCGGGGCACAAGACCCTCGAGGACTTCGACGCCCAGCCCAGCGCCGACCGAACCCTGATCGCGCACCTGGGCACGAGCACCTTCGTCGACGAAGCGAAGAACGTCGTCCTCCTCGGCCCGCCCGGCACCGGCAAGACCCACCTCGCCGTCGCGCTGGGCGTTCAGGCCGCCAACCACGGCCACCGCGTGCTCTTTGACACCGCCACCGGCTGGGTCGCCCGACTGCAGGAAGCGCACTCCCGCGGCAAGCTCGCCGGCGAGCTCACGAAGCTCCGGCGCTACAGCGTTTTGATCGTTGACGAGGTGGGCTACATCCCGTTCGATCAGGACGCCGCGAACCTGTTCTTCCAGCTCGTCGCGAGCCGCTATGAACATGCGTCCCTGATCTTGACCAGCAATTTAACCTTCGGCCGTTGGGGCGAGGTCTTCGGTGACCAGACCGTTGCCGCCGCGATGATCGACCGGATCGTGCACCACGCCGACGTTCTCAGCCTCAAGGGCGCCAGTTATCGGATGAAGGGCCACCAGCCCACCGCCGATACGGCATAGTAGGAACATCGATAGTGGTCCTGTTTTCAAACGGCACTATTGGCCCTGTTTTGGGTCGGCGTCAACAGACGTCGACATGGAACAGCACAACTGGCCAAAACTGGGCCCCCTATTTCAACGATGATGTGAAGACGATGAACGATGCAACCAACGGAGACTGGTAATGCCCAAGCGGTGGATCACGCGAGTAAGGATGATGGCTGGAGTCATGATGATCACCGTTGCTCTTGCGGGCTGCTCAGGCTCTGGATCGTCTCCAGGTGCGGGGTCCACCGCCACACACCCGCCTCAAAGCGGCAGTGCCACACCCCAGACAATGACGTCACGCGACGACCTGATATCGCCGAGCGTGCTGGTCTGGGATTCATGGCGCGAGGTGACGCCAACCACCATTGAGGTCACCTTCCTAGCGGGACCAGCATCATGTACCGGCATTCATGCAACTGTCACGGAGGCCACGAAAGATGTCACTCTCGACCTGACAGAAGGTGCACTCCCCGGCAGTACCGACTGCCAGGCAATCGCCCTGACCACAACGACCAGAGTCAGTTTGACCCAGCCGCTCGATGACCGGCAAGTTCGCCAATCCGCCAGCTAAGAACACAACCATGAAGGATCGTTGATGATCGGGTCCGTTCAGTGGGCCTCTAGCCAGGGATACAGCGAGGCGGAACTTGATGCTCCTATTGTTGTCAAGCGCTGACGTTCGGTTGCTCGCTGAGCCATGTGCGGTAGCGCTGAGAAAGGACTCGATCTTGGGTGGCGCCGCGTTCAATGCGCGAGATGGCTTTGGGCCAGACGCTCAGCTCGAGTGCTCCTGCGGTCTGGGTGAGGTGCAATGCGAGGCGCCGTGGACGCAGGTCGTTGGTTAGCAGGTCGGGCCGTGGGTTTTGCAGGACGCGGTATATTTCGCGGGCGACGTAGCGCTTGAGGCAGCGCATGATCTCCTTCTTGCCTTTGCCCTCGCTGGTGCGTTTGACGACGTAATCCTGGGTGCGTTGGTCCCTCGCCATGCGCACGAGAACGATGCGGTGAATCGCGGAGTTCGCGGCGCGGTCGCCACCGCGGGAGAGCCGGTGCCGTGTCGTCTTGCCCAATGATAACGATCGGCATCGTCGGCATTCTCCTTGTAGTTGCCGACGTGCTGCTCATTTTTTTCGACCCGAGCCGACTCGCCCCGTACTTTACTGCGGTCTGCGGCATCTGCCTCATCGTCGCGGGATTCGTCGGCCACCGGGCAGTTCGGAACACGGGCTCGGCAGGATAGGACGGCCTCTGGTTTCCCAGCAGGTCTGGCCGGAGGACGTCCGACTGCTTCCGCCCACGACAGACTCACCGTGGCCATATGGGGAACGTCTAACGGGACGCCAAATCTTTGTGGTGGACGTGAAACTGCTTCTGTTGGCGCAGCGTTAGGTCTGTGATCCACAGGAATTCGATGATTCGAAGATCCGAGGTTACGGGGCGTATTGCTACATGATTGAACCGCCGTGCTTGATTGGCGTCACGCTGGCCAACGCAGATCGGATTCGCAAGCGGCGGTATCGGCGGCATCGATGCGTTGGCATCCGCCGTCGATCAGTGTGCGTTCCCCGAGTGGTTGGTCGAGTTGGACGGTTACAGGGACGGCATCATTCCCTGGGCAATCAGCCGCGCCGCCGCCGAAAGGTTCAACGTCAATCCGGATCGTGATTTGTTCTGACTTGTACGTCACGACAGGAGTTAGGGTCGCGCCGGTAACACCGGAGGAGCAGCCGAGTCGGGTAACGACGACCTCGATAATAGTGCTGTCCCGGCCCAGATTAGTGGGATTACTAATTTGCCAGGTCGCGGTCTCTCCAGACTGGACAACAGCTGGCTTGCCTATACCGTTCCCATTTTCGGGCCCGGTCTGCTGACATCCAGCCAGAAGTATCGCGACAGCGATGGCTCCGATTAACCGACCAGCAGTGCTTTTCTGTTTCATGCACTCATGATCCACCGACCACGCCTAACAGCACAATACTGTTCGTGTAGTGATACACGAACGTGGTCGAAGGCATTCGCTGTTACGCCGTGAATGTCGAACAAGGCAACCCAGGCAGTCGTGCCTGACTACACCAATTCAATCGCACGCGAACAACGGCGGGTAGGAATGTCATACGTCCGCACGTTCATCGCGCTGACTTCATAAAATGGAAGGGCCCGACTCAGCCCGTAAGCCGAACCCCTGCGGGGCGAGCCGGGAGGGAGCCAGGGGACGTGCTTGGAGCGCTAACTTGCAAAACTCGAAGCGCGGTCGAGCCCCCGTAACGATCGCCTACCGTCTCCGTGTGGGGCTAGTCTTCGCCCATAGAATGTGACCATGAGTCCGAATCGACCGGCGCTGATCGCGATCGCGATTGCCGTAGCAGTCGGCATGTGTGGGTGTACGACTGAGCCGTCGAAAGTAACTCCGGCAGGCGCTGCAACAACCGCATATCCTGGCGCGCCGACACCTCTGCCGAGTGGTCTGGTCGACCCTTTTGCGGGCTACGCAACAGTCGTCGACGGGCGGCTGGCGATTGTCTTGTCCGGCAGCTCGAGTTGTCCGCCGAACGCGGACTCAGCGGATCTGGCGACGATGACGTTCGGATTCTCGGTCGATACGGAAGGCCCGTGCACGGATGATTTGGCCCCCAGGACGTTCGAGTTCGACGTGCCATCAACCGAGAATCTGCCGACGTTCATCACGATAAACTTCACGTCCGGCGACACGTCCAGCTCTCAGCTGCCGGTTCTGCGGTAAGCATCGATCGCGCACGGCCGTGCCGGCAACCAGCCAACACTTTCTCACGGCGTGACCGCAGGAAATCGTCGAGACTCACGATGCTGCGTGCTATGGCTGCAAAAGGCCACCATTTGCCGCTGCGATTCACAGCGAACTGTATTGCAGTTCCTTCTTACCTACGCCTTGTTTGTGGATTCGTAAGGGTGGATTCGCAAGGGAAGGAACAATGCCTTAAGAGAGATGATCGAGCGGACCCGATCTGACAATATGACGGAATGAACCACATCCTTCTGCCGGCCGCTATCGCTGTGCTCGTCGTTGGAGCGGTCAGGAGTTGCACTGGGTGGGTTCTATCCAACTACTTTGAGTCGGTGCCTCTAATTGTGGGCAGATGGGTCCTCTCGACAGGTTTGGGGCTGCTCGCCCTCGGTGTACTGCTCTACGCCTGGCCAATGTTCTTAGGCTTCTCCGCCCAGCCGGCATAAGCTGAGTCGCTCAGCCGGTGCAACTGCGAAGGTCCCACAAGCCGGACCTCCAGCGCGACAGGTCTGCAACCAATCCACCCACCGGCGTTGCGGGAAGATGCTATGTCACTTGGGAACGGCTTGCGGACACTGGGTCTGCGACGATGACGGCAAACTAGGGTTATGTAGGTCTGCGACCTAACTTCGGCAAACATTGGGGCAGCGACGTCACTCTGGCTCAGGGCAGGCACGCCCGTGGAACCGGCCCGAGTTCGATCTGTGGCGGCTTGGTGCACGTGGCCTGCCTTGCGGATGCGATTTGTGGGCTGTCGGATACTTTGAGCGCGGTTGCTGCCACGCTGGTGTCATGGATTCACTAGCGACCACTCAGAGCGAAAAGCCGCCAACACTCGTACTTATTGTCGGACCCATTGCGGGTGGCAAGACTACCGTTGCGCGAGCCCTCGCGGAACGACTACGCCAATCCGGCGAGAAGGTGGCGCTGGTCGAGTTGGACCAGATCGCGGAAATGGCGCTGCCAACCCTTCCTGATTGGGCTATCGCCCACATGATCTTTAACTCCGTAGTCGGCCACTGGCTTCGGAATCCTTTTACGACCGTTATTGCCGAAGGACCCGGGAACGAATCAGAAGTAAACGCGGTTCTCGCACAGGTTCCTGATGCGGCCTCGGTCGTAACAGTTGTGCTGACAAGTTCCTTCGAGCTCGCTTTCTCGCGTGCACAGGCGGATCCGACCCGCGGGATCTCTCGAGACCACCAGTTCCTCTTTAGCGTTTTTCAGAGTTGGGAACGCAACATGCCGTACATCGCACACGACCTGCTCATCGACACGGGAAGCGCCTCGGTCGATGAAAGTGTCGCCGCTATACAAGCCGCGCTTCGTCGATCACGCCGGTGAAGGGCCCACGCGTGTTCTTATCCTGGGTGCTTACATGCACCCATCCGCTGCCATCAAAGTCATGGACGACCTGCTCGACACAGACCACGGTCGCTGAAGGATGCTTTGTCTCGTACTGTTTCCGGGCACTTCCGCACCGGTACTGGATCTGTATCCCTTGACGTCGTACTCCGGGACGTGGCGAACTCTGTGCCCGGCTCGGATGCTCGCGTTGACGCAATCAAGGTCGCCCGATTCGTCTTCGCTCAGCTCGATCCGACGGCGAATGACGAAATTCCGTGGAGGGGGCCGCCCTGTCCCTCGTGCGGCACCGAGATGAACGCTGAGATTATGAGCACCAGGAATGGTCTCCGGGAATGTGAGCGCTGCCTTCAGTGTGATCTTGTCTTTTTACTGCCGGACCTGTTCGCGGTGTAGACCCACGGCGACGCGCCAGCACTGACCGACAACGCCGCGAACCAGATCACCATCGCCGGGTATTTCTATGATGGCACCGGAAACCTGGCTGCCACCCCATGGGAATGTATGCGTATAACGGGTTCCAGCAGATGACGGCCGCGACCACCGGCGTAACATCGTCAGATATCTACGCCGGAGCCGACCAGAAAGCGGTCGTCACCGCAAGCACTACATCCCATCCCCTCCGCCGGAAGTCCCATCTCACCACATCAACCAAGGGAGATCCCATGTCCTCGCCCCGCCGCGCCCTGATCGTCATCGATGCCCAACAGGAGTATTTTGAAGGACTGCTGCCGATTCAATACCCCGCACGCGATGAGTCACTCACTCGTATTGCCGAGGCGATGGACGTTGCTGAGCAGGCGGGCATTCCGGTCGTCGTTGGACAACATCAATCCCCTACGGGGTTCCCGGTCTTCGCGCCGGAGTCGTCGACCTTCGAATTGCGCCCCGAGATCGCGAAGCGCGCTAACAACGTGGCCCATCGCTTCACGAAGTCATTCGCCAGCATCTTCGCGGGTACTGGCCTCGAGGAATGGTTGCGCGAACGCGGAATCGATACAATCACCATCGTGGGCTACATGACGAACAACTGCGTTATCGGTTCCGCCGCCGCTGCCGAACCTCTCGGATTCACCGTTGAGGTGCTGTCGGATGCAACCGGAGCCATCGACATTGTGAATTCCGCTGGTTCTGCGCCGGCGAAGAGGGCGCACGAGACAATCATGGCCGTCCTGAACTCTAATTGGGCTGCGGTCGCCACGACGAGCGCTTGGACCGAAGCCGTAACATCCGGGAACGCTGTCGCAGGAGACAACCTCATCGAGTCGGCTGCTCGGGGGCGGGACGCCAGGTAATTCAACGAACAGCAGGAACTGATACGCAACGTCGTATCGGTTCTTGCGCTTCCATGTTTTTGAAGGCATGAAAGTGAGTGATCAGTACGCAGTAGCCGAATCCGTGTCGGACTCGTAGTGGTTGGAAGATCACACGAATATATTGACACCTTGACTGGCAGACGGATGATTTTGTGGGTGAGTAGGCACCAGGTCGGGCTCAGCCTCGCAACGGTCGCACTCTGGCTAGCAAATGCCACGATCCAGATAATCGCGATCGCGATCGTGAACGGAGACACGGGAGCCAACGGAGAGCATGTTTTTAGTCTGCTTCTCGTTCTGCTGCTAGCCGTCCTCTCAGCTGCAAGTGCGGTCATCGCTTTGACTGCCAAGACAAAAAAGACCGCGAAGGATCAGACGCATCGAGCCGACCCGTAAGCCGAACCCTCTACGGGACGCGTCTTGATGGCGGAGGATTGGTAGCGTGACCGAATGACTACTCAAACGCTCGTTGTCGCTGCAGTGTGCTTTCGTGACAACGCCGACAGGATACTCACCGTCCGTAAGCGCGGTACAAGCTTTTTCATGCTGCCCGGCGGCAAATCCGAGCCCGGGGAAGCTCCTGGTGCGGCCGCTCTCCGGGAAGTTTATGAGGAGCTGGGCGTAATGGTCGCGAAGAAAGACCTCGCCCTGCTGGGCAGCTGGACTGCCGCCGCCGCAAACGAGCCGGACACAATCGTCGACGCGACCGTCTATCTCAGCAATGTCGTCATAGCGCCGGTAGCGTCGGCGGAAATCGTTGAGCTGCGATGGGTAGATCCCACCGCTGCGACCGAACAGGACTTTCCACTCGCGCCGCTGCTCCTCGAATTCGTGTTTCCCGCCCTGGCCGCCTAGGGCGTGTCTCCTAATGCCTTCGACCAAATAGTTATGGCTCTGAGGACAGCTCCGCCGCGGTAGGTCAGTGCGAGCTTGTCGTAGCGGGTGGC
>NZ_QZVS01000026.1 GCF_003602235.1 Cryobacterium melibiosiphilum
CCGGTGGGCAGATCTGTTGGCCATGAATGGGCAGTTTTCCTGGCCACCAGCGGGCATTCTTCGTGGCCGCCAGTGGGCCGTTCTTCATGGCCCTTGACAAGCGTGCCCTCAATAGCCGAGTGTTCATCGAGCAGGCCAAGGGAGTCATCGCTGAACGCAACGGCATCAATATGGATGAAGCTTTCCAGCGGCTGCGCCAGCACGCCCGTTCGCGTCAGGAGCCCATGCACACCAGCGCCGAAAATGTGATCAGCAGCCTCGTCATGCTCTAGGTCGGCTGTCCCCTTCACGCTCTGCATGAACCATATATTCGTACAGGTCCCGGCTATAGACCTGACCTGGTCTGGTCCGCTCGACCCTGCCGAGCCAGACCACGAAACCACCAAGCGCGGGAATAATGCAGCCGTGAATAAGACCGTCTGTGATCGACCAACCCGCCATCGGTTCCCCGTCGACTCGAAGCGTGATCGCTCGGGGGGTGCTGTCAACGCCCGGTTCTCCGATGGCCAGAGCAAGGTCATGAGCGAATGTCAGGAGCTGCGCGCGCAGCTCGTCCACGGCTTGCTGGTGGCCCCGACGGAGCACGGCGAAGCCCTTCATCGTGATGAGACATTCATCCGCCGCCGCGCCTCCGGCACAGGGATCAGTCAATTCAAGTTTGGTTGTGACAGCGGTCCCGCCGCTCGAGTGTTTCCGGGGTGAAACGGAACCCAACCGAACACTAACGTTGTCGACGGAAGCCGCAAATCCTCCATAATTTCGCAGCGCTGCTAAGTGAGCAGCCCGGTGTTCTGTTAGCTCAGCCTCCGTGTACCGCATGGCGCGGCGCTGGTTCATATCATGGCTCCTTGCGGGCTGACGGTTCCGTTGTTAGCGCCGACCCAAAACAGGGCCAATCGTGCCGCCGTTTGACACCGGGACCACTGTCTGTGTTTTTCTACTATGCCGTATCGGCGGCGGGCTGGTGGCCTTTCATCCGCTGCCCGGCGCCGATGAGACGGAGACCAGCGGTGTGATACACGTTTCGGGTGCTCTGAGCGATACGTCCAGAAATGCCATCGTCATTACGCACTCCGGGAACGAACCGAAACATAGACAGTGGTCGGCCCAATCAGGCGCTTGGTGCGCGCCGAAGAATCATCGTCTCCGGCCTTGAGGAGGAGGTCGAGTGCTTCAGCGCCGGGCAGAACGCGGGTACCGCCATGTCCAGTATCGCGGCGTCTTTGTAGCCTGAGGACGCTGCCTCCGAAAGATAGAAGCAATTCCGGCTGATTCGGTTGGGATGCTGCCCGTCGCACGGATCGCACGAACAGGGCACCCGGGCAAGGGTGAGGCGAGTAGGAGCCGGCAGCGCTCCAGTTGTGGGCAGAACCAGGAGGTGAACCGCGGTCGAGACCACCGATAGCTTCACGGTAAAGCTAAATTTTTGGCAGGGCTCGATAATCGAGCCTAGTGAACAGTGCACCCGTCAGCTCAGTCTCCGATCAGCCTGAGGCCGTTGAACCAGCAGACCGCACGTAGCCAGTCGTCGTCGAGGCGCGGCTCTCGCTCAGACAGACGCTCTAGCGACTCGAGCTGATGGGCGTAGGGGTAGGGGATGTTCGGGAAGTCGCTGCCCAGCACGATCCGATCGGGCAGGGCCACCAACCGTGGCAACAGATCGGTCGGGAAGGGTGCGACGTCGTCGAAGAAGTCCGTGAACACCATCGTGGTGTCGAGGTGGACGTGCGGGTAACGCTCGGCCAGGGTCAGAAAATCTGCGTACTCTGGCGCGCCCAGGTGCGCGACCACGACGGTCAGATTCGGATGTCGACGCAGGACACCCTCCAGTGCGTCCGGACCGGTGTAACCGGTCTGGACGGGGGCGCTGCCCACGTGTACCACCACCGGAACGGCGGCATCTGCCAGCAGGCCCCACACCTCGTCCAGTACCGGCTCGCGCAGGTCGAAACCGCCTACTTGCGTATGGATCTTGAACACCCGTGCGCCCCGTTCCAGTGCCGAACGTACCTGGTTGAGAACGCCGTCCTCCGGGTAGAACGTCGCGCTGGGGACGCAGTCGGGTTCTGCCGCCGACAAATCCAAAGCGAAGTCGGTGAGATCGGCCGCCATGCCGGGCCGATGCGCGTAGGTCAAAGCGGTGAATCGGCGCACCCCCATTTGCCGCAGGTGCGCCAATCGGCGCTCCTGGTTCCACCGGTACTCGATCGGCCACGAGCGTCCGACCAGCGGGCCGGCTTCATCGAAGTGCGCCCAGACCCGCCGCAACATGCGCTCGGGTAGGAAGTGGGTGTGGATATCGATCACCCCGGGGAGTCCGAGTCGTTGCCACCAGGCGGTCACCCCGCAATCGGCGAGTGGTTCCATGCAACCTCCGTCCGTTAGCTCAATAATCAGTGTGGCAACGGATGCAGTCCCGTTACCCGCGATGCACGGCACACGGCACAACCCGACGCTGATCGTCAGCGGGTGTTGTGCCAAGATTCACAGCTGACTGTCGTGATGGCCTGGGATCGGATCAGTCAATGAGGTACCTCTCAAGAAAATCTGCTGTGCGGGCGAAGGCGAGAGCATCGGACTCCGTCGTCAAAGCGGAGGTGCTTCTGCTGGCGAAGGAACGTGCTGCCGTGAAATCATCGAAGCGTTCCAGGGTCGTCCCGTCGGCGAGGAGTCGGGCGACAAACGATTCAGGGTCCGGACCGTTCACGCCCGCGAAATGTAGTTGGACAGGGCAGGGCAGCACCCCCAGCTCTTCGTCATTGAGCACAGCGTCATAAGCAGCGACCGCGTCGAGAATCCCCGACTGGGCCAAGATAAGAGCGAGCCAGCCGCCCACGGAAAAGCCCACCAGCCCCGCTCGCGGCGCCCCGTTGGCACGCCCGGAGCGAACAAGCCTCTCGATCATGCTCAGTGCGACGGAGGGGTTGAGCCGGGCGAGGAGAACAGCAGCATCCGCAGCATCCGTGGCAGCCCACCCAGCATAGAGATCGGGAACGAGCACGTGAAAACCGCGCTGGGCCAGCGGAATACCGTAGTCTTCCAAGCTAGAAAGCCGACCGTACCAGTCGTGCAGCAAGATAACCAACGGCTGGCCTGGCGTGCCGTATTCGAGGGTAGTTCCGCGGAATGGAATGCTGACAAGAGTCATGCTGACACCATAACGTCTCGCGCCTCAGGCTAGGTTCTGCCACTATCCGCCGCTGACGGCACCGTGTTCGATGACGATTGCTGGTCGAGAGGCTGATGGTGTCTCTCCACTACGACGCTGCATCACCGAGCGACGTCCCACGCCGGTGTGTTTCGCTACGCCGGAAGAACAGCATCAGAAGTTGTGTACTTGCCGACCTCAGCCGAAACTAGGTGCCGGGATTCGCCGATCCGTCAGGAGCAGGATCGGCCCCACCAAGATGAACGGCATAGTCAGCTGCAGCCAGCCAGCGGTACCGCGTTCCGTCAGCCGCGAAATCGTTGGGTTGGCCCAACCAGATGCCGGGAACAATACGACCAGCGGTGCTCTTCGGGTTAATAAGGACAGCAGGCAATTGGCCATGCCGGTTCAGACCCAGCAAGATCCTCTGAGACCTCTTCATCACGCTCTGTCTGAGCAGCGTAGCGAGCATATGACTCTCGAATTGCATGATGTCCTCCAAATGGCAGGGCAGGTGTGCACCGTTGTGGGACAGAACACGTCGTTGCCCATGGTTACACAATCAGGATGGCAGCCCTCGGACGTCGCGGCAACGTGCCGACCGAACAGACCCACCCCCAGAACGAGGTCGTTCTGTCATTTTCCTCGGCTGAGACTGTGTCTCAGAGGAAACTACCCACCTGGCACCCGTTTTGACAGTTGCGCCGACTACGGTGGCTTCTATTATGGGAGCAACGAACCACCGAGCAGAACACCAGCCGGAGCCTGTCCAATTGCCCGGCGGTGGAGGAGATTCAATGTCGAATCATCATCATGAACCATGCTCCGCCGAAGACCTCGAAGTGTGTGTCCTTTCAGACCACGAGTGGCGAGTCGCTGACCGGCGACAAGATGAACAATCACCCGAGAAAGTCCTCGGCTACATCAACCACAGCGGATCAACATTCGAAGTACTCAATATAGAAGCGCCCCGCCGACATCTCACATTCGGTCAGTTTCACACGGCGGTCGCATCGTTCGCTGTCACGTCCAATCACTGAGGACTACGTGTCGCCAGCCTTCAACCTTCCGAACGGTACCAAGTCCCAAAACCCCAAGGTCACGTCCCGTTGAGTGGTGTGGTTTCCCGGCTTTGAGCGTTGCGTCGTCGACGCGAGGAGCCATCGTGCGATGGTCAGTGAGTACCGACTAAAGCAACTCACGAAGGACACCACACGACCCTTCTAGACCAGTCTGCCCTGCTCAACCTGCTGGGAGAACTCAAACTCACCGATGTCACCGACCGCATCCGCGTCGCGACCGAAACTCTCTACCAATAATTGATCGACGCGGAAGCGAGCGCCTTCATCGGCGCCGCCCCGTTTGAACGCTCCGGCGACCGCACCACGTACCGCAACGGCACCCGCCCACGGACTTTGACCGCGACTGCCGGGGACCTCGATCTGAAGATCCCCATGCTGCGCGCCGGGTCGTTCTTCCCCGCCCTGCTTGAGCGGCGCCGCCGCGTCGACCAGGCCCTGTTCGCGGTCGTGATGGAGGCCTATGTCCACGGTGTCTCGACCCGCAAAGTCGACGACCTCGTCAAAGCGCTCGGCGCTAACACCGGGATCTCCAAGTCGGAAGTGTCCCGGATCTGCGCCGGCCTCGATACCGAAGTAGCCGAGTTCCGTGACCGGACCCTGGCCGCGCAGGACTTCCCGTACGTGTTCCTCGATGCCACGTATTGCAAGGCGAGCGTCGGGCACCGCATCGCGTCCCAGGCTGTCGTCGTCGCGATCGGTGTAGCCGCCGACGGACGGCGGGAAGTCCTCGGCTTCGACGTGGGCGACAGCGAGAACGAGTGTGTCTGGACCAGCTTCTTGCGGTCGTTGAAGACTCGCGGTCTCGACGGGGTGAAGCTGGTCATGTCTGACGCCCACACCGGGCTAAAGAAGGCCATCGGGACCGTCTTCCAAGGCGCCGGCTGGCAGAGATGCCAAGTTCATTTCATGCGCAACGTGCTCGCCGTGGTCCCGAAAGGATCCCAGGAAATGGTCGCGTCGATCATCCGCACCATCTTCGCTCAGCCCGACCGCGAGCACATCGAGAAGCAATTCCGCGAGGTCGCCACGATGCTCGGCCGATCGCACCCGAAGGTCGCGACGATGCTCACCGATGCCCAACCCGACCTGCTCGCTTTCGCCGCGTTCCCCGGCGTCACTGGCGACAGATCTGGTCGACCAACCCGTTGGAACGAGTCAACAAGGAAATAAAACGCCGCACCGACGTCGTCGGCGTCTTCCCCAACTCCGCCGCCCTCCTCCGCCTCGCAGGCTCAGTCCTGATCGAGCAACACGACGAATGGGAAGCCGGCGAACGACGCTACTTCTCCGAAGCCTCGATGCTCGAGCTGACCACAATGAACAACCCCCTCGAGGTCATCGACGAGGCGGTGATCCTCCCCGAACTCGCTGCCGCCTAAACTAGAACAACTGGCCTGCACGGTGTCGAGAAACTCCACCACTAAGCGGGACGTGACCGATCGGACACTCGAACCGCACGATAGTGCTCCCGCGCGTCATGTCCTTACGCTGTTGACATCGATAGCACTCCGGCCGACCCAGAATGATGAGCATCTCAGATCGAGGCCAATGAACTACTGTCGATAATTAGCTGGGCCCTCCAAATTCACTTGTCGGGTAGGCCGGCACACAACCGTTGGTAACCCACGTTTTACGTGGATGAGGACCCAGCTGCAAGAACCGTGCTAACTCAGATCATCTAGTCGCAGTAGAAGCCGCCGGCTGGGCGGCTGCGATGGTGAGGGGAACGTCCCCTCACCCTCCCCACCGCCCGACGTCATCCACGGATCATCCCGTCACCGGCGAGCGGCCACCACTGGCACCATAGCCTCAAGGCCTACCAGCTCCTGAAAGAAACCAACATGAATTTTCTTAAACTGGCCGTCACCACCTACGGATTCGACCATTCCCGTCCAATCATCGGCACCGACGACGTCTGGATCAACCTCGACCAGGTCGTCTCGGTCAAAGAACTGCTCGACAGCAACACGTTCACGGACGCTGTGCGGGACGGGATCGCGCCGGAAGAGCACTATCCCTGTGCGCAGCTGACCGCCTCGAACGGGAGCACCTATCTGGTGTCGCTCGGCGTGTACCCCAACCAGGCCGCCGGCTCCGCCGCCCTGACTCGATTCATGCCCTTGCTCATCGGTGGCGGCATCGACGATGACACCCAACTCGCGGAGATCCTGACGGGGACACCTTCGATCAGGTCGTCCCGACCCTAGACTACTTGGGGCCAGAAGCCTGGCGTTTGAGGCTACGGTCTCAGCGACGTCGAGCAGATCCTCGTCAACACGCCGACCGTCAAAACCGCCAGCACCCATCGTGACCTAGCCTCGATCGAGCGCCGATGAGGTGGATAGTCAGGACCATGCCGCAGAGTAATGAGCAGTCCGGCGAAACAGTCCCCCACAGTCACGCCCGGCATTCCCAGCCCCAGTACGGTGGCCGAAACCTCATACGGGACTTTCGCGTGCGGGCTGAGTCTTCCTGGATACACAGTGGAGCAGGCGGTCTTGTACTTCCCAGATGGGCTAAGCGAGGTGGTGATCCCCTAAAGACCTGCACATCCAGTCGGCTCAGTCTCCGCGCCTGTGCAGCGCCAAGACAGGGGTGCCCGCTTTATTTGGCACATGTCGATCTGGTTTCCCGCGTTGGCTCAGAGCGGGTAGTCAGCGTCTTGTATCCCATGCGTTTCGACACATTTAAGTTACGAGACACGTCTCGAGCGCGGGTAAGAGCCACGCACACCACTCAGGGGGACGCAACCGGGGTGCTCCGCATCATCGCCGCAGCGGGTTACGCGGCCGAGGCCGCTGACGCCTGGGCGAATGCTGCGGTCGCCGCAGCGGCCGACGCACATCGTCGCGCGCACGACGAGCGTGAGCGCGCTTGTGCCCTGTGGTGACGGGTGTCAGCGACGCTCGACGCTGCCGAAACCGACCTTGCCCGCTGGCCGTCGCAGCAGATCTGGCTCACCCGGCTCGAAGTCCTGCGCAAAAACTGCGACGACCAGTCCTCCACCGGTTGATCTTTCGGCGCACACAGACCAACGGTCGAAACCGGCCGCGCTCGTGCTGAATTAGCCACGAACGCCTCTCGCCCTGAACGTGACGCCCCACAATCATCACCCATCGCCGACCAGATCGTGCTCGTCACCGCGGCGCCCGCGGCCCTGGCGCCCGCCTGGTCCAGTTGTTCCTGTGGCTGACCTACGCGCCCACAGCGGATGCCCCGGCGCACCGTCGTCTTGCTGGCGCAGTGTCGACACTGCGCCCGCGCGACAAGCCCGAGCCCAAGCCCGGGCAACGCCAACGGGGTCTTAATCCCGCGAGGGCTCACGGACCTAGGGCGTGTCTCCTAATGATCCGTGGGGTCGTGTGGCACAGTTGACGCATGTCGCGAACTGCCGTTTTATCTGACAGCGAGTGGGCTCGACTCGAG
>NZ_QZVS01000084.1 GCF_003602235.1 Cryobacterium melibiosiphilum
GCGCGCGGGCTCCGGGCTGGCCGTCGGCCGGGGTGCGCGGCTGCCGGCTGCCCTGCGGGTCGCCGGGCTGGCTGTGCGACGACAGTTCGAGCTGTGCGGCCAGGCCGGATCCGCCCGGTCCGGCACCGGCAAGGTCGCGGCGCAGGTCGGGCATGATCAGGCGCAGGGCCTCGCGGGCCGCGTCGCTCGGGCTGAACAGTTCGACGCGGATGCCGTCGGCCCCGACGTGCGCCCGCACGGTGACCGGCCCGAGGTTGTCGGGCGACACGGTGAGGGTCATCACGTGTTCGCCGGGCGCGACGCCGACAAGCGAGAACAGCGGCTTGGCGAGCTGGCTCGCGAGCGGGGTCTGCGGGGTGGCCGCGGCCGGGGTCGGCGCTTCGGGTGCGGCAATCGGGGTGAGAGTCGGTGTCGGGGCCGGCACGGGTGCTGCCACGACCGGGGCGACGGATGCCGGTGACGGGGTCGACGCTTCGGGTTCGGCACGGGCGGGGGCGGGTGCAGCGGTTGTGGGTGCCGCGGTGGTCGTAGGGGCCGCCTCAGGCGCTTCCGAAGAGGGTACGGCCGAGGCCAAGGAGGCATCGGCCACCGGGACGTTCGTGACGGAACTGGTCGGAACCGGCGCGCTGATCCGGTGCGCGGGGGCGGCGGCTGATTCAAGCGGCTCAGCGCCTGCCGGAGCGGGAACGGCCGAAATGCCGGCGGGTGCTTCGAGTGGGGTCGGCGCAGCCGGGGTCGTCTCTCCCCGTAGCTCTGCAGCCGGGGTGGGGTTGGCCTCAACCATGCTCGGCTCAACCATGCTCGGCTCGGCCATGCTCGCGACAACCGGGCTCACGACAACCGGGCTTGGCGCAACCGGGCCACTCGCCGTCGGGCGCGACTGCGGCGTCTTGGTCGCCACCGGGGTCGGCGCGACCGCAAGGGCAGGTGCCAGTGCCAGCGCGGGCGCGGGCACAGGAGCTGGACCGGGAGCGGGTGCAACATCGCGTCCCTGATCCGGCGTCTCGGTGCGTCCGCTGGGCTCGGTTGCGCGAGTCGACATCGGGGCGACGGCCGCCGGAACGATCACGGTCGCACCGAGGGTCAACGGCTCGGAATGGGCGAGTTCGGAGGCTGCCGGTTCGGCGTCGGTGCGTTCCGGGTCGGCGCGTTCCGGGTCTGGGCGTTCGGCGAGGGTAGGCCCTGCTGCCGGCGCCACGCTCTGCTCAGGCGCGACACTCGGCGCGACGGTCGACTCGGGCTCGCTGGTCGGCGGCGTGGAAGCCGCCTCAACCAGAACGTCAGCAACGTCAGGCGCGGCGAGTGGAGCCACACCGGGTGTGGCGAGCGGGTCGGCGAGTGCCGCGTGTTCTGCGGTGGGGTGCTCGCGACCGGCGGCAGGTACGGCTAGAACGGCGGGGGCGACGGCGAGCACCGTCAGAACGGCGGCGAAGGCCGCGGCTCCCCCGGCGACCGTCGCAGACGTTGTTCCGGCTGCGGCGGCCGGGCGGGCCGGGCCAGCGCTGGGGGTCAGCGCGAGGCTCATGAGGCACTCCCCTTCGCGAACGAGGCAAAGGCCGCGCTGAGCATGTCGGTGCCGTTCGTCGCGGTGCTGACCGAAGCGGCGAGGCTCGCGGCAGCGGTCGACGCGGTCTGCTCGGGGATGACGCGGCGGATGGTGTCGATGTCGGCATCCGTCATGTACGCCTCGACGATGCACACGTCGCGGCCCGGGTAGGGCGCGTGGATGACCTTGTTGTTGCCGGCGTAGATGAGAATGTGGGCGCCGCCGCCGGTCACAATCAGGTCGCCGGGCTGGGCCTCGGCGAGGGAGCCGACCTCGGTGCCGATGGTCATCTGGCCCGAAACCAGGCGCGGAACCTCGATGCCCAAATCGGCATAGACGGTCTGCACGAGTCCGGAGCAGTCCATACCGGTCGAGTCCGTGCCGCCGAAAACGTAGGGAACGCCCAGGTATTTCTGGGCGGCGGTGGCGACATCCGTTCCTGTTACCGAACCGGGGTTGGCGATCGTTCCGCCGGTGGTCGGGACGGTCACACCGAGAGCGGATGCGAGGCTCGAGGCGAAGTCGGACGCCGACCCGGAGGTGGCGGCCGACGACAGCGCCGTGCTGGCCGCCGTCGTGGAGGCGGCCCGGGCCGTGCCGGAGAACTGCTGCAGCATGGACTGGATCTGTCCGATGCGGCCCAGGGTGTCGCTCATGCTCATTCGGGCTCACCGCCCTGGTCGCGGTGCCATCGGGTCGACGCGATCTCGTCGAGCACGGTCTGTTCGGCGTGGAGGTCTTCGGCGGCGAGGGCTTCGGCGTGGCGCACCTCGAGCTTTTCGAGGCGGATCGAGTCGGCGCGGGCCGAATCAAACACGGTCTGGGCGGCATCCACCGCAGTCTGGTGATTGCGGCCGAGAGCGTCGAGGTCACCGAGCATGCTGCGCGAGGACGCGCGGGCCGCGGCCATCGCGCTCAGTGCGGCCATGTTCGTGGGGGTCGCCGAGAGGCCGTAGAGCGCGGCGCGGGCGTGCAGGTGGCGTTCGTCGTGAGCGCGCAGCGCCGTGTTGGCGGCGGCGAGCTCGACCGAGGCCTGATCCTGCTGCAGGTGCCGCAGGCGCAACAGGCCGGCGAGCGGAAAGAGGCGCTTCATGCGGCCACCGCCAGCTGGCGGGTGAGCTGCGCGAGGCGGTCCCAGGCCGCGTTTGCGGGAGTCTGGTCGTCCATCCGCTGCTGCAGAAAGGCGTTGATGGCGGCCTCGTGGGTGACGGCGGCGTCCACGAGCGGGTTGGTGCCGGCCCGGTACGCGCCCACGTCGAGCAGGTCCTGCGCGTTCTGGCGCGCGGCCAGAACCTTGCGCAGGGTGCTGGCGATGCGGTTGCGCTCGGGGGTGTTCACCCGCGAAGCGACCCGCGAGATGGAGGCCAGCGCGTCGACGGAGGGAAAGTGGCCCATGACGGCGAGTTTGCGGTCGAGCACGACGTGGCCGTCGAGAATCGAGCGGGCGGCGTCGGCGATGGGTTCGTTGTGGTCGTCACCGTCGACGAGCACGGTGTAGATGCCGGTGATCGAGCCGGTTTCGCCGGTTCCGGCGCGTTCGAGCAGCCGGGCGAGCAGCGAGAACGTCGACGGCGGATAGCCGCGGGTCGCCGGCGGCTCCCCCACCGACAGCCCGATTTCGCGCTGGGCCATGGCCACGCGGGTGAGCGAGTCCATCATCAGCACGACGTGCTTTCCCTGGTCGCGGAAGGATTCGGCGATCCGCGTCGCGGTGAACGCGGCGCGCAGGCGCATCATGGCGGGTTCGTCGCTGGTCGAGACAACCACGATGGAGCGGGCGAGGCCCTCGGCGCCGAGGTCGTCTTCGAGAAACTCGCGCACCTCGCGGCCCCGCTCGCCGACGAGGGCGATGACCGACACTTCGGCATCCGTACCCCGGGCGATCATCGACAGCAGCGAGGACTTGCCCACGCCGGAACCGGCGAACAGGCCCATGCGCTGGCCGCGGCCCATCGTGGTAAGGGTGTCGAGCACCCGCACGCCGAGCTGCAAGGGGGTGTCGATGCGGGCGCGGCCCATGGCCGAGGGGCTCTCGTTGTCGAACGAGACATAGGCGTCGACGATGAGCGGGCCCTTGCCGTCGATCGGGCGGCCGAGGCCGTCGACGACCCGGCCGAAGAGGCCCTGGCCGCTCGGAACCAGCAGGGGGGTGCTGGCGGCCCGGGCGGGGGCGCCGGCCTGCAGCCCGGTCAGGCGACCGAGCGGCATGCAGCGGATGCCGTCACGCGTAGTCGCGACGACCTCGGCGTCGATGCGCGGGTTGTCGCCGAGGGTGATGAGGTCGCCGATCGCCGCGGGCAGGCCGCGCAGCTCGACGCTCAGGCCGATGATGGAGGAGACGGTGCCCACGCGCTCGGGCAGGGCCGCGGCGAGGGCCGGGGTCAGGGTGTCGGTGCGGGGGCGCCAGGCCGAAGGTTCGGGCAGTGCCGGCACGGGGGCGGCCGACTGCGGCAGCGGCGCGGCCTGCACGGCGGCGGGCGTGAGGGACGCTGCGGACACGACCGGCGGCGTTGCGAGGGTGAAGCCTGACGCGGTCACAGTCGAGCCCCCGTCAGTGCGGCCTTCGCGCGGGCGAAGGCGCTCGCGAGCCGGGCATCGAGAAAGCCGTCAGAGAAATCGACGA
Organism: Cryobacterium melibiosiphilum; assembly: GCF_003602235.1. GTDB lineage: Bacteria > Actinomycetota > Actinomycetes > Actinomycetales > Microbacteriaceae > Cryobacterium > Cryobacterium melibiosiphilum. The sequence goes on from NZ_QZVS01000084.1 coordinate 4,170, forward strand.
CGGCGTCGCCGCGGTTGAGCGTCGGGTCGCCGACGAGCTCGACTCCCGGCAGTGCTGCCGTGGCGGAGCCGAACATGCTTCCGCTCACGGTGCTGTTGAGGGCGAGCACGTCGGCCGGGTGCATGCGCACCGTGCGGGTCTCCCCCTCGTCGGCCTGGCTGAGCGCGCGTTCGAACGCGCGGCGCGCCGAGGTCTCGGTGTCGGCCAATTCGAAGCCGATGACGGCCTCGGTCAGTTCGAGGGCCGTCTCGATGAGGGCGGACTCGACCTCAAGAATGTTCGGGGCGGCCTTGGCGTCGAGGGCGGCCGCGGCGGCGCCGAGCAGCTGCACGGCATAGTCGACACGTGCCTGGGCGGTCTGCGCCGCCGCGACCTGCGCGTGCTCGATGCGCAGGGTCTGGGCGGCGGCCTCCTCGGCGGCCGCGCGCAACCCGGCGGCGTACCCGGCCGAGTGTCCCTCAGCGCGGGCCTGCTCGCGAATCTGCACCGCGGCATCCGTCTGGGCGGCCGTTTCGCTGGTCGTCGGCGCGTTCAGGCGCGGAAAGACCAGGTTGGAGAAACCGGCCGGCGCGGCACCGCCCCTAGTTGACATATTCATCTTCAGCTCCGCGGCTGATGGTGATCGAGCCCTGGGCCTCGAGGTCGCGGATGGCGCGCACGATCTCCGCACGGGCGTCTTCCACCTGGCGCACACGCACCGGGCCGAGACTCTGTGTCTCGTCGTCGAGGATGTCGCGGTTGCGTTCGGACAGGTTCGCTCGGATGACCTCGACGACGGCACTCGAGGTGCCCTTCATGGCGGTCGCGAGAACGCTCGCGTCGATGCCGCGCAGTACCTGCTGCACGTCGCGGCTCTCGAGGCGCACGATGTCGGTGAAGGTGAGCATGTGGGAGCGCACCTCGTCGGCGAGGGCCGGGTCGCGGGCGTCGAGGCCTTCGAGCAGGGCGCGTTCGGTGGCGGCATCCGCTCGGTTGATGATCTCGACCAGCGGCTGCACGCCGCCGACGACCTCGATCGGGTCGCGGGACACGCTCGCGCCGACCCGCAGCTTCAGCGTGTCGGTGACGACCCGAATAGCCTCGGGCGAGGCACTGCCCATGGTGGCGATGCAGAGCACGACGTCGGTGCGCAACGGGTCGCTCATGCCGCTGAGCACGGCGGATGCCCGTTCCCGGCTGAGGTGGGCCAGCACGAGTGCGACCGTCTGGGGCAGTTCGCCCTCGAGCAGGTTGATGACGCCGGAGGCGTCGGAGGAGTCGAGAAACTCGAAGGCTTTGCCGGCCAGGGAGCTGGCGACCCGAGCCATGACGCCGGCCGCTCGATCAGAGCCGTAGGAGGATTCGAGGAGCCCCCGGGCGAAGTCGTGGCCGCCCTGGGAGTGCCGACCGCCGCGCCGCGAGATCTCCTGGAACTCGACCAGGATGCTCTCGGCGAGTTCGGCGTCGACCTTGTTGAGCTGGATGAGTTCGGCCGTGATGACCTCGGCCTCGGCGTCGGTGAACTGCTTCATCACATCGGTCGCCTGGATCGAGTTCATGTTCATGAGCACGACGGCGACCTTCTGGGGGCCGTTCAGCTGTTGCAGCGCGTCGGTCATCAGGACTGCCGATCACTCATCAGGCTGCGCAGGTAGTCCGCGGTGCGGTGCGGATCGCTGCGGGCCAGGTTGTCGATCTCACCGCGACGCAGGTCGCCCTCGGTCGGCGGCGTGAGCAGTTCGGTCGGGGCGTCGATCGGCCGCGGCGTGAACGGAGCGGGAAGCGCGATCGGCATGGTCATGCCGCCGAGGGCCTGCTGCTTCGTGAGCGCGTCGAGGGCGTCGAGTTCGTCCATGTCGACGGTCTCGCGGCTCTGCCGGCGCGAGCGGCGGGCGTAGACGAGCAGCGATGCGGCGACGGCGAGCACGATGCCGACCGTCATGACGATCGTGCGGATGAGCTCGGCCTGCGCGGCGGCAGCGGTGGCGTCCGCGGCGGCGGCCAGGGCGGCATCCGCGGCGGCAGCGCCAGTGGCGTCGAAGGCCATCACCTCGACGGTGACGGCGTCGCCGCGGGCCGCGTCGATGCCGGCGGCCGAAGAGACGAGCGAGGTGATGTCGGCGACGTTGATGCCGGCGGCGGCATCGGCGTTGACGGCCACGGAAACCGTCTGGCGGGTCATCTGGCCGGCCGGAATCACGGTCGACTCGGTGACCTTGTTGACCGCGTTGTTGCGTGTCGTGGATTCGGAGTCGAAGGTGCCGTCATCGCCGGTGGTTGTGGCGGCGGTGTCGGTGCCGAGCACGCCGCCGGCCGTGGCGCCGGAACCGGTGTAGGTCTCGGTCTCGCTGGTCTCGGTGAGCGCCGGAGCATCGACCGGGTTGGTGAAGGTCTCTTCGACCCGTTCGCCGGTCTGGGTGCTCATGTCGGCGGCGACGACCACGGTGGCGTTGCCGCTGCCGACGACCGTGTCGAGCATGGCCTGCACGGCGCCCTGCACGCGGCTTTCGTAGTCGGAGGCCTGCTGAGCGCTGGAGCCGGTGGTGCCCACGCCCACGGCGCTGAGCACGGTGCCGGCCGCGTCGACGACGGCGACGTCGCTGGCCTTCATGCCGTCGATCGACGCGCTGGTGAGGTGCACGATCGCCTGAACCTGGTCGTTGGACAGAGTCACGCCGTTGCTGGTCTGCACGAAGACGGATGCCGTGGGGTCACCCTGCTCAGACACGAACACGCTCTCCTCGGGGATCGCGAGCTGTACCGAGGCGTTCTGCACGCCGTCGAGAGCCATGATCGTCGAGGCCAGTTCACCCTCGAGCGCACGCTTGTAGGTGACCGACTGCTGAAACTCGCTCGAGGTGACGCCCATGGTGTCGAGCAGCGAGTAGCCGCCCGTGCTGTCGGAGGGCAGGCCGGCCGCGGCCGACTTCAGGCGCTGGGCGTAGACATCCGCTTCGGGAACCATGATGGTGGCGCCGCCGTCGGCGAGCTCGTAGCCGATGCCGTCGGCCTGCAGCTGCTCGACGATGGTGTTGGCGTCGGAGCCACTGAGGCCGGAGAACAGGGGGGTGTATGCGGGCTTGGCGGCCCACATGGTGAGGGCGGCGATGCCGAGCACGAGCACGGCGACGCCGATGATGGCGAGGGTGCGCTGGCCCACAGTGAACGCCTTGATGGCGTTGCCGAAGCGTCGGAATGCCGACGTCATCTGAGCGGGCATCAGGCCTGCATCCGCATGATCTCGGTGAACGCGTCGATGCCCTTGTTACGGATCGCGGCGACGAGTTCGAGGGTGACCTGCGCCTCGGTCGAGGCGATCGTGGCGCTGGCGATGTCGCCGACACCACCCTCGACGGCTTTGAGCGCGAGGTTGTTGGAGGTGTTCTGCAGGGTCTGCACGTTTTCGACCGCGCCGGCGAGGGCCACGCCAAAGCTGGCGCCGTCGTCCTGATTGCCCTGGGTGCTGGCGATCGAAGTGGTGCCCGAGACACCAGCGGTGCCGGCAACGCTCGACACCAGGGAAATTGCGCTGAAAGGCATCAGCCACGACCAATCTGCAAAGCGGCTTCATAGGCGGTCTTGGCCCGGTCGACGACGGCCGCGTTCGCCTGGTAACCGCGCTGCGCCATGATGAGCTGGCCCATCTGCTCGGACAGGTCGATGTCGGGGTAGCGCACATAGCCCGCCGCGTTGGCCAGGGCGTTGGTGGGTTCGTAGACGAGCAGGCCCTCGGTGTCGCCGAGAGCGGCGTCGGCGGTGACACCGGTGAGGCCCTCACCTTCCTGGGCCACAATCAGCCGTTCCTGGAAGGCGGCGTCGTCACCGCCGCGCACGGTGTTCGCGTTGGCGATGTTATCGGCGATGGCGTCGAGCCACTTGCGGTGCAGGGCCATGCCGCTCCCGGCGATGCTGATGGCGTCTGTCATTAGTTGGTCCTCATTGCGGTGCGCAGGCCGGTAACCGGGCCTTCAACGGCCTTGGCGGCGAACTGGTAACGCAGCAGGGCTTCGGTGCTGGCGAGGGTCTCGACATCGAGGTTCACGTTGTTGCCGTTGAGCTTTGTCGCCTCGTCGGAGCGCGTCACGGTGGGCGTGATGATGCCGCTGCCCTCTTCGATCGACCGGGCGAGGGCTCCTTCGAAGGAGACCACCTGGGCACGGTAATCGGGGGTGTTGACGTTGGCGATGTTGGTCGCGATGACGCTCTGGCGCAGGGACAGCGCGGTCAGCGTGCTGGCGAGTGCGTTGGAGGTCACCGATCCAAGCATGATGTTCCGTTTCGTCGTGAAAAGACAAGACGGCCGATCCGTGGCCAGTGGCGAGCACTCCGTACTCAAGTCCTGCTATCGGCTCTTATCCGAGTGCCGTTAGGAGTGGGGGCAAAAATCTTAGGAAATTCTTACGAAATTCTTTCGTCTATCCTGCGACATCGAGATAAACGGATGTTCCGGGGTTGCGTGCCGGGGGCACCGACCGCACCGCGGCCAGGTGCTGCAACGTGACCCGCTTGGCCTTCTCTAGCTCCCCCACAATCTTCCGCTGATTCACGAGCACATCCTGAGCCCGCTCCGCCAGCTCCGCCGGCAGTGCCCCAATGCCCTCCGGCACAGCCCAAGTTGGGGAGTCCACGCCTTCCGGTTGTCGAGCCTGCCGAGACACGCGCCCGGTCGAAACCCCGCGAGCCGATCCCATGACCCGCGCGGCGTCATCCAACCGAACTTCCATATCCCCCAGCACCCGTTCCCAGGCGCTCACATTCTCAGACTCAGCCAATCCCCAGATCTCCCCCGGCTCGCATCGGCGCCGTCTGCGCCGGCAGCATCTCCGCGGCCTCGTGCCAGGTCTGCCGCAGCGGCTCGAGCAGCGCAATGCACTCCCGAGTGCGGGCCGGATCGCGGTTCGTGTTGGCGCCCATCATCGCCGTCGACACGTACGTATACAGAGCGAACAGTCCCTCGCCACCGTCCCACGCGTCGATGTTGAGCGATGTACTCAGCTCCGACACGATGGCCTGGGCGTGAATCAAATTGTTCGACGCGACCTGCCAGTCCTGCCCCTCCTGCGCGACCTCCGCACGGTTCAGGTCGAGCAGCAGACGGTCGTAGAGCATCGTGAGCAGGCGAACCGGCGTCGCCGAGAGAATGGCTTCGCGGTTGTAGCGGGCACGCTGCGCTTGGGCGCCGGCATTCATCGTCATGGTCATGAGCTCGATTTCGAGGCGTTGAGGGATTCCACCTGGGCAGTGAGCCAGGCCGACTGAGCGTTCATGTTGCTCAGCTGCACCTCGAGCGACGCGTAGGTGCGCTCCAGGCTGCTTCGACGGGAGGTTAGGCGCAGGTCCCAGCTGTCGATCTGGGTTCCGAGGCTCTTGACCAAGCTCTCCTGGCCGGTGATCTTGGAGGTGAGCAGGCCGTCATATTTGTCGGAGGCACTCTCCGCGGCCCCCGCAACGCGGGTGGCGATTTCGGTGAGCACACTCTTCACGTAGTCCGGGTCTTCGGCCATCGCGGCGGCAAACTTCTCCGCGTCGAATTCGAGGGTGCCGCTCTTGGTGATGCTGATGCCGATTTCCGAGGGTGATCGCCCGTCAACGGGCATCGACGCGGCCGAGATCAACAGTTGCTGGGCGGCCCGTACCGTGGTGTCTCCGCTGAAGATGCCGGCCGACACGATGGCGGCGCCGCTGCTGTCGGTGCTGTTCACGACGGCGGTCTTAGTGGAAATCTGCGCGAAGATGGCGTTCAGAGACGAGACCAGACCTTCCGCAATCGCGCTGACGGCGTCGTCATCGCTGGTGACCGTGATCGTGACCGGCACGTCCGAGGCCGCCGTCACGGTGACGGCTACTCCGGGGAGGAGTTCGGCGAACGTGTTGCTGCTGGAGCTGATGCTTTGCGCGGCCGTGGTTCCCGACCAGAGGGTCACCTGTGCGTCCTGCGCGGTCTTGATCGTCGTCAGCGTGGCATTGTCCACGGTGAACCCGGCATCGGCGCCGGGCTCCGCCGACGTAAATTGCAGGCGATAGAGGGCGTTACCGTTGGCGTCTGCGCCCGCGGCAACCTTGACCGCGGAAACGCCGGCCTCGGATGCATTCACCGCGGTCACGACGTCGTCGAGCGACGTGGAGTCGGCCGCGATCGTGGTGACGGTGCCCGAGGCACTCGTGATCGTGAAGTCCGATACCGCCCATTCGGTCACGGTGTCGGAGACGGACACCTGGGTCTGGGCGAGGCGATCGACGACGATGTCGATGGAGCCGGCGCTGGCCGTACTGCTTGCGGTGGTGGTGACGCCGGTGGAACTGCTCGATGCGGTGTACAGATCGAGGGCGTTGGCCACGGTGGACTCGGTCGCGAGGGTGGCGAGCGAGGCAATCGACGAGTTGAGAGCCTGAAGGCCGGTGACCAGCGTATTGGCGGTCGTGACCTTGGACTTCAGCAGTGTCTGTGGGCCTGCCTCGAGAGTCATCAGGGAGTTGATGAGGGCCGTGGTGTCCAGGCCGCTAATGAGGCCGTCAACTGCCATCGACATGGTGACGCCTTTCCGAAATTAGCCTGAAACCGAAGTGAGCCTGAAACCGAAGTGAGCCTGAAACCGAAGTGAGCCTGAAAGAAGGGTGTGGGTTAACGAGTTGCGGCAACCGCGAGACGAGGTCCAGTTCGCCCCGCGGTTGCCGCAAACCTCAGATCACGTGCGACCTGATGTGGTGCCGGTGTTACTGGAGAAGCTGCATCACGCCCGAGTTGGACTGGTTTGCCTGCGCGAGCATGGCGGTACCGGCCTGGGACAGGATGTTTGCGCGGGTGTACTTGACCATTTCCTCGGCCATGTCGGTGTCGCGAATACGCGATCCGGCAGCGGTGAGGTTCTCCTTCGAGACGGCCAGGGTCTTGACGACACTTTCAAACCGGTTCTGGTCCGCACCAAGGTCGGCACGTGCCGTCGAGACAGCGGTGATCTGCACGTCGAGAGCCGCAATCGTCGTCAAAGCTACGTCAGCACTGGAAAATCCTGAAACGTAGGGCGTGGCGTCCGAACCGTCGCCGGTGACGACGCTCATGGCGCTGACGGCGGCACCAATTTCCGTTACGTCGGTGAAGCTGACGGAAATCTGATCGTCGGCTGTCGATCCTCCACCGACCTGGAAGGTCAGTTCAGCAGCGACGTGACTGTCGTCCGTGGACGTATCGCCCAGGAGCTTGATTCCGTTGAAGTTCGTCGATTCACCGATTCGGGTCAGCTCAGCACCCAAGGCGGCAACCTCAGTCGCGATTGCCTTGCGCGAATCGCCGTTGTTCGAGTCGTTACCAGCCTGAACGGCGAGATCGCGCACGCGCTGAAGAATGGAGTGGACCTCGGTGAGAGAACCTTCAGCGGTCTGGATGACGCTGATGCCGTCTTGCGCGTTGCGGGCAGCGACCGTGAGGCCACCGACCTGGGACTTCAGGCCCTCCGAGATTGCGAGGCCGGCCGCGTCATCCGCTGCGCGGTTGATGCGAAGACCACTGGAGAGCTTTTCGAGCGACTTGCTGAGGTCGTTCTGTGTGGTGGAAAGGTTGCGGTAAGCGTTGTTTGCCGCGACGTTGGTGTTGACCTGCATGCCCATGATGAATCCTCCGTGATTGGGTCGTGTTGCGCCGGCCCATCCATGGGCCAGCACAAAGAGCTATCGGCCGGGGGTGGGGTGAGGTTAGGCGGGGAGGGGAGATTCTTTTAAATCGGGCGATCGGGCGATCGGGGGGCGGTTGAGTTTGAGGAGCGGCTTGCGGGGTTTCGACCGGGCGCAAGTCTCGACAAGCTCGACAACCGACGCGCGCCCGGCTCAACCAGCGGTGAGTGGTCGAAGGGGGCGCGCGCTTGGGGTGTGACTACTGGGGCTTGGGCTCCAGGATTTGCAAGACGTCGGCGTTGGACTGCCGGGCCTGGGCACTGACGGCGGTGGCGGGCTCGGCGAGGATCTTCTCCTGCGTCACCTCGGCCACCTGAGCGGCCATTTCACCGCTCGTGATGCGCGACGCTGCGGCGAGGCGGTTTTCGGTGGCGACGGCATCCGTCTTGGTAGCCAGGGAGACGGTGTCAACCGGCGTGCTCTGCACCCCGCCCGAGAGGGCGACGGTTGGCTGGGCTACTCCCCCCCGGGTGCCCTCCGCTCTCGCCGGCGTGGACGGTGTCGAAATATTGTTGTTCAGCTGCATACCCATGATGTGTTCTTCCGTGTTGGGTGTAACGTCACCGGCCCATCCGTGGGCCGGCGGTGGTCCCGCCGCGGGGAAGCGGCGGGCTAATCGTGCCCGCGGGTCTGGGGGGCTCGACAAGCGTGGGGGCTAGGAAGCGGCCAATTCGTCGACGTGTAGTCGTTCGTGCACGGCTCGGGTCATGCCGACCGCGGCGACATCGGCGAGGCGGGCGAGGTAGGCGCTGCGGCGGGCCGGCGCGATGCGCGACTCCGGCTCGTAGGTGGCCTCGGCGTCGTCGGCGTAGTGAGTGCCGAGACCGTCGCGCAGCAGGCGGATCGCTTCGGCCCGCAGCTGCGAGACGGCGGAGTGCGTGGTGCCGAGCTCGGCCGCGATCTCTTTCACCGTGCGGTCGTCGAAGTAGACCTGCTCCACGATGACCCGCATGTTCTCGGGCAGCGCGGCGATCGCGGCTCGCAGGTACACGAGCCGCTCGGACGACAGCAGCGCTTCCTCGGGCAGCACGGTCTCGGCAACCAGAAACTCGGCCGTCGTGTCGTCAAGGGTCGACAGCGTCCGGGCGGCATCGGCCAGGCCGGCGGAGGCCGTCTCCCTGTCCACTCCGAGCGCTGCGGCTATCTCGCCCACGTTGGGAGTGCGCCCGAGGGCGGCGGAGAGTGTCTCCTGCACGGCGAGGGTCTCTTTGATGCGCTTGCGCGCGGAGCGGGTAGCCCAATCGCTCGAGCGCATGTCGTCGGCGAAGGCCCCGATGATGCGGCGGCGGGCGAAGGCACCGAAGGGAACCCCGAGGGCGGGATTGAAGGCATCCGCTGACGTGATCAGGGCGACCGCACCGGCCGAGGCGAGGTCGTCGCGGGACAGGTGACGGGCCTTGGCCCAGACCTCGGAGACGAGATAACCCACCAGAGGGAGGTTTTCGACCACGAGCGCATTACGTTCGGTGCGGTTCACGAGCGGGCCCCCAGTGCGAGTTGAACGGATTGTGAAGCTGGACGGAATATTATTGAATTGCTACAATCACCCGTATGTGTGTCCACGCGAATAGTCAATCGGAGCCTTCGCTTTAAAGGTACATACCGTGGCATTACAAAGAGTTCAGGCAATGCCCCCCATTCGGGGAGAATTCGTCCTATCTTTGAGGGACAGACGTTGAGTACACCCCGAAAAAAGAGGCCCACCGCGTCTTACATTCCGCGAACCAGGGCCGACAGTACCTACGAACGAGTTGGAAGGCCCCCGCATGCGCGGGGTGAACCGCGTGAACGAAAGGATGGTTGAGGGCATGGGCGCCAATGAACTGTCTGCGCTGCTCTGGCGTGAACGCGAGTTGCTCGAACTCTTGATTTTCAAGCTCGAAGAAGAACACCTGCTGCTGCAGGGCGGCAAGGGCCGCTGGCTGCAGCACGCCACCCGCGAGGTCGAGCAGGTGCTCAACCTGGTGCGCGAAGCCGGCCTGGGCCGCGCCGTCGAGGTCGCCCACCTCGCCACCGAGTGGGGCACCAACGAAGACGCCAATCTGCGGGAGCTCGCCAGCCAGGCCCCGGCTGGCCCGTGGGGCGAGATTTTCGCCGCCCACCTCAAAGCCATGGGCGACCTCACCGTGCAGATCAAAGACCTGCGAGACACCAACGAGAAGTTCATCCGCAGCGCCGCGCGCTCGGCGCAGGAGACCCTTGCAGGACTGTGCCCCGCCGTGGCCACCTACGACGCCCGCGGCAACGACGGCGCCGCCCTCAGCGCGGCCGCCCGCCTGTTCGACCAGAACCTGTGATGTTTCGCCCATGAGCACCTTCGGCGGCCTCAACACCGCGTACACCGGCCTCGTCGCCGCTCGGCAGGGCCTCAACACGGTCGGCCAGAACATCGCCAACGCCAACACGGATGGCTATACCCGCCAGCGCGTGACGACCTCGTCGATCGCGGCCACTGCCCAGACCGGTGCCGTTGCCAATGCCGGAACCGTCGGCCAGGGTGTCTCGGTCGACGGCGTGGCCCGCTTCGGCAGCGCCCAGCTCGACGCTGGCGTGCGCACGAGCGCTGGGGCCGCCGGCTACTCTGCGGTGCGCGCCAACACCCTCGCCGCCCTCGAAACCTCGCTCAACGAACCCGGCGACAGCGGACTCAGCGCGAAGCTCGGCGAGTTCTGGTCGGGCTGGCAGACCCTCGCCAACGGCGCTGACGACCCTACCAACGGCTCGCTGCTGCTCGAGACCGCCGGCCAGCTCGCCACGCAGATCTCGCAGGGTTACTCAGCGGTCGAGAACCAGTGGGCATCGGCTCGCAACGACCTGTCGTCGATGGCCGAGGAACTGAACGGCGCCGCCAGCCAGGTCGCGTCGCTCAACACCCAGATTCGCTCGGCGCTGGCGTCGGGCGGCTCCGCCAACGAACTGATCGACCAGCGCAGCCAGCTCACCACGACGATCGCCGCGCTCACCGGCGCGAGCGTGCGCGACCAGGCCGACGGCACCGTCACGGTCGTCATCGGCGGCAACGCGCTGGTCAGCGGCGACTTCGCCAACGCGCTCAGCGTCTCGGGAGCCACGTCCCTCGATGGGCTGGACGCGAACCCGGTCAGCCTGACCTGGGCCTCCGGCACGACCGTTTCGATCGAGGGCGGCGAGATGGCCGGCTCCTTGTCGCTGCTCGGCTCGGCCAACGACTCCGGCACCGGCGGCGTGCTCGCCGAAGCAGCGGCCTCGTACAACTCGTTTGCGGGAGACTTGGCCGACAAGGTCAACGCGATCTACACGTCGGCCGGCGCTGACAACCTCTTCTCGTACACCGCGGGCAGCGCCGCCTCTACGATCACCGTCGCGGCGACCACGGTCGTGGCGGGCGATCCGGATGCCGGTGCCTACGACGGTTCCATCGCCGACGCCGTCGCGCAGCTCGGCGCCGGCGAAGCCGTGGATGCCGACGGCGCCGCAATCGTCTCCCCCAGCGACGACTGGGCGACGTTCGTCACCCAGATCGGCGTGGTTACGCAGAGCGCGCTGCAGGGCGCGACGATCGACGACGCGGCCGCGACATCCGCTGTCGGAAGACAGCTGGCGAATGCGTCGGTCGATATGGACGAAGAAAACGTCAACCTGCTCATGTTCCAGACCGCGTACCAGGGCGCGGCACGCATGCTCACCGCGGTCGATGAGATGCTCGACACCCTCATCAACCGCACCGGATTGGTCGGGAGGTAACCCATGATCACGCGAGTGACGAGTCAGACCCAGATGCGCGACGCGCAGCGCAACCTGCAGACCAACATGGCGAACCTGGCCAAGCTGCAGGAGCAGGCCAGCTCGTTGAAGGCCATCAGCCGAGCGTCGGACAACCCGACCGCCGCCGCCAGTGCCATGGCCGTGCGCACCGAGCAGAGCGCCGTGGCCCAGTACAGCCGCAACGCCGAAAACGGCAACAACTGGCTCACCACGATCGACGGCGCCCTCGACACCGCGTCGTCGCTGATGAACAAGGTGCGCGACCTCACCGTGCAGGGCGCCAACGACGGCGCGCTGTCAGCAACGGCGAAGGAGGCCATCGCGGTCGAGCTCGAAGGATTGAAAGAAGAACTTCTCACCACGGCGAACACGACCTTCGTCGGGCGCACGGTGTTCGCCGGCAACTCCGACGCCGGCGCGGCCGTGACCGCCACGCAAGACGACGCGGGCGCGTGGACCTACACGTCACACTCCGGCGGCTCGGTCGAGCGGCGAGTGGGCGGCAGCAACACCGTGCGGGTCGACGCCGACGGCTCCGCGGTGTTCGGCGACGGCGCCGATTCGGTGTTCGCGCTGATCGACACCATCGCGAGCGAGCTGCGCGGCGGCACCAACATCGGCGGCAACCTCGACGCCCTCGACTCGCGCATGTCGGCCATGATCGAGCAACGCTCGGTGGGCGGCGCGCGGCAGGCAAACCTGGAACGAGCTCAGGAGGCTCTGATGACCAAGGCCGGAACCCTCGAATCCACCCGCTCGGGCCTGGAAGACCTCGACCTGGGCCAGGCCATCCTCGACCTCACGCTGCAGGAGACCACGTATCAGGCCGCACTCGCCGTGACCGCGCGCGTGCTGCAGCCGACCCTGATGGACTTCCTGCGATGAACACTGCTGTTGCTTCTGCTGTACCTACGATTGTGAGCCCCATGAACGCGACCCTCAGCTTCGTCACTCCCCCACCCGGGCTCGCGCCGCTCACCGCGTTCTCGCTCACCGAGATCGAGGGTGCCACGGGGTTGTTCGCGCTGCAGGCCCTCGACGCGGTCTCGACCCGGCTCTTCGTGCTCGACGCCGCCGCGTTTCTGCCCCACTACACGCCGTACATCTCGGCCGAACAGCAGGCCTCACTGGCCCTGACCGCTCCGAAGGATGCCCTCGTGCTCGTCGTCGTGAATCCCGGGGATGCCGCGGCGTCCGCTGGGGCAGCCGCTGCCACGACCGTGAACCTGATGGCGCCGATCGTCGTGAACTCCGCCACGGGTGCCGCCGCGCAGCTCATCCTGGAGGGTCAGGACTGGCCGTTGCAGGCCGCGCTCACGCCGCACGGCGCTTAGCCCCCAGCCTGCTGGTGTGGCGCGCTGCCGTGCCGGTCGTGCTCGGGGTCGTGCTCGGGGTCGTGTCGATACGTGACAGCTGAGAGCGCGCGACCCGCTCTCTGCGGTGTGGCTCGCTCACAGTTGTCACGTATCGACACGCGGGCGGCAAGCAGCGGGCAGCGGGCAGCGGGCAGCGGATGCTCCCCGCGCGGGCGCAGCCAAGGTGTCAATGTTGTACCGCGCGCCGGGTGCGGTGCCACACTGGGGCCAGAGCCTGTGCGGCCCGGCGGCTGCGCGCGAAAGGACCTGCCATGAGCTACGTACTCGTCACCGGCGGCACCGGAACCCTCGGCCGCGCCGTCGTGCCCCTGCTGCGCGCCGCCAACCTGCGCGTGCGCATCCTGAGCCGAGCGGCCGCTCCCACCGACTGCGAGCCCGGCAGCTGGGTGCGCGGAAACCTCGCGACCGGGGAGAACCTCGATGACGCCGTGCGCAACGTGAACACGATCGTGCACCTCGCCACGAACCCGCGCGGCACAGACGCACGACTCACCGGCGCGCTCATCGACGCGGCCCGCCGCGGACCCCGCATGACCGCGCCGCTCCCCCACCTGATTTACCCGTCGATCGTCGGCGTCGATCAGATTCCCCTCGGCTACTACCGGCAGAAACTCGCCGCCGAAGAGGCCGTCGCAACGTCGGTGCTGCCGTTCACCATTTTGCGCGCCACGCAGTTTCACGACCTCGTCTTCACGATGTTCGCCGCCCAGCGACGGATGCCCGCGGTCCTGGCCCCGAACATCCGCCTGCAGCCCATCGACGTGCGTGACGTCGCCGCGCAGTTGCTCGCGCTCGTGCGTGCAGGGGCGGCCGGGCGGGTCGCCGACATCGGCGGGCCCGATGTTGAGCTGGCCACCGACCTGGCCCGCGCGACGCTGTCGAGCTTTGCGCGGGCCGGGGGTTCCGGCGGCGCGCACGGTGCAGGCTCGCACGGGTCGGTGGGCTCGCGTCGGCCGATCGTGCCGCTGCGGCTGCCGGGTCGCACCTTCGCGGCGTTCGAATCGGGCCACAATCTGGTGCCGAGCCACCGCGTCGGCACTTTGAGCTACGCGGACTACCTCGTCGCCCGCGCCGCCGCTGCCCGCCTGGTCGCCGAGGCCACTGCCCCTGACGAGTCCGGCGCGGGCTAGCTGCGCTCGGCCTCGTTCAGGGCGGCCTCGAACGCGACCCAGGGCAGCATCGCGCACTTGACCCGCGCCGGGTACCGGGAGACTCCGCCGAACGCGGCGGCGTCGCCGAGCACCTCCTCGTCGGGCTCGATCTTGCCGCGGGAGCGCAGCACCTCGCGGAACGTGCCCAGCAGCTCCAGGGCATCCTCCACCGGCAATTTGGTGAGCAGATCGTGCAGTACGGATGCCGATGCCATCGAGATCGAGCAGCCGTCGCCGCTCCACTGCACCTGGTCGACATACGCGATGAGCTTCGGAAGCCGCGGGTCGTCACCGGAGATCTCGAACGGCAGGGAGTTGGAGATCGCCAGCTGTTCCGGAGTCGGCGGATCGACTTTCACGACAACCCGCAGGGTTACGTCGTCGCCGCAGGTCGTGTTGACCTGGTGCGATTGGCCGAGGTGGGTTCCGTTGGGAATCGGGATGTCGTCGATGCTCCCGAGGGGCTGGGGCGCGGCGCCGTGCCGGGCCTTGGAATGGTCGAGGATGATCTGCTGGTAGAGGTTCTGCAGGTCGCTCATCACTTACCTCCCACAGACAGTTCAGAGACGCCGAAGAACGGCCGCACCTCGGCGAGGGTCGCCAGGAACAGGTCGACCTCGTCGGTGGTCGTGTACAGGTACGCGCTCGCCCGCGTCGACGCGGTCACACCGAGGCGTTTGTGCAGCGGCTGCGCGCAGTGGTGCCCGACGCGCACGGCGATTCCGGCGTCGTCGAGGTACTGGCCCACGTCGTGCGCGTGCACGCCGGCCACGTCGACCGCGGCCAGGCCGAGCCGCTCCACACCCGCCCCGGGACCGAGCAGCCGCACCCCGGGAATTTCGGCGAGGCCCGCGACGAGGCGCTGCCCGAGCTCGGCCTCCCACGCGGCAATGCGGCCCATGCCGGTTTCGGTCAGGTAGTCCACGGCCGCGGCGAGGGCGATCGCCTGCGAGATGCGTTGCGTTCCGGCCTCGAAGCGCTGCGGCGGCGCCAAAAACTCGGCGGCCTCCATCGACACGGTCGTGATCATCGACCCGCCGGTCAGGAACGGCGGCATTGCGGCGAGCAACTCGGCGCGGCCGAACAGGGCTCCCACGCCGGTCGGACCGAGCATCTTGTGCCCGCTGAACACGGCGAAGTCCACGCCGAGCGCGGTGACGTTCACGGGCAGGTGCGGCACGGTCTGGCAGGCATCGAGCACGGTCAGCGCGCCCACGGCCTTGGCGAGCGCCACGATCTCCTCGACCGGGTTGATCACGCCGGTCACGTTGGAGGCGTGGGTGAAGGCCAGCACCCGGGTCTTCGCATTCACGATGACGGATGCCGCGGCCAGGTCGAGCGAGCCGTCATCCAGAATCGGAATGAACCGCAGGGTCGCCCCCGTGCGCAGGGCGAGCTGCTGCCACGGAATGAGGTTCGCGTGGTGCTCCCCCTCGGTGACGACGATCTCGTCGCCGGCGCCGAGCCGGAACCGGCGGGCGGCCGGGCCGCCGAGCCAGAGCGACGCGTTGCTGAACGAGTACGCGATCAGGTTGATCGCCTCGGTGGCATTGGAGGTCCAGACGATCTCATCGGTCAGGGCCCCGACGAAGGCGGCGACCTTCTCCCGCGCCAGTTCGAAGCTCTCCGTGGCGATCACCGCGAGGGTGTGGGCACCGCGGTGCACGGCGGCGTTGCGCTGCTCGTAATACTCCTGCTCGGCTTCCATCACGCTGATCGGGTTCTGCGAGGTCGCGCCCGAATCCAGATAGGTGAGCGGATGCCCGTTCACCCGTTGCGCGAGCACCGGAAAGTCGTTCCGGATGCGTTCCACCTCGACATCCGTCAGCGCGAGGGCAGACCGGGTCGGCGGGGAGGTCGGGGCGGGGAAAGGGCTCATGCTTCTAGGGTATTCCTTCCTCCGACACTCGGAACCAGTGTGTCGGAGCTGCGTGTGCCGTGCCGCGTTCTCACCACGTGAGAGCGCGGCTACCCCGGCGAGCGCCGACCGTCGATTATGGGGGTTCACCTGCGTGTTCGAGCGAGTCACACCCCGCAACTCAACGACGAGGAGCCCACCGTGAAGGCAGTCCGGTTACATTCCTACGGCGAACACCCCACCCTCGACGACGTGCCCGAGCCCAAACTGCTCGGCCCGTGGGACGTACTGGTCGACGTCGGCGCGGCCGGGCTCTGCCGCACCGACCTGCACATCATCGAGGGCCAGTGGGACCCCATCCAACACCCCCATCTGCCGTACACCCTCGGGCATGAGAACGCTGGCTGGGTGCGGGAGGTCGGCTCCGCCGTGCACAACGTGGCTCCGGGCGATACCGTGATCATGCATCCGCTCACCAGCTGCGGACTCTGCCCGGCCTGCCGGATCGGCCAGGACTCACACTGCGAGAACGCCACGTTCCCCGGCATCAACGCCAACGGCGGCATGGCCGAGATCATGCTCACCAACGCGCGCGCCGTCGTGAAGCTCGACCCCGCCCTGCAGCCGCGGGACATCGCCGCCCTCGCCGACGCGGGACTGACCGCCTACCACGCGGTGCGCAAGGCCGCCGCCGACCTGTTCCCGGGTACCCACGCGGTGGTCATCGGCGCCGGTGGGCTCGGGCACATCGGCATCCAGAGCCTGTCCGCCATCACGAGCGCCGACATCACCGTCGTCGACCGGTCCGAGGCCGCCCTCGAGCTGGCCCGCGAGCTCGGCGCCACCCACACCGTGCTGGCCACGACGGATGATGAGGTGGCCCGCGCCGTGACGGAGTTCACCTCGGGCGGCGCGCAGGTCGTGTTCGACTTCGTGGGCGAGCGCGGTGCGGAGCTGCTGGCCCCCCGCCTGCTGCGCAACCGCGGCTCGCACTACGTGATCGGCTACGGCGGCGCCGTCAACCTGCCGACGATCGAGATCATCAGCCGCGAGATCAACGTGATCGGCAATCTCGTGGGCACCTACAACGACCTCGTCGAACTGATGACCCTCACGGCGCAGGGCAAGGTCACCCTACACACCGCGCTCTACCCGCTCGAAGCGGCCAATGACGCCATCGCCGACCTCGACAGCGGCCGGTTGGTGGGGCGCGGCATTCTCGTGCCGACCCCGGTCGGCTGACCCCGAACCCAGACCGCAACAGACACGCACCAACGAAGGAGTGAACAGTGACGTCTCTTTCCACCGAGGAAGCCCCCCGTCGGTTTCTCGAATCTGATCGCGCCCACGTGCTGCTGGTTCGAGTGATCCGCATCGCATTTCCGCACGACACCCTGCCGGTTTCGGCGTATGAACGCACGGCGGACAGCCTGCTGAACCTCGCCGTGCAGACGAACCGCATGACCCTCGCCGTGGCGAACGGCCTCGACAGCCTCGGCTCGCTGCCGCAGGGCGATTTTCTCGGCCTCCCCGACGACGAGGCCTTCGCGCACCTGAAGTCCATCGAACGCACCGAATTCTTCACGTTCGTGCGCGGCAATACCGTGCTCACGCTGTACAACCTGCCGGAGGTGTGGGCCGCACTCGGCTACGAGGGGGCATCCGTCGAGAAGGGCGGCTACCTCACCCGCGGGTTCGACGACCTGAACTGGCTGCCCGACCCCCGCGTCGAGGAGTACAGCGGCGAACTCACCCGGGTCGAACAGGGCCCGCTGCCCTACCCCGTCAAGGCATCTCGTCGCACCGAGGCTGACGAGGTGACCCTGTGACCGCGTTCGACCACGATGACGAGGTTGTCGTCATCGTGGGGTCGGGCGCCGGCGGCGGAACCCTCGCCCACGAGTTGACCACCCGCGGAATCCGCGTCGTGCTGATCGAGGCGGGGGCGCACATCCGTCTTGAAGAGCACGTCAACGATGAGTGGGAGGCCTTCGGGCAGATGGCCTGGACCGACCCGCGCACCACGAGCGGGTCGTGGCGCATCGCCCGGGACTTTCCCAACCTGCCGGCCTGGCTCGTGAAAGCGGTCGGCGGCACCACCACTCACTGGGCCGGGGCGACCCCCCGGTTTCTCGAGCACGAGCTGCGTGCCCGGTCGACCTACGGCTCCATCGAGGGCGCGACCCTGCTGGACTGGCCGCTGACCCTGGCCGAGCTGGCACCGTACTACGACCGCGCCGAGATCGCCCTGGGCTCGAGCCACCGGCACGGGCGCCCGGCGATGGCGGCCAACAACAACTACAAGGTGCTCGCGAACGGCGCCGCCCGGGTCGGCTACAACTTCTACGCCACCGGCCCCTACGGCACCAACTCCGAACCCTACGACGGCCGCCCGGGCACCATCCAGGACGGGTTCAACTTTCAGGGCGACCGGTCGGGCGCGAAGTGGAGCACGCTGGTGCGGGAGATTCCGCGCGCGGAAGCCACAGGCAACCTCGATCTGCGGCCCGACTGCCAGGTCGTGCAGATCACCCACGACGCCCGCGGGCGCGCCGACGCGGTCATCTACCTCGACGCCGACGACAACCTGCACCGGCAGCGCGCCCGGGTGGTGGCGGTCGCCGGAAACTCGATCGAGACGCCGCGGCTGCTGCTGCTGAGCGCGAGTTCGCGGTTTCCCGACGGGCTGGCGAACTCGTCCGGGCACGTCGGTCGCCACTACATGCGGCACACGACCGGGTCGGTGTACGCGCAGTTCGAGCATCCGGTGCACCAGTACCGGGGTGAGACGATGGCGGGCATCATCGCCGACGAGGCCCGGCACGACCCCGATCGCGGCTTCGCCGGCGGCTACTACCTCGAGACGCTCGCGCTCGGGCCGGCGTTCCTGGCGGCGTTCGCCGAGCCGGGCTCGTGGGGCCCGGACTTCACCTCGATCCTCGACGGCTACGTCAACACGGCCGGCCTCTGGATCGTCGGCGAAGACATGCCGCAGGAAACCAACCGGGTGACATTGAACGGCACGGTGACGGATGCCCACGGGCTGCCCGTCGCGAACGTGCACTTCGATGACCATCCGAACGACGTGGCCATGCGCGAGCACGGCTACGGTCAGGCCGAACTGCTCTACGATGCGGTCGGATCGACGTCGGCCCACCGCACGCCGCCGTATCCGTCGACGCACAACCTCGGCACCAGCCGCATGAGCGCGAAGCCCGAAGACGGCGTGACCAACGCGTTCGGGCGGGCCCATGACGTGCCGAACCTGTTCGTGAGTGACGGCTCGGTCTTCACGACCGGCGGCGCAGCGAACCCGACGCTCACGATCGTGGCCCTCGCCATGCGGCAGGCGGACCACATCGTGGACCTGTTCTCCCGGCACGAACTGTAGCTGCAACCTCCGTTCCGATAACCAGAAAGGGAGCCCCCATGGCCAACCAACAGACGACCCAACAGACGACTCAGCAGACGACTCAGCAGAGCCCTTACGACCTGATCGGCACCGTGCCGAGTTTCGCCGTAACCTCGACCGACGTGCGTGACGGAGAAGAGCTGCCGACCCCGCAGGTGAGCGGGATCTTCGGGGCCGGCGGTACTGACACCAGCCCCCAGCTGAGCTGGAGCGGTTTCCCGGAAGGGACCAAGAGCTTCGCGGTGACGATGTACGACCCGACCGCTCCCACCGCGAGCGGCTTCTGGCACTGGGCGATCGCCGACATCCCGGCGTCGACGACATCCTTGCCGACCGGTGCCGGCGACGAGAACAGCACGGTGCTGCCCTCCGGAGCGTGGCACCTCACCAACGATGCCGGGCTCAAGCGGTTTCTCGGGGCGGCCCCACCCGCCGGCAGCGGCAAGCACAACTACTTCATCGCCGTGCACGCCCTCGACGTGGCAAGCATCGGGATCAGCCGCGACGCCAGCCCCGCGTTCCTGGCCTTCAACATGTCTTTCCACACGCTCGCCCGCGGCGTGATCGTGCCGTGGTGGGAGGCCGTGCACACCTCCGAGGTCGAGCAGTAGCCATCCGCCCGGTCCGGCATCCGCTCAGTCCGGGTGCCGGGCCGGCAGCGTTCCCGAGCGGAAATAGCGACTGAGGCGGGCACCCGACTCCCGCAGCAGCAGTTCGACCTCGCGTTCGCGGCCGTCGAGGTCGCGGGCGCGGGCGCTGACGGCGACCGACCCGACAACGAGGCCGGCGCCATCACGCACGCCAACGGCGGCGCAACTCATACCGGGCATGAACTCTTCGTGTTCCCAGGCCACGCCGGTCGCGCTGATCGCCGCGAGCTCGTGGTCGAGGGTGGCCCGGTTGGTGACCGTGGTCTGCGTCAGGCGGGCCTGGCCGTGGGCGCCGAGGTACTGGTCGCGCTGCTCGGCCGTCATCCCGCTGAGCATGATCTTGCCGAACGCCGTGGCGTGCGCGGCCTCGTGAAACCCGAAGGTCAGCGGCTGCAGGCGCGGGTTCTCGGGGCTGTCCACAATGTAGATCACGACGACGTCGGATCCGCGGTAAACCGCGAAATAGGCGGCGGCCCGAGCGGATGCGTGCAGCCCGTCGACCTCCGCCCTCACCTGCTGCGGCACCCCGATCTGGCGATGCAGCGATACCCCGAGCCGGTGCAGCTTGTACCCGAGTTCGAAGCGATGCTCGCTGCGGAGGTGCACGAGATAGTCGCTCTGCACGAGGGTCTGCATCAGCCGGTACACCGTCGGCAGCGGCAGGGCGAGCGACGCAGACACCTCACGGGCGCTCGCCCCGCCACGTTCGGCAACGATCTCGAGGATCGCGAGGGACTTGTTGATCGAGGCGACACCGGTGCTGTCGGGCACACCACCCGTCGACCCAGCGATCGCCAGCGGCGCCGGATGCAGTGGCGTCACCGGAGCGTTTCGGTCGCCGCGCCGGGCGTGCTGGCCCGGCGAAGCATCCGGAGCCGGGTCGAGGTAGGGAATGGGATCCGAGGTCGTCATGCGCACATTGTGTGCCGGGTCCGGCCGGGGCACAATCGTTCCCGCCGCCGAATCCGCTGGCAATTTCTCACATCGTGACAGGGCGACTGACCGGCGGCGGGGTACGAAAAATAGGCTGGACATTCGTATTCGATCCATTCGCAGGCACCAGATTCATTCAAAGGAGAGTGACATGGCCACCCCCGGTTTAATCCGCACAATCATCAGTCCCGGTCGCTACGTGCAGGGTCAGGGGGCGATATCCCGGCTCGGCGAGTTTTTGAAGCCGCTCGGCTCGCGGCCCCTGATCGTCAGCGATGACATCGTCTGGGGGCTCGTGGGGCACGAAGTGCAGACTGCGCTGCAGAGTGCAGGGCTGCCGCTGACCCGCGAGAAGTTCGGCGGCATCCCGACCGCCAAGGAGATCGACCGGCTCGTGCAGGTGATCGCGGCGAACGACTCCGACGTCGTAGTCGCGGTCGGCGGCGGCAGCACCATGGACGCCGTGAAGTCCGCCGGGTTCCTGTGCGGCATTCGCTGGGTGACGGTGCCGTCGGTGGCGTCGACGGATGCCCCCACCTCCGCCCTCGCGGTCATCTACACCGAAGAGGGCGCGTTCGAGGAGTACCGGTTCTTTCCGAAGAACCCCGACCTCGTACTCGTCGACACCCAGCTCGTCGCCCGCGCACCCGCCGCCTTTCTCGCCGCCGGTGTCGGCGATGCCCTCGCGACCTGGCTCGAAGCTCGGGCGACCGCGCAGGCGCACGCCGCAACCATGGCTGGCGGCCTGCCGACCCTCGCCGGCACCGCGCTGGCCGAACTGTCGTGGGGCGTGCTCTGGGACAACGCCCTGCCGGCCCTCGACGCCGTCCGGGAACACGTCGTGACGCCGGCGGTCGAGAAGGTCGTCGAGGCGAACACCCTGCTGTCGGGGATCGGTTTCGAGTCGGGCGGCCTCGCGGCGGCACACGCGATCCACAACGGGCTCACAGCGGCGCACCAGACGCACGGCCTCGCGCACGGGCAGAAGGTGAACATCGGCTCGGTCACGCAGCTCGTGCTTGAGGGCGCGCCGACGCAGGAGATTCGGGACTTCGTCGAGTTCACGACCCGGGTCGGGTTGCCGAACACGCTGACCGAGGTCGGCCTGAAGGTGACCGATGAAGACGACCTGATCACGGTCGCGACGGCGGCGACGGCTGCGGGCGAGACGATCCACAACATGCCGTTCGAGATCTCGGTCGGTGAGCTGGTCAGCGCGCTGAAGTCGATCGAACGGTTCTCACGCCGAGTGCGCAGTGATGCGCGACTGCCGGAGCCGGTGGCCTACGCGCACGCCCAACGCGTGTCGAGCGTGGCGCTCTGAGCCCTGGGCCCTGGCGCGTTCCGCTGAGGTACGGACTTCGTGCCCTCGTTGTCGGGGCGAGGGCACGATCTCCGCACCTCAGTCTCCGCACCTCAACTCGGCCGCATCCTGTGCACTCGGTAGGCGTGCGTGAAGGTGCGGCTTAGGCTGGGAGGGTGGCTTTAACCGTTGAACTTCCCGATCTGGACCTGCGCGACTCGGTCTCCCTCGAGCGCCCGTGGATCACCCTCGTCTGGGACGACCCCGTCAACCTCATGTCCTATGTCTCCTATGTCTTCCGCAGCTATTTCGGGGTACCCGCCGCCGAAGCCGAGCGCCTGATGCTGCAGGTGCACAACAACGGCCGCGCGGTCGTCGCGACCGGCAACCGCGAGGCCATGGAGCGCCACGTGCAGGCCATGCACGGCTTCGGCCTCTGGGCGACCCTCGCCAAGGACGACGCATGATGCCGTTCCAGCCCGGCGGTGACGCTCCGGAAAGTGGCGAGCCCGGACCGATCGTCGTCTCCGCCCGCTTCGAGGCGATCGAAATCGACCTGCTGCGCCTGGCCGCCACCCAGCTCGTCGACATGCTCGATGCCGCGACCACCGATCCCCAGTCGGCCCTGACCGATCCGGCCTTCCAGCGCTTGCTGCCCGACGCCTACCGCGACGACCCCGAGGCGGCGGCCGAGTTTCGCCGGTTCACGAGCGACGACCTGCTCGCCGCCAAGGCGCGCAACGCCCGCTCGGTGCTCGACACCCTCAATGAGGCCCCCGGGTTCGACTCCCCCGGATTCGATTCCGCGGGCGAGGAACTCACCGACCTGGACCGGACCGACCTCGACCTGGTGCACGAAACGGAGCCGGAAGCATCCGTCGAATTGGACGCGACCGAAACCGTCGCGATCACCCTGGACGCCGCCGCGGTGCAAGCGTGGCTGCGCACCCTGACCGACCTGCGCCTGACCCTCGCCGAGCGGCTGCTGATCGGGCCCGACGGCGAGATCCGCCTCGAGGGCGAGGAGGCCAGCTTTCTCGGCGGCCTCTACGATTGGCTCGGCATGGTGCAGGAGTCGCTCGTGTACGCCATCGACGTGTAGCCCGCTTTAGCGCTCAGAACGGATGCCCCACATGCCCATCGCACACCTGCTGGCCGTCGTTCCCGTGGCCGACTTCGACGCCGCCCATGCCTGGTACGAGCAGTTGTTCGGCCGGCCCGCCGACAACCTGCCAATGAAGGGACTGCTCGTGGAGTGGCAGGTGACCGACTCGGGCTGGGTGCAGGTCACCCACGATGCCGAGCGCGCCGGCACCGGCCTGCTGAACGTCGCGGTGGATGACCTGCCGCAGCACCTCGCCGAGCTCACCGCCCGCGGACTGACTCCGGGCGGGACCGTGCTCGCCAACAAGGGCGTGCAGCTGTCAACGCTGACCGATCCCGACGGCAATACGATCACCTTCATCGGCGGCTTTCGGGTCGAGTACTAGCCACTTTCCGCAGTGCGCGGTAACTGCGCCGCTGCGCGGGTACTGCGCCACCCGACGTGAGCGCGTCGCACCAGGTGCGCGGGTACTGCGCCGCTGCGCGGGGAGTGCGCCAGGGAAACAGCGAAGTGACGCCGGGGCGGCCCCCGCGTCCCAGTAGTCTGGAACGGAACCGGGACATCCGCGGGGGAATGCCCCCGCGCAACGACCGGTTCAGCCCGCACCGCCCCACGCCCGACAATGCCGTCAGCCCGTCGCCCCACCCCGTCGGAGGACAGCTTGGACCTGAACACCGTTACCCGCATCACCCCCGCCCGGCACCGCGATGACCTGCGGCTGCTCGGCCCGGGAGTCGTGCCTCTGGCCGGGGGTAGCGAGCTGTTCGCCGATCCGCGGGTGGAGCTCACCGGGCTCGTCGACCTGCTCGCTTTTCGCTGGCCGGCGCTCGCCCTGACCGACGACGGCGGGCTGGAGATCGCCGCGACCTGCACCCTCGCCGAGCTCGCCGACCTGCCGAATCTGGCCGGGGACGCGGCCTGGGCGGCGCATCCGTTGTTTTATCAGTGCTGCACGGCCCTGTTCGGCTCCTTCAAGGTCTGGAACGTCGCGACGGTCGGCGGCAACCTCGCCACAGCCCTGCCCGCCGGCCCCATGATCACCCTCGCGGTCGCGCTCGACGCCGAACTGCTGATCTGGCGCGGCGACGGCACCGACCTGCGGGTGCCCGCCGCGACGTTCGTCACCGGCAACATGACCACGATCCTCGAGTCGACGGATGTGCTGCGCTCGATTCACGTGTCGGCCGACGCCCTCGCCTCCCGCACGGCATTCCGCAAGATCGCCCTCTCGCCGATCGGTCGCTCGGGCGCGGTGCTCGCCGGACGCCTCGCACGCGACGGCCGCTTCACGCTCACGGTCACCGGCGGCACCCTGCGGCCGCTGCTGCTGGACTACCCGAGCATCCCCTCCGCGACCACGCTCGCCGCCCATATCGCGGCAATCGAGTGCTGGTTCACGGATGCCCACGGCGCCGCCGACTGGCGGCGCGCGGTGAGCGAGGTTCTCGGCGAAGAGATCCGTGTCGAGCTCAGCGCCACCACGGAGGAACCCGAATGAAACTCCAGATCAACGGCGAATCGGTCGAGGCTCCGGCCTCGGCCGGGCAGTGCCTGCGCACCTTCCTGCGCGACCAGCAGCACTTCGAGGTCAAAAAGGGCTGTGACACCGGCGACTGCGGCGCGTGCTCGGTGCTGCTCGACGGGGTGGCCGTGCACTCCTGCATCTACCCCGCCTTCCGGGCGGACGGGGCAGCGGTCACGACCGCTGCAGGCCTCGGCGGTGCCCGCGAGTCCGCGCCTTCCGACACCGAAGCCGTGCTGCATCCGGTGCAGCAACGTTTTGTCGACGCGGCCGGCTTCCAGTGCGGATTCTGCACTCCCGGCATGGTCGTGACGGCCTCCACCCTGAGTGACGACGACCTCGAAGACCTGCCGCGGCTGCTCAAGGGCAACCTCTGCCGCTGCACCGGCTACCGGGCGATCGACGACGCGATCCGCGGGCAGCACACCCCGGCCGAGGGGCCGAGCCACGAACCGCACCCCGCGGCGGGCTGCGGTGCCGGCCCTCTCGCAGCCGCCGGCTGCGGCATCGCCGAGCCCGGGACATCCGTCGCCGAGCCCGCATCCGTCGCCGGGGAGAGCGGAATCGCGGCGCACGCAGGTGCCTCCGGAACCGCGACGCTCGGGCCATTGGTTCGCACCGGCCGGGTGCCGCGCGCCGAGGGAGGACTGGTGGGCACCTCGCTCGGCGCCCTCGCCGGCCGCCGCGTGGTCACCGGGCAGGAACCCTTCACCCTCGACGTGGCCGTGACCGGGCTGCTGCACCTCAGCGTGTTGGCCAGCCCGCACGCGCACGCCCGCATCCGGCACGTCGACGCGGCCGCCGCCCGCGCGCTGCCCGGCGTGCACGCCGTGCTCACCTGGGAGGACTCCCCCGCAACCCGGTTCAGCACCGCGCGGCACGAAAGCCGCTTCGACGACCCCGACGACACCCTCGTCTTCGACCGGGTGTTGCGCTTTCGCGGGCAGCGCGTCGCGGCGGTCGTCGCCGACACCGTCGGCATCGCCGAGGCCGCCTCCCGCCTGATCGAGGTCGACTACGAACTGCTGCCGGCCGTCTTCGACCCGGAGCTCGCGCGCGCGCCCGGCGCCCCCCTCGTGCACGGGCAGGCGGATGCCGCGGCGAGCCGCATCCACGATCCGTCGCGCAACCTCGTGGCCGCCCTGCACGGCGAGTTCGGCGACGTGGCGGCCGCCCTCGCCGAGGCCCATACGACTGTCAGTGGCACCTGGCAGACTCAGCGCATCGCACACACCCAACTCGAGACCCACGGAACGATCGGTTGGCTGGAGGACGACCGGCTGGTGCTGCGCACGAGCACCCAGGTGCCGTTTCTCGTGCAGCGGGAGATCTGCCGCATCTTCGACCTGCCGGTCGAGGGCGTGCGGGTGTTCACCGCGCGGGTCGGCGGCGGTTTCGGCGGCAAGCAGGAGCTTCTGACCGAAGACCTCGTGACCCTCGCCGTGCTCACGACCAAGCGCCCGGTGCAGTACGAATTCACCCGCACCGACGAGCTGACCCGAGCGACCGTGCGGCATCCGATTCGGGTGCGGGTCACCCTCGGAGCGACGGGCGCGGGGCGGTTGACCGCGCTGCAGCTCGACGTGTTGAGCGACACCGGCGCGTACGGCAACCACGGACCGGGCGTCATGTTCCACGGCACCTCAGAGTCGGTCGCGCTCTACAACGTGCCCAACAAACGCATCGATGCGGAGTGCGTGTACACGAACAACCCGCCATCGGGAGCGTTTCGCGGGTACGGGCTCGGCCAGATGATCTACGCCATCGAGTCCGCGCTCGACGAGCTCGCCGTGCGGCTCGGCCTGAACCCGTTCGAACTGCGGCGCATGAACTCGGTCAAGCCCGGGGACGCGCTGGTCGTCACCACCGCGGAGGGCGACGACATCGGCTTCTCGGGAAGCTACGGCCTCGACCAGTGCCTCGACCTCGCCGAGGCGGCGCTCGCCCGCGGCAACGGGCACGCCGCGCCGACCGGCCCGGAGTGGCGGATCGGCAGCGGAATGGCCTCCTCGATGATCGCGACGACTCCCCCGCGCGGACACCACTCGCAGGCCAGCGTGACCCTCGAAGCTGACGGCCGCTACACCGTGCGGGTCGGCACCACCGAGTTCGGCAACGGTACCACCACAGTGCACGCGCAGATCGTGGCGACCGCGTTGCTGACCACCGCCGACCGGGTGCTGATTCGGCACTCCGACACCGACGACGCCGGCTACGACACCGGGGCGTTCGGCTCAGCCGGAGTGGTTGTCGCCGGCAAGGCCGTGCTCGGCGCGGCGACCCGGCTCGCCGGCCTGCTGCGCCAGGCGGCGGCCGCTCAGACCGGGCTGCGCGCCGAAGACTTCACCCTCGAAGCCCACGGCCTGCGCTGCGGCCCGGTCGTCGTTCCGCTGACGGCACTCGCGGCCGCCGCGGCCCAGGCCACGACACCCGCGGCACCCACCACACCCGTGGCGCCAGACCGCGGGGCAGACGCCCGGTGGGCAGTGCCGACCGGGGCATCCGTCACCGGCGTGCTGCGCGGCGTCGCCGACGAGCACGGCGCCCAGCGCTCGCTCG
Source organism: Cryobacterium melibiosiphilum (assembly GCF_003602235.1). Taxonomy (GTDB): domain Bacteria; phylum Actinomycetota; class Actinomycetes; order Actinomycetales; family Microbacteriaceae; genus Cryobacterium; species Cryobacterium melibiosiphilum. The sequence goes on from NZ_QZVS01000084.1 coordinate 31,430, forward strand.
CCTTCAACGTGCACGCCTTCCGCGTCGCCGTGAACACCCTCACCGGCGAGGTGCGCATTCTTCAGTCCGTCCAGGCAGCGGATGCCGGCACGCTCATGAACCCGGAACAGGTACGCGGCCAAGTCGAGGGCGGCGTAGCCCAGGCCATCGGCACGGCACTGTTCGAAGAGGTCACGCTCGACGGCGCCGGCACGGTGCTGACCCGGGTGCTGCGCAACTACCACGTGCCCCAGCTCGCGGACCTGCCGGTCACCGAGGTCTACTTCGCCGAGACCCGCGACGAGCTCGGCCCGTTCGGCGCGAAGTCGATGAGCGAGTCGACCTACAACCCGGTCGCGCCCGCGCTGGCCAATGCGGTGCGTGATGCGCTGGGCATCCGCTTATGTGAGCTGCCGATGTCCCGCGACCGCATCTGGCGGGCGCTGCAGCCCTGAAGCCAGGGCGTCTCGGGGAAGAGCCGCGATCCATGGGGCCGTGAAATCGATTCAAGGCGCCATTTTCGGCAACTCGCGATGGGTGGAGACTGGTCAAGGGGCGTTCTGTGGCAACTCGCGCGCGAGACGCCAAGAATGGCCCCATGACCGCGCGGCGTGCACGTGGCTCGGGAATGGTCGAAACCCACCACCGCGTCGCACGCGATCCGTGCCCTAGTTCGTGGACTGCTCCATGCCCATGCGGCGCAGCACCAGGGTCTCCACGAGCTGGGCGAGACCGTAGAGCACGAGCGACACGACCGTGATCGCGACGACGGATGCCCAGACCTCGAAGTTCTTCACCTGCGCGACCGCCGTCACGATGCCGTTGCCGAGTCCGGTGCCGGTCGAGAGCCACTCCGCGAGCAGGGCCCCGGTGATCGCCCCCGGAATCGAGATCTTCACCGCCGCGAAGAAGGACGGCAGCGAACTCGGCAGTGCCACCTTGCGCAGCGCCGTGAACGCGTTTCCGCCGTAGACGGCGATCACATCGCTGATCTGCGGCGACGCCGACCGCAGCCCGAACGCGATGTTCACCAGCGCGGGAAACAGCACCACGATGCTGCCCATCACGACCACGGTTGTGAGTCCCCGCCCGGTGATGAGGCTGATCACGGGGGCGAGGGCCACGAGCGGCACCGACCGCAACAGCAGGGCGATCGGCATCAGTGCGCTCTCCACCCCACGGGACAGCGTGAACAGGGTCGCAAGCAGTGTCGCGGCGACGAGGCCGGCGGTGAATCCGAGGAACGCATCGCCCAGGGTGACCACCAGGTTCTCAGCGATGAGCGCACGGTTTTCGGCCGCGGCCGGCACCGTAAACAGCCACGTCCACACGTCGAGCGGCCCCTTGGCGAGGAACGGCGACACCCCGAGCACGAGCAGCAGCCCCTGCCCGGCGAGCACCACGACCACGAGCGTGATCAGGCCGGTGAGAACCGCTCTGCCTACACTCGCTCCCACTCCGCGGGCAGCGGATGCTCCGCTCCCCACCCCGCTCGCCTCGCCCGCCACGGCGCCCCGCGCCGCGCGCCGAGCCGTGACCGCGGTCATCGCCTCACCGCCCGTCCGCTGGACCACGGCGTCGCAAACCGGGAGACGACGGCGAACAGGGCATAGCCGATTCCGGCGACCACACCGGCCACGACGGCCAGGGCCCAGACGCGGTCGACGTTGGCAGAGGACCCGGCAACCAGCATCGCGATGCCGAGCCCCCGCTCGACGCCGCCAAGGTACTCGCCGAGGATCGCTCCGAGAAACGCCGCCGGCGCGGCGACCTGCAGTGCGGTCAGAACGCTCGGCAGTGCCGAGATCAGCCGCACCTTGCGCAGTTGGGTGAAGCGGCTGCCGCCGTAGGCCGTCACGAGGTCGAGGCTGGCGGCATCCGCTGCCTTGAGTCCGACGAGCGAACCGACGACCGTCGTGAAGAAAACCGAGAGGGCGGCGAGGAACACGGCCGTACCCGCGGGTTGGCCACCGGGTGGGGCGCCGATGACGATGTACGCGATCGGGCCGATCGCCACGATCGGCACGCAGTAGGTGATGACGGCGATCTGCAGGGCGACCTTCTCGACCCGCGGAACGACGAGTACAAGGCCGGCGAGCAGCAGAGCCAGGCCGGTGCCCCAGAGAAAGCCGGTGACGGCCTCTGTCGCCGTGACCGCGATGTGCGGCCAGTAGAACAACCAGCCGTCGGTGACGAACTGCACCGCGACATCGCCGGGCGTCGGGATCGCGCCGCCCGGCATCGAGCCGACATCGCGAAAGACGGTCGCGGCGCCGAACCACCAGAGGGCGATCACGATCACGGCGCCGAACAGACCGGTCGCCCAACCGGGCAGGCGCAACGGGAGCCGTGCGGCCACGGGTGTCGTGCCGCTCATGCCCGTTTTCCGGCGTGTTGAACGGGCCGTGCCGAATCGTCAGGCGCATCGGCAGCCGAGTCAGCGGCCGAATCCGCGGCCGCCCCGCCGAACAAAAGCTCCGACGCCTGGTCGTGGAGGGCGTGAAACTCGGGGGTGCGCATCATCTCCGGATGCCGCGGACGCGGCAGGTCGATCTCGATCACCTGCTTCACCCGCCCGGGCCGCGCGCTCATCACGGCGACCTGGTCGGAGAGAAAGATCGCCTCGGCGATGCCGTGCGTGACCATGAGGGTCGTCGCGGGCTTCTCGGTCCAGATGCGCAGCAACTCCGTGTTGAGCCGTTGCCGAGTCATGTCGTCGAGTGCTCCGAAGGGTTCGTCGAGCAGCAGCACCGAGGGCTTCAGCACGAGCGAGCGAGCAATCGAGACCCGCTGGCGCATGCCGCCGGACAGCTGCGCCGGTTTCGCCGTCTCAAACCCGTCGAGGCCGACGAGGTGGATGAGCTCGGTGATGTAGGCCTCGTCGACCGGGATGCGGGCGACCTCGAACGGCAGCCTGATGTTGCCGCGCACGCTGCGCCACGGCAGCAGCGCCGAATCCTGGAACGCGATGCCGAGCTGATGGTCGTTTTTCAGCTCGGCCGGCGTCTTGCCGTCGACGAAGGTCGTGCCGCTGGTCGCCGTCTCGAGCCCCGCGAGAATGCGCAGGATCGTCGACTTTCCGCACCCCGACGGACCGAGCAGCGACAGGAAGGTGCCCTTGTCGGTGTGCAGGGTCGCGTTCTCGAGCGCCACGACCTCCGTGCGCCCGACCGCGAAGACCTTGTGCAGGCCGGAGATGTGCAGGCCGGTGCTCGGCACGGTACCCAACGGGATGCTCACTCAGGCGCCCTAGTTCGTGTAGTCGAGCAGCTCGGGGTTCTCGTCGTAGACCTCGGCGAGCAGGCTCAGGTCGAAGAGCTGGTCGGCCGTGACCGTGATGCCGGCGGCCGCGAGGGTGGAGATGCTCTCGTCCTGCAGGTCGGAGCTGATCGTGAACAACCCGTTCTCGGCGGTCTCCTCGCTCACCACGAGGTCGGCGGCCTGGATCTCGGCCTGCAGGGTCTCTTTCTCGATCGTCAGGCCGAACTCGCTGCCAAAGCCCTCGACGACGAGAGTCGCGGCCATGTCGGTGTCTTTCAGCGCGTCGGTCCAGCCGCGAATCTCGGCCACCAGCAGGGCTTTGAGCTTCTCCCGGTCGTTTTCCAGGGCGTCGTCGGTGACGGTGAAGGTCTCCGCCACGAACGGCAGGCCGTTGTCGGCGAGCGGTAGGTTGACCGGTTTCAGGCCCTTCAGGTCGGCGTCGATGGACTCGTTCGTCAGGTAGGCGAACCAGCCGTCGACCTCGCCGTTGAAGAGCGGGGTCGGGTCGTATTCCACGGGCAGCGTCGTCACGTCGGCCTCGTCGATGTCGTTGACCTTGAGGAAGGCCTCCCACAGGTTCAGGTTGCTGGCCTGCACGCCGATCGTCTTGCCCTTCAGATCGTCGATCGTGGCGATGTTGCCGTTGTCCTCGAGGGACAGGATCGAGAACGGGTTCTTCTGGTAGGTGGCACCAATGATCTTCAAGGGAGCACCCTCGTTGGCGACCACCGTGCCGGTCGACACTGCGTTGCCGATTCCCATGTCGACTGTTCCGGCGAGCACGCTGGCTTCGATGGCCGACGGCCCGGCGACGAGGTCGACCGAGTCAAACCCGGCGTCGGTGAAGTAGCCCTCGTTCTCGGCGACGATCTCCCCCATGAATTCGGCGTTCTTGATCCAGGACAGCTGGATGCTCGCGGCGCCGAAACCGTCGGCCGCGGCATCCGCTGCCCCGGCATCGGAATCGTCCGCGCTGCCGGCGCACGCGCTCAGGGCGACCGAGACGAGCAGCGCGGCGGCGATTGCCTGCACGGTGCGGCGGGCCCGGCGAAGGCTGGCAAAGTGGGAGCGAAGGGGCTGGGTCATGGGGCCTCTCGGTGTGGGCGGGGGCCGACTGCTGCGCCGGCGGGCGAGAAACCGGGCGCGGGACGCGTTCGGCTGACCCGAACCTAAGCCGAACGTGTGTCGCTTCCGCATCGGCTATGCGTCAGGCAGGTTACCGATCCGGGCCGGGTGCAACGATCAGGTTTCGTGTGTCACACACGTTTCACAAGTGCCCGATACCGACCCAAAGATTTCAGTACAGTCGAATTCACGGCCCGATTCGGGGCCGGTCAAACCGGCGTTTGCGCCCGACACACCCCACCAAGGAGCACGATGTCCTCTGCCTGCGACCTCGTGATTCGCGGCCAGCGCGTGCTGACCGGCGGCGGTTTCGTGCCGGCCGCCGTCGCCGTGCGCGGCGGCCGGATCGCCGCCATCGAGCCCATCGACGCCACCCTGGCCGCCCGCGACGACGTCGTGTTGCCGCCCGACCAGGTGCTCATCCCCGGCCTCGTCGACACCCACGTGCACGTCAACGAACCCGGCCGCACCGACTGGGAGGGCTTCGCGAGTGCGACCCTCGCGGCGGCCGCCGGTGGCGTCACGACCATCATCGACATGCCGCTGAACAGCCTGCCGCCCACCTGCACGGTGAGCGCGCTGGAACAGAAGCGGCGCGCGGCCGGTCCGAAGGCATCCGTCGACGTGGGCTTCTGGGGCGGAGCGATCCCGGCCAACCGCGGCAACCTGCGCGAGCTGCACGACGCCGGCGTGTTCGGCTTCAAAGCGTTCCTGTCGCCGTCGGGGGTGCCCGAGTTTCCGCACCTGTCGCTGTCCCAGCTCGAAGCGGCGGCCGACGAGATCGCCGCCTTCGACGGGCTCCTGCTGGTGCACGCCGAGGATCCGGCCGTGTTGGAGAGCGCGGCGAACGGCGGCGGCGATGCCTACCGCGATTTTGTCGCCAGCCGCCCCGACCGCAGCGAGACGGATGCCGTGGGCCACGTCATCGAAACCGTGCGCCGCACCGGGGTGCGCGCCCACATCCTGCACCTGTCGTCGGCGGCGGCGCTGCCCCAGCTCGCCGCAGCACGCGCCGAGGGCCTGCCGATCACGGTCGAAACCTGCCCGCACTACCTCTTCTTCAGCGCCGAGCAGATCGGTGACGGCGAGACCGCGTTCAAGTGCTGCCCGCCGATTCGCAGCGCCGCCAACCGGGACCTGCTGTGGCAGGGCCTCGAGAGCGGCGTGATCGACCTGATCGCCAGCGACCACTCACCGTCGACCCGGGCGCTGAAACTCGGCCACGGCGGCGACTTCGGCCTGGCCTGGGGCGGAATCTCGGGCCTGCAGCTGAGCCTCGCCGCCGTCTGGACTGCCGCCGCCGAGCGCGGCATCCCCCTGGAGCGGGTGCTCGGCTGGATGAGCGTCGCCCCTGCGGGGCTCGCCGGGCTGCCGACCAAGGGCCGCATCACTGTCGGAGCGGATGCCGACCTGGTCGCCTTCGCCCCCGCCGAGAGCTTCACGGTGGATGTGAGCCGGCTGCGGCACAAGAACCCGATCAGCGCCTTCGACGGCGCCACCCTGACCGGTCGGGTGCAGCGCACCTGGCTGGCGGGGGCATCCGTCTACGCGGTCGACGACGGAATCGCCGGAGTGCCGCTCGGGGTGCTGCGCCGCCCCTGCCCCTGAGCCCACACGGATTTGTCCCCTGTCCGCACCAGCAGTCACCGCAACTGAAGGAGTCCCCATGGCGATCGTTCTCGGCCCGAACCGGTACGGCAAGGCGGAAAACCGCATCGTGCGCATCTACCGCGACACGCCCCGGCACGAGATTCACGACATCAGCGTCTCGACGGCGCTGCGCGGGGATTTCGCCGCCGCCCACCTCGCCGGGGACCAGTCCCTGGTGCTGCCGACCGACACCCAGAAACAGACCGCCTATTCGTTCGCCAAAGAAAAGGGGCTGCTCTCGATCGAGACTTACGGCCTCGACCTTGCCGGGCACTTCGTCGATCACGTCGAACCCGTGCAGACCGCCCGCATCGAGATCGAGGAGTTCGCCTGGGAACGCGTGGTGATCGACGGCAGCGAGCACGACCACACCTGGGTGCGGCGCGGGCAGGAGGTACGCACCGCCGCGATCACCGTCGACGGCAGCGGGCAAGACCAGCGCACCTGGGTGGTCGGCGGACTGAAAGATCTGGTCATCCTGAAATCAACCGGGTCGGAGTTCACCGGGTTCATGCACGACGAGTACACGCTGCTGGAGCCGACCGGGGACCGGGTGATGGCCACCTCTCTGGATGCGGGCTGGCGCTTCAGCAGCACTGACGTGGACTGGGAGGCCGCGTACCTGCAGATCAAGCAGATCCTGCTGCGCCAGTTCGCCCTCGTGCACTCGCTCGCCCTGCAGCAGACGCTCTACGAGATGGGCAAGGCCGTACTCGAGGCCTGCCCGTTCATCGCCGAGATCCGCCTGTCGGCACCGAACAAGCACCATTTTCTCTACGACCTGTCGCCGTTCGGGGTCGAGAACACCAACGAGGTGTTCCACGCCGCGGACCGGCCCTACGGGCTGATCCAGGCGACGGTGCTGCACGATGACGCCGAGGATGCCGGGCCCGCGTGGGACTCCTACACCGGGCTCGTGTAGTCCCCGCGACCGGAGGCTGCCCGTGAGCATGGCAAGCTGGGGGGTGACCTTTTCTGCAGAGGGCGGGCCCGGGGCATCCGTCGCCGACCCCGACTCGACCGCCAGCCGCGCCCACGTGTACCGCGGCCATATCTTTCACGTCGCCGGGGCACCGACCGTGCAGCAGGCCCACGACCACCTCGTGTCGCTGCCGGCTGGCGCCCTCGTCACGAGCACGACGGGCACCATCGCCTGGGTCGGGGAGTTCGAGGCGCTGCCCGCCGAGTTCGCCGCCCTGCCGGTGAGCCGCGCCGGGTTCATCGTGCCGGGCTTCGTCGACACGCACGTGCATTTTCCGCAGACCTACACGACGGATGCCTACGGCGGCGGCCAGCTGTTGGAATGGCTCGAGACCTGCATTTTTCCGGCCGAGGCCGAGCTCGCCGACGCGGCCTTCGCCGCCCAGGTCGCGCGGGACTTCACCCGCGCCCGCATCAACGCCGGCACCACGAGCGCCCTGGTCTTCGGGTCGGCGTTTGCGCACGCGCAGGACTCGCTCTTCGAGGAGACCCGCCGGGCCGGACTGCGGGTGGTGAGCGGCCGCGGCATCCAGACGGTCGGGTCGCCGGCCGCCCAGGCCCTGCTCACGAGCGAAGCGGATGCCCTGCGGCTGGCCGAGGAGGAGATCGCCCGCTGGCACGCCGTCGACACCGGCGACCCGACGACCGCACTGCTGCAGGTCGCGCTCGTGCCCCGGTTCAGCCTCTCGGTCACACCCGAAACCCTCGCCGGTCTCGGCGCCCTGTACGAACGCGTCCGGGACGACGGCGTATATTTCCACAGCCACCTCAACGAGAACAATCGGCCGATCACCGGCGAAATCGATGCCGTGAAGGCGGTGTACGGGGTCGACACCTACCTCGACACCTATGACGGACTGTTCCTGCCCGGATCGACGCGCGGCGGGTCGAGCCTGCTGGGGCGGCGCAGCATCCTCGCGCACGCGGTGCACTGCACCGATGCCGAGCTGGCCCGGCTCGCCGCGACCGGGTCGTCGATCGCGCACTGCCCGACCTCGCAACAGTTTCTCGGATCGGGCACGATGCCGTGGCTGCGCACGATCGCCGCGGGCGTGACCGTGGCGATCGGCACGGATGTCGGCGCCGGCGACGAATGGCTCGTCTCCCGGGTGCTCAACGACGCCTACAAGACACACCTGTCCGAGCCCGGCGACGACGGCGTCGCCATCGACCCGGCCGCGCTGCTGTTCACGGGTACCCTCGCCGGCGCGCGGGCCCTCGATATGGAGGCCCGCTACGGCAACTTCGACCTCGGCAAAGACGCAGACTTTCTGTTGATCGACCCCGAGGAGTGGCCGCCGCTTTCCCGGGTGCTCGAGCACGGCATCCGTTCGCCTGCTGCTGATTCGGCCGGGCAAGCGGATGCCCCCACGCCGGCCGAGCAGACCCTGTTCGCGCTGCTGATGGGGTTGCGCGAACCGGCTATCACCGGCGTCTACGTGCAGGGTCGCCGCGTGCAGGCGCCCGCCGCCGACTAGCCCCCCGCTGCGGGCAGTTCTGCACCCCGGACCGCACCCCAGGGGGCGTTCTGTGACACTTCGCCCACGAGGTGTCACAGAACGCCCCCTGAGGAGAAATTCCCCCCGCGAAGTGTCAGAGATTGCCCCTTCGCGGGCCTCCAAGGGGCGTTCTCTGACACCTCACGAAGGCCAAGGGGCCATCTGTGACACTTCACCCACGAGGTGTCACAGATGGCCCCATGGTGGGCCGACACGCTGCCAGGGCACGCGCGGCATGGGGCGTTCTCTGACACTTCGCCCGCGAGGTGTCACAGAACGCCCCTCGAGGCACGAGGTGTCACAGAACGCCCCCTGAGGAGGTCAGCTGCCGCGGTAGGTCGAGTAGGCGAACGGGCTGAGCAGCAGGGGAACATGCACGTGCGCGAGCGCCGGGTCGGCGGGCAGCTCGATCGACACGATCACTTCGGGGTACAGGGTGGGCGTGGCGGTGCGGGCGAAGAAGCTGCCGGTGTCGAAGACCACGCGGTAGCGGCCGGGGGCCAGCGCGGCCGGGCCGAGGTCGGCGAGGCGACCGTCGGCATCCGTCACCCCCGATGCGAGCCAGACCCAGGTGGTGGTGCCGTCGGTGGCGCCGAGCTGCTCGAGCGACACCGGCACACCGACGGCCGGCCGGCCGGTGACCGCGTCGAGAACGTGGGTGGTGATGGCGCTGCGGGCGCTCATTCGGCCCGCCCGGCGAGGGCTTCGAGGCGCAGCAGGGCGATGTCGCGCAGCTCGTGGGCCACGATCACGGCCTCCTCCTCGTCGGACAGCCCCAGGCGGCGGTGCAGTTCTTCGAGGATCTGGGCGCGGGTGCGGCCGGCGGCGCGGATCAGGAAGACCCGGCCGAATCGTTCTTCGTACGCCCGATTACCCTCGAGCATGGCCACCGCAAGGGTTTCGTCGCCGGCGTCGGCCGAGTTTTGTTCGGCGCGGGAGAAGCGCTGCGCCTGCTCGGGTGCCGCCACCGGGACTTCGCCGATGCGCGGATGCTCCTGCATGGCTTCGTCCACCTCGCTGCGGGTCAGCGAGAGGGCCGCGTCGCGGGCGACGTCGAGCAGGTCGGCGGTCGAGGCGTAGGGGGCGTGTGCGGCGACGGCATCGATCCAGCGGGGCACGGCGAGGCAGGCGTGCAGCGGCTCGCGCAGTTGTTCCGGCGAGAGGGTCAGGAGGGACGGGGACATACCGTCAGCTTAGGGCTGGCGCGGGAGGGCGGCGGTTACCAGGGAACTTCGAGCTCGTCGAGGTCCTCGTAGGCGCTCGTGATTGCGGCGATGCGGGTGCGGCTCTCGCGCACGTGCGCGCCCATCGCGCCGGTCGCGAGCAGGTTGACCAGGCTCATCGCGGCGGCGTAGCTGTCGAAGGCCGAGACGCTGTCGATCGGGCACTCCAGCCAGTGGGTGGCCTTGTCGCTGTGCCGGCGCGCGGAGGAGTCCGCGATCAGCACGAGCGGCACCCCGCGGCGCTGGATCGCCTGGGCGAGCTGCGCGAATCCGGCGGCGCGGCGGCGAAAGCCGAACAAGACGACGGCATCGCGCGGCCCGAGCTCGGCGAGGTCCTCCCCGATCGACTGGCCCGGCACCGGGCCGAGCGTGACCCGGTCGCGGGACTGCATCAGCTGCTCCCGCAGGTGCAGCGCGAGCGGATAGCTGTTGCGCATGCCGATCACGAGCACGTGGCGGGCCGAGGCGATGAGCCGGGACGCCTCGTCGAGCCGGCCGTCTTCGACGCCAACCAGCATGCGGCGCAGGTTCTCCTGCTCGGCCTCGACGTGAGCGGCGAGCCGCGAGGGGGTGCCGGCCGACGCGCCGGGGCCGCCGACCGGCGAGCCGTAGCTGCGCAGCGCCCGGGCGTGCTCCCGCACCTCGGCGGAATCCTGGAAGCCCAGTCGCCGGAATAGTCGTGACACCGTCGCTTTCGAGACCCCGCTCAGCCGGGCGAGCTCGGAGGCGTTGTACACCGCGAGGTCGCTCAGATGGTCGAGGATGAAGTCGGCCGCCCGCTGTTCCTGCGGGGACAGCTCCCCGTATTGGCCGTCGATGCGCTGGCCGATATTCACGACCGTCATGGCGAGTCCGATCCTTCGGCACCGACCGGCACGGCCTCGGCGCGGTACTGCTCGAACAGGTCGAGAACGGCGGCCTCGAGCGCGTCTATGGCGCGGGCGACATCCGCTTCGGTGACGGATTCGTCGGGGTGGTGGCTCACTCCCCCGGCGCAGCGCACGAACAGCATGCCGATCTCGGTGACGGCGGCGAGGGCCATCGCGTCGTGGCCCGCCATCGAGAAAAGTTCCGGGGGTGCGGCGGCGTCCGGCTCGGCGCTTTCGGTCGAGCGGATGCCCGCAGCGACGACCCCGCGCATCCGCTCGCTGCAGTGCGCGGCCGAGGCGGAATGCGTCTGCTCCCAGGTGACCTGCAACCCGCGACGCTCGCTCATCGCGGTCATCGCCGCCTTGATGCCGAGCCACGCGGTGTCGCGGGCGTCGTCGAACTCGCCGCGCAGGTCGAGGCTGAATTCGACGCGACCGGCGATGACGTTGACGGCGTCGGGGAACACCACGAGGTGGCCGACGGTGGCGATGAGCCCGGTCGGGTGTCCGGCGTCGCCGCGGGCGATGCGCTCGATCGCGAGCACGGCCTCGCTCGCGCCGGCGAGGGCGTCGCGGCGGCGGGCCCAAGGGGTTCCGGAGTGGCCGGCGGCGCCCTCGACCACGATCTGGAAGCGGCGGGCGCCGGCGATCGAGGTGACGACCCCGAGCGGAAGCTCGGCCTCGTCGAGCACCGGGCCCTGCTCGATGTGGGCCTCGAGGTAGCCGACGAGCTCGGCCGGGGTGCGGGCGGCCGCGCCGACGGCGGCCGGGTCGAGGCCGAACGCGAGGTAGGCGTCGTGGAGGGTGACGCCGTCGGCGTCTTCGAGGGTCCACCAGTTTGGGTCCCAGGTTCCGGCGACGGCGCGGCTGCCGAGCAGGGTAGTGCCGAAGCGGGTGCCCTCTTCATCGCCGAAGGCGAGCACCTCGAGGGCGACCGGACGGTCGGCGGCGGGAACGCTCGCGGCGATGCGTTCGGCGACGGCGAGGGCGATCAGCACCCCGAGGATTCCGTCGTAGCGCCCGGCGCTCGGCACGGTGTCGAGGTGGGAGGCGAGCAGCAGCGCGGGCAGTCCTTGCCGGTGGCCGTCGAGTCGGGCACACTGGTTGCCCGCGGGGTCTTGCCAGGTCGTGAGGCCGGCGGCGCGCATCCACTGCCCGGTGCGGGCATTGACGGCGGCGTGCTGCGGCGAGAGGTAGACCCGCTCGATGAGTCCGTCGGGCAGGGCCGAGTGGGTGGCGAGTTCATCGCAGCGGTTCATGACGACGGATGCCGCGGTGCTCGCGGGCGGGCCGCCCGCGATGGCCGAGCTGCGGGGCGTGATCGGCTCCGGGCTCATACCGTGTCCCGGGTGGTGGCCGCGGCGCCGAGATCGGGGGTCGCCGCGACGACCGAGCGGGCAGCATCCGCGGCGTCGGCCTGAGCAGCGTCGGCGTAGACGTCCCAGGCGGCGCCGACCCCGCCGCCGCCGGTGACCGCGGCGCCCTGGCGGCGCAGAACCTGTTCGAGCGCGGCGAGCGTCGTCATGACGGTGTCGGTGCGGGCGTTGAAGCCCATGGTGCCGATGCGCCAGACCTTGCCGTGCAGCGGCCCGAAGGAGGTTCCGATCTCGATACCGAAGTCCGCGAGCAGCGAGCCGCGCACGGCGTCGCCGTTCACGCTGTCGGGGATCTCGACGGCGACGACGTTGTTCATCTTGTGGGAGACATCGCCGAAGACTCCGAGGCCGAGGCCCCGCACCCCGGCAAGCATCGCCGCGCCGTGCAGGCGGTGGCGTTCGATCGCTTCGGGCATGCCCTCCTCGACCAGCAGCCGGGCGCACTCGCGGGCGCCGTAGAGCGCGGTCGTCGCTTCGGTGTGGTGGTTCAGGCGGCGCGGGCCCCAGTAGTCGAACAGCATCGCCAGGTCGAAATAGTTCGAGCGGATGACGCTGTGCCCGCTGGCCAGGCCGGCATCACCGCTCTCGCGCAGCCCCGCCTCGACGCTGCGGCGGGCGGTGATGACCTCCACGGCCTGCGGCGAGAAGGTCGACGGCGCCGACCCGGAGGGCCCGGCCAAGCATTTCTGCAGGCCGGCGGTGACGGCGTCGAGGCCCCAGGCATCCGCTTCGAAGGTGTTGCCGCCGAGCGAGGCGGTGACGTCGGTGTAGAACAGCACGCCGTGGCGGGCGCAGATGGCGCCGAGCTCGTCGAGGGGCTGCATCACGGTCGTGGAGGTGTCGCCGTGCACGATCGCGAGCAGTTTCGGGCGGGTCTCGCGAATAGCCTGCTCGATCGCTTCGGGGGTGAAGACCTGGCCCCACTCGATCTCGCGCACGTGCACTTCGGCGCCGGCACGTTCGGCGATCTCCCGCAGCAGGTGGCCGAAGCGGCCGAAGATGGGCACGAGCACCCGGTCGCCGGGTTCGATGAGGGAGACCAGGGCGGCTTCGATGCCGGCGCGGGAGGTGCCGTCCACGAGCAGGGTCTGCTCGTTCTCGGTGCGGAAGACGCCGCGGTAGAGCTCCTGGGTTTCATTCATATAGGCCGTCATCGACGGGTCGTACTGGCCGACGAGCTGCGCCGACATGGCCCGCAACACGCGGGGGTCGGCGTTGATCGGGCCGGGGCCCATGAGCAGGCGCGGCGGCGGGTTGATCGGCAGGCGTGACGGCCGCGGCGTGCCCGCGGTGGTGATCGGTCGCTCGTTCATCTGTTTCATCCCCTCAGGCTGCTGAAACAGTTGTTTCATCTAGCTAGTTTACGCAACGAACGTTTCAGGCAGGTTTCAGGGGACTACGGATGCGCTCCGGATGCCGCCCGGCCCAATCAGCGCCGGGCGCGGTCGAGGTTGAGGGTTTCGCCGGCGTAGACGACCGGATCCCGCGGGTTCGGGCTCCGGCCGGGATTCAGGTAGAAGATGTCGTCCACGGTCACGCCGAAGCGCTCGGCGATCACCTCGAGCGCGTCGTCGGGCGCCACGCCATAACTCGTCGGCACCCCGTCGGTCAGGGCGACGGTGCCGGCGGCATGGGTGCGGGAGCCGGCATCCGTCGGGTCGAGGCCCGAGCGCAGGTCGGGGAGCGTCCAGACCAGGGGCGCGACCGCGGCGACGGATGCGAGGCACTCGGTGTCGCCGGGAACGTTCGGGCGGGTGAGCACCGCGTTGCCGAAGTGGCTGGGATCCCCCGTCTCGTCGCCCAACACGAAATCCTGCGTGGGCTCGGTCGACACCTCGCCGGCGGAGAACCGACGGCCGCTGTCGAAGCACTCCGTGTCGGCGGTGACCGACGGCGGGCCGAGCAGCAGCGTCAGAGGGCCGGGCTCGTCAGAGGTGAAGTCCGTGAGCCGCATGGTGAAGTAGCCCTCGTCGGTCGCGAACCCCTCGGTGCCCCCGAACCCCTCGGTGCCGGTGGCGGCCGAAATGGTCAGCACGCCGGTGGTGTCGCCATCGGCGGAGGCGAAGGCTCCGGTGCCGATGACCTGGCCCGGGGCTAGGGTGGCGGGCTGTGCGGTGGTGTCCGTTGCGGCATCCGTCGTCGACGTAGCCTCGGGCGCCGAGACGGATATCGCGGCGCACCCGGTGAGCACGAGCGCGGCCCCCAGCGCCACGGCGAGTGACAGTTTCGGGCGCGCACGCTGGGACAGATCGTGTGGTGTGGTCGTGAGTGTGGTCATGTTTCCCCCTTGGCCGGAGGCTAACAGCCACGAGCGCCGGGGTCGAGTTCGCGAGGCGTCGCAGGTGGCCCCTCAGCGCGTGGGGCGGGCGTGAGTGGGCGCAAATGGCCCCTTGGCCCTCGCGAGTGGGCGCGAATCGCCCCGTCAGCTCGATCCATGGGGCCATATGCGCCCACTCACGAGACATGCCGCCCGCCCAAGGGGCCATTTGTGACCACTCGCGGGCGAAGTGTCACAGCTGGCCCCTTGGGCGACGGTGGCGCACGCCGTGAAGCGGTGAGACCCCAAAAAAGCACCGGCACGGGCCGCTGCAGCCATGCTTTTCGGGGTCTCAGGCGACGGATGCCCCGGGTCCGCGGGTCAGGCCGCGAGCGTGGCCGCGAAGCGGGCGGCGACGTCGACCAGGGCGAGGTCGCTGTGGCGCGGGCCGACCAGCCCAAGGCCGAGTGGCGCGCCGGCCACCTCGAGCAGCGGCGCCGACACGGCCGGGTATCCCCCGATCGCGGCGAGGCAGGTCATCGACAGGGTCGCGGCGCGGGCGGCGTCGACCTCGGCGGCAGACGCACCGCGATCGGGCGCGGTCGACGAGGTCGAGGGCAACAACAGGATGCGCCCCTCCAGCGCCGCGTCGAGGGCGGCACGGTGCGCGGCCAGGGAGGCGCGGGCATCCGTCATCTGGAACGGAGTGACCCGGGAAGCCGCGTCGAACCGGGCGGCGACGTCGGCGCCGAGGGCTCCCGGATGCGCGCGCACCCAGGCCCCGTGGGCGCTCCAGGCCTCGCCGGCCTGCACCGTGCGAAAAGCGGCGAACAGCGCGGTCAGGTCGCCGACCTCGATGATCTCGGGGGCGGGCAGCACCCCGGCCCGCTCGAGCAGCGAGAGGCCGTCGACGAACGCCGCCTGGGCGCCCTCATCGGCGGCGAAGATCAGCGGCACGGCCACGGCGAACCGCGCGGGCGCCTCAACCTGCAGCGACGCCGTCGCGCGCAGGCCGACCTCGGCGACCCGCTGCAGCAGCTCGGGCGTGCCGGTCAGCCAGCCGACCGTGTCGAAGCTCGGTGCGAGCGGCAGCAGGCCGGCCCGGCTGACGGCGCCGTGGGTCGAGCGCAGGCCCCAGAGTCCCTGGTACGAGGCGGGCACCCGAATGGATCCGGCGGTGTCGGTGCCGAGGCCGATGCTCGCATGACCGAGCGCGAGCGCCGCGGCCGGTCCGCTCGTCGAGCCGCCCGGCAGTCCGCCCGGCACCCGCGGGTTCGGGGCGGTGCCGTAGTGGGCGTTGACGCCGGCGACGCTGTAGGCGAATTCGTCGGTCTGGGCGATTCCGACGACGGATGCCCCCGCCCCCACCAGGGCGGCCAGCGCCGCCGCGTGGCTCGGCTCGGGAGCAGCCTCCCGCAGGTATTGCGGGTTTCCGGCGCCAATTGCGAACCCGGCGACGGCGTAGAGGTCTTTCACGGCGATGGTCTCGCCGGCGAGCCGACCGTGCGGCTCGGTCGTGCCGGAAACCAGTGGGTTTCCGAGCACCCGCCAGACGCTGGTATCGAAAGGGCCGGTCATGAGGAGGCCTCGGCCCGATCCCGTACCAGCCCCGCGCCCACGAAGTCCGCGACCCGAATGCGCGCGTGCACCCCGGTGACCAGGTCGACGACCTGGGAAATATTGAAGTCCGTCGCGGCACTGAGGTACGCGTAGGCGAGGGCCGGTTCCATGCCGTAGCGGGCGCCGAGCAGCGCGATCGCGGCCCGCACGCACTCGCGCATGGCCTCGTCGAGGTGCTCGTTGAGCCCGGTCGGCACGAGGAATTCGGCCGTTTCGGCGAGGGGGCCGGCCAGCGCGCCGAAGCTCGCGAGGGCATCCGCTGCCGGAATGACGTCGAAGCGCACGGTGACGCGCAGGCTCGCTTCCATCGCGGTGAGGGCGACCTCGCCGTCGCCCTGGGCGAAGTGCGGGTCACCGACGTAGGCGAGCGCGCCGGGGACCTGCACGGGCAGGTAGAGCGACGACCCGACCGTCAGCAGGTTGATGTCGATGTTGCCGCCGTGCGCGCCCGGCGGCACCGAGTGTGCGCGCTGCTCGCCGGCCACGGCGACGCCCATGATGCCGAGGAACGGATGCAGCGGAAACCGCACCACGCGCTCGCCGCCGGGAACGAGCGGCAGGGTGCCGACGAGGGTGCCGGCGGGTTCGTGTTCGCTGCCGTCGGCGGCGTCGACCTCGGCGAAGATGCTCACATTGTCGGAGCCGAGCGGAAACTCGCCGGCCAGGGCGCCCTTGCCGTGCCGGTTGGAGATGATGCCGTACGGCACCCGCGGAATCGCCTCGATCAGGGTCATCTTCAGCAGGTCGCCCGGGCGCACCCCGCGCACGTGGATCGGGCCGGTCACGACGTGCGGGCCGTCCACGCGCGGATTGCGCGAGAAGTCACTCGCCGCGAGTTCGACGGCGTCGTCGAGCACGTTCTCGCGGTCGACGCCGTGGGCGCCGAAGAAGGCGGCCGGGTTGCGGCCCTGGTCCTCGAGCACGCCCTCGTGGCTGATCGTGTCGATCGTCACCTCGGTGCCGGCGTCGATCGTGAGCACGCCGACATCGCTCGCGCAGGGCAGCCGCCCCCAGAACACGGTCTCGAGCGTGGCGGGCAGATAGTGCTCCGAGCGGATGGTGCCGGTGCCGGGCTGCAAAACGTCGCGGAATGAGATGGCGGGCCTCCCGGGCGGCCGTCAGGGAAAGTGTGGGTGCGGGTTGTGCTGCGGGTGTCGCGGGCCTGCCCTGCTCGTAGGTTATCGCCCGGCGGAGTCGCGTCGGGACCACACGGGTTCGCTCAGCAGCCTACGCGGACCGGTCAGCAGGTTTCGAGCACCGTGGTCATCGCGACGCGGTCCTGCTCGGTCAGGCCCAGCTCGTAGGCCACAAAAACCGGCACCAGCTGCTGCACGTACCAGCATTGCAGGCTGGTGTCGGCGGGCAGATCGTCCCAGACCACGCGCTGGCCGAGGTCGTGCCGGTCGGAGACGTCGGGGTACACACCCGGCAGCCAGTCGCTCGGCAGCGAGTCAGACTTCGACCCGTTTTCGGAGCCCTTCACCGCGAGCAGGTTAATCGGATCGTTCGCCACGGCCTCGCGCTTCTCCTGGCTCCAGGCCTGTCCGCCGGTCGCGTAGACCGCCTTGAGCGGCAGCAGGTGGTCGATCTGCACCTCGCTCGAGGTGTCGACGCCACGGGTGAAGCTGATCGTCTCGCCGGTGTACGGGTCGAGCAGGGTGCCGGTCGTCACGGTGCACTCGCTCAGGTTCGAACCGGCGTTGAGTCTGATCGCGGTCAGGTCGCGGGCCAGAACGTCGTTGCGGGCGTCGCATCCGTTGTTATCGAAGTCGTACGACCAGGCATCGCCGAAGAGTTGGTCGCGCGCCCCGGCGTAACTGCCGTCGTCGACCCACTCGGTCTCGGGCAGGGCCGCGACGGTCGCGAGGGTGGCCGCCGCATCTGGGTCCGGGTCAGCGTTCGGGGCAGCGGATGCCGCGGGCTGGCTCGTCGGCTCGGGCTCGGCGAGCAGATTGCCCACCAGCGCGAGGGCGACGACCAGCCCCGCGAGCAGGATGACGGGAGCGCGCAACTTCTTGGGGACCTGTCGACGCGCCATGCCCCCAGTCTTTCATGGCGTCAGTCTTTCACTGCGCCGCGGCCGGGTTAGGCCAGGTAGTCCCCCAGGGAATCGAGGGCGCTGTCCCAGCCGTCGTAGAAGAACCCGTCGCCGGCCGATCCCTCGACTCCGCGCAGGTCGAAGGTCAGGCGGGTGCCCGCGGATACCGACTTTGATTCTGACGACGGCTCCAGGGTGATCGTGACGACAGGAGTGGCCTCGGGGTCGCCGTCGGGCTCGCCCCAGGTGAAGACGAGTCGTTCGTTCGCCGTGAGTTCGCGGTAGATGCCCGCGGTGACGACACGGTCGCCGGTGTCCTCGTTCACCATCGTGTAGGTGTAGCGACCACCCACCTGCGGATCGACGGCGACGGCGTCGCGCGGAGTGGTGGCCCCCCGCGGATGCCACCACTGCGAGATCGCGTCGGCGTCGGTCCAGGCCGTGAAGATCTGCTCGGGGGTCGCCGGATAGGTGCGAACGAGAGTGAAACCCTTGGTGGTGTCGATCATGGTGGCTCCTTCTGCGAGTCGGATTCGCGCGGCGTCGTCGATGCCGCTGCGTCCTACGATAGGCACCATGACTGACAGCACAAGTGACGCCCCGGCAAGCGCCGTCGCCGGGCTGGTGCTCGCGGCCGGCGGCGGCACCCGCTACGGCTCGCCGAAGGCCGTGGTGCGGGGCGCCGACGGGATTTCCTGGCTGCTGCACGCGGTGCAGACACTAGCGGCAAGCGGATGCTCCCCCGTGCTCGTGGTGCTCGGCGCCGCCGCCGACGAGGCCGAGGCGCTGGTGGCCGGGGCGCTGGTGGCCGGGGCGCTCACAACGCCCGTGATCCTGGTGCGGGCGCCTGACTGGGCCGAGGGCCTGTCGGCATCGCTGCGTGCGGGACTCAACGCGGCGGGCCGGCTGGCGGATTCCACCCGGGCGATCGCGGTCATTCCCGTGGATGTTCCCGACCTCGATCTGGCAACCGTTGCCCGAGTGCTCAACGAACGGGAAACTGCCCTCACGCCGGACACGCTCAGGCAGGCCGTTTTTGGCGGGCGGCCGGGGCATCCGGTGCTGATCGGGCGTGCACACTGGGCGCCACTGGCCGCGGGGCTGACCGGCGACCGGGGTGCGCGGCCGTACCTGGTGGCACACGACGCGCAGCCCGTGGAGTGCGCGGACCTGTCAAGTGGCGTGGACGTGGACACCCCCGCGCCACCCGTCCCCCGCGCCCGCTGAGGTGCGGACTTCGTGCCTTCACAAGCTCAACGAAGGCACGAAGTCCGCACCTCAGGGGCAGGGCATTCAGGGGCAGGGCACTCAGCGCGCGACGGGCAGGGCCTCGAGCGCCTCGAAGGCGCGCCTCGGGCCGGCACCGCCGAGCAGCGTGCTGCCGCGCAGCGACGTGCCCAATGCGTCGAGCCGAGCCCGCGGATCGGGGGCGAGGCTGAGCATCCGCTCAATGGCGACTCGAATGTCGGCAGCGGATGCCGCATTCGGGTCGAGCGCCACGCCCACCCCCGCGTCTTCAAGCGCTGCCGCTCCCGCGAACTGGTCGGTCGAGAAGGGAAGCAGCACGAGCGGAACGCCCGCGGTCATGGCCTCGGTGACGCTGTTATTGCCGGCGTGGGAGACCGCGACCGCAGCGCTTCGCAGCAGGGTCACCTGCGGCAGGAAACCGCGCACGAGCCAGGAGTCGGGGATCGGACCGAGTTCGCTCGGGTCGGTCGGGCCCGTCGCCATCGCGACGCGCACTCCCCGCCCGTCGAGGCCGATGAGACGCAGCGCCTCGGCGACCCGGGCGAGCACGTCACCGCGCACCGCGAGAAAGCTGCCGAAGCTCACGTAGACGACGGGCAGATCAGAGCCAGCGATCCACGCCTCGACCTCAGGGTCGGAGGCCTCGTCACGCACGGCAGAACCGAGGAACCGGTGCGGCGGCAACAAGGCGGTGCGCGCCGGGTCGTGCAGCTCTTCCGGGTAGTTCAGCAGCAGCACGTCGCCGGTCTCCTGAAAGACATCGGTGCTCGGCGGTGCGCCGGGGTCCAGAATGGCTAGAGCGGCATTCCACTGACTGGTGAAGGACTCTCGAACCGCCTCGCACAGGGTGCGCAGCTCGGCCAAGTCCCTTGCCGTGGGCTCGAAGACGCCGGGCCAGGCGGGCGGGTAGCCATAGACCTCACCGGCCACGGGCAGGGCCGAAGGATGCCCGAGCACAACATCCGCGTGCGGCACCCCGGCCGTGATCAGCCCGAGCCGGGCGCTGAAGGCGAGGTGGTCGACGATCACCCGGTCGGGTCGCACCTGCTCGACGAGCAGCTGTACCGTGCGGGCGATCTCGACGGGGTTGTAGAGCAGGTCGCTGCTGCGCGCCTCGGCCTGGAAGGTGAGGGTTTCGACCATGCCGCGGCGGGTCGCGTCGAAGAACCCGCGCAGGGCATCGTCTTCGCCCTTGGGCTGGTCTTCGGCACGGATGGTGCCGGGGTTCGAGCCTCGACCGAGCTGTAGGTTGACCCGTTCGAAGCCGAAGGCGGCGACGATGTCGGCGGTCGCCGGACCGGAGGCGACGACCACGCGTTCGCCGGCGCGCTGCCACTCGGTGCCGAGGGTCGCGAGCGGGAACAGGTGCGAGGCGTAGTCGGGGCTGATGATGAGCAGGGTCATAGGGTCCTCAGGAAGCACGTATCGGGAGCACGTATCAGGAAGCAGGTATCAGGAAGCAGGTATCAAGATGCGCTGAGCGCCCAGGCGAGCGGCTCGTTGGCGGCGGCGACATCACGGTAGATGCCGGTCAAGGCCCGCGCCATCGCCTGGATGGTGAAGTTGTCGGCGACCATGCGGCGTGCCCGCTCGGCATAGTCGGCACCGAACGGCCCCTCCGCCAGATCGAGGGCGGCGGCCATGGCAGCGGCCAGCGCGGCTTGGTCTCCGGTATCGACGAGCAGCCCGGTCACCCCGTCCTCGACGTAGGTCGCCGGGCCGCCGCCGGCGGGGGCGACGACGGTGAGTCCGCTCGCCATGGCTTCGAGCACGGCGAGGCCGAATTCTTCTTTGACGCTCGCGCAGACGTAGACGCCGTGCGAGGCCGCGAAGCCCGGCCGGCCGACCCGAACCGCGGCGAGCCACCGGGCGACGGTGTCGTTGCCGCGGTGCCCGGCCAGCAGCAGGCCGTGGGCCGCCGCGGCGTCAACAGGAACCGCGCCCGCCATCAGCTGCAGCTGCTGCTGCTCATCGGACGACGGATGCTGCAGGTCGCCCCCCACAATCAGCACATTGACTCGCGCGCGCAGTGTCGGGGTGGTGGCCCAGGCGGTGACGAGCGCCGCCATGCCCTTCACCCGGTGCAGCCGGCCGACGCTGATGATGAGCGGCAGGCCGCGGCGCTCGGGCGGCAGCGTGGCGAGCAGGGCGTCGAGATCGCCGAAGTCCGCCGCCGAATCCGCCGCCGCGTCGGCCGTGGCTTCGCCTCCTGCACGAACAGCGTCGGCAGTGGCTGTGGCGGTCGAAGCGGCAGCCGAGGCCAGGGCATCCGCTCGTGACTGCTCGATGACGGCGAGGTCGATGCCCTCGGCGATCACCGAGTGTCGTTCCGGGTGTGCGGTCACGTCGATGCCGACGAGGTCGCGCATGTCGCGCTCGAGTTCGGGCCGGGGAAACAAGACGGTGTGTTCGGCGTCGGCGGCGAGGCGCTGCACGAGGCGGGCGCGAAACCAGAAGTGCTCGACGGCGTCGACGGTGCCGAAGTTGGCGTGGCTCAGAGCCCCGGAGTGCTCGAGCGAGTTGATGACGGCGTGCGGGTCGGGTGCGACGGTGAACACCACGGGAATGTCGAGCTCCCGGGCGACGGTCGCGGCGGCGAGGCTGCCGACATCCGCCATGCGCAGGTGGATAGCGTCGACGGTACCGGCGGCACGCAGAATGCGACGGATGCCGCGCTGCGCGGCGATCCGACGGGGCCAGGCATCCGCGGCAGGCATCGGGCCGCCCGGGAACGGAACGGCGGCGAAGGAATGCCCGGCGAGGGTCGATCCGACCGTGGCCAGGCCGGTCAGCGCGGCGTCATAGCCGCCGCGGGAGATGGTGATGACCCGCTCGACCTGGTCGTTCGGTGCGGCGTAGGCCTGATTCGCACCGCGGGCGACGAGCGCGTCGCCGAGGCGCACAAGCAGGGTGGCGATGCCGCCGTTGTCGCCGGCGCCGACCTGGGACAGTTCGCCGTCGATGTCGGCGTGGAGAAACAGTTGGGCCACGGTCAACCCCTGGCTCCACGGCGGCCGCGGATAGGACGGCACGGTCAGGTCGAAGAGGGCGAGCCGGGCGACAGCGGCGAGCTCGTCACTGCCGAACGAGAGGTTCGTGACGATGCTGAGGCCGGCCTCGGTGCTCGGCCGGTCGCCGAGGGCGGCGACGGCGGCGGCACGCACCACGGGGGGTTCCGCCTCGGCGGCGGCGACCCGGCGCAACAGGCGGTCGGGGATGCGGCCGGCCACGAGGCCGATGGTTTCGACCAGGCGCGCGCGGGCATCCGCTTCATTGATACCGATCAGGGCGCCTTCGAGGGCGAGGGCCACGGAGTCGGGCGCCGAGGCGCCCCACTGCTCGAGGGTGCGCTGGGCGAGCATGCCCGAGAATCCGCCAGCCGCGACCAGGCGGATGAGGCCGGCGATGGCGTCAAGCCGGGGCAGCCGCGAGCCGAAGGCCCAGGCGGCGTGCTCGCGCAGGTAGTCGGCGTCATGGCCGAGCAGGGCGACGAGCGCGTCGTCGGCGGTGTCGTCGAAGACCTGGCCGAGGGCGTGCACGGCCGCGATCGCGGTGAGCTGGTCGCTGGAGTCGACGGCGGCCCGCGCGAGCAGGCGCACGGCCCGGGTGCCGCCGTCACGGCTCGCCGCGATCGTCAGCGCGTCGGCGGCACGCATTCCGTCGAGGATGGTGGCGGTGCGGAGTTCGTCCAGGGCGGTGAGGGGTCCCACGCGTGTGCTCCTCCCTGCGGATCGCTCCGCAGCGTCAATTCGTGCTGCACAAAGAGGTACCTCGAGAGAAGTACTTCGGTAAGTAGGTTACTAGGAATACTACTTCTTGGCATTCTGTGTCACATCATGATTCGGAGTGGATCTCAAATCGGTTTGGCGCGAGTTCCGGGTCATCATTGCATGACCCCCTGACATTTCGTTGCACCCGATCGAAAGCGGCCGCCGTGAGTTTCACCGCCCCACCCACCTTCACCACCCGCCCCACCCTGCAGGGAACCTTCGGCATGACCGCGTCCACGCACTGGCTGGCGACGGCGACCGCCCAGGCCGTGCTGGAGCGCGGCGGCAACGCCTTCGACGCGGCCGTCGCCGGGGCGTTCGTGCTGCACGTGGTCGAACCGCACCTGAACGGGCCCGGCGGCGACATGACCGGAATCTTCGCCACGGCCGCGCACCCCGCCAACCCGATCGTGCTGATGGGCCAGGGACCGGCGCCGGCCGCCGCGACGCCCGAGCACTACCGCTCTGAGGGCCTCGAGCTCGTACCCGGCTCGGGCGCCCTCGCCGCGGCCGTGCCCGGCGCGGTCGACGCCTGGCTGGTGCTGCTGCGCGACCACGGCACCTGGGAACTCGAGCCGGTGCTCGCGTTCGCGATCGGGTATGCGCGCCGCGGGCATCCGGTGCTCGGCGCGGTGTGCCGCACGATCGGAACCGTCAGCGCGCTGTTCGCGGAGCACTGGCCGACCTCGGCGGCGCACTGGATGCCGGGCGGCCGCGCGCCGGTCGCCGGCGAACTCGTGGTCAACGAGGCCTGGGCGGCGAGCCTGATCCGGCTGCTGCTGGCGGGCACCGGCACCACCCGGGAGGCCCGCATCGACGCCGTGCGCCGCGAGTGGCGGGACGGATTCGTGGCCCGCGCGATCGTCGAATTCCAGCAGACGCCGCACCGGCATTCCTCCGGCACCGATCACGCGGGCGTGATGACGGATGCCGACCTGTCCGCTTTCGAGGCCGGCTATGAGCCCGCGACCACGATCGAATTTCGAGGCCACACCATCGCCAAGACCGGGCCCTGGGGGCAGGGCCCGGTGCTGCTGCAGATGCTCACGATTCTCGACGGCTTTCCCGACGAGTGCCTCGACCCGTCGACGGCACTCGGAGCGCACACGATCCTCGAGGCCGAGAAGCTCGCCCTCGCCGACCGGGATACCTATTATGGGGACCCGACCGACGTCGACCCGGCCGAGCGCCCCGTGCCGATCGCGCACCTGCTCTCCGCCGAGTACGCCGCCGAGCGCCGCGCCCTGATCACCGACCGCGCCTCGCGGGCGTTTAGGCCGGGAACAGTGCCGGGTCACACACCATTCCTGCCGCCGATGCGCACCGAGTATCGGCCGCCCGCGCGGGCCGGAGTGGGGCATCCGTCGACCGGTGATCTGGCGGCGCAGCAGGCCGGTGTGGGCGAGCCCACGGTCAGCGACAACGGGGTCACCCGAGGCGACACCTGCCACATCGACGTCGTGGACCGCTGGGGCAACATGGTCTCGGCGACGCCGTCGGGCGGCTGGCTGCAGTCCTCGCCGTACATGCCTGAGCTCGGATTCTGCCTCGGCACCCGCCTGCAGATGACCTGGCTCGAACCCGGATCACCGTCGACCCTCACGCCCGGCCGGCGCCCGCGCACGACCCTCACCCCGACCCTGGTGCTGAAAGACGGGGTGCCGGTGACGGCGCTCGGCTCCCCCGGCGGCGACCAGCAAGACCAATGGCAACTCCTGTACCTGCTGCGCACCCTGGTCGGCGGGTACACGCCGCAGCAGGCGATCGATGCCCCGGCGTTCCACACGACCTCGTTCCCCGGGTCGTTCTGGCCGCGCACCTGGACCCCCGGCGGCGCCGAGGTCGAAGACCGCCTCGGTGAGACGGTGATCGCCGAGCTCGAGGAGCGCGGACACGTCGTGACCCGCACCGGCGACTGGACCCTCGGCCGCCTGTCCAGCGTCGGACTCGACCCGGAGACGGGCGTGATGACCGCGGCCGCCAACCCGCGCGGCGCTCAGGGCTACGCCGCCGGCCGCTGACCTCGTGGCGAGCTCGCCACGAGCTCGCCACGAATGTCGGCCGGTCGCCATCGAACCAGGCGAGCGAAGGGGCCATCTGTGACACTTCATGCACGAGGTGTCAGAGATGGCCCCTTGAGGCGAAAAATGTCCCGCGAGGTGTCACAAATCGCCCCTTCGGATGCGATCAAGGGGCATTCTGTGACACTTCGCGAAGGCCAAGGGGCGTTCTGTGACACTTGACGCACGAGGTGTCACAGATTGCCCCTTGGGGCCCAACACCTACCGACGAGGTGTCAGAGACGGCCCCTTGGCGAGAGGCAGCATCCGCGAAGTGTCAGAAATGGCCCCTCGCCGCCTCGAACGGGCGGCGACGGGGGCCATTCCCGAGCGCTCAGCCGAACAGGGCGGTCACGCGAGTGAGGGTCTGCACAATCCCGTAGACCAGGGGAATGCCCACGAGCGCCCAGGCGATGGTGATCTTCAGGGTTGTCACGTGCGGTCTCCAGTCATCGCAGGCTGAGCGGATGCGCCGGGTGCGGCATCCGCTTCGTGATAATCACTGTGCACCGGTTTCACGAACAGGTTGGCGACGAAGCCGATCACGAGCAGACCGACCATCGTCAGCAGCGCCGGCTGGTAGGCCGCCGCGGTCAGCTCGCCCGGGGTGCCCTGCGCGTCGAGGAACGCGTTGACGATCAGCGGGCCGGCGATTCCGGCCGCCGACCAGGCGGTGAGCAGGCGGCCGTGGATGGCGCCGACCTGGAACGTGCCGAACAGGTCACGCAGGTAGGCCGGCACGGTCGCGAATCCGCCGCCGTAAAACGAGATGATCACGAAGGCGAGCACGACGTAGAGGCCGGTGCTGCTGCCGCCGAAGAGCGCGAGCAGCAGGTACAGCACGGTTCCGGCGCCGAGGTACATCATGTAGATGTTCTTGCGGCCGGTCTTGTCCGAGGTGGCCGACCAGGCGAAACGGCCGCCCATGTTGGCGATCGACAGCAGCCCGACGAAGCCGCTCGCGACGGCGGCGGTGACCAGCGAGGTGCCGTCCCCCTGGCGGAAGAAGTCCTGGATCATCGGGGCGGCCTGCTCGAGGATGCCGATGCCGGCGGTCACGTTGCAGAACAGTACGATCCAGACCAGCCAGAACTGGCGGGTGCGAATCGCGTTGCGTGCGGAGACGTGGTTGCTCGTGACGAGGGCCTTGACCTTGATGGTGCTCGGGTCGAAGCCCTTCGGGGTCCAGCCTGCGGCGGGCACCTTGATCGTGAACGCGCCGAACATCATGTAGGCGAGGTAGAGCACACCGAGGGTGAGGAAGAGTTTGCCCACGGCGTCGCCGCTGGCGACCCAGTCGGCCGCGCCGGAATTGGGGTCGTAGAAGGCGAGCAGCGCGGTGGACACCGGGCTGGCGATGAGGGCGCCGCCACCGAAGCCCATGATGGCCATGCCGGTCGCGAGTCCCGGGCGGTCGGGGAACCATTTGATCAGCGTCGACACCGGCGAGATGTAGCCGATGCCGAGGCCGATACCGCCGATGAAGCCGTAGCCGAGGTAGACGAGCCAGAGCTGGTTGCTGAAGATGCCGAGCGAGCCGACGAGAAAGCCGCCCGACCAGAACAGGGCCGCGACGAACATCGCCTTGCGGGGGCCGTTGGTGTCGACCCAGGTGCCCATGATCGCGGCGGACAGCCCGAGCATGACGATGGCGATCGAGAAGATCACGCCGATCTGGGTCAGGCTCGCGTCGAAGTGTTCCACGAGGGCGGTCTTGTAGACACTCGTCGCGTAGGCCTGGCCGATGCACAGGTGCACGGCGAGGGCGGCCGGCGGAATAAGCCAGCGGTTGAATCCGGGTGGGGCGATGGTGCGGTCACGGGCAAGCCAACTCATGGGGTCCTCGTGCCTGCTTCGTTACAGGCTTCGTTCAGGAGCGGCACTGGTGGCGCCGCACGGGTAGGGGCAACCTTACGTGCAATCAGCTCTTTCCTTCGGCAGGGCGGCGCGGCGGACGGGCACGGTTCGTGATTCCCAGCCTTTGCAGGCAGGATGAAGTCATGAAACGCCCAGCACCGGTTGAAGATATCAATGAAGACAATCTCGTCGTCACCACACCCAAGACGCACGCCGCCGGCCTCGAGGCCGTCGTCGTGGCACTGGACCGGGGCATCGCCCAGGCCGGCCTCAGTCGCACGGCCCGCTCCCTGCTGCGGCTGAACCAGCGCGACGGCACCGACTGCCCCGGATGCGCGTGGCCGGAGTCCCAGGGACACCGCAAGACCGCAGAGTTCTGCGAAAACGGCGCGAAGGCCGTCGCCGAAGAGAGCACCCTGCGCACCGTGGGCCCCGAGTTCTGGGCGGAGCACTCCATTGAAGAACTCGCCACGAAGACCGAGTACTGGCTCGGCAACCAGGGGCGCATCTCGCATCCGGTGGTGATTCGCCCCGGTGACACCCACTACTCCCAGATCAGCTGGAACGACGCCTTCGAACTCGTCGGCGAAGCGATCCGCGCCACCACGCCCGACCGCACCGTGTTCTACACCTCGGGCCGCACCGCCAATGAGTCGGCGTTCATGTACCAGCTGTTCGCCCGGTCGATCGGCACGAACAACCTGCCCGACTGCTCGAACATGTGCCACGAGTCCTCCGGCTCGGCCCTCAACCCCACGATCGGTATCGGCAAGGGCACCGTCTCGCTCGAAGACATCCACAACGCCGAGCTGATCTTCGTCGTCGGCCAGAACCCCGGCACCAACCACCCCCGCATGCTCTCGGCCCTCGCCGACTGCAAGGCCA
This sequence comes from Cryobacterium melibiosiphilum, assembly GCF_003602235.1. Classification (GTDB taxonomy): domain Bacteria; phylum Actinomycetota; class Actinomycetes; order Actinomycetales; family Microbacteriaceae; genus Cryobacterium; species Cryobacterium melibiosiphilum. Next base: position 59,128 of record NZ_QZVS01000084.1, read on the forward strand.
ACGGCGGCAAGATCGTCGCCGTGAACCCGCTGCCCGAGGCCGGACTGTTCAACTTTCGCGACCCGCAGACCCCGACCGGCGTTGTCGGCAAGGGTGTCGACCTCGCCGACGAATTTTTGCAGATCAAGGTCGGCGCCGACCTCGCCCTGTTCCAGGCGCTCGGCCACCTGCTGCTCGAAGAAGAGGAGCGCGTTCCCGGCTCTGTCGTCGACCACGAGTTCGTCGCCGCGAACACCGACGGGATCGACGCCTACCGCGCCGCCCGCAAGACCATCGACTGGGAGGAGACCGAGGCCGCCACCGGGCTCTCCCGCCTGGAGATCGCCACGGTCGCCCAGATGATGGTCGCCTCGAAGGCAACCATCATCTGCTGGGCCCTCGGCCTCACCCAGCAGCCGCACTCGGTCAACACCCTGAAAGAAATCATCAACCTGCTCTTGCTGCAGGGCAACTTCGGCAAGCCGGGCGCCGGCGCCTGCCCGGTGCGTGGGCACTCCAACGTGCAGGGCGACCGCACGATGGGCGTCTGGGAAAAACCACACGAGTGGATGCTGGCCGCCCTCGACGCCGAGTTCGGCATCGAGTCGCCGCGGGGGCACGGCCTCGATTCCGTTGACACGGTCGACGCCTTCGAGAACGACAATGTCGACGTGTTTGTCTCGATGGGCGGAAACTTCGCGCTCGCCTGCTCCGACACCGTGCTGCTCGAAGCGGCGATGCAGCGGGTCGGCCTCACCGTGAGCGTGTCGACGAAGCCCAACCGCTCCCACGTCATGCACGGCCTCACGTCGTTGATCCTGCCGACGCTCGGCCGCACGGACACCGACGACAAGCATCCGTCTGGCCGACAGGTTCTGTCGGTGGAGGACTCGATGTCGGTCGTTCGCACCACGCAGGGGCGTCTCGAGCCGGTGTCGGACCATCTGCTCGCCGAACCGGTGATCATCGCCCGCATGGCCGCCGCGACCCTCGGTGACGATCACCCGGTCGACTGGAAGGCCATGTCCGAGGACTACGACGTGGTGCGTGACCACATCAGCCGGGTGCTGCCCGGTTTCGACGACTTCAATGCCCGACTCAAGACCAAGAACGGATTCGTGCTGCCGAACCCGCCGCGGGACAGCCGCAGTTTCGCGACGGACATCGGCCTGGCCCGGTTCACGGTCAGCCCGCTCGAGTATCTCACTCCCCCGCCCGGCCACCTGATCTTGCAGACCATGCGCAGCCACGACCAGTACAACACCACCTTCTACGGGCTCGATGACCGCTACCGGGGCATCAAGGACGGCCGCCGCGTGATCTTGATCCACGAGGACGACCTCACCGAGATGGGCTTCGCCGATCGCGACCTGGTCGACGTGATCAGCACCTTCCAGGGCTCCGAGCGCCGGGCTGACAAGTTCCGGCTCGTCGCGTATCCCACGCCCCGCGGGTGCGCCGCGGCGTACTTCCCCGAGGCGAACGCACTCATGCACCGCGAGCTGGTGGCGCGGGAGTCGAACACGCCCGGCTATAAGGCGATGTCGGTGCGGTTCGTCGCGCACGAGAGCCACAGCGCGCCTCAGCTGAGCTGATCGGGCAGCCGGGGCCGCAGCAGGAGCTGCGGCCCCGGAGTCCTTTACTCCGTGAGAGCCGGCGCGAGTTCGGTGATGCGCTCGCCGCCGGAGTAGATCACCATCGAGTCGCCGCGCAGAAACCCGACCAGGGTCATGCCGACCTCGGTGGCGAATTCGGCGGCGAGTGACGACGGTGCCGACACCGCGGCGAGCACCGGGATGCCCGCCATCAGGGCTTTCTGCGTCAGTTCGAAGCTCGCGCGGCTCGAGACCATGAGCACCGTGCCGGTCAGCGGCAGCAGGCCTTCGGTGAGGGCCCAGCCGATGACCTTGTCGACGGCGTTGTGCCGGCCGACGTCTTCGCGCAGCACGAGCAGCTCGCCGGTCGCGCCGTCGAACAGGCCTGCCGCGTGGATGCCGCCGGTCTTCTCGAACACCGACTGTCCGGCCCGCAGGCGGTCGGGAAAGGTCGTGAGCCGCTCGGCGTCGAGTTGCAGTTGATCGTCGCGCACCTCGAACGAGGACTTCGTGCGCACCATGTCGATGCTGGATTTGCCGCACAGGCCGCACGAGCTGGTCGTGAGCAGGTTGCGTTCGAGGCTCGGCGCCGGCGGTGTGACGCCGTGGCCCAGCGTCACGTCGAGCACATTGTAGGTGTTGACGCCGTCTTCAGTCGCGCCGGCGCAGTACCGCGCGGTGTTGAAGTCGTCGCTGTGCGCGATGACGCCCTCGGAGACGAGGAACCCGGCGGCCAGTTCGAAGTCATGGCCGGGAGTGCGCATCGTGACTGCGAGCGAACGGCCCTGCACGCGAATCTCCAGCGGCTCCTCGACGGCCAGCACGTCTTCGTTGGGGATTCGGCGTTGGCCAACGGTCAGCCGGGTGATTTTGCGTCGCACCGTGATTCTGCTCATCCCAAAATTGTGCCACGGTGTGGCCGAACGTGTCGTGTGAGCCCTGCCGCAGCATCCGTCATGCGGTGAGGTCGGGGCGAGACGCGCCGACCTCAGACCGCACCCGGTCGATCACGTCGGTGACGACGCTGCTGTCACCTGCGACGGATGCGCGGCGGGCGAAGCCGGGCCAGTCCCCCGCTCCGGCTCGCAGGGCGCGCAGCGGCGAGAGCAGGGCGGCGCGGGCCAGCCAGGGGTCGTCCCGCGCCCACCGGTCGAGGGCGAGGTCGGCGCGCACCTGGTCTCGCCGGTCAAGGCCCTCGCGCAGCGGGCCGATCACGTCGATCGCGAGCGGGTCGACGAGGGCGGCCAGGCGCGCGTCGCGCACGAAGCCCTCGATGCGGGTGAGGTCGGTGCCGATCAGCCTCGACACGTTTGCCTGCAACAAGACGACGGATGCGAGGCGCCGCTCGAATACGGGCTCCCGCCACAGCTCAGAGCTCAGTGCCGTGATGTCGTCGTGCGACATTCCCGGGTATTTCCGGGCCAGGTCACGCACGGTGCCGCGCACCGCCCCGACCGAGGCGCCGTAGAAGCGCAGGTCGCTGTGCAGGCGCTCCTGGTCGTCGGCCGCGCGGTACTCGGAGCCCTCGTCCCGCAGCGTGGAATCCACGAAGTCGCCGGCGTCAGTCATCCGTCTATTCTCTCCGAGCCCGCTGAGTCGCGATACCGGCGTGTAGCGCCGCACCTTTCCCGTGCCGTTCGACGGTGTTGGGCACCGGTTTCTCGGTATCGACCCCGCGGCCCCTGTCGCCCCCTGTCGCCCCCGACCATAGGCACAACCACAACCACAACCACAACCAGTGTCCCTGCCGCCCGCACAACCGGCTCGTGCGCTCGAAAGCTGCGCGCGCGCCGCGCCTAGAACGTACACCTCGTTATGCGCCGCAAAACTGCTTGTGCGCCTCAAACCTGCACCGCGCCTCACCCATGCGCCCGAAAACTGCTCGTGCGCTTGGCCTGCCAGGCGCACGAGCAGTTTTCGGGCGCACGAACGATCAGGAGTGCCGGTTGCGGGCGCACGTGCAGCTAATGGGCGCACCAGGGAGTGCACTGTTCGAGCGCACAAGCAGCTTTCCCACGCCCGTGTCGACAAGCTCGACAACCGGGCTTCCCGCCGCACAACGCGGTGCACCGTACGGGCGCACCAGCAGCTTTTCCGCGCACCAGCGTGCCGAGTCGGCGCACGTGTCGACAAGCTCGACAACCGGGCGTTCCGCCGCACACAGGCCGCCGCACACAGGCCGAAGCAGCGGGTCAACCGCCGATGTAGGACATTTCGATTTTCTTGGCACCGGATGCCCGCAGCTCGCGGGTCTTGGAGCTGCGCAGCTCCGAATAGCGGTCGGAGCGGTCGCGCCAGATGTGCGCCATGACGGTGGAGAGCTGCTCGTCGGTGCAGCCGCCGCGCATCAGAGCGCGCAGGTCGTGGCCCTCGGTCGCGAACAGGCAGGTGAAGAGCTTGCCGTCGGTGGAGACCCGGGCCCGCGAGCAGGAGTGGCAGAACGACTGGGTGACGCTCGAGATCACGCCGATCTCGCCGCCGCCGTCGCGGTAGCGCCAGCGCCTCGAGGTTTCGCCACTGTAGTTCGGAGCGACCTCTTCGAGCGGCAGTTCCTCGTTGATGCGGCGCACGACCTCGGCCGAGGGGATGACCGCGGCCATGTCCCAGCCGTTGCTCGTACCGACGTCCATGAACTCGATGAACCGCAGAATATAGGGGGTGTCCTTGAAATGGCGGGCCATCGCCACGATGTCCTGGTCGTTCTTGCCGCGCTGCATGACCATGTTGATCTTGATCGGGCCGAGGCCCACCTCGTGGGCGACATCGATGCCGTGCAGCACCTTGGCGACGGGAAACTTCACGTCGTTCATGGCCTGGAAGGTCGCGTCGTCGAGGGAATCGAGCGAGACGGTGACCCGTTTGAGGCCGGCATCCTTGAGCGCCTGCGCCTTGGTCGCGAGGGCCGACCCATTCGTGGTGAGCGCGATGTCGATCTCGCGGCCGTCGGGGGTGCGCAGCTCGGCGAGCATACCCACGAGCTCCTCGAGCCCACGGCGGAGCAGCGGTTCGCCCCCGGTCAGGCGGATCTTCTCCACGCCGTGCGCGATCGAGATGCGGGCGAGTCGGGTCATCTCTTCGAAGGTCATCAGTTCGTCGCGTTCCATGAACGCGAAGTCACGGCCGAAGATCTCCTTGGGCATGCAGTACACGCAGCGAAAGTTGCAGCGGTCCGTGACCGAGAGGCGCAGGTCCTGCAGGGGGCGGTTGCCGCGGTCACGAATCAGGCCGGTCGGGGTTTCCAGGTGCTCGGGAATGTCCGCGAGGGTGTGGAAAAACCGCCCAGCGGGTTCAGGAAGTTCAGCACCGGTCATAGTTCCCACACTAACCTCCGCAACCTGTGCAACAAGCCCCCGGTCACCGTGACAAATGCTGGCCCTGCCAGCATCCGTCGAGAATCGGTCCCCTCGATTCCCGACGGATGCCTCGCGCGGCTGGTTCGGCGTTAGCCCGTGATGTAGCCGTTCGGGTTGAGCACGAACTTCGTGGCCGCGCCGGCGTCAAACTCGGCGTAGCCGCGCGGCGCATCTTCGAGGGTGATCGCCTGGGCGTTGACGGCCTTGGCGATCTGCACCTTGTCGTGCAGGATAGCCATCATCAGCTGCCGGTTATACTTCATCACCGGGCACTGGCCGGTCGCAAACGAGAGTGATTTGGCCCAGCCGAGGCCGAGACGCAGCGACAGGGATCCCTCCTGCGACGCGGCATCCTTAGCGCCCGGATCCCCGGTCACGTAGAGGCCGGGGATGCCGAGGCCACCGCCTGCGGCCGTGACGGTCATGAGCGAGTTGAGCACCGTGGCCGGTGCCTCGGTGCCGACGTCCTTGCCGTGGCCGCGGGCCTCAAAGCCGACGGCGTCGATGCCGGAGTCGACCTCGGGCACGCCCAGGATCTGCTCGATCTGGTCTTGCGGGTCACCCTTCGTGAGGTCGATGGTCTCGCAGCCGAAGCTGCGGGCCTGGGCGAGGCGCTCGGGGTTCATGTCGCCGACGATGACGACGGCCGCGCCGAGCAGCTGCGCGGAGACGGCGGCCGCGAGGCCGACCGGGCCGGCACCGGCCACATAGACGGTCGAGCCGACACCGACGCCGGAGGTGACGGCGCCGTGGAACCCGGTCGGGAAAATGTCGGAGAGCATGGTGAGGTCCATGATCTTCTCGAGGGCCTGATCGCGGTCGGGAAACTTCAGCAGGTTCCAGTCGGCGTAGGGCACGAGCACGAACTGGGACTGCCCGCCGACCCAGCCACCCATGTCGACGTAGCCGTAGGCACTGCCGGGGCGGTCGGGGTTGACGTTGAGACAGATGCCGGTCTTGCGCTCCTTGCAGTTGCGGCACCGGCCGCAGGAGATGTTGAACGGCACCGAGACGATGTCGCCGACCGTGATGAACTCCACGTCGGGGCCGACCTCGACGACCTCGCCGGTGATCTCGTGCCCGAGCACGAGGTCTTTCGGGGCCGTGGTGCGACCGCGCACCATGTGCTGGTCCGATCCGCAAATGTTGGTCGTGATCGTGCGCAGGATGACCCCGTGCGGCACTTTCCGACCGACGTTGGCCGGGTTGACACCCGGTCCGTCTTTCAGCTCAAAAGTGGGATAGTCCGTGTCGATGACCTGGACTTCTCCCGGGCTTTTGTAGGCAACGGCTCTGTTGACTGTCATGAAAGTACCTTTCTAGTTCTTGAACTGCCGAAGGATTTCACGTCGAGCCTACCGATCTTTTATGCGTAAACATACTGATTGGCCATGCGCCCGGGCGCTTCCCAGCATTAATTTCTGGCCGGTGTCGGAGGGGTGACGTACACTCAAACCACACATACTTTCTAGTCCACACGTTCTAATTCACCCAAGGAGTCGGGTCATGCCACAGATCATAGATTCGCCCGTCGACGTCGTCCTGTCGACCGACGGCGACCCTCGCGCGTTCATCTGGAACCGCTTCGAACACACCGTCATCGGCCAGCCCCAGGCCGTCTTCAAGCGCACCCGCTGGTGGGAGAACGGCGGCGCCCCGGTGCGTATCGACACCGAGCTGTGGCGCCTCGACGCCTCCCGCGGCGGCGAAGAGCAGCACCGCTACGACCTGCGCCACGACGACGACGGTTCCTGGGTGCTCGCCCTCGACTGGGGTTAGGAACTGGCCATGACCTTCTCGCACCTGCACGTCGCGAGTGCCTATTCCACGCACTACGGCGTCACCATGCCAGAGGCCCTTGCCGAGCAGGCGGCCGCCCAGGGGGCCAGCCTGCTCGCGATCACCGACCGTGACGGGCTCTACGGTGCGGTCAAACACGTGCGCGCGTGCGTGGCGGCCGGCATCCGACCCGCGCTCGGCGCCGACCTCGCCGTGCACGACGACGAACACCGCCCGCTTGGCCGGGTCGTGCTGCTCGCACACGGCAACACCGCCGGCCGGGGCTATGCCGCCCTCTGCAGAGCGGTCTCATCCGCCCATCAAGCGGTCGCGGCCGGCGCCCACACCCCGAGCATCGACCGGGGCCGCCTGGCCGAACTGGCCGGCCTGCGCTCCCTGACCGTGTTGCTCGGCCCGGCCAGCGACGTCGGCCTCGCCCTCGACCGCCGCGAGACGACGGATGCCCAGAATCGCCTGGGCGCCTGGCTGCGGGCCTTCCCACCCGAGTCCCTGAACCTCGAGGTCGTCTGCCACCTCGCCGAGCCGGGCACCGCCGGCAGCGTCACCCCGGCCACCCGCATGCTCTCGCTAGCCGAGCGCACCGGCCTGCCCGCAATCCTCACCAACGCCGTACGCTACGGCACCCCCGACGAGGCGGTCACCGCCGACCTGGCCGACGCGGCGCGCAACCTGACCTCGCTCGCCGAGCTGGAGCATCCGCAGTTCAACGGCCAGGCCTGGCTCAAACCGATCGGCCCCATGCGGCAGGTGGCCCGCATGGTCGTCGACGCCGGCCTGCACGACAACGGCGCCCTCGAACGGATGCTGCGCGACACCGAGCAGCTCGCCGACCGGTGCGCGCTCGACCCTGCCGCCGACATCGGCCTCGGCACGCCGCGCATGCCCGAGGCCCGCATCATCGGGGTCACCGGAGACCCCGTCGCCGAGCTGTGGCGGCGGGCCCGACACGGCATCGACGACCTCTACGCCCGCGAGGGCGGCCGGGCGATCGAGGCCGCGCACCTGCAGCTCGCCCACGAGATGAAGACGGTCGAACACCTCGGCTTTGCGAGTTACTTTCTCACGGTCTCCCGGGTCGCCGACATCGTGCGCGGAATGGGCATCCGCATCCAGGCCCGCGGCTCGGGAGTCGGCTCGGTGCTGAACTACGCGCTGCGCACTTCCTCGGTCGAACCGATCGCCAACGGGCTGCTCTGGGAGCGGTTCCTCTCCCCCGAACGCCAAACCCTGCCCGACATCGACCTCGACGTCGAGTCGGCCCGCCGGCACGACATCTACCGCACCCTGTTCGAGACCTTCGGCAGCGACCGGGTCTCACTCATGTCGATGACCAACGCCTATCGGGGCCGCGGCGCGGTGCGGGACGCCGGCCTCGCCCTCGGCATGCCCGACGCCCAGATCACCGTCATCGCCAAGCAGATGTGGCGTTTCAATGCCCGCGACTTTCGGCGCGCCCTCGAAGAAAAGCCCGAGCTCGAAGCCCTGGCCGCCGAGGTGCGCGAGTCGCAGCAGCTCGACCTGCTCGTCGATCTCACGGCCAAGCTCGACCGGCTCCCCCGGCACATCTCTGTGCACCCGTGCGGGGTCATTCTCAGCGACGCGTCGCTGCTCGACCGCACCCCCGTGCAGGCCAGCGGCATGGGCCTGCCGATGTCCCAGTACGACAAACACGACATGGACCCGATGGGCCTGATCAAACTCGACATCCTCGGCGTGCGCATGCAGTCGGCCATGGCGCACGCCGTCGAGGAGCACCACCGGCTCACCGGCGAGAGCATCGACCTCGACCGGGTGCCGCTCGACGACCCGGCCACCTACGAACTCATCCGCTCCACCCGCACGCTGGGGATCTTTCAGCTGGAGTCCCCCGGCCAGATGGAGCTGGTCGGCAAGCTGCAGCCGGAGAAGTTCAACGACCTGACCGTGGAGATCTCGCTCTTTCGGCCCGGCCCCATGCAGAACAACATGCCGCTCACCTATCTGCGGGCACGGCACGGCGAGACCTCCCCCGACTACATCCACCCCCGCTTCGAAGCGATCCTGCGCGAGACCCAGGGCGTGGTGATCTTTCACGAACAGGTGATGCGGCTCTTCGACGAACTCACCGGCTGTGGCCTCGGCAAAGCGGATGTCTTTCGCCGCCACCTCGGCAAACCCGAGCAGCTGCCCCGGATCGAACAATACGTGCGGGAGAAGGCGCTCGAGCGCGGCTTCAGCGAGAGCGTCATCGACCGCATCTGGACCGTGCTCGCCGGCTTCGGCAGCTTCGGTTTCGCCAAGGCTCACGGCGCCGCGTTCGCCCTGCCCACCTACCAGTCCGCCTGGCTGAAGACGCACCACCCGGCGGCGTTCCTCTGCGGGCTGCTCACCCACGACCCCGGCATGTGGCCGAAAGACCTGATCGTGGCGGAGGCCCGCCATCTCGGCGTGCCGGTGCTCGGTCTCGACGTGCAGCACAGTGGGCTGGACTACCGGGTGGAAGACTTGCCGGCCGGGGGCGCGGGCAGCCGGGGCCAGGGCATCCGTCTGGCGCTGCCCGAATTGACCGGCAGCAGCGAGGCCGAACGGGCCCGCATCGCGCGACACCAGCCGTTCAGCTCGCTGCAGGACTTTCGCGACCGCGTGCATCCGCGGCGCCGCACCTTCGAGGCCCTCGCCCGCGTCGGCGCGCTCGACAGCTTCATCGGGTACGACCATGACCGGCGGCACGAGCTGCTCGCGCATATCCAGGCGTTGCGCGGCACCGCCGTCTCGATCGCCGTCGACCAGCTCGCCTTCGAGGTCGAGCTGCCGGTGCCCACGTTCACCGGCAGCCGCTTCAACGCTGTCACCTCGCTCGAGCTGCGCGGGCGCACCCAGACCGACCTGGAACTGGGCGATATGGGGCTCGCGGTGAACGGGCACCAGATGAGCATGTTCTACCCGCTGTTCGCGGAGCTCGGCGTCACCCCGGCGTCGAAGCTCGGGGACCTGCCCGGCGGCACCGAGGTGCTCATCGCCGGGGTGCGCCGCGCCACGAACACTCCCCCGATGCGTGACGGCCGCCGGGTCGTGTTCGTGAGCCTCGACGACGGCACCGGACCGGTCAGCAACGTCGTGTTCTTCCACGACGCCCAGGAACGCATCGGCGGCGCGGTCTTCCAGACCAACTACATGCTCGTGCGAGGCCGCACCCGCCGCTCCGGCGCGAAGGGCCTCTCCCTCACCGGCGAGAGCCTGTGGGACCTCGTCGACGTCGCCGTACAGGCCAAGAAACGACACGCCGCCGAGGCCGCCGCGTCGGCCGTGACCAGAACGGATGCCGCGGCGCCCGCAGCCGCCCAGTTCGCCACCAACCTCGCTCCCCTGCGTCACCTCTTTCCGCTGCGCGCGAGCGGCTGAGCCTCCGCCGGCAGCTTCCGAACCCAGCCCGACGGAGTCAGCGTGCGGTGACGGTGAGCTTCGGGTTGACCGGGGCCGCGGTGGCATCGACCTGCAGTCCGACACGCACGGTCTGGCCGGCGGCAAGCGGCACCGTCCAGCCCGAACCGGTGCAGGTGATGGACACCTTGACCGTGGCGACACAGGTCATTCCCCAGTCGTTGACAATCCTGGTGACGGATGCGTCGGGCCAGCTGACCGTCCACCCCGCGGCTCCCGTGCTGCTCGAGACGAAAAATTCGGCGACGTAGCCAGCGCTCCAGGCGTTCTGCAGCATCCAGATGGCCGTCACCCGCGGCGCGGTTCCGGTGGGAGTGGGCGTCGGGGTCGGCGTGGGAGAAACCGTCGGAGTCGGAGTCGGAGTCGGAGTCGGAGTCGGAGTCGGAGTCGGCGTTGAGCTGGGCGTCGGTATGGGTATGGGAGTCGGGGTCGGGGTCGGGGTCGGGGTCGGGGTCGGGATCGGCGTGGTCCCGCCCGCGCCGAGGATCGGGCGGAGGGCCGCGAGTTTCGCGGCCTGCGGGGTGGTCCAGTCATCCTTCACGAGGCCGCCGGTGTCACCGCTGTTCGGATTGAACGACCAGAACGAGAAGCTCATGCCATGGGCTCCGAGGTACCCGACGAGGGTGTCGAGCCACTGCTTGTCCGAGCCGGTCTCGAGTTTCGTGCCGAACTCCCCGAGGAGTACCGGAGCGATCCCGTTCTTGGCGATGAAGCCCCAGTTCTTGTCCCAGATGCCGGCCAGGTTGCTCGGATAATTCGCCGCGCTGAACCACGGCTGCCCGTACACCGAAGCCGGATAGTCGTGCGGGGAGTACACCACCCGGTTCGGCACCGACAGCGTCACGGGCTTCGAAGCCACGCCGGAGAGTCCGCCGCCCCACCAGGTCGACGACCCGTCCGGTTGCCTCTCGACGCCCTCCACGATCACGAGCAGTTTGGGGTTGATCGCGAGCACGGCGTTGCCGCCGCGGGTTACCGCTGCCTGCCAGTCGACGGCTGCGTCGCCGCAGCCCCAGCAGGCCCGGCCGTGCGGCTCGTTGTGCAGGTCGACACCGATCACGGTCGGGTCCGCCCGGTATCGGCTGGCGAGGGATTTCCAATCGCTGATCCACCGGGCTTCGCTGTACTGGGCGGTGTACCAGAGCTCGGACTGCGAGCCGGAGTCGAGCCGGTGCCGATCGAGGATCACGTTGAGCCCGGCGGCTTTGGCCCGCACGATCACGGTGTCCATGATCTGCTGCGGGGTCTTACCCGCGAGGGTGGGATTGCGGGTGTAGTCGATGGAACTGGCCGAGGCCGCCGCGAGGCATTCTGTGGAGAATGGCAGCCGGAGGGTGTTGAACCCCATCGACGCAATCTGGGTCAGGCCGGCGTCGAGGCTGATCGTCCACAGGCCGTGCGGGGCACAGTTCGTGGTCTCCATGCCGAACCAGGAGACACTTTTCACGACGTAGGCCTGGTTGGCATCCGTTCTGAGGGTGCTGCCGCTGGTGTGCAGCCAGCCGGACGTCGCGCCCGCCGCCTGGGCCTGCGGCGACGCACCCCACCAGCTGGTCGCCACGAGCAGGGCCGCCAGCACGAGCGCGGTCGCCCGCACCCGCTGCGGCCGGCGACGGGGAAGAAGACGGGAGAGAATATGGACGGTCATGGTTCCCCCAGTGAGGCGGCAGCGGCACGCCCATTCCGCGTTCACACCCGCGCAGATCGAGCAGCTTCAGACTACGTCGCCGCACCGCCGCACACACCCCCTGAATCGAACAAACTTTGCCACCCTTTCGGGAGGTCCAACGCGCCGGTCCAGGCTACTGCGTCGGCGGCGTCTCGGGAACGGCTGGCGCGACCGGCGGCACGACCGGTGGCACGACCGGTGGCGCAACCGGTGGCGCAACCGGCGGCGCAACCGGCGGCGCAACGGGCGCCCGGGTCGCGCGGGGCACGCTCCGCACCGGAATGGGCGCAGCCTCGACAAAGGCATCACCGCCGTACTTGGCATTGGCGACGCTCATCACCGCGGGCCACATGCGGTGCCGGGCAGTGGCCACCTGGCCGTGCGGAAACTGCAGTCGCCGCTGGTTGAGTGCACCGGTCAGGCTCACCACCGCGACGACGGTCGCCACCTTGGTACTGGCCCCGCTCATCCAGGTGTCCTTGGCGCCGTCGGTGGTGCCGGTCTTGCCGATCAGGGGAACGGATGGCTTCGCCGCGCTGTTCGATTGGCGTCCGGTGCCGCCGGTCATGACCCGGCGCATGGCGTAGGCCATGCTCGCGGTGACCGCCGGTTCCACGGATTGCACACACTCGGACTGCGGCACCGGAATCTGAATGCCGTCGGGGCCTTCGATACGGTCGATGGCGATCGGTGAGCAGGTTTTGCCGTTGTTGGCGATTCCGGCGAAGGCGACCGCCATGCTCAGGGGGGCCACCTCGTTGGTACCGATCACGGTCGCCGCGCTCTGCAGCAGCGGGGTGCCGTCGGCGCGGTGCACCCCGAACGATTCGGCGGTCTGACGGATGCCGCACAGGTCGATCTTCTTCGCCATCCCGATGAACCCGGTGTTGATGGATCCGATCGTCGACTCGAGGGCGCTGTAGTTGCCGCCGCTCTCATTGGCGTCGTTGCGAGGGTTCCAGCCCTGCTTGTCGTAGTTCTGGGGGCCGAGGCAGCTGTCCTTGAAGGTGCCCCAGTTGGCCTTGCGCCGCGAGTCGACGCGCTCGCTGAGGGAGTGCCCCTCCTTCAGCCATTCGGCGAGCGTGAACACCTTGTAGGTCGACCCCGGTTGGAAGCCGCGGGAGCCGCCCTCGGCGAAGTCGGTGTTGTAATTGATGCTCGTGTAGTTGCCGCCGGTCGCCTGCACGGCCGGGTCCTGGCTGTAGTCCTTGTTCTGCGTCATGGCGAGCACCCGGCCGGTGCCGACCTGCACGCTCGAGATGACGGCGCCCACATCGCCGGCGGCGTAGGTCTTGGGCACCTCAGCGTTCATGGTGGCGACCGCCGCTGCCTGCAGGTCGAGGTCGAGGGTCGTGTACACGTTGTACCCGCCGCGGCGGAAGGTCATCAGGCGGGAGGCGGCATCCGCCCCGAAGGCCGGATCGTTGCGCAGTTTCTGGGTGACGTAATCGCAGAAGAACGCGTTGTCGCCGGCGGTCTGGCAGCCGGTGCTGGGTTCGGTGATCACGGGCTCGATCGGCGCGGCGACCGCGGCGGCGTGGTCGGCCTCGGTGATCTTGCCGTACTTCAGCATTTCGCCGAGCAGGTAGTCGCGGCGTTGTTTGTTGGTCGCGTACCCGTTGGCGGCCCCGTTGGTTTCGCTGGCCGGCCGATCCAGCTGGAATTTCACCGGGTTGTTGACGATGGCCACGAGGCTCGCCGCTTGGGGCAGGGTCAGGGCCGCGGCGGTGGTGTTGAAGTAGTAGTTGGCGGCGGCTTCGATGCCGTAGACGGTGCCGCCGAATCCGGCGATGTTCAGGTACTGGCGCAGGATGTCGTCTTTGCCGTAGTTCTTCTCGACGCCGATCGCGAGGCGCATCTCCTTGAGCTTGCGCTCGGGGGTGGTCTCGGTGGCGGCGAGGTAGCAGGAATCGTGTTCGGCCTGGTCGACAATGGTTTCGCACTTTTGCACGAGCACGTTTTTCACGTACTGCTGGGTGATCGAGGATCCACCCTGGGTGTCACCGCCGGCGACGGTGCTCAGGGTGGCCCGCACGGTTCCCTGCAGGTCGACGCCGGCATGCTCGTAAAATCGCGGATCTTCGCCCGTCACGGCGGCGTCCTTCACGAACTGGCTGATCGCGTCGAACCCCACTTCGACCCGGTTCTGGTCATAGAAGGAGGCCAGCAGCACCGGCGTGCCGTCGGTCTGCGTCGCGTAGATGTTGCTCTTCTGCGAGAGCGGTTCGATGGAGACGAATGCGGGCAGGTTTTCAAAGGCGCTGATCGTGTTGCTCACCGCGACACCCGACACGGCGAGCACGGGCGTGACGGCCACGCTCGCCAGCACTCCGACGGCCACGCTCATGGCGACGAAGCCGAGGAACCCACCGAGCACACCGTGGCCGGTGCGCCGGTGGGTTTCCGCGAACGTGTAGGGCTCGAATGCTGTGACTACCATGGTCATCCCCCGCGCCTGCGCCCGCGAACACCGTGTTCGGGGGCAATGACTCATGCAACAACACCGCGGGGGCTAAAGCTAGGGGTTGAAAGTTACGATCTGCTGTCGGAACTTTCGGGCACAACCGCCGGCACGACATCCTGGGCCACAACGCCGTCCTTGGCCAGGGCACCGTCCTTTGCCAAAACACTGGCGACACCGCCGCCGAGAAGACCGCCGAGCAGGTCCTTGATGCCGACCCCCATGGTCGAGGCCAGCACGGCGTCCACCTCGGTGAAGCCGGAGGCGACGTTCTTCGAGAGCTGGCTGGCGCCATCCGTCGAAATGACCGTGAGCTGGTCGATGTTGCCCATCGGCGCGGCCAGTTCGTGGGCGATCTTCGGCAGCATCTCCACGAGGCGCAGCTGGATGAGCGCTTCGGACTGCTGCGCGACGGCCTCGGCCGACAGCCGCGTTGCGGTGGCTTCGGCGGTTCCGCGGGCGAGGATGGCGTCGGCTTCGGCCTGACCTTCGGCCCGGATGGCGTCGGCGTAGGCGACACGGCTGTCGCGGTCGGCGTTGGCGGCGGCGACGGATGCCTCGGCCGCGGCGATCGCGGTCACCCGGATCCGGTAGGCATCCGCGTCGGCGATCGCGTTGACCTCGGACTCGAGCTCGGCCTTGCGCAGGCTGGCCCGGCGCTGCGCGGTGAGCTCCTGCTCCTGCACGATCGCCTGCTGGGCCTTCGCCTCGGCGAGCGGCTTTGACGCGGCGGCTTCGGCGGCAGCCTTGTCGGTGTCGAGCTGCAGCGCGGCGCGGCGCAGCGCGAGCGTGTTCTGGGCTTCGGCGATGGCCTGCTCGGCGGCGATCAGGGCTTCCTGCGATTCGCGGTTGGCGAAGTGCTCGGCGACCTCGGCCTGGCGGCGCACCTTGGCCTGCTCGGCGCGGCCGATGTCGCGGATGTAGTCGTTCTCGTCGGTGATGCCCTTGATCTCGAAGGAGTCGACGTCGAGGCCCTGGTTGGCGAGCGATTCACGGGCGGTGGCGAGCACCGAGGTGCCGAGTTCGTCGCGCTTCTGGATGACGGTCATCACATCGGTCGCGCCGATCGAGGAACGCAGCGAGCCGCTCAGCACCTCCTGGGCGAACGCGTCGATATTCTTGTCCTGGCCGAGAAAACGCTGGGCGGCGGCGCGGATCGACTGCGGGGAGTCGCCGACCTTGACGATGGCGACGGCGTCGACCGAGAGCGTGATGCCGTTGCGGTCCTGCGCGACGGCCGTGATCTCGATCGCCCGGCTGCGCAGGCTGATCTTGAAGGCCTTCTGGAAGAACGGGGTGATGAACACGCCCTGGCCGTGAACGACCCGCTGTCCGGATTCTTCGAGGGTGGCGCCGTCGACGATCGTCTTGCGGCTCTTCTTGCCGGTGATGATGAGGGCCTCGTCGGGCCCCGCGTTCTTGTAGATCGTGCGGGCGTAGATGAGGCCGACGACCCCCACGACGATGACGGTGACGATGATCCCCGGAATCGGGCCGAACAAAAAGTCGAGCATGGAGTCCTTTCGGTGCTGCTGCGTGGTGCTGGTGCGTGGTGCTGCTGGTCCTGGTGCCCGCCCAGTCTCGCAGAGGGCGTCAGGGCAGACGAATCTGGGCAGGCGAATCAGGTCAGGCGAATCTAGAGCGCCGAGCGGTCCCGCCGATCCGGCAACGCGGCGAGCGGAGTGCGCATGGGATCCTTGACGAGGTACATGGCTCGGTCGGCCTCCCGCAGCAACGGTTCGGGTTCGTCACCGCCCACCCCGAAGGCGATCCCGATGCTCACCCCCACGCTCACTGCCCGCGGCGAATGCCCGCCCGTGTCGAGGTCTTCCGGCAGCACGATCCGGTCGGTGACCAGCTCGCGGATCTTCGCCGCGATGAGGGCCACATCGTCGATGTCGGCAACATCGGGGCAGACCACCACGAACTCGTCGCCGCCGATCCGAGCGACCGTGTCGGTGCTGCGCGCGCCCTGGCAGAGCCGCGTGGCGACCTGGCTGAGAACCGCGTCGCCAACATGGTGCCCGAGGCTGTCGTTGATGATCTTGAAGCGGTCCAGGTCGAGAAAGAGCACCCCGACTCCGCGGCCGTGACGGCCGGCGTTCAAGAGCGCCTGCTCGAGCCGGTCGAGGAGCAGCACCCGATTGGGCAGCCCCGTCAACGCGTCATGAAAGGCGAGGTGTTCGATGCGGGCCTCGACCTGGCGCAGGGCGGTGATATCGGTGACGCTCGCGAGGTGTCCGGTGATGATCGGGGCGTGATGCTGGGGGTCCGGGGCGTGAAGCGGTGTCGTGCTCACCTGCACCCAGCTCTCCTCGCCATCGGGCCGCCGAAACCGCACCACCCCTTCGTAGCTGCCGCCTTCGGTGACGCACACGGCCCAGTCCCGCACGACCCGGTCGACATCGTCAGGGTGGATCGCGGCGGCCCAGCCGCCGCCGAGCGACTCTTCCACCGACATGCCGCTGAGGGCCATCCAGGTGTCGTTGGCCGTGAGCAGTCCGCCGGTGGCGTCGAGTTGCACGAACCCGACGGGTGCCACCCGAATCAGCGCGTGCAGGGTCTCTGCAGATTCGGCGACTTCCCGGGTGCGTTCGGACACCGTCGATTCCAGGGTGCGATTCACCTCCGCCAGCTGATCCTCGCTGGCGTCGCGCAGGTGGTCCAGCTCGCGCAGCCGCAGCGCCGCCATCCAGCTGACCCCGCAACCGAGGATCGTCATGCCGATCACGAGCATTCCGGTGCCGAACGCCGTGTTGTACAGGCCCGCGCGCTCGCCCCAGAGGCGCAGCCAGCCGACGATGAACGGCACCAGAAGAAAGAACGGAAAGGCTCCGCGCAGCAGGGTGCCGGCGCTGCCCTGGTCGCGCATCAACCCGATGAGCCCGTCGCGGGGTCGCTGCGCCATGATCGCCAACGCCAAGATCAGCAGGCTCCCGCCGGTATGCGGTGCCATCCCGGCGGCGCCGGCGACGGTGTACAGCGCCGAGGCGCTGTAGGCGAAGCCGACTAGACGATATGAGGGTGTCCGGCTCTTGAGGCTGGGGCCTGCGTTCAGGTATACGTGGGTTGCCAGCTTGGCAGGGCTGGCCTATCCATAGCTGAATTCTGGAGGCCCCAGTTGAGTGATTATCGTACTTTCGTTGGCCTGGATGTGCACGCCCGAACTATCGTCGGCAGCGCCTTGGACGCGACGACCGGGGAAGTTCTGCGGCACCGGTTCGGGTTTGATCTAAACGAGGTGGTCGCGTGGACTCGGTCGTTGCCGGGGCCGCAGCTCGCCACGTATGAGGCCGGCCCGACCGGGTTTGGCCTCTACCGCCGGCTGGTGGAGTCAGGGACTGCGTGTCTCGTCGCGGCCCCGTCGAAACTACAACGACCCAGCGGCGACCGGGTCAAGACCGATGCCCGCGACGCGTTCCACCTGATGCGCCTGCTCCATCTGGAAGAGATCACCGCGGTGACTGTCCCCAGCGTCGAGGAGGAAACCGCCCGCGATCTGGTGCGGTCTCGTGAGGACACTCGTCAGGACCTGATGAGTGCGCGGCACCGGCTATCCAAGCTGTTACTCCGGCACGGCTTCGTCTATGACGACGGTGCCGCGTGGACTCGGCAGCATGACCGGTGGTTGCGCGAGCACCGCAGCGGAGACCTCGCCTATAGGACCGCGTTTGACGCGAACTACGAGGCCGTGGTGCAGGCTGCCGCTCGGCGTGACCGGCTAGATAAAGCCATCACGACGATGGCCGAGGACTCACCCTTCACTCCGCTGGTGAACCGGCTGGGTTGCTTGCGCGGGATCTCGACGCTGACCGGGTTCGCGTTGGCGGTGGAGATCACGGACTGGCACCGCTTTACCGGCAGCACGATTGGTGCGTACCTGGGTTTGGTGCCGTCGGAGTATTCGTCGGGCCAGTCCCGGCAGCTGGGCGGCATCACCAAGACCGGCAACACGCACGCGCGAAGGCTGCTCGTCGAGGCGGCGTGGCATCATCGCCGCGACTATCGGCCGTCGCCGACGTCGGTGTTGCAAGCGCGATGGGACAAGGCACCCGTCGCAGCTCAACTGCGCGGCCAGGCCGGTAACGAGCGGTTGCATCATCAGTGGGTGGCGTTCACGGCCCGGAAGAAGCGTCCTGTCGTGGCTAATGTCGCCGTCGCCCGTGAGCTGGCCGGCTGGTGTTGGTCCCTCGCGGTGATGGATACCTAAACTTCAGACTGCTGATCGCCGGGGACCGACGTGGCGACGAACACGATGGAGTGACCCGCTTGCGCGCTATGAGCAGCCCGACCCCGCAGGTGACGCCCGATTTCTAGACCAGCGGCTCCACTCCTGCCGAACACTTCGCCCTGCGGTAACCAACCCGCGTATATCAGCCTGACCGTGATGTCGACAGACAACTCGACCCACTTCGGTCACCGGCGATCAGCCTTCCGCAGCACCCGAGATTCCAGTCTCTCGAGTTCTGGGTGGGAGTGGGGAAAAAGCGCCCCACTCCCACCCAGAACTCGAACAACAGCATCACGGGCGCCGCTCAAAAACGCCCTCTTGACAAATACCCCTACATATCAGCGCGATCTGGCTGATTCCGAGGCCGACCATCGCCAGCACGAGAGCCGGCGTCGTGTGACGGGTGGTGCCGATCAGGGCGACGGATGCCCCGAGAAAGATCAGGGCCGCGGCCGTACCGGGGGCCATCAGCACCGAGTTCTCGCCGAAGTCGACACGGGTCAGGTCGATTCCGGGCATCAGGGTGTCCACCCCGAGGGAGGCGTCGAGGCTGTATTCGACCAAAGTCAGCACTCCGATCACCACGACCAGGCCACCGAGAATCCGGCCGACGATGGGGTGCTGCAGGAGCACCACGGCAGCCGACAGCACGACCACGCACAGCGCTGTCGTGGGCCGCATCGCACCGAATCCGGGAATCAGATTGGTGAGCTGGGTGATGCCCGCGTACCACCCCACGAGCACGAGCACACCGACGACGGCGACGACCGTCGCTCCGATTCGCGCGCTCAACAGCATGGTGCTCCGACTCCCGAGAGGCTCCGGAGCCGATCGTTCCCCCAAGGCTAAGTCGATCCGAGGGACGAATCAATGTATTTTCCTCGGTTACGCAAGTCCCCCGAACGAGGGGCCGCTAGAAGACGGTCAGACCGTGCGCGCGGAACTGGCCCCGCACGCGGTCCTGGAGCGCGGCATCCGGCGGTGTCACACCGTGCAGCGGATACGGAATGCTGAGCCGGTTCCACTTGTCCTCCCCCATTTGGTGAAAGGGCAGCACCTCCACCCGCTCAACGTTGGGCCAGCGGGCGACGATCTCGGCGACCGCCTCCACGTTGTCGACCGCGTCGGTCAGCCCCGGCACGAGCACGAAACGCACCCAGACGGCGATACCGCGCTCGGCGAGCCGATCACCGAACGCGATCGTCGGCGCGAGCTCGCGCCCGGTGACCTCGCGGTAGGTGCCCGGCAGGCCCGATTTCACGTCGAGCAGCACGAGGTCGACGTTGTCGAGCAGCGCGTCAGACGCGCTCGCGCCAAGGTACCCGGAGGTGTCCAGGGTGGTGTGGATGCCCCGGCCGTGCAGCTCAGCGAACAGACGCTTGACGAAGGCGGGCTGCATGAGCGGCTCCCCGCCCGAGACCGTCACGCCACCCTTCGTGGCCGTAAAGACGCCCTCATAGCGGCGGATGCGGGTGAGGATCTCCTCGATATCGGTCACGGTGCCGTCGCGCATCTTCCAGGTGTCCGGGTTGTGGCAGTACTGGCAGCGCAACAGGCACCCCGAGAGAAACAGCGTCAGCCGGGTGCCTGGACCATCGACCGCGGTCACGAGCTCCCAGGAGTGCAGGCTCGCGACCGTACCGGCGCGGATCGCGGCCATTTCGGCGTGGTGGGCCGCCGTGGCGTCGGGTGCGGCGGCATCCGTCACCGGGCCGTCGCCGCTGTCGAGGGCGACGACGGCGCACTCCTTGCTGGGAAAAGCAGCATTCGGCATGCCGAGCATGATCGCGCTCACGCGGGTCAGACGCTGGTGTGGAACGTGCGGCTGATGACGTCCAGCTGCTGTTCCCGGGTCAGCCGGATGAAGTTGACCGCGTAACCCGACACTCGAATGGTGAGCTGCGGGTAGTTCTCGGGGTGTTCCATGGCGTCTTCGAGGGTCTCCCGGTTGAGCACGTTGATGTTCAGGTGGTAGCCGTGCGAGAGGGTGTAGGCGTCGATCAGGCCGACCAGGTTGGTCACCTGCTCGTCGGGCGTGTGGCCGAGGCCGGCCGGCACGACCGTGTTGGTGAGCGAGATGCCGTCCTGCGCCTCGGCGTAGGGGATCTTCGCGACGCTGAGCGCGGAGATGAGCATGCCGTGGGTGTCGCGGCCGTTCATCGGGTTCGCACCGGGCGCGAAGGGGGCGCCGGCACGACGACCGTCGGGGGTGTTGCCGGTCTTCTTGCCGTAGACGACGTTGGAGGTGATCGTGAGTACCGACTGCGTGTGGGTCGCGTTGCGGTAGGTCGGGTGCTTGCGGATCATGCCCATGAAGGTTTCGACGATGAGCACGGCGATCGAGTCGACCCGGTCGTCGTCGTTGCCGAACGCCGGGTACTCGCCCTCGACGGTGTAATCGATGACCAGACCGGTCTCGTCGCGCACGGGACGCACGGTGGCGTACTTGATGGCGCTGAGCGAGTCAGCGGATACGCTCAGCCCGGCGATACCGCAGGCCATCGTGCGCAAAATGTCGCCGTCGTGCAGGGCCATCTCGAGGCGCTCGTAGGCGTACTTGTCGTGCATGTAGTGGATGCAGTTGAGCGCGTCGACGTAGGTCTCGGCGAGCCATTCGAGGGTGCCGAGGTAGGCGGTCCAGACGGTGTCGAAGTCAAGCACGTCGCCGGCCAGCGGCACGGTCTCGGGGGCGATCTGCTCGCCGGTGATCTCGTCGCGGCCGCCGTTGATGGCGTAGAGCAGGGCCTTCACGGTGTTCACCCGGGCGCCGAAGAACTGCATCTGCTTGCCGACCCGCATCGGGGACACGCAGCAGGCGATCGCCGCGTCGTCGCCCCAGGCGTCGCGAATCAGGTCGTCGGACTCGTACTGGATCGCGGAGGTGTCGATGGAGACCTGGGCGCAGAAGCGCTTGAAGCCCTCGGGCAGGCTGTCGCTCCACAGCACGGTCAGGTTCGGCTCGGGCGCCGGGCCCAGGTTGTAGAGGGTCTGCAGAAAGCGGAACGCGGTCTTGGTGACGAGGGCTCGACCGTCGAGGCCGATGCCGCCCATCGACTCGGTCACCCAGGTGGGGTCGCCGGAGAAGAGCTCGTCGTATTCGGGCGTGCGCAGAAAACGCACGATGCGCAGCTTGATGACGAGGTCGTCGATCAGCTCCTGGGCGGTCTCCTCGGTGAGTGTTCCGGCGGCGAGGTCCCGTTCGATGTAGGCGTCGAGGAACGCGGTGTTGCGGCCGAAGGACATGGCGGCGCCGTTCTGCTCCTTCACCGCGCCGAGGTAGGCGAAGTACAGCCACTGGATGGCTTCGGTGGCGGTTTCGGCGGGGCGCTTGATGTCGAAGCCGTAGGAGGCGGCCATCTGGATGAGTTCCTTGAGCGCCTTGATCTGTTCCGAGTTCTCCTCGCGGCCGCGGATGATCTCTTCGGTGGAGGACTGCATGTCGAGCCCGACCCGCTCGCGCTTTTTCGCAGCGATGAGGGCGGTGACGCCGTACAGGGCCACGCGGCGATAGTCGCCGATGATGCGGCCGCGACCGTAGGCATCCGGAAGGCCCGTGATCAGGTGGCTGTGCCGGGCACGCTTGACGGCCGGCGGGTAGACGTCGAAGACGCCGTCGTTGTGGGTCTTGCGGTACTTCGTGAAGATCGTTTCCAGTTCGGGCGAGACCGGGTAGCCGTAGGTTTCGAGGCTCGTCGCGACCATGCGCCATCCGCCGAAGGGCATGATGGCACGCTTGAGCGGGGCGTCCGTCTGCAGGCCCACGATGATCTCGTTGGGCCGGTCGATGTAGCCGGGAGCGTGCGCGGTGATCGAGGCCGGGGTGGTCGCGTCGACGTCGTAGACACCCTTGCGCTGCTCCTCGGGGAACATCGCGGTGAGCTTCGCCCAGACGCCGGTCGTGCGCGCGGTGGCTCCGGCGAGGAAGCCCGCGTCGCCGAGGTAGGGCGTGTAGTTGCGCTGGATGAAGTCGCGCACGTCGATGCCGTCCTGCCAGGGACCGGAGACGAAGCCCGCCCAGCCGAGGGGTTCGGTCTGCGCTCCAGCCTGAATGCGGGCGGTGCGGGTGTCTTCGGTCATGGTCATAATTTCGCTCTCCTTGTGGGATCGAGATTGCGGTAACGACAGTGCGGTATCGAGACGCGCGCGCGATAAACGGTGCGTCTACTGAGACCGTACGCCGACGGATGCCCCGCGCGCCCGGGTCTTTCGGCCCCACTTGCCTCGTGGCCCGCCTCACGCGTCCCCCGCGTACAGGGGGATTCACAAGAAGCGCACCCTAGGGTTGCCCAGTGACTGAAGCTCCCCCCACCACGACCTCGACCGCCCCGCGCCCGTTCCGGCCGCAATCCAGTTGGGTGCGCGGCGTCGGCCTGATGATCTTCACCAGCCGCTGGCTGCAGGCTCCCCTCTATCTCGGGCTCATCGTGGCGCAGATCATCTACGTGATCGTGTTCATGGTCGAGCTCGTGAACCTCGGCGGCAGCGTCTGGCATTCCCTGACCGTGCCGGGCGACGACGGAGCCATCCACGTCGAAGAGGCCGCGATCATGCTCTCGGTGCTCGGCCTGATCGACGTGGTCATGATCGCGAACCTGCTGATCATGGTCATCATCGGCGGCTACGAGACCTTCGTGTCCCGCATCCGCATCGAGGGCCACCCCGACCAGCCCGAATGGCTCTCCCACGTCAATGCGAACGTGCTCAAGGTCAAGCTCGCGATGGCGATCGTCGGCATCTCGTCGATCCACCTGCTGAAGACGTTCATCGAGGTCGGCGACCTCGCCGCGCGAGGCACCCCCATCAACGAAGAGCCGAGCGAGACCATCACGGGCAACGTCTACACCTGGGACGGCGTGCTCTGGCAGGTCGTGATCCACATGGTGTTCATTCTCTCGGCCGTCGCCCTGGCCTGGATCGACCGGATCTCGCAGGGTGCCGCCCACGGGCCGGCCAAGCCGTCGACGATGGGCGAGGCGCCGGTTGCCCCCGCTGTTTCCCCGGCCGTATCCCCCACCGCGCCGGCTGCGCTGACCGGGCCCGCCGCATCCACTCGCCCCGCGATCACCGCGATCGACCACTCCGTCATCGACCACTCGGCGGGCAGCCAGCTGCTGCAGCTCGGCCAGCTGCGCGATGCCGGGATCGTGACCGACGACGAGTTCCAGGCCAAGAAGACCGAGCTGCTCGCCCGCTTCTAACCGCTGGCCTCGCCGAACTGTGAGTTTCGCATCGGTTTCGGACCGAAACGGATGCTCAACTCACGGTTCGACGAACGCTACTTCGGTTCGGGGCGTTTCAGCTCGGGGAACTGGTCATCGCGCCACTCGTCGGGCAGGGCGACCCCCTGCTGGGCGGCCACGTTCTCGCGCACCCGCAGCTCGACGCGGCGGATCTTGCCTGAGCTGGTCTTCGGCAGTTCGACGAACTCGACCCGGCGCACCCGCATGTAGGGCGGCAGGCCGACGCGGGCGTGGTGCAGCACCGCGAGGGCCGTCTCGCGGGTAGGCTCCCAGCCGGCCGCAAGGTGCACGTAGGCCTTCGCGATGTTGAGGCGCGTGGCATCCGGTGCCGGAACCACGGCCGCCTCGGCGACGGCCGGGTGCTCGAGCAGCACGCTCTCCACCTCGAACGGTGACACCTTGTAGTCCGAGGACTTGAAGACGTCGTCGGTGCGGCCGATGAAGGTGAGGTAGCCGTTGGGTTCGCGACGGGCGACGTCGCCGGTTCGGAAGTAGCCGTCGCGGGTGGCGCGCGCGGTGAGAGCCGCGTCGCCGTGGTAACCGGTCATGACGTTCACGGACCGGTCCGACAGCGCGAGGCAGATTTCGCCCTCTTCGGCGATCGCCCCGGTGATCGGGTCAAGCAGCGCGATCTCAACGCCGGGCAGCGGCAGCCCCATCGAACCGGCGAGCAGCTCGGATCCGGGCGCGTTTCCGACAATCGCGGTGGTCTCGGTCTGGCCGTAGCCGTCGCGGATGGTGAGGGTCCAGGCGCGGGTGATCTGGGCGATCACCTCGGGATTCAAGGGTTCACCGGCCGAGAGCAGTTCGCGCAGGGCAGCAGGCTTGCTGCCCACATCGGACTGGATCAGCATGCGCCAGACGGTCGGCGGCGCGCAGAACGTCGTGACCTTCGCGCGGTGCAGCTGCGCGGTGAGCGCGGTCGGGTCGAACCGGGAGTAGTTGTAGACGAACACCGTGGCTTCGGCGATCCATGGGGCGAAGAAGCAGCTCCAGGCGTGCTTGCCCCAGCCGGGTGAGCTGATGGCGAGCTGCACGTCGCCGGGCTGGAGGCCCAGCCAGTACATGGTCGACAGGTGCCCGACCGGGTACGAGGTCTGCGAGTGCAGCACCATTTTCGGCTTGCTCGTGGTGCCCGAGGTGAAGTAGATCAGAGAGGGATCGTCGGAGGCGACGCTCACGCCGAGTTCTGCGGGAGTGACTGCGGCGGAGGCGGCGTAGTCCAGCCATCCGTCACCTGATTGTGCAGCAACGGATGCCGCGGCGGCCTTTCCCACCCGGATGCGCGTGAAATCCCCCGCAATCTCGGCAAACTTGTGGGTGTCGTGCGCGTTGGCGATGACGTGCTGCACGCCACCGCGCGTCACCCGGTCGACCAGGTCGCCGGCGTCGAGCATGTCGGAGGTCGGCATGATGACCGCGCCGACCTTCATGATGGCGAGCATGGATTCCCAGATCTCGACCTGATTGCCGAGCATGAGCATGACATGGTCGCCAATGCCGACGCCGTTCTGCTGCAGCCAGGTGGCCACCCGGTCGGAGCGGAGTTTCATGTCGGCGAAGCTGATCTGCTGCTCGCGGCCGTCTTCCTCGACGATCCAGAGCGCGATGCGGTCGTTGCCGGTGGCGATGACGTCGAACCAGTCGGTGGCCCAGTTGAAGGTGGGTCCCACGGCGGGCCACTCGAAGTCGGCTGCGGCCTGCGCGTGGTTGTCGCGCAGCGCGAGCAGTTGGTCGCGGGCGGCGCGGTAGGCGCTGGTGGCTCGAGACGGCGTGGTCGCGCCCTGCGTCGGCAGCGTTGCCGAGTATTCCGATTCAGTCATAGGTTTCATTCTCGCAAAGTTCGTATGCCGCCGCGGGCACGGAACGCCGCCGGTGTGCCCGGTGGCAGGATCGAGGGATGACACTCGACTTTTCGGACCCCGTCCAGCCGCCCGCCCTGCCGTGGATTTCGGCCGAGGAGATCACGGCCCGGGTGGGCTACGGCGCCGCTGTGCGAGCGATTCAGGCCGCCCTGCGCGGCGCATTCGACCCGGCGACCGACTTTCCCCGCGGCATCCTCGACCTCGATCACGGGCAGCTACTGCTGATGCCGACCGAATCGCCGCGGTATGTGGGCGTGAAGGTCGCCTCCGTCGCGCCGGGCAACCCGGCGCTCGGCCGGGAGCGCATCCAGGGCGTCTACCTGCTGATGGATGCCGCCACGCTCAGCCCCCTGTCGCTGCTCGACGGGGCAATGGTGACGACGCTCCGTACTCCGGCCGTGTCCGCAGCCGCAGCCGACGTGCTCGCGCCGGCGGTTGTCGACCACCTCGTGGTGTTCGGAACCGGGCCGCAGGCCTGGGGGCACGTGGCGGCGATGCGCAGCATCCGCTCGATCGGTCGCGTCACCGTGGTGGCCCGCAACCTGGATCGGGCGGCAGCCTTCGCGACCCGCGTGCAGGCATCGGGGCTGCCGGCGCGCGTCGGAGCGGCCGGCGACGTGCAGGATGCCCAGCTCGTGGTCTGCGCTACGACGGCCCGCGAGCCGCTTTTCGACGGAACCCTGGTGCCCACCGACTGCTGCATCATCGCGGTCGGTTCCCATGAAGCGGATGCCCGCGAGCTCGACTCCGCCCTCATCTCCCGCGCCCAGGTGGTCGTCGAGGACCGGGCCGTGGCTCTGCGCGAGGGCGGCGACGTGCTGATCCCACTCGGCGAGGGCGTCATCAAGGAGTCAGCGCTCGTGCCGCTCAAGAGCGTGCTGACGGATGCCGTGCCGGTCGCGACCGACCGCCCCCGCGTCTTCACGAGCAGTGGAATGTCCTGGGAAGACCTCGTGGTCGCCGCACTCGTCTACGAGACGCCGCCGCCGACCGCGGGCTGAACGTCAGACCACGGGGGCGGCGACGAGGTCGAGGCTGCGCTCCCAAAGCTCGCGGGCGAGCCCGGCGTCGTCGGCCTGTTTGTTCGCCTTCGCGACCGTGCGCTTGTCGTAGTACTCCCCCGATACCCAGTCCACTCCCGGCTTCGTCGTCGCCAGCCAGACCAGCGTGTCGGCGCCCTGCTCCGGCGTCTTCAGAAAGCGTTTGAGCCAGGTCGTGTAGACGAGGCGCATCACGCTCGTCGAGCCGGTCGCGAAGCCGGTCGCGACGCCGCCCGGGTGAAAGGCAGCCGTCGAGACACCCTGCTCGTGGAAGCGCCGGTGCAGTTCGGTCGTGAAGAGGATGTTGGCGAGCTTCGCGTCGCCGTACGCCTTGTTCGCGGAGTAGCCGCTCGTCGCGTTGAGGTCACCGATCACCAGGTTGCCGAGCAGCGAGTTGGCCGCGCTCGAGGTATTGATCACGGTCGCGTGGCTCTGCACGAGCCGGTCCATGAGCAGGCTGGTCAGCAGGAATGGGGCGAGGTGGTTGACCTGGAAGGTCTTCTCGTTGCCGTCGACGGTGCTCTGGCGTGCTCCCATGATGCCACCGGCGTTGTTGGCGAGCACGTCGATGCGCGGGTAGCGCTCGAGCAGGGTCGCGGCGAGAGCCCGAACCTCGGCAAGAACGGCGAAGTCGGCCACGAAAAAGTCCGCGCCGAGCTCGTCGGCGACCTGCCTGGTCTTGGTGGCCGAGCGCCCCACGATCACGACGTTATCGCCGCGGCGGCTCAGGTTGCGGGCCGCGGCGGCGCCGATGCCATCGCTCGCCCCGGTGATGACGATGGTTCGTTTCGACATTGGCACTCTTTCCGTAGGCTGGGCCGGCAACGCTACCCCACGCATCCGTTCGCCGGCTGGAGGTTCTGGATCGGGGACCTTCGGTGCGGGACGTTCGGCTCTATACCCCGGGTGATGCAGAGCCAGATGATGGAAGCACCATGACACACAGCACCCGCGAGCGCCCAGCCACCCAGCCGCCGGTTTCAATTCAGAACCCGCGTCGGCACCGGATGCGCCGCCTCTGGTTGATCATCTCCGGTTCCGTCGTCGGGCTGGTCGCTATTCTGCTCGTGACCGTACTCACCGTCGGCGGACTTTTCGCGACTCCGCACTATCTGGAACCGTGGGCCGCCGACTACGCGGCGCAGCGTGACGACCCGCGGGTGCAGTTGGCCGCCTACGGCCTGCTCGCCCCGAACAGCCACAACATGCAGCCGTGGATCATCGAACTCGACTCGACCGACGCCGACGTGTTCTCGCTCTACGTCGACGCTGAACGGCTGACGCCGGCCGTCGACCCGGTATCGCGGCAGATTGTGGTCTCCCAGGGCACGTTTCTGCAGTACCTGACGGTGGGTGCCGCGCACCTTGGCATCGGCGTGGCCATCGAGCTGTTTCCCGAGGGCGAATATGACGAAGCCAACCTGGCAGTGAGTATGACCGAGCGCCCCGTGGCCCGACTCGTGCTGAACTCCGACGAGCCCGGCACCGGAGACGCTCTGGCCGCCGACTTCGACTCGCTTTTCCTGTCAGACACCAACCGCAGCCCGTACAGCGATGAGACCCTCAGCGCCGATCAGGTGAGCGCGTTCTCCGACACGGCTGGGGCATCCGTCGCCCGCCTCGACCTGTTCACCGAGGCCGCCGACGTTGCCACACTCGGTGCCTTCGGCGTGCAGGGCACCACCATCGAGTCCGGCAATGCGGATGTCGCGAGCGAGTCCGCGGGCCTGTTTCGCACGAACGAGAACGAGAAGAACGACTCCCGGTACGGATTCGCCGTGGAGGGGCAGGGCACCTCGGGCTTCATGAAATACCTGCTTCAGGGCCTGCTCACCCTGCTGCCGAGCATGAACACCGCCGACAGCGCCGCCACCCGCGACGTGGCGATGGCCACCGCCGCTGCCGCGGCAACCCCGGCCTATGCGCTGATCAGCACCCCCGGAAACTCCCGCACAGAACAGGTTGAGGCAGGCCTGCTCTATGGCGCAGTGTCCCTGCGGGCCCGCACGCTGGGCCTCGTGGTGCAGCCCATCAGCCAGGTGCTCGAAGAGTACGAGTCCATGGCCGAACCCTATGCGGCCATCCACTCCGAGTACGCGCCGGCCGGGGCCACCCTGCAGATGCTCGTGCGCGTCGGCACCGCCACCACCGAATACCCCGTCACGATGCGCCGCGATGTCGAGTCGCTGCTGCGCTGACCCTGACCCAAATGTTACGTCCCAATTTTTCACGGTCGCCAGACCTCGGGCGAAAACCCGGTGACCGCTAGGCTGCAAAGCAGTGTGGGAAACCCCCTGCACGCGCCATACTGCCCGCAGGAATTAGGTCATGAGAGTACTCGTTCGGGTCAATCGATGACGGAGCGATCCACCATGCAGCGACCGAGGGACAGCGGACGAACGGGCCCCACCGCACCCACGGGTCCCGCCGCACCGGGCTCCGCGACTCCCCCGCGAAACCGGTGGCTGCGCCTATTGTGGGTCATTCCGGTGGCACTCGTGGTGCTGGCCGGTATCGTGCTGGCCGCCCGGGGCATCCGCTCTCTGCCCGACGTGCAGTCATTCCTCGGCGAATACCCCGGCACGACGACGCTTCCCGCTTCGGCACCGGTGGGGATCCCGGCATGGCTGGCCTGGCAGCACGGCCTGAACGCGTTCTTCCTGTTCTTCATCATCCGCACCGGCTGGCAGCTCCGGCGCAGCGGTCGGCCGACCACGTTCTGGAAGCGGAAGAACGACGGGCTGCTCCGCACGAAACGCCCGCCGACCAGAATCGGCCTGAACGTCTGGGTGCACCTCACGTTCGACGCCCTGTGGGTGCTCAATGGAGCGCTGTTCTACGTGCTGCTGTTCACCACCGGGCAGTGGCTGCGCCTCGTGCCGGTGACCTGGGACATCGTGCCGAACGTACTGTCGGCCGCGCTGCAGTACGCGTCGCTGGACTGGCCGATGGAGAACGGCTGGGTCAACTACAACGCTCTTCAGACGATCAGCTACTTTCTGATCGTCTTCGTGGCAGCTCCGCTGGCCCTGTTCACCGGGCTTCGCCTGTCGCCGTCGTGGACCAGCCGCCGCCTGAGTGCACTGTTTCCGGTGCGTGTCGCCCGCACCGTGCACATGGCCGTGATGATCTTCTTCGTCGTCTTCGTCATCGTGCACGTGTTCCTGGTGTTCACGACCGGAGCCCTGCGCAACCTCAACCACATGTATGCCGCCCAGGACGGCGACGGCTGGCTGGGCTTCGGGATCTTCGCCGCCGCTCTCGTGTTCACGCTCGTCGTCTGGGCCGCGGCCCGCCCGCGGGTCGTGCGCGCGATTGCCGCACTGACCGGAACCGTGATCCACCGCCCCGCCCGCCAACACCCCGAATAGAGTGCCTGAGAGTCAGCGGGCGGCAGGCCCGGCTACTGGATGTCGGAATCCGGCGGCGGCAGGCTCACCTGCCTGTCAGCGGTGACGGATGCCACACCCTCCACCTCCTGTACGGCCGCCAGATCCTGCGGGCGCACACTCCCCGTGATGATGCCGACCTCGTCGAGCACAGCGTCGACCGCCATGCCGCTGGCGCGCAGCCGTTCGGCGACCCGGTCGAGGTCGTCGGCGTGCCCGTCGTCAACGACGACGCTGACATTCACCATGGCGCTGGTCCTCGCATTCGGCTGCGGCTGCGGCTAGCGGGAATCATCGTCCGACGATACGCTGCGGGATCCGCGCTGCGGTGCCAGGCCGAGGCCCGACCCCACATCGACGGAGGGGGCGAGCAGTCGCTGGCCCTCCTGCACGAGCGTGGCCCACAGTTCACGCCCACGGAACCCGGTCGCCTCTGCCCAGAGCGCCGCGAGGCCGGCGATGTGCGGTGTCGCCATGCTCGTGCCGCTGATCGTGTTGTACTTCGCGGGCATCAACCACGACGAGTGCACCTGGAAACCAGGACCGCCGATGTCCACCTGTCCGCCGCGCTCCGCGAGGGTGCGTGCCGAGAAGAAGGTCACGTCGAGGTTCTGCTGCAGCGCCGCGACGGCAAGGATGTGCGGGCTGTTCGCCGGCGGGGTCACGAAGCCGAAGTTGCCCTGTGGCCGGGCCGCGTTGTTGCCGGCGGCGGCGATGATCAGCGAGCCCTTGTTGAGGGCGCGGCGACCGGCCGCCGTGTAGGGCGGGTGCACCTGCGGCACGTTGGCTCCCAGCGACATCGAGATGATCGGCACCTTGTTGGCGACGGCCCAGTTGATGCCGGCGATGATGCCGCCGTCACTGCCGGAGCCGGCGTTGCTGAGCACCTTGCCGACGAAGATTTCCGCGCCATAGGCGATGCCGTAGCGGGGGCCGCTGCCCGGGGCGTTGGTTCCCGTGGACGTGCCGATGCAGTGGGTGCCGTGGCCGTGGCCGTCTTGCGCCTGCTCGTTGGGGATGAACGACTGCGTGGTGATCTGACGTCCCGCGAAATCCGGGTGCGTCGAGTCGAACCCGGTGTCCAGCACCGCGACCCGAATTCCGCGGCCCGACCACGGCGACGACGGAACCTGGGTAGCCTGCAGGCCCCAGGTGAACTGCGGCGAGTCCTGGAACGCGAGCGGGTTCGCGCCGAAGTCGGTGCGCGTCGCCGTCTGGAAGCCGGCCTGCTGGCCGGCCTGGCTGTTCTGCCCCTGGCCGGTCGACGTCTGGGTGCCCTGCCGTTTCTGGATGTGGTGAACGAGCTCGGGGGAAATCGACTGGATGGGGCCGCGGTCCTCGGCGGAGTGCGCGAAGCTGCGCACCTGTCCACGGTCGGCGGACACGACGGCGATACCCAGCTCCGAGAAGATGGTGGCATCGGCGTTCTCGACCTCGAGCGGGTCGACGGACTGGTTGCTGAAGTCACGCGAATTCGCCACGTTGCCGAGGCCCGCGTTGCGCAGGGTGGCGGTAGGGTCACCCTCGCCTTCATCAAAGACGACGATGAAGCGACCGGTTGTCTCGAGTACCTCACTGCCGGGAGGGCGTCCGGTTCCGCGGGCGAAGTTCTCTGATCCGGGCTCAATCATGGTGGTGCTCCTTTCGCTGGTACAGCGGTTTCACATGTGCCGTCAGCTTGCCGATCGGGCCGTTATCGAGGCGTTACCCGGGCGTTATCAAGCCACTTGACAGCCACCGGAGACCGGTACACCGTGCACACGTGCCCATCGAAAACGACCTGATCTCGCTCACTGCCCTCGCTGAAGGTCCGGAAACACGCGGGCCGACCGGCGTCCTCCTCACCCGGTTACGGCTGCCCGGCGAACGTATTGTGCTCGACGGGTCCACCTTGTTGAGCGCCCGCTTCGCCATCACGGTTCACCACCCCGCACGGGCTCCGAAGGCGGCCAGCCCGGGCGACCTGGCCGGACTCGCCGCTCCCGACTCACCGTGGGGCTGTGTCGACCGGCCGCCGCCACCGCGCCGGGCCGAGCTGCTCGGCGACCGCCGGTTCCTGGCCCAGCACGTCTACGCCGTGGCCGCGTCGACGCTCTCCGTCTTCGAATCCACGCTCGGCCGACGGATGAGCTGGGCCGGCGGCAAACGCCTGTCCATTTCGGCCTATGACCCGGTCGCAGCGAACGACTCGGGGTACGACCGTGCCGAGCGGCGCATCCGTCTGGGGCACCGGTCCGACACCCACGAACGCCGTCAGGTGCCGCTGGCCCTCTTTCGTGACATCGTGGCGCACGAGGTCACCCACGCGATTCTCGACGGGTACCGGCCGAAGTGGGCCGACGCGCACGCGGGGGTCGACACGCTCGCCCTGCACGAAGCGGTCGCCGATGTGGTGGCGATCCTGTCGGTGTTCTCAGCCGACGAGCGGGTCGGGCAGCTGCTGGCCGGTGCGCTGCCGCCCGATCCGACCGCGGCCGACCTGGCGGGCATCACAGCCGATGTGCTGCAGGAGCGGTTGTTCGGTTTTGCCGACGGACTCGCCACTCATCGTGCGCCGGAAGCCGGCGGTGCCCAGAACAGCGCAGCACAGGCCGGGGCCTCACGCAACAGCCTGACCGATGACATTGCCGACGACTGGCGCACCCTGCCGGGCCCGCACGCGCGCAGCCAGCCGGTCGTGCACGCCCTCCTGTCCGTCGTGGTTCGACTCTGGCTGGAACGCCTCGCCCGGCCCGGCGGGCGGGCCGGCCTCGATCAGGTCGCCGCTGCCGGCGCCGTGATCGGCCGCCGGGTCCTGGCGATGCTGGTGCGGGGCCTCGGCTACCTGCCCCCGGTGGATACGACCTGGGAAGACCTGCTGCACGGCATCCTGTCCGCCGACGAACAGCTCGTTCCACAGGACGAGAGCCGGTACCGCGACGCCGTTCTGCAGGCATTCGCGGCGATCGGAGTCTTGCGGGCTGCCCCGATCGACGTGGCGGCCCTGGCTTCCGCGCTGCGGTATCCAATCCGTCTCGCCGCGCTCGCGAGCGACCCCGAGGAGGTGCTGCGCTTGATCTGGGAAAACCCGGCCCTCATGACGGCGGCCGGCATCGACCCGACCCGGTCCATCAGCGTCGACCGGGTCCGGCCAAGTGTGCGGGTCAGCCCCGACGGCTTCGTCGTTTCGGAAATCGGCGCCAGCTTCACGCAGGAATTTCTGCTCGACCGCGCCGAGGCCCGCCGCGCCGGGCTACCCGCTGCCGGCCCGGTGCTAATCCGCGGCGGCGGCCTGCTGCGCTTCGACGAGGGCGGCCGGCTCAGCTTCGCCGCCGTCGCGCCGACCACGTCGCTGGCCCGGCAGCGCGCCAAACTCGAGGCAGCGGATGCCGCAGCCGCCGTCCCGCAGGTCACTGGAACCACGTTCCACCCACATATCGCGCCCGCCACCGCCTAGATCGGCCCGGGCGGCCCCCTTCTCTCTGGTTGAGCAGGGCGCGCATGTCTTTGGCGCGCCCGTGTCGAAACCACGGCGAGCCGACCCTCAGTCCGAGGTTTGGCCCACCGTGGTTTCGACCAGCGCGCTTCGCGCGCAGGCTCAACCAGCGAGATCAACGGGCACCCCCTTCTCTCTGGTTGAGCAGGGCGCGCATGTCTTTGGCGCGCCCGTGTCGAAACCACGGCGAGCCGACCCTCAGTCCGAGGTTTGGCCCACCGTGGTTTCGACCAGCGCGCTTCGCGCGCAGGCTCAACCAGCGAGATCAACGGGCACCCCTTCTCTCTGGTTGAGCAGGGCGCGCATGTCTTTGGCGCGCCCGTGTCGAAACCACGGCGAGCCGACCCACAGTCCGAGGTTTGGCCCACCGGGTTTCGACCAGCGCGCTTCGCGCGCAGGCTCAACCAGCGAGATCAACGGGCACCCCCTTTTCGCTGGTTGAGCAGGGCGCGCATGTCTTTGGCGCGCCCGTGTCGAAACCACGGCGAGCCGACCCACAGTCCGAGGTTTGGCCCACCGTGGTTTCGACCAGGGAGATTGATGGATGAGTGGGGCGCGCGCCCTGCGCCGCCTCCGACGGCGGCTGCTAGCTGNGAGATTGATGGATGAGTGGGGCGCGCGCCCTGCGCCGCCTCCGACGGCGGCTGCTAGCTGGCCACGTGCTCGACCGTCGACCCGATGACATCCGGACCGATGGTTTTCGGGGCTGGTGGGAGGTCCGACTCAGTTGCGGTCGTCCCTGGCCTGTGTCTGTGCGCCGGCAGCGTCACTCCCGCCAGACTCACGCCCGTTGCGTCCGGCGGGCTCCTGTGCCGCGGCCCGGGCGAAGGGGCTGCCCCACGGCATCCGCTTGCCTGCGGCCGGAGCCTCAAGCTGGGCACGCTGGGTGAACTTCTCGGCCCGCAGGTCGGTGTTGACCTGTTTCAGAATGTCGGCCCGGGTGAGGTAGGGGTTGGCCAGCAGCGCCTGGATCAGGAAGTGCGTGAAGGCGCCGCTGTAGCGGCCGCCGAAACTAGCATCGGCCGCAGTCTGGCTCGAGCGGCAGGCTGCGAAGAGGGCAGGATGCCCGGAGCCCTGTTCGCTCTCGTCGCCCGTGTCCGTCGCCGCGCGCACCAGATCGCGGAACGACCGCGAGTTTGCAGCCTCCGCGCGTTCGACCGCGATCGGTGTCGGCGGCGGAACGAAACGGGGGCGACGGCTGGGGAGCAGGTCGATTGCACGCAGTCCGGTGCCGCTGTGGCAGGTGTCGAGGATCACGTCGAGCAGGGCGCTCTCGGGAAGCAGGGCGAAGAGGTCGTGCAGTTCGTCGTCGACGATGAGCGATGCGGGGTCCCAGTTGTCCCCCGATTGGCGCATGTCGTACGTGACGAAGGCCTCATCGACGCTGTCCGACTCGTCCGCGTTCTCGTCAGGCACCTGGGTGCCGTGGCTGGAGAACGAGAACACCAGGTGCGAGACCTCGCCCGTGCGTACCCGGCCCATTGCGTCGGTCAGCGCCCCGAGTACAGCGGATTTGGTGGCCGCCGAATCGGTGAGCCGGGTCACCTCGCTGTCACGAAAACCGTAGTGCCGTGTGAGGAGCGACACGAGATCGTCGGCGTCGTTCACACAACCGTTCAACCAGCTGTGGGTGGGCAGGTTCTCGAACTGGTTGATCCCTACGCAGACCGCGAGACTGGACATGATTCCTCCCGACCGTTCGCCCCACACCGCTTGCCCGCCCGATTGATGAGCTCAGGGAACGCGAACGCAGACATTGTCGACCCGCCCGACGTCATTGACAAGGCAGTCTCATTGACAAGGCACCGAGACCTCGCCACCATGTCTCCATGGGAGCGCCAGCTTGGAACCTCACTGTGCTCGGCTGCTGGCAATTGCGGCGGAACGGGCAAACCGTAGACGTCGGAGCACGACAGAAACGCCTGATCTCCGTTCTTGCCCTGTTGGGTGCCCGCTCGCGTCACGTCGTGGCCGGACTGCTCTGGCCAGACAGCACAGAACTGCAGGCTGCCGGAAACCTGCGTGCGAGCCTGTTCCGCATCACCCACGACCTGCCCGCCCTGGTGCGGCCGATTGACCCCCTTCAGCTCGAATCCGCAGTGTGCGTCGACCTGCACGGGGTGCGTCGTCT
Organism: Cryobacterium melibiosiphilum; assembly: GCF_003602235.1. Lineage (GTDB taxonomy): Bacteria > Actinomycetota > Actinomycetes > Actinomycetales > Microbacteriaceae > Cryobacterium > Cryobacterium melibiosiphilum. The sequence goes on from NZ_QZVS01000084.1 coordinate 94,776, forward strand.
CATCGACGACATCACGGATGCCGCGGCTCGGCCCGACCTTCAGCTCGCTGTCGCCGCCGATGCGGCCGAGGTGCTGCGATCCGCTGACCTACTGCCGGGCTGGTACGAAGACTGGGTGCTGCGCGAACAGGACCGCCTGCAGCAGCAACGCGTCGAGGCACTGGAGGCCCTGGCACGTCATCACCTGGACCACAGCGACGTCGGCCCTGCCATTGGCGCCGCTCGGGCGGCGACCGCGATCGACCCGCTGCGCGAGAGCGCACAACTCATCCTGGTGCGGGGGCACCTCGCCGAAGACAATCACGCCTCCGCGCTTCGGGCCTACCGAGAGTTTCGGCGCAGCCTCGGCACCGAATTGGGGGTGGAACCCTCGCCCCGCTTTGCGGAACTGCTCGGCCGCGATCTGGTCGCCAGTGAATCCCTCGCGAGCGACCTCGTCGGGAGCACACCGCAGGTTTGAGTCCGACCCGCAGCCATCTCTCAGGGCAGCCTCCCACACGCGACGGGTACACTGACACAAGCTTTCGGCAGACTATGCCGAATCCGTCGAACCGAGGAGCCCGTTCATGCTCAGCAACCTCAGCGGATGGCATTTCATCGTCATCCTCTTCATCGTCCTGCTGCTCTTCGGTGCGCCCAAACTCCCGGCGCTCGCGCGCAGCGTCGGCCAGTCGATGAAGATCTTCAAGTCCGAAATTCGCAGCGACCCGCCGGCCGGCGAGGCGACTGCCGACACCAAGCCGGACACGTCACCGGAGAAACCGACCTCCTAGGTTCGATTCGCCGGCGCAGCCCATCGATTCAGCCCATCGGCGTCAACCACCGGCAACCCACCAGCGCGAACCACCAGCGCACCCCACCGGTGTCACCGGCCTCGCGTACCATGTGGGCATGACCGCCACCGGTACATCAACACCGTCGCCCGCCCTGCTGCCGCCCTACCTCAATGAGTGGGTGGCGCGGCAACGCTGGTTTGCCAGCAAGGGCAGCGTTCCCGCGCTGGCGAGCATCGGGGAGTGGTCGCTGCCGACGCCCGATGCCGGGGTACGCATCCGCACCCTGCTGGTCTACGACACCCGTGCTGACGACTCGTCGGCCGGTGCGGCCTCAACGCTGTATCAGCTGCCACTCACGGAGCGCACGATCCCTCTGCCCGGCGGCGACGCCGCCCTGATCTACGCGGCCCCGATCGACGCGGCCGGCCCTGGCCTGGCACGCTACCTCTACGACGCCCCGCACGACCCGGCCTATGCCGCGGCACTGCTGAGCCTCATGCTCCGCGGCGGGGCCTCCCCCGCAGCGGACAACGATCAAGCCGACGCTGCCGGTGAGTCCGAGGCGGGTACGACCGCGCACGACGTGACCGACAGCCGGGTTTTGCGCGGAGAACAGTCGAACACCTCGATCATCTACGACGTGACGGATGCCGCGGGCCGGCCCGCCACGCCCATCATCTGCAAGGTCTTCCGAGCCCTGCACCCGGGCGAGAATCCCGATGTCGCCGTTCAGACTGCCCTGGCCCGCGCGGGCTCTCGCCTTGTTCCGCAACCCGTCGGCAGTGTGAGCGGCCACTGGACGGGCGCCGATCCCCACACACCCGATGCCCAGACCGTGAGGGGCCACCTCGCCTTCGCCCAGGAGTTTCTGCCAGGGGTCGAGGATGCCTGGCGCACAGCCCTCACCGCCGCCCAGGCTGGCACCGACTTCAGCACCCAGGCGCGCAGCCTCGGCGCCGCCACCGCCGACGTGCACTTCGACCTCGCCCGGGTGATGCCGAGCCAGGACGCGACCGCCACGGTGCGGGCCGCCACGATCGCCGGTATGCGGGATCGATACCGGGCTGCGGTGCGCGAGGTTCCGCAGCTGGCCGAGCACGCGGCATCCGTCGACCGCATTTTCGACCGTGCCGAAACCGCCAACTGGCCGGCGTTGCAGCGCATCCACGGTGACTATCACCTCGGCCAGGTGCTCAACGTGCCCGGGCGCGGCTGGGCACTGGTCGATTTCGAGGGTGAACCGCTGAAACCGCTGAACGAACGCGTGCGTCCCGATGTGCCGTTGCGGGACGTGGCCGGCATGCTGCGTTCGTTCGCCTACGCGGCGAGCACGATCGCCATGGACTTTCCCGACCACGACCCGGCCGCCATCGCGCACTGGGCCGCCGAATGTCGTACGGCGTTCCTCGAGGGGTACGCCACCGCCAGCGGGCATGACCTGTTCGCCCAGAGCGCCCTGCTCGACGCCTTCGAGCTGGACAAGGCCGTCTATGAGACCGTCTACGAGACCCGCAACCGGCCGACCTGGCTGCCGATCCCCCTCGCCGCGGTGCGCGCGCTCTGCGCTGCGGCCGAAGAAGCTCCACCCCCGTGAGCTCCACCCCCTGAACTCCACCCCTGTCCCTCGGACACGCTGAGGTACGCACTTCGCACCTTCACGCGCGACGGGAAGGCACGAAGTCCGTCCCTCAGCTGCGCCCGGCGGGGGTCACGCTGTAGAGCAGCTCGGGGCGGCCACGCGCTCCATAACGGTGCGTGACATCGGCGAGGCCTGCCTGCCGCAGAAAATCCAGGTAGCGCCGGGCCGTTCCACGGGCCAGGCCACACGCCGTGGCCACCTGCACGGCTGTACTGACGTCCTGCGCATTCAGGGCCTGCAACACCAGCTGAACGGTCGGTTCGGACAGCCCCTTGGGCAGCCCCGACAGTCCGGCCGGGCGGGCCGCTTCGACTGGTACCGGGCGCAGGCTGATCGGCCGCGTCGCGGGCGCGGGCTCCCGACCGGCGACAAGCCGGTCTATATCAACCTGGCGCAGGGGGATCTGCCCGGTATCGTTCTGCTTTCGCGCTGCGACCCGGGCCGCGAACCGGGCCCGATAGGCGATCAGGCGCAGGTCGAACACCGCCCGGGAGAAGGGCTTGACCAGGTAGTCCGCCACGCTCGCCGCCGCGGCCTGGCGCACGGTCACGGCCTCCGTCGCCGAGCTGACGACGATCACGTCGATGTTCTCGAAGGTCAGCGCCCGCAGCCGGTGCAACACTTCGATGCCGCTGAAGTCGGGCAGATGCATGTCGAGCAGCACCAGGTCAACCTCGTGCCCGGTCACGAACGCCACGGCCTCGGCGCCGGTCGCCGCGGTGCCAGCCACCGTGAAACCGCCCACCCCCTCGAGATAGCGCACATGCAACCGCGAGACGGATGCGTCATCCTCCACGATCAGCGTGCGGATGCCGGTCATCGGGCTCGTCATCGGGCCGGTCATCGAGCCGGTCACCGCCACACCCGATCAGGCTCGAGGGCGACGGCCGGCAGCGTCACCCGAAAGCGCGCCCCGCCGGCGTCGGAGCGACCGACCGCAATCGTCCCACCGCGGCGCAGCACGATCTCCCGCACGAGGGCGAGCCCCACCCCACGGGGAATATCGATGCCGCGGCTGCGCTCCAGCCGTTTGGTGCTGAAGCCCCGCTCAAACACGCGCGTGCGCAGCTGTGGGTCGAGCCCCGGCCCGTTGTCACTCACCGTGAGCGCGAATCCTTGTTCATCGGCGCGCACAAGCACCTCGACCCGCCCCTCCGTGCCCCGGGCGGTGACGGCGTCGACGGCGTTTCCGACGAGATTGGCGGTCAGGGTGACCTGCTCGTCATCGACGTGAGCTGCCCGCGCCACCGTGTCTGCGTGCAGCACGAACCGTGCGCCGCGTGCGGTCAGCGCCGCGAGTGGCGGCGCCAGGGCTGCCCTCAGCCCGACGGCCTCGATCGAGCGCAGGGCCTCGGCGGAGTCGAGCGCGGCCACCGGGACGACGGTGCCGATGTAGTCGAGGGCTTCCCTCGGGTCTCCGCTCTCGACGAGTCCGTACACGACATGCAGGCGGTTACTGAACTCATGCGTCTGGTCGCGCAGCACGGCTGCCAGGCGCCGCTGCACGTCGAGCTCCTGACTGTCCGCCTCAAGCCGGTCGAGCCGCCGACCCACCACGCGGTCGACACCCGCTGCCGCGAGGATGCCGAAGACCAGCGAGCCGAGCACCCAGGGGGTCAGCTGCAGAACGCCCTCGTCGAGGTCGGCGGCGCCATGGCTGGCCAGCAACCCCACTGACACGGTTCCGATGACTGCCGGAGTGCTGTCTGCCGGAGTGCTGTCTGCCGTGCGGTCCGCCCAGATGGGAACCTTGGTGCGCAGCGTCAGTCCAAGGGTGCCCTCCTCCACCCCGACGAATGTCTCGCCGAGCAACACCCGGGACGCATCGGTCGAGACCAGCGCGCCGCGGGCATCCGGTGTCGGATGGGTCAAACGGATGCCGCGGGCATCGGTGATGACGACGTAGTCGACCCCGGACGCCTGGCGCACGATCTCGGCCAGGGGTTGCAGGGCCTCGGTCGCCGCCGCCGTGTCGGGGGCGGAACCGGCCGCCGCCAAGACCTGCGCGGCTGTGATGACGGCGGGCAGGTCGGCGAGACTCTCGGCCACCGCGGTGACCCGTTCGATGGTGCGGTCCAGCAGCAGCCGTTCTTGCACGCGTACGGCGACGATCGTGGTGACGCTCACGCAGACGGTGACGATCAGAAGCTGCACGAGCAGCAGCATGCCGCGCCGCTTGCCGATCATTCTGCTCCCGCTGCCTGGTGTGAATCGTGCCCTGAGTCCTGCCATATTCTGCGGTGTCCGGCCGTGTGCTGCACGAGGGCGGGTGCATCTAAGTCCACAACTACTGTTTTGATACTAGTCGCTCGGAGCCGATGGCAGGGTTGACCTCACTCCTGCGGCAACAACGATGTCGCCCGTAGAAAGGGATTCGTGCATGAAAAAAACGATTCTCACGGTCGCCTTCGCGGCCGTGACCGCGGTGCTCGTTCTGGCCGCCACCGCAAACGCCAGCTCGGCCGGCGGCGGGGCCACCGCCCGCAGCAAGCTCACCCTGCTGGCTCCGGCCGCCCCCGGTGGCGGCTGGGACGGCTTCGCCCGTGAGTCCCAGCAGGCGCTGCGCGCCAACGGCATCGTCAATAACGCCCGCGTGATCAACGTTCCCGGCGCCGGAGGCACGATTGGCCTCGGCCAGGTCGCGCAGATGGACGGCCGCGAAGACCTGCTGCTCGCCACGGGCGCGGCGATGATGGGCGGCATCGAACTGTCCACGGCCGATGTGTCCTTCGACGACGTGACCCTGATCGCCCGGGTCGCCGACGACTACAACGTACTCGTCGTGCCCAAGGACTCTCCGTACGAAACGATGGACGAGTTCACGGCCGCCTGGGCCGCGGATCCGGGTGGCACCGCCATCGCCGGCGGCTCCCTCGGCAGCATCGACCACCTGCTGAGCGGGCTGCTGGGCCGGGAGATCGGCATCGACCCCGCCGCCGTCAACTACGTCGCCTACGCGGGCGGCGGTGAGGTGCTCACCTCCCTGCTCTCCAACACCGCAGCGGCCGGCATCTCGAGCTACAACGACTTCCGCGACCAAATCGAGGCCGGCTCGGTGCGCGCGCTCGGCACCTCCGCCGCCGAACCGGTCGACGGCATCGACGTGCCCACCTTCATCGAATCCGGCTACGACGTGGAGATGTCGAACTGGCGCGGCTACGCGGCGCCCCCCGGCATCAGCGAGGACGCCCGCCAGGAACTCGTCGACATCGTCACCGAGATGCACGCCACGGACGAATGGGACGACTCGATGGCCCGCAACCGATGGAGCGACAGCTACGCCATCGACGGTGAATTTCAGGACTTCATCGACACGGAAAGTCTCCGCGTCGCATCCATTGTTGAGGAGCTCGGACTGTGACCGATTCGGAACGGCGCGAGGACAAGTTCCATCCGCCGGCAGGCGCCTCGCCGGCCACGACGGATGCGCGGGTGTCAGCGTCTGAGGCCGTGTCCCCGACACCGTCGTGGCTGGCCGGCCGCGGCGAACTCGTCGTGGCGGCCATGACGCTCGGCATCGCGGTCTTCCTCACCGTCGGCATCGTCACCATGGACGTGCCGGAGGGCGCCGGCTCCCCCGGCCCCACGTTCTTCCCGATCATCGTCGCCGGACTGCTCTACGTGCTCGCCGTGCTGCTGGCCGTTCAGGTCGTACGGGCTCCCCGCCCGGTCGACGGGGACAGCAATTCCAGCCGCGTCGGAGTCTCCACGGACCTGCTGAACGACGTAGGCGACATTGACACGACCAGCGAGATCCGGGTGATCCGGTCGACGGTGAACCCGAAAACCACGTCTAAGATCGGCCTCACCGACTGGAAAACCACCGGCATCGTGTTGGCCAGCGTCATCATCTTCGTGCTGATCTTGCAGCCCATCGGCTGGCTGCTCGCCGCCGCCGCCCTGTTCTGGGCGCTCGCCTGGGCGCTGGGCAGCACACGCCCGTTGTTTGACATCGGGGTGTCGCTGATCTTCTCCTCGTGCATGCAGCTCGCATTCTCGGCCGGTCTCGGCCTCACCCTTCCTTCGGGAATTCTGACGGGAGTCTTCTCATGGATCAACTAGGCAACCTGCTCGAGGGCTTCTCCGTCGCCCTCACCCCGATGAACCTGGTCTTTCTGGTCATCGGCGCGATTCTCGGCACCGCCGTCGGCGTGCTGCCCGGACTCGGTTCCGCCATGGCCGTGGCGCTGCTGCTCCCGGTCACGTTCAGTCTCGACCCGACCGGCGCGTTCATCATGTTCGCGAGCATCTACTTCGGTGGCCTGTTCGGTGACTCGACCAGCGGCATCCTCTTGAATACGCCCGGCAACTCATCGGCGATCGCGACCTCGTTTGAAGGCCATCGCATGGCCAAGGACGGCCGGGCGGCAAAAGCCCTCGGCACCGCGGCGATCGGCGCCTTCATGGGCGGAATGATCGCCACAACCTTGGTCGTGTTCTTCTCGCCCTACCTGGTGCGCCTGGCCACCCTGTTCGGGCCCGCAGAATACTTCGCCCTGGCGGCGTTCGCCTTCGTCGCCATCTCGGCCGTGGTCGCGGAATCCGTCGTGCGCGGTTTGATTGCCCTCGGCATCGGTCTCTCGCTGGCCATGGTCGGCATCGACGGCCAGAGCGGCGCGGCGCGCTTCACGCTGGGCAACCCGGAATTCTTCGACGGCATCTCGATCATCGTCGTCACCGTCGGGCTGCTCGCGATGGGTGAGGTGCTGCATGTGGCCTCCCGCATTCACCGTGAAGGCTCGGCCATGCAAATCCAGACCTCGGGCTCCCCCTACCTCACCTGGCGGGAGTTCAAGCAGGTCTTGCCGGCCTTCATGCGCGGCACCGCCTTCGGGCTCCCCTTCGGGGCCATCCCCGTCGGCGGCTCGGAAGTTCCCACCTTCCTCGCCTACGGCACCGAAAAGCGGCTCGCGAAACGGCGCGGCGACTCGATGTTCGGCGGTCGCGGCGCGATCCAGGGTGTGGCCGGGCCAGAAGCGGCCGGAAACGCGACCGCCGGCAGCGCCATGGGCGCCCTGCTGGCGCTGGGCCTGCCGACGTCGGCGACCGCGGCGATGATGCTGGCGGCTTTTCAGCAGTACGGCATGCAGCCGGGCCCGCTGCTCTTCGAGCGCAGCGCCGACCTGGTCTGGCCGCTGCTCGCGAGCCTCTTCGTGGGCCTGATCATTCTGCTGGTCATCAACCTGCCGTTCGCGTCGGTCTGGGCCAAGCTGCTGTTGGTTCCCAAGCACTATCTCTACGCCGGGGTGGCCGTGTTCTCGGTCTTCGGCGTCTACGCGATCGCTTCGTCAATGAAGGACCTGTGGCTGCTCATCGCCATCGGCGTGCTCGGCTTTGTGATGCGTCGCTTCGAGATTCCGGTGGCACCGGTGCTGATCGCGGCCATTCTCGGCCCGCTGGCCGAAACCGAACTGCGCCGGGCGCTCGCCGTCTCGGAGGGTGACCTGGGAATCCTGGTCGCCTCGCCGATCTCGGTCTCGCTGTACGCGATCATGGCGCTCGCGATTCTGATCAGCATCGTGCAGCACCTCCGCCACCGCAAGGCCGCCGCTCTGTAGCGGGTGTACGGCAACTCGTGCTTGCGCGGGGGCGGGCGCCTCGTCGGTCTGGCTGGCCCAGACCGAGGATTCAGCCGCTCTCGTGCACGGGGTGGTGTCGGCGTGCGCGAGCCGCTCAGCGGTTGCGCGTGAAGGACCAGACCCGCGAGCCACGAGTGCGGGGCGAGGCCAGCCCCAGGGCGGGTTCCCCGGTCTCACCGGATGCGCGTAGCGCGCGGGTGGCGTTGCGCTTGGCAATCCAGTGGTCGGCCTGCACGGCCGGCAACGTGGTGCCCAGGGCGCGCGCGGAGGCGGAACAACTCGCCTCGAGGCGCCGACGGGAGAATGGGTCGAGCTCGGCGAGCCGATCGGGGTCGGTCAGGTCGGCCAGGCAAGCCAGCTCGACCTCCCGGGCGATCGGATCGCCCGCGATGAGTTCGGCCGAGATACCGTCGATGCCGTCGTCGCTGTGGGAGAACGCCGCGACAGCCATCAGTAGGCGATCCGAGACGAGCGCCCGCAGGTCGCGGGCCAGGGTAGGGCTGCAGGAGGCATCGTGGAGGATCGCTTCGTGCAGCAGCGTGTCGTGCAGCACGGCGACGATCCGCGCGTCATCACTGCTCACCATGTCTATCACCCGAAGCGGATGCTCGATGGCCGGGTGACCGGCGGCATCCGTCAGGCCCGCATACGCCACGCGGGCAAAAGCCACCACATCATCGAGCAACGGTGCCGATTCATCGGCCCGCCACCGTGCACGCGCGAGCCGAAGTTCGGTCGTGCGCTGCAGTCCGGCAGTGCGCTGCTCGCCGGAAGTGCGCGGCTCTGCGGAAGTGCGCGGGGTTGTGTGCGGCGTGGCCATGAGATCGTCCTTTGATCGTCTAGTCCCAGTCTTGAAGGCACCGTACACCCGGTCTAGGGTCAAAGGTCACTTATGGACCGCCACATTCGCGGCCGCTGGGGCCGGACACAGGGCCCGCGCAACGGCGCAGCATCCGCGCAACGGCGTGGCGCGGGCAGAACCCGCGGTCAGCGACCGGCGGGCCCGCCGCCCATGCCGCCGGCGGTCGCGACACCCGCCGTGACGGTCGACACGAGGCTGCCGTCGGCGTAGACCTCGTAGCCGGCGCCGTCCATGACGTCCATCGAGGAGAACACCACCGACTGGAAGGTTTTCACCGCCTTGTACTCGAGCACCTGCTTGCCGTCCACGGCCACGACGGTCACGACGGTTCCGGCGGACTCCGCCGCACTGAGGCTGGCCGAGATCGTCGACTGGCTCGAGGTCGAATCGGGAGAGACGGCCATTCCCGAGCTGCCGATGGCGAGCATCGAGCCGCCGCTGATCTCGAAGGTGCCGTCGACGTCGAGCGAGCCGTTGCCATTATCCGTCGGACCGTTTACGACCAGGCTGCCGCCGGTGATCGACGCGGACCCGTTGGAGTCGAAGCCGTCGCCGGCGGCGTTGATCGTGATCGACCCGCCGCTGACCGTCAGCGAGTAGTTGCCGGCCTGGCTCATGCCGCCCTGCTGCTGCGCCGTGCCGGTGGCGCTGCCCCCGGCAGCGTTGATGCCGTCATCGCTCGCGGTGATGTCGACCACGCCGTCACTGACGGTGATCGCGGCGCTTTCCAGCCCCTCATGGGCCTCCGTCACGGTGAGGGTACCGCCCGAGACGAGCAACTCGACATCAGCGTGCACCGCATCGTCGCCGGCCGCGAGGGTCAGGTCGCCTCCGGACACGTGCACGATGCTGTCGGAGTGCACCGCGTCGTCTGCCGCATCGACGCCCAGGGTGCCGCCCTCGAGCACGACGATCACGCCGGCCGTGAGGCCCTTGGCCGAGGCGTCAGCGGCGACGGATGCCGCGGCCCCGCCCCCGGATTCGATGCTGATCTCGCCGCCGGTGACGACGACATCCGTCACCGCGGCCACACCGTCACCGTCGGCGGTCACGTCGAGGCTGCCGCCGGTCAGGGCGATGAAGCCCGCCACGGCGTCGTCGGCGTTGTCGGAGCTGAGGCCGTCGCCGCCGGCCGTCAGGTCGAGGGTGCCGCCGTTGACGACGAGGTAGTCCTTGCCGCGCAGGGAGTCGTCGGCGGCGGTCACCGTGATCGTGCCGGAGTCGATGACGAGTCCGTCCTTGCCGGTGATGCCGTCATTGCCGTTGCCCGTCACGGTGAGGGACCCGGTTCCGGTGATCGTGAGGTCGGCGGAGCTGTACAGCGCGGCGTTGGCCCCATCGGTCTCAGCCAAGGTCGAAGTCTCGGTGTAGCTGGACGTGTCACTGAGGGTGTTCTCAGAACCGGCGGCCAGCACGACCGTGGCGGTGTCCGCATCCGTCACGTTGATGGCGGCGGTCGTCGAACTGGAGACGTCGGCGCCGTCGAGCACGAGCCGCACGGTTCCGGTGTCGGCGGTGGTCACGACGATCTGGCCGTCGTCGAGGGAGCCGCTGATCCGGTAGGTACCGGCGGCGGTGATGGTCACCGTGGTACTTCCCGACTCAGAACTGACCGCGACGGCAGCGGATGACCCGGTGCCGGTGGCCGAGGCCCTGTCGCCGTCCAGGATGATCGCGATCTCGGCGGACTCGTCCCAGGTCTCGTCGCTCGTGTCCGTGACGGCCAGGTTCGACGCCAGCACCTCGGCGGCCGTGGACAGCGCGGTTGCGGAGGCGGTCGAGGTGGTGCCGGCCGTCGTGTCGACCGTTGTGCTGGTGCCGGTGCTGCTGGTGCCGGAGCCCCTTGGGGAGGTCGCACATCCGGCAAGCAGGGCGACGGCCAGCACGAAGGAAACGGCGCCGATTGCCACGGAACGGACGGTGGTGGGGCGTTTCATCTTTTTCATCGGGTGCTCCAAGCGGTGCGGGCGGGCTGGTGGGTCTCGGGCTGGTGGACGTAGCGACTCAAAACGGGCGCCCACTTGTTCGCGGGCAGTTCGGGGCAGAGCGCCGCCATTCCGGTGCCGAATTTGGAGATGACTGCGGGGCGGTGGCCGTGGGCCCAGAGCAGCCGGTCAACGGCCCCGGCGCGGGAGCCGGACTTGGTCTCCACGACGGTCAGGGCCGGCAGGTCGAGACGGTGCTGATCGTCGATCGCCCAGGACAGGTCGGTGTCGATCGTCGCCCGACTTTTTGACGCCGGCAGGTAGAGCGTCGTGCGCAGGTAGCGCGTGGTGAGCGCCCGCGTGAAGGTGAGCCCGGCGGTGCCGGTGATGCCCGACTCGTCGAGGATCTGGTCGGCGTACCGTCGGCCTTCGGCGGTGAGACGGTGGCCGTCGGCGGGGTCGTAGGGCAGGCGGTCCTTCACGGTGACGCTGCGTCCGCCGCGGGTTTTCACCTCGAGGTAGGTGGCGGCGGAGTCGAGGTAGCTGCGGGTGCGAATCTTGAATCGGTGGCGGCGCGGGTGCGCCGCCATCAGGTAGCTCGTGCGCTCGGGGGTGTCGAAGTAGATCGACTCATAGTCGAAGGCGCGCACTCCCCCGATCGAGAGCACCCGGGTGTCGTCGGCGAGGTCGGCGAGCACCGCGCCCAGGTCGGCCAACGGCAGCACGTACTTGCGATCGACTCGGGTGAGCAGGCTCGCCCGGTCGGTCAGCTCCTCGAGGCTGATCGGCTCGAGGGCGGCGAGCCGGGTCATGAGTTCACCCGCGCCAGCACGGCCGTTCCGGGCTGCGGATGCTCGCGCGCTGGCTCGGTCAGCCGGCCCGGGGCATCCGCGGCGGCGGCAGGTGCCGAACGGACCGGCCGCTGCCGCACCTCGTAGCGCACATCGACGGCGGTGGTGTCGTTGACGAGGTCGAGACGGGTGACGTGCGCGGAGTGCACCCGGGCACCGAGAAGGTCTTCGAGGTGGGCGTGCAGCTCGGTCTCATCGGAGATCGCGCGTTCCAGGACGACAGTTTGTACGCGGTAGTGGCGAAAGAGACGCGGGTGGTCGCCGACGAACATGACGGCGACGATGAGGCCCATCAGGGCGACCGCGAACCAGTTCAACGTCGTGGTGGTTGCGCTCAGGCCGGCGAGCAGGCCCAGGGCGAGCGAAGCGAAATAGTAGGCGACTTCGTGCTGCTCGATCTCGGTGGAGCGCAACCGGATGATCGACAGCACCCCGAACAGGCCCAGCCCGAGTCCGACCCCGACGGCACTGGACGCGAGCACCATGGCGACGGCGAGCACACCGACGTTCACGCCGAGGTAGGCCGCAATGAGGTCACGCCGGCGGTGCCGGGGAAAGTACAGGCCGAAGGTGAGCAGGGTGATGAACAACAGGTCGATGGCTATCATCGCGACAGGCAGCATGGGGGTTCTCCAGATGAACAAGCGGTGAATTCCCGGTGTGGGAATTCGCTAGTGTTCATCCAGCCACTGCTGGCTATGCGGCGCTCATGCTCATCCTATGAAGCGGGCAAGAGTCAGCGCCGTGTTCAGTCAGCGCCGTGTTCAGTCAGCGCCGGAGTTCAGTCAGCGCCGGTGTTCGGCTAGCACCGGTGTCCTTAGCGCAGGGCCGACAACTCGTCCGGCTCGGCGATCACGTCGACCATGGCCGTGCCGCGCAGCACCGTCACGGGCAGCGGATGTCCGATCGCTTCCGCGAAAAGCAATCGTTGCAGGCTCTGGGCATCGTGAACCGGCTGGCGCCCGGCCGAGAGCAGCAGGTCGCCGACCTTGAGTCCGGCCCGGGCGGCCGGCGATCGCTCGATCACGTCGACGACGCGCAGGGCGACCTCCTGGCCCACCCGCACGGCCAGGTCCGGCCGCAACGGCACCGGGGCACTGATCAGGCCGAGGTAGGCGCGGCGCACCCGACCCTCGCGCAGCAGGGCGTCGATGATGCGCCGAGTGGTGAGGTTGATCGGCACCGCGAGGCCCAGCCCGACACCGGCGACGGCGGTGTTGATGCCGACCACGATGCCTCGGGAGTCTGCGAGTGCGCCGCCCGAGTTGCCGGGATTGAGGGCGGCATCCGTCTGGATGACGTCTTCGATGACGCGGCCGGCGTCACCGAAACGGGTCGGCAACGAGCGCCCCAGAGCGCTGACGACGCCGGCGGTGACCGATCCGGCCAGTCCCATCGGGTTGCCGACCGCGACGACGAGCTGGCCGACCCGGAGCGTGTCGGCGTTGCCGAGGGTGGCGGGAACGGGCAGGATGCCGGAGCGGGCGTGCAACACGGCAAGGTCGGAGAGCGGGTCGGCGCCGACAATGTCGATTGGGCTGGTGGAGCCGTCGGCGAAGGTGGCGTGACCCGCCGAAGCGCCGTTGACGACGTGGGCGTTGGTGAGCAGATGACCCGATTCGGAGAAGACCACGGCCGACCCTCCCCCGCGTCGGGCATTCCCACGGGACGTTGCGAGGAACATCTCGATGGCGGCGACCTGTTTCGTGACGCTTGCCGCGACTTCGGTCACGATCCGCGAATACGCGTCGAGCGCATCGGCGGGCATCCCCTCGGCTTCGGCACCGAGCGGATTGGTTTCACTCATTGATGGTTCCTTTCGTATCCCTCGAGCCACTAGGCGGTGTCGAGGTTGGTGCCATCGTGCGCGGCATGCAGCGCGGCGATGTCGATCTTGTGCATGGCGAGCATCGCCTGCATGGTGCGGCCCGACTTTTCGGGATCAGGGTCAGAGAGCAGCTCGCCGAGAACGGCCGGCACGATCTGCCAGGACAGCCCAAACTTGTCCTTCAGCCAGCCGCACTGGCTCGGCTCGCCGCCGTCCGCGGTGAGAGCGTTCCAGTAGTCGTCGATCTCGGCCTGGGTGTTCGCGTTCACGAACAGTGAAATGGCTTCGGTGAACTGAAAGGTAGGCCCGGCGTTGAGTGCCTGGACCCGCAGGCCGTCGATTTCGAAGGTGACCGACATCGCCGAGCCGGCAGGAGCCGGGGATCCTTCGGGGTATCGGGTCACGTTCAGGATGCGAGAGTTCTTGAAGACCGATGTGTAGAGCGTCGCGGCCTCTTCGGCCTGGTGGTCGAACCACAGAAAGGGGCTGATGTTCTGCATGCCGCACTCCTTCGTTGGCCGGGTTTGTTCGTCAGGGTCGTCGGGTTCGCACGTGTCGGGCGTCTCCATCGCCGGCGCCAGGGCGGGTCGAAGTCGAGCGGGCGGCGCTGTGCACACTTAGACGACTATCGTACCTAGTGAACGGGTTTGAGGGCCAGATGTCTGGGCAACAAATTAGGCGCCTGCGGCCTGGGCGGCATCCGCTCGCTCGGGTGTGCCGGTACCGAAGCGAGCGACGAACGACGTGAGCAGCTTGGCCGGCTCGGTGACCGTCGATGCGCCGATCGCCGTCATCACGTCCGCGAGCCGGTCCGGGTGAAAGTAGCCGTTGTCGCGGTAGATGCGCAGCCGGGTGACGATGCTCTCCCGGGTGAGTTCGGGGTGAAACTGGGTCGCGTACACGTTGCGCCCGACCCGGAAAGCCTGGATCGGGCAGGCCTGGCCGCTCGCGAGCACGACTGCGCCGGGCGGCACCTGGCTGCAGGCCTCCTTGTGACCGACGAAACCCACAAAGCTCTCGGCCAGGGTGCCGAACACCGGGTCGTTGCGGCCGGCCTCGGTCAGGGTGATGTCGATCGGTCCCGCCTCCTCGCCCCAGGTGTTGTCGACGATGCCGTGCAGGTGCGCGGTGAGCAGGCCCACGCCGTAGCAAGCACCGAGGAACGGAAAGTCCTGCGCGAGTACCCGGTCGAGAAGCCCGGCGAGTTCCTGCTCGACGCGGCGCTGCACGGCCGTCTTCGCCACTTCGGCATCGCCCGCGTTGAAAGGGCTGCCCCCCACGATGATGCCGGAGTAGTCACTCAGCTCGATCGCCGGCATCGGCCCGGCTTCAAGCCTCACCCGCACCAGCTGATCGCGGGTGAGGCCGGCGCCGGCCAGAAACCCGGCATATTCGTCGTCGGCGGCTTCATCTTCGGGGCGCGTGGCCAGCAGCAGAAACGGTTTCACGCGTGACATGCTACTGCGCTCAGGACGCTGTCCGCCCGATATCTGGAGGCCGTACCCGCGCCGGTACACGGGACATGACACGGGCCGGGACAAGACCACCTACACGCGTCGGCACCGGACACGCGCCAGTACAGTGGTCGAGTGACAGCGAAGGCGAGGGATGCGGGGCGACCCGGGGCATCCGTCGACTGGAACGGCCACGCGCATGGCAGCAGCGACTACCGCCGCCTGCTCGCCGGCCTCTTCTTCGCCGGCATCGCCACCTTCGCCCAGCTCTACTCGCCGCAGGCGGTGCTCGCCCACCTCGCCGAGGATCTGCGGGTCAGTGCCGCGGACTCCGCCCTCGTCGTATCGGCGTCGACCATCGGCCTGGCGATCGGGGTGATCCCCTGGTCGGTCGTGGCCGACCGCATCGGCCGAGTGCGCGCCATGGCGATCGCCGTGATCGCCGCGACCGTGTTCGGGCTGCTGGTGCCGTTCGCTCCGACCTTTTCGCTGCTGCTGACCGGCCGCCTGGTGGAGGGCCTCATGCTCGGCGGAGTTCCGGCGATTGCCATCGCCTACCTCAGCGAGGAGATCGAACCCCGCCATGCCGCCCGAGCGGCCGGAACCTATGTGGCCGGAACCTCGATCGGCGGGCTGCTCGGCCGTCTGGTGGCCGGCCCGGTCACGGAGTTCAGCACCTGGCGGGTCGGAGTCTTCGCGGTCGCGGTGCTCTGCGCGATCTCGGCGGTGCTGTTCATCGTGCTGGTTCCCGCCTCGCGCGGTTTCGTGCCGCGGCCCGCCCGCCGCCCCTCCCCTGACACGACCCGCGGGCATCCCACGCTCGCCCACCTGCTGCGCGAAAACCTGAAATCGAAGCGGATGCTCGCCCTCTACGCCCAGGGGTTTCTGCTGATGGGCGGTTTCGTCGCCCTGTACAACTACCTCGGCTTCAGGCTGAGCGGGGAGCCGTTCGGCCTGCCGCAGTCCCTCGTGAGCCTCGTCTTCGTGGCGTACCTCGGCGGCACCTGGTCGTCGGCGCAGGCCGGCATTCTCGCGGCCCGGTTCGGGCGCTGGGGGGTGCTGCTCAGTTCGCTGGCGATGATGATCGTCGGGGTGGTGCTGACGCTGTCGCCGCTGCTCGTGCTGATGCTGATCGGGGTGCTGCTGGCGACCGCGGGGTTCTTCGCGGCGCACGCCGTGGCATCCGGCTGGACCGGGGTGGAGGCGACCGTGGGCCGGGCGCAGGCCTCGTCGCTGTACAACCTGTCGTACTACGCGGGCTCGAGCCTGTTCGGCTGGCTCGGCGGGGTGTTCTTCCTGACCTGGGGCTGGGCAGGAACGGCCGGCATGGTCGCCGGCCTCGCCCTCGTCGCCGCGGTGCTCACGGTGCTGCTGCTGCGCCCTCGCCGATCCTGAATCCGGTGATTCCGGTGATTTCCTATTCCTGACGGGCTCGGCTGGGCTGCACGCGCGGGGGCTCACCGGGCATCTTCGGAAAGTCCGGCGGGAACGGCAGCTCGCCCAGGCCGTCGGCGACATCCCGCTGCCACCAGGCCAGCAGCACGTCGATCGTGCCGGGGTCGGCGTGCAGGTTCACCCAGGGGTCCCCGGTTGTGCGCAGGCGTTCCGGCACCGTGAGGATCGTGAAGGCGCCCGGGTCGGCGTTCTCGAGTTCGTCCCAGGCGAGCGGGCATGACACCGGCGCGTGCGCGAGCGGCCTCGGACTGTACGCCCCCGCCATGGTGCGGTCGCGGTTGGCCTGGTTGAAGTCGACAAAGACCCGCTCACCGCGCAGTTCCTTCCACCAGGCTGTGGTGACCCGGTGGGGCATCCGTCGTTCGAGTTCGCGGGCGGCCGCGATCACCGCGTGCCGAACCTCGAGAAACTCGTGGCGTGGCTCGATGGGCGCGAACACGTGCAAGCCGCGATTGCCGCTCGTTTTCACGAACGCCGTGAGGCCGGCCTCGGCGAGCACCGCGCGCAGCTCGACGACTACGGCGATGGCATCGTCGAAGTCGGTGCCCGGCTGCGGGTCGAGGTCGATGCGCAGCTCGTCGGGCAGGTCGGGTTCCCCGGCGCGGGAGGCCCAGGGGTGGAATACGATCGTGTTCATCTGCGCGGCCCAGACGGCGGCGGCCGGTTCGTCGATCACGAGCTGTGGATGCTGCCGCCCGCTCGGGTAGGTCACGGTCACCGCCCTGACGTAATCGGGCGCGCCTTTCGGCGGGTTCTTCGAGAAATACTGCTCGCCGTCGATGCCGGCCGGGAACCGTTGCAGGGACACCGGCCGGTCACCATTGGCGGTCACGAAGGCCTCCCCGACATCGATGAGGTACCGGGCCACGTCGAGTTTGGTGAGGCCTATCTCCGGGTACAGAACTCGTGTCGGGCTGGACAGCCGCACCTCGCGGTCTCCGTGCGGGCCGGGAACGGCCAGCAGCATGGCATCACTCGTCATGCGCACAACCTAGCCCGATCCGGGTGGCTGTCAGTCCTTGGGGCCCAGGATATTGACCATCCAGTTGACACCGAACCGGTCCTGGATCATGCCGAAGCTGTCGCCCCAGGGTGCCTTTTCGAGCGGCAGGGCGATAATACCGCCGTCGGCGAGGCCGTCCCAGTACGTGCGCAGTTCGGCATCATCGTCACCGCTGAGCGATACGGAGATGGAGCTGCCCGTCGTATACTCCATCGAATTGGGGGTGTCTGAGGCCATCAGCGTGAATCCGGCGTCGGTCTTCAACTCGGAGTGCATGATCTTGTGCTGCTCGGCGGGGTCTTCACTGGCGTGCATCTCGCCAAAGGTGCTGAGTGTGAGCTCACCGCCGAAAACGCCGTGGTAGAAGTCCATCGCCTCGCGGGCGCCTTCACGAAAGGACAGGTAGGGATTCAGTGTGCTTTTCATGGGATCTCCTCGATTGTCGATGCGGGTCGTCGAAACGGGTCGTCGGTACGGGTCGTCGAAACGGGTCGTCGGTACGGGTTCGTCGGTGCGGGCTTGAAGTCGCGTGCTGCTCGATTATGAACCAGATTCGACGAGTCGACGAGTCGACGAGTCGACCCGGCGTCGGGTCAGCGCGGGTCAGCGCCGGTCAGCGCCGGTCAGCGCTCGGCGCGCACGCGTTCCTCGAACCAGTCCACCAGATGCCGGCTCGCGGCCAGGCGCTGGGCGTCACTGCCCTGCTCGCCGCCACTACCCTGCTCGCCGCCACTACCCTGCTCGCCACCGCCCTGCTCGCCGCCACTGCCGTGTTGGAGGGCGTGCCAGTGCTGCACCGCCGCGGTATCCGTCGACACACCTGTCGACGTATCTGCCGCTGTCAGCGTCGCCGCCAGATACGCGGTGAGCGGGCAGCGCTCGAGGTTGAGTACGTGGCGCCAGTCCCAGCGCGAGTACTGCCAGTGGTAGGCGAGCGCGCCGAGATTCGTGACGATCCTTCCCGCGTGCAGCGGATATTGATAGTTTGCGATCCAGGTGGGCAGGGCATCGGCCGGCATCGGCTTGGCCAGGAAATAGCCCTGGCCGAGGGCTACCCCGAGCACGGCTGCGGCCTCGGTCATGCCCTGATCTTCCAGGCCTTCCACGACCACGCTCACCCCGAAGTCGCGACCGAGCTGGCGCAGGGTGGCGATCAGGCTGAGGGTCTGGGTCGGCTTCCGCCGAATATCGACCAGCAGGTCACGATCCAGTTTGATTGACCGGAACGGCAGCGTGGACAGGCGTTTCAGACTGCTGTATCCGCTGCCGAGGTCATCCATCGCGAGTCCGACACCGAGCTCGAGCAGACGCTCGACCACGCTGCTCTGGGCCCTTTGGCTCATGCTGTCGGATTCCAGCAGCTCCAACTCGAGCCGCCGCGGCTCGATGCCGTACCGCTCCAAAGCCTCGCTGACCCAGTGCAGGCAATCGTCGTGCAGCAGGGTTGCGGGGGCCACATTGACGGATATGGTGACCTCGACTCCCAGAGCGTCCCACTGGGCCAGATGCCCGAGTGACTGATCAAGGCCTTCACGAAAGAGCCGGTCGATTTCGACCGGAGTCAACGGCGGCAGAAAATCATCGGGAAACATCACGGTTCCGTCGCTGAGGTTCAATCGAGCGAGGGCTTCGACCCTGTTGAGCCGCCCGGTTTGCAGGTCAACGATGGGCTGCATATGCATGCTCAGACCGCCGGAAAACAGTCGGTCACTCACAACGGGACTCGGAATGACGACCATCCGTCGACCCTAGCGGGAGGGGTGAACCCCCGGTCAGCCCACGTTCGGGGCCCGCCGGGGTCCATCCCGGGCTCCGCCAATGCCGTCCGGGACCGGCGCCGATGGCCGGCCCAGGGCATACCCCGGCCAGACCCA
Organism: Cryobacterium melibiosiphilum; assembly: GCF_003602235.1. Classification (GTDB taxonomy): domain Bacteria; phylum Actinomycetota; class Actinomycetes; order Actinomycetales; family Microbacteriaceae; genus Cryobacterium; species Cryobacterium melibiosiphilum. The sequence continues at coordinate 114,022 of NZ_QZVS01000084.1, forward strand.
GCCTCTTGTCGCTACAGTGGCCAACATGAAGCTGACCGCCATTGACCCGCCCAGCCGCAGCTTTTCGCGGTGGTTGACCGAGGAAGAGATCGGCCAGGTGCTCGCCCACAAACGCGGCTGGCGACTCGCTCCGGATGGTGCCGTCTATGCCGGCAAACTCGTCAAAAAGCGCATCGCGCCCTCGTTGGCGACACTCGGAAGCGTTGCCCTCGTGCAGCGCTGGGCCAGCCGCGCCGCCGTGCCGCGCAGCGACGGCAGCGGTCCGACCCACATGATGTGGGGCATCTTCGACGCCCGAACCGACGCCGAGATCGCCGAGCAGGTCGCCGGGAACACTACCGCGTAAGTCGCCCGGGTCGACCGCGCGGGTAGGTCACCGGGCGGGTCGCGGATAGCGTAGAACCATGACGACCCCGAACCCTGCGCCCAGCGCGATCACCAGCAACGCGCTCACTCCCAGCTACATCGAACCGGGCCAGCCGTTCAACCGGGATACGAACTACATTGAAGACCGCATCACCCGCGACGGGCGGGACGGCTGGCCCGTAGAGCCCGGCCGATACCGCCTCGTAGCGGCCCGCGCGTGCCCGTGGGCGAACCGCACGGCAATCGTGCGCCGGCTGCTCGGACTCGAGCAAGCCATCTCCCTCGGTCTGCCCGGACCCACCCACGATAAGAACAGCTGGACCTTCGACCGCGATCCCGAGGGCCTCGACCCCGTCCTCGGCATCGAACGCATCCAGGATGCCTACTTTGCGCGCTTTCCGGACTACCCGCGCGGCATCACGGTGCCGGTCATCGTCGACGTGCCATCGGGCAAAGTGGTGACCAACAACTACCCGCAGATCACCCTCGACCTGGAATCGGAGTGGGTGGCGTATCACCGCCCCGGCGCCCCCGATCTCTACCCCGAAGCTATGCGCACCGAGATCGATGATGTTGCTGAACTTATTTTTCACGATGTGAACAACGGCGTCTACAAGTGCGGCTTTGCGGGCAGCCAGAAGTCTTACGAACGGGCCTACGACGCACTCTTCGCACGGCTCGACTGGCTCGAAGAACGCCTGCGCACCCAGCGCTACCTGGTCGGTGACACCATCACCGAGGCCGATGTGCGCCTGTTCACGACCCTGGCCCGTTTCGACGCCGTCTACCATGGGCACTTCAAGTGCAATCGCAACAAGCTCAGCGAGATGCCGGTGCTGTGGGCCTATGCACGCGACCTCTTCCAGACCCCCGGCTTTGGCGACACCATCGACTTCGAGCAGATCAAGGCGCACTACTACGTCACCCACAGCGACATCAACCCGAGCGGCATAGTGCCCAAGGGACCGGATGCGCGCGGCTGGCTCGAAGCATCCGGTCGCGAATCGCTCGGCGGGCGTCCCTTCGGCGATGGCACCCCTCCCGGCGCGCCGCTCGAGGCGGAGCGGGTACCGAGTCTCACGACCTAGAAAACGGCTTCGGCACAGAAAACTTCGCCAGAGTCAGCCACAGAAAGAATACTGAAAAGTTCTTTTCTTATTTCGCTGGTTGAGGCCCAATTGGGGCGCTGGTCGGGGCTGGAGTGTCGGTGGCTCGGTATTGACTAATGCTC